>CAVSVS010000019.1:0-73725 GCA_963731405.1 uncultured Acidobacteriaceae bacterium | reverse complement strand
GCTGGGGAATTGGTTCGCTATTTCAATCGGAGGTGGGGTACAGAGGAAATTCCATGTCTGCGGGAGAGTTGTGTTGGGTTCAGGGCTCCCTTTCTCTTCCACATGACCTATAGCTGCGACGAAGGCGTCGATATCCACCCTGCGAGTCGTTGCACAAAAACCCTGCAAGGCCTACGAATAGATTCCAGGCGCCTCATGTCCCAGCTTCTGCACGTACTCAACGTATGCCCCGGGATAAACAGTGGGATTGCGGTCCGTGCCGCTCTCACCGCCCAGTTCCAGCACTCGTGAGCCGAGACCGCGAAGGAACATGCGGTCATGCGATACGAAGATCATGGTGCCTTGAAAATCCTTCAGGGCGTCCACCAGCATCTCCTTGGTTGCGAGATCCAGGTGATTGGTGGGTTCGTCGAGCACCAGGAAGTTCGGCGGGTTGTAGAGCATGCGTGCTATGGCCAGCCGCGATTTTTCTCCGCCGGAGAGTGCGCGGATCTTCTTATCCACGTCATCGCCTGAGAACTGGAATGCTCCCGCCAGGTTCCGCAACGCCCCGAGCCCGTCCTGGGGAAAATCTTGTTGCAACTGTTCAATGACGGTGAGATCGGAGTTGAGCACGTCCAACGATTGTTGCGCGAAGTAGCCCATATACAGGCTGGCGCCGAGCCGCACGCTTCCGGCATCTGGAGCACTGGCTCCGGCAATCATTTTTAACAGCGTAGTCTTACCGGCGCCGTTTCTCCCCATGACGGCCCAGCGTTCTCCGCGGCGGATGGTGAGATTGAATCCTTCGTAAATCACACGCGGGCCGTAACTCTTGTGCAGATTCTCAAGCACGGCCACCTGTTCGCCGGAGCGCGGGGGGACACGAAAGTCGAATTTCACGACCTGCCGTTTTTTGGGCAGTTCGATCTTCTCGATCTTGTCCAGAGCCTTGATCCGGCTTTGCACCTGGGCCGCTTTGGCCGCGTGCGTCCTGAAACGATCGATGAAGCGCTGTTCTTTGGCTAGCATGGACTGCTGCCGGGCAAACGCTGCCTGCTGATTGCTCTCTCGCACCGCCCGCTCGCGCTCGTAGAAGTCGTAGTCACCCGAGTAGGTGATGATTTCGCCGCCATCAATCTCTGCAATCTTCGAGACCAGATGATTCATGAACTCGCGGTCGTGCGAGGTCATGAGCAACGCGCCAGGAAATGACTTGAGAAACTGCTCCAGCCAGATGATGGATTCGATGTCGAGATGGTTCGTCGGTTCGTCCATCAGCAGTACATCCGGCATTCCGAGCAGGACCCGTGCCAGCGCAACCCGCATTTTCCATCCGCCGGAGAGAGCGCCCACGTCGCCGTCAATCTGATCGTCTTTGAACCCAAGACCGTGGAGCACTTCACGGGCTTGCGATTCGAGCGCGTAACCGCCTAAATGCTCGTACTCCTCCTGAACGTGACCGAAGCGCTCAAGGATGCGGTCCATGTCATCAGCCTTGTCGGGGTCGGACATCTCCCGCTGCAAGGCTTCGAGTTCGTGGTGGAGATCGCCGACGCGTCCGCTCCCTGCGATCGCTTCATCCAAAACCGAACGGCCCTGCATTTCCTCGACGTCCTGGCGAAAGTAGCCGATCGTCAACTTCTTGGGGACTGACCGCGCCCTCGTCGGGAGTTTCCTCGCCGACCACCATCCGGAAGAGCGTTGTCTTGCCCGACCCATTGGGACCGACCAGTCCGACTTTTTCGCCGGGATTCAACTGAAACGAAGCATCCACGAAGAGCAACTGCTTGCCATACTGCTTATTGATGTTTGAGAAAGAGATCATTTTGAAGGAGCAACTCGCGGCACCGTGCCTCTTCCAGTGTAGCGTGGCTAGAAAATTGGCGACCAATTCTGGCACGTTGGGGATCAGTGAACAGAAATCAGAACCGCAAAATTCACGCTTGACATTGACACACAAACCACTACCATATGGTTGTGGATAAATTAGGTACAACGTTTGCCGCTTTGTCTGATCCAACCCGGCGGGCAATGATCCAACGACTCTCGCATGGGCCTGCCTCTGTGCATGGATTGACGGAACCGTTTGCACTTTCGCAGCAGATGATTTCAAAACATATCGCCTACCTCGTGCGGGCGCGGATTGTGATCAAGACGAAGCGTGGACGAGAGAGTGTTTGCACGCTTCGGCCAGCGGCGATCAAGACGGTCAGCGACTGGGCGATCAGCTATCGCCGATTCTGGGAAGAGAGTTTCGACAAACTGGATGTAGTTGTAAATCAAATGAAGAAAGAGGAGATCAGAGATGACAAAAAGCACGGTGAACGAGATAGAGCGGATGGTCGTTACAAAAGTTTTTGATGCCCCACGCGAGTTGGTTTGGAAGGCGTGGACAGACCCGAAGTACGTGATGCAGTGGTGGGGACCGAAGGGTTTTACTGCGCCTGTTTGCAAGATGGATTTTCGCGTTGGAGGAAAATCTCTCTTATGCATGAGAGCGCCGGATGGGCAGGAGTGCTGGAATGCGGTTGAATACCACGAGATTGTTCTGCACGAGAAGATCGTTTCCTCCATGTACTTTTCGGACTCGAAGGGAAACAAGGTTGAGCCTGCGCAATTAGGAATAGAACATGAGGCCATAGACGGTGCGTACGACGTCACCATCTTTGAGGATCTCGGAAACGGCCAGACGAAACTCACCCACATTGGAAATGAACCCATGGAGAGCGCGAAAAATAGCGGTCAACTAGAGGGCTGGAATCAGATACTCGATAAAGTTGCCGAGGTTGTTACGAAGCTGGCGCAGACGAAATAAGAACTTGGAGTTTTGATGATTGTCATGCGCGAGATCAGAACGTAAAGCAACGCGTTCTCTTCCGGAAACCTAAGGGTGGGCCGGGCCGGGTGGCCCGGCCCTTCAAACTGGAGAAGCCACCACAGATGCGGGTGGCCCGTCCTTCGCGTAGTTGGGGACTTACGCCGTGCCCTCGTCGGGAGTTTCCTCGCCGACCACCATCCGGAATAGCGTTGTCTTGCCCGCCCCATTGGGGCCGACCAGTCCAACTTTTTCGCCGGGATTCAACTGAAAGGAAGCGTCCACGAAGAGCAACTGCTTGCCATACTGCTTATTGATGTTGGAGAAAGAGATCATTTTGAAGGAGCAGCTCGCGACACTCTTCCTCCTCCAGTGAAGCCCGGCCAGAACATTGCCGGCCGACGCTGGCACGTTGGATTATTTGCAGATTTGCCCATTAATGAGTGTAAATGCCATTTTCGTCAAGTATCAATCCACCAGCATCGAACAACGTCGGAAGCGACCAGTCAATCTCGGACCGCAAATCGCGAAGGCGCACGACGTCAGGTCGCCACAGAGGGATTTTGTGTAGCTCGCGTCGTCGGCTCGGACAGTTGCTGTCCGCAATGCGCGCAATTCGCCCAAGTGGGTTCAACGGGCTTATCACATTTCGGGCACGTTGGCTGCAGCAAAGTGCCGCAGCGCGGACAGAATGGGAATTTTGCCTTTTCGACATGCCCGCAGCCGGGACACGTCTTCGGCAGAGGGTCGCGGAGAATGAAGTACAAGATCATCCCGATCGCATGGGGAACGAAGATCGCCAGTAGCGTCCACATTACGTACCGCATCTGCCGTCGCTTCGCATCCCCGTAGATGTATCCGATCAGCGCAACCCAAGCCACCATGAGCAGGAAAAATCCGTAAACCAGCAGCGCTTGTCCCCAGCGCGGCAATTTGGCCATCTCCGGATCCTTTGGTGCAACGAAGAAGAACAACCACACGGTGAGGCACGAATAGGCGAACCATGCAAAGATCCACGCTGCTTCTGGGATCACGCGCAATTCCTTTGTGAAGCGGCTCATACCAGCCTCCTTTCGCCGCGCTGCCGGATTGCCAGCATCACTGCGGCCACCCCTCCCGCGAGCCACTCTAGGGCGGTGAACGCGGCAAAACTGATCCACGTATGGCTGAACTGCGGCCCGAGCAACCTCTCGAAACGTCCGCTCACAACGTGGAAAACCGCCCAGTTCGCAATCGTCAGCAGCCACGCAAAAGCCACGACAATAATCATTAGGCGGTGGTTCCAATCGTGCTCGGCCTGTTCCGTGAACTTCGCCTCGGCACGCGCCCGCGTCGCCTGCACCAGCCACGAAGAAGGCTGGGGCGTCGGCAATCGGCGGAGTTCGCTCGCAATCGGCCGCCAAGCCTCCAATTCGTTCGAGCAGGCGATGCAAGACCGCACATGCTCCGCAACCTGCTTTTCTTCCGCGCTCGTCAGCGCATCGGCTGCGGCCAGCGCCAACAGTTCTCGAATCTTGTCGTGCTCGTTCATTGCCATGTACCTCCGGGATACCGCGCTTCGAGCGCGTCACGCAACTGTTCCAGCGAACGCCGCAGCCGCGACTTCGCCGTTGATACTGGAACCGCTGTAACCTGCGCAATTTCCTCAATCTTCATCTCATCCTCAAACCGCAGTGTGAGGACTTCGCGATAGATCATCGGCAGCCCCGCCATCGCTTCGCTGATCTCCGTTCGGCGCTCGGCCGCGAGCGCGTGATCGAGCGGCGTGTGGTCTTTACTTGAAATCCGGTCCGCCACATTTTCGCCATGCCAGCTGTTGGCGAGCGGCTCGTCGAGGCTCTCCGGACGAATCCGGCGCAAATGATCGATCGCCAGGTTGCGCGCCAGCGTGAACAGCCAGGCGTCGAAATTGCGGCTTGCATCAAAGGAACGAATCTTTTCGACCACTCTCAACCATGTTTGCTGGAACAGGTCTTCCGCCTCGGCGGGCTGCCGCACGATGCGCAGCAGGTACCGATACAGCCGATTCTGGTACCGGGTAATCAGTTCCGAGAGAGCGTTCAGGTCGCCTCGGCGAAGCCGGACCACATCCGCATCCACTGCCACAGGCCCCTCCAGCGATAGTGCGGTCGTCCCGACCATACTCGTAATACGGATGAGTGCCCAAAAAAGACGCAAGAGATGCAGTTGCTAGATTGGTGTTGCTAGGTATCCCAATGACAGAAATTCTCGGAGACTCCCTCGTACCTTGCATCCTTTTGAGGTTCTCGCCCGTATTTCCCAAAGTGCTCAAATCCACAGTACAAGAGCGCAGGAGCGCAACTCAGATCCTGCATTGCTCTTTCGTAGGAGGTTGACATGCATGACACAAAGGAGCGGTTGTCTCAATTGTGGCTCTTCGCGTTACTCAACTACCTGTATGCGGACGTGCTTGCCCTGTTCGATATTGTTGGCTCGCAAGATCCAGCCCCACATCTCCCACAATGGGCTCTGCTCGGTTCAGCGGTCTTGATGGAAATACCCATCGCGATGATTCTGGCGTCTCGACTGCTTCCGTTTAGGGCGAACCGGCTGGCGAATATCATCGCGGGTGCAATTGAGACGTTAGCCGTCATTTCGATGCAATTCGTTTACCCTTTGGCCAGCGGTGCCTGGCACGAGCATATGTTTGCATCGTACATTTTCTTCGGGACGATCGAAACGGTATGCACCTCGGTCATCATCTGGAAGGCGTGGGCTTGGTCAGGGGTTGAGACTGTCCGCACGTCGTAACTGGTCGCTCAAATAATGAGGTCAATGTGAACAGACAACGCCTAACACAGATCGTCCTGGTGATCGTGGGGCTGTTCAATCTGGCCCAAATTTATTTTCTATATACGGATCTGTGGCATTCCAGCTGGCTTTTGGAGGGGAAGAGCGAGATCCACCCGATGTTTCTGAGCTTTTTTATTCCTGTCGGGGTCTTTCTACTCATGGCCGCTAGGAGACCATCTGAGCATCGCTCGATGATTGCTCTAGCAGCTTGGTGGCACATCTCCCATGGCTCGGTGATGGCTATTCAAACCGCGGAAGCTTGGAATCACGGGGTCCACAGAAACTTTGCTGATGTGATCGTATTCCTTGTGATCGGAGTTGTCCTGTCAGCGCTTCTGCCAGCAAAACGAAAAGCCGTCGCGCCGGAAGTCTTTGCTTAACTCGGCAAACTTAGCAATTTGATTAGTGTTCCTCCCATAATCCGGTTTCGTGTGGGCTCTGGAACCTCACACGCATCAAACAGCGCGTGATACTGCTTTACAACGTTCTCGATGCCTTCCAAATTGGTGTCCGATCCGAACACAAGCTTCACGAACGCGTTCGGATCGTTGTCCGGAGTTTTCACTTCAGAATCGCCTTCGCCGGTCCACCAGAAAATCTCCCGGAATGTAGACAACCGCCCCTGCATTTTCGTCAAACTCGAGCCGCTAAGATCAAAGAACACGTTCGAATTCCACCGCGCGATTTCGGCAGCCCATTGATACTCCGGGTTGCCGCAATGAGCTCCAAGCACTGTTATCTTCGGGAATCGACGTGCGATCTCCTCCAGATGAATCGGCCGCATCCGCCCGGACGCCACATCTTCGGGTTCGTTAAATTTTTTTCTCAGTACTATTCCCGTATGAAACAGCACCACCCACCCGTACTCGTTGGCTCGTTCGTAAACCGGGAAATAACTCGGATCGATGTATGGTTTCTTAACGAACTCGAGTTCGCCAAGCCCACGGAACCCCATGCTGTGCAATTCTTCAACTTGCTGGACCACATCTGGAGCGTCCAAATCCACATATCCAAACGGGATGATCCTGGTCGGATGCTGTTTTGCCGCTACGGCGACAACCACTCGATTCTCAAACGGAGTTAACATCAGGGCGGTTAGATTCAGTCGCTCCGACACCTTCAGGAAATCTTCAATGTAATTTGGGTTTTTCGGATTGAAGTGCACATGCATATCAACGATGCGCCCTTTACCACTGGAAGCTGGTACGCCGTCTGATGAACTGTTGTTCAGGGAGGACGCATACGCCCCAAAACCCCGTGCACTGGACAACAGAGTTGTTGCGCTTGTTGTGCAAACCGCGCCCAGGAATTTACGACGTGAGAATTGGTTAAACATTTTGCTTATCATTAATATTGCTCCGTGACCGCGCGATCGGCACCGGCCCGCGCTTTCGCGCGACTCCGAGCCCGAAAGAAATTTAACAGATCAGCTTAAGGGCGGCAGTCGCGCCTAATCCCAGCGAAAGTGTAAGGATGACCGTGGGCTGAAGCGTGGAGAGCTCGAAGTTGCCGTAGCAGACCGCGGGTGGACCACCCGCGAACGGCATGATACCGAAGACTAACGGTCGAAGCTCTCACTCAGAGTCGCAGCACGACGAGTGTCATATCATCGTGCTGCGGCGCGCCGGCAGCAAAGGCGTCGGCCGCACGAAACAAGCGCTGCAACAACTCCTCGGCGTTCAGGTCTGCGTGCGCTTGCGCCTCAGCGATCATTCGGTCTTCGCCCCAATCGTCTTCTGAGGCGTTCATGGCTTCGCTGATGCCGTCAGTAAAGGCCAGCACAATATCGCCGGGGAGTAGGTGAAGTATCTGCTCCTTATAGACCGCGCCGGCAAGCAGCCCGATGACGGGGCCGCCGTCTGCCAGGCGAAAGACTCGCCAAGCGCCGTCTTCTTTGCGCAGTACCGCCGGAGGATTGTGCCCGCCGTTGACGTAGTGCAATGTGCGCGAGGCGCAGTCCAGTTCGGCGTAGAAGAACGTGGCATAGCGGTTGGAGTCGGACGCGCCGTAGAGAAGGCGGTTCACATTGGCCATCTTGGTCCCCAGATCGCCAGCGCCACTCAGCACTTGACCGCGCAGGCTGGCGTGAAGGCTTGCCATCAACAGGGCGGCGGACATGCCCTTGCCACTGATGTCGCCAATCGCGACACCCAGGCGGTCGCAGCCGTGAGCCGTTGTTCCGCTGGCGGATAAGATGTTTTCGCCGGGCTGCCCTGCTTCGGCCAGCGAGCCATCGCGGATGTCGATAAGGTCGTAGTAGTCGCCGCCGATTGCCTGGGCGGGTCTGCAGTGGGCGGCCATCTCTACGCCGGCGACGTTGGGTAACGTCTGCGGGAACAAGCGCTCCTGCACCTCGCGGGCAATCTCGAATTCACGTTCCAGCTTGGCGCGGGACACGGCCTCCTCGGCCAGCGTGGGAATAAGCTTGTAGACGTTGACGAGTATGCCTGACGGCAAAGCCATGGTGCTGCCCAGTGCAAATCCGCGTGGCAGTGATCCGCCCTCGAAAAAGCGTTTGCCCTTGCCCAGCACAATAGGATTGACGAGCAGAACCACGTCGTCCGCCAAGCCGTGATCGAGCAGCACGGAAGTCAGCGTCGAGCTGCCCGCGACGACCAGGTCCGGGCCCTTCCGGGCCTTAATGCGTCGAACGCTATCCACGAGGTCTGATCCGATGGCCTCGAATGGACCCCATTCCAGACTCTCCGGTCTGTGAGTTACGACGTACTTCGTCGCCGCATTCAGCCGGTCCGCCATCGGACTCTTCGGCGCTTTCGGCCAGAAACTCGCCAGCAAGTCGTAAGTTCGGCGGCCAAACAGCAAGTCGCAGCTCGTGCCGTACATCTCGTTTACTATCTGTAACCCGGCAGGCGAGCGATACTGCGCGGTCCAGTCGCCGTATGGAAAATCGCCCTCCGGACCGCCGGTCATCTGGATGACGCCATCGAGCGAGATATGCTCGATGATTTTGAGTTTGCGCATATTGATCTACTATAAATGTTCGGTTTGCGCCCTGCGTGAGGCACCCACTGGATACTCCCTGGAAAGACAACGCGATGCGAAAAGGGTTTACCAGAAAACCACAACCGGACGCACCCGCAACGCAAGTCAAGAACTACATCACGCCGAGGGGGCTGGAGCGCCTCAAAGATGAGCACCGGTTTCTGCTCACCCGGGAACGCCCGGCCGTGACGGAGGTGGTGGCTTGGGCTGCCAGCAACGGCGATCGCAGTGAAAACGCCGACTATCAGTACGGCAAGCGGCGGCTGCGGCAGATCGATGGGCGGATTCGCTTTCTCACGAAGCGAATCGAAGCCGCGGAAGTGGTGGACCCGGAAGCTCCGAGAGCGGGGCAGGCGGCGACGAGGGCATTCTTCGGAGCGACCGTGCGCTATGCCAATGCCGCGGGAGTATCGAGAGTGGTGAGCATCGTGGGCACCGACGAGATCGATCTTAACCGTAACCACATCAGTTGGGTGTCACCTCTGGGGCGCGCGTTGATGAAGTCGGCAGCGGGTGACAGCGTAGTCCTTCACTTGCCGGGCGGTACAGAATACTTGACCGTGCTGGAAGTGTGTTATGAGCGCATTTCTGTGGAACCGTTCCGTGAACCCCCTGGATCCGAGGCCTCGGCAAAGGGACGTCCTCGCCGACGCTGATCCACCTGACATTTTGAAGCTGCTTCGAACCGTGTATACTCGTCAATCTACTGGGTTTAGTATGCGTGTTCAATTTTTGGCCGCAGTCACTCTTGGACTCACCTTCAGTCCTGCCCCTGTTTTGGGTTGAACGTGCGCCGCACCATCACCGGAGGCAAGACTTCGTCAGAATTCGCGGCGTGGACTACGGCTGATGCAGTATTCGAAGGCAAAGTTTGAAAGTGTAGAGTTGAGATCGGGGTTGAAGGAGGCGCGAATTGGAGATGTCATATCTGCTGTAGCTCCCGACCTCGATTGAGACGGCCGCATAACCTAGTCTCATCGGAGGTTTTGCACCCCCATCGCGGTGATCAGCGGAAGCCTATGCGGCTTAGTACTGGTCTCGGTGGGGGCGACCGCGGATTCGATTTTGAAGTTGGGAAGCAATACCTCGTTGGACTTCGGGTGAATGCATAGTTATGACCTTCGTGTGCCGCGCCGGAATGCTCTCTCGCCGCCTCAAGTTTGACATGTATCCCAATGCCAGGCGGATGAATTGCGCCTTCGGGGCGATTCAAGCGCTGATCGCTTTGCTGGTGCTGTTGTCGCTGGTGCATCCACCGCAGGCCTTTGCGGCGAATCCTGATCTGGACACTGTGCTGACTGGCTCGCGCCAGCGTATTGAAAAACTGGACTATCGTGTGACCGGGCGACTCACACGCGTGGAAGCCGATGGCAAGCGCACGAGCTACAAGTTTGTCGCCAAGGCTCACTGGTTTCCCGATGGTCTGCGTCTGTTATGCGTGATCTCAGGGCCTGGCCCAGACGAGACGCGACTTCTTGTGCATATGAGCGTAAGTGGCCACTTGACCATCGAGGCGTTACATCCCGGAGAGAAGGCCGCCAGCGTGTTGCCATTCGAGCGCTGGAAAGACCCACTCATGGGAACAGACTTCTCCTATGAAGACATGGTAGAGAACCAGTTCTTCTGGAAGCATCAGGAACTGCTGGCACCGGAGAAATACGGCGCACGGGATTGCTTTGTCCTTAAGAGCATCTCCGGCTCGCAGGACCGGACTTACTATGATTCGGTGACATCGTGGATAGACCGCGGTATTTTGTTCCCTGTCCATGTGGTGAAGACCCCTCGAGGGAAGGAACCGCCAAAGGAATTCATTTACTACGGGCTGCGGCAAGTGGACGGCGCGTGGTCCGCATCGCAAGTAGAAGCAAAGCAGCAGGGCAAACCAGGATCCTCGATTCTTGTGATCGAACGGGGATCGGGAAAGGCGAATCTTGGACGCAAGGACTTTGATCTCAGCCCGTCGAGCGATCAAGCAGAGAAGGCGAAATAAAACCGCATCGCCTTATCCGGGCTGATGCAAGGCGATGTGCGGTCACTCGCTTCCCCGGCGTTAATGTCATGGGACAAGCCTCTCTTCAGGCGTTTCCTCGAACCCATATAAGCCAAAGGGCCACCAGTTCCAGTCGCCCGCAAGTTGCAATAGCGCCGGGCCGACAATCATCCGCACCACCGTCGCATCAATGAAAACCGCCACGGCGAGCGTAAAACCCAGCATCTGCACAACCAGAAAACTTCTCACAATGAAAGCGGTGAAGACGGCAATCATAATGGCCGCGGCGCTCGTGATGAGCCCGGCCGTCCGCGCCAATCCCACGATTACCGCTGATCGCTCGGATAGACCGCGCCGTCGCTCTTCCAGGACGCGGGCGACTAGAAAGACCTCATAGTCCATGCTCAATCCGAAGACGATGGCAAACGAGAGAATCGGCACGATCGGGTATACGCTGCCCGTCGGTCCTTCGAGCCCGAAGAGTTTGCCACCGTGGCCTTCCTGAAAAACGACAACTAACGCACCGAACGAAGCGCCAACGGACAGCAGATTAAGCAGAATCGCTTTGACAGCCGCAAATAAAGAACGTAACCCGATCAGGAGTGCCAGCAAACTCCCCAGTACGACGCCAAGAATTACCTTCGGCAGCCGCTCTTTTACCACCGAGTCATAATCTGCTTCGAGCGCCGGAATGCCGCCGACGCGCAGCACGGCGCCGGGCATGCCGGTTATCGTCGCAACGTCGGAGGAACGCACCTCTCGTACCCACTGTATTTGTTGATTAGGCGTAAGAGTGACCGTGGGCAGCAACTCGATCAAGGTAGCTTGGCCGTCGCTGCGAAGAAAACTCTTCCGGATTGCTTCGGGCACCTCGCTCACGGCATCCGGAGTGTCGGCCATTCCCGTGAGGGCCGGAAGAGATAAGATCTCTTGCGCTCTGCTGTCGCTCTCGAAATGTTTCGTTAAGCGACTAACGGCAAGCCATCCGGCTGGCGAGAGCGGCGGAGAGTGCGGCGGCAACTCCAGGATCACTCGGAGGGACTGCACAATGCCCGACCGCCCCATGCGTTGAAGCGTGTGCAGTGCTTGCACCGACTCGGCTGCGGCCGGGAGCGAGTCACGGTCAGGCACTCCGGGAGATATTTTTCGTGCCTGGAATGCAAGGATCAATAACGGAATCCCAGCGACAAGCAGAGCGGTCCAGGGCCGGCGGGTTACCATGCTGCCCCACCAGACCCACCGCTTATTCGCTGCGCCCAGGTCGTCCCGCGTTTGGACTCCTCTCGCGGGAAGACGCACTCTGGCGGCATTGATGCGATGCCCCAAAAGCCCGAGCACCCAGGGGACTATGAATGTACACAGCATGACACTCAAGACGGTGACCAGCAGTCCGGCGATCCCGATGGACCGCAGTTCGCTGATGGGCACCGTCAGCAGCGCTGAGAATCCGATTGCAACTGTCGTGGCCGAGATGATCAGCGTCCGCCCCGCTTGCTCGGCAGCAATATCGGCGGCGCGGCCGGGATCATGTCCCTCGACCAATGCTTCGCGAAACCGGCTCACCATGAGCAGTCCATAGTCGATGCCCAAGCCAAGGCCGAGCATGGTCGCCAGATTCTGCACTAGGATCGACAGATGCACATAATGTGCGAGTAGCGCAGCTGCACCCATCGCCATTGAGATTGAAAGTAGTCCAACTCCCAGCGGCAATAGCGCAGCCACCAGACTGCCGAAAGCCAGCAACAGGAGCACGAGAGTTACCGGCATCGCTCGTTCTTCGGCATGTGTTACGTCATCCGCACTGACCTTGCGAAGGTCGAAGTTCAGTGGCGTTTCGCCCGTAATCTCCAGTTTGATATTGGGATATTGCGATCGAAGCTGACCCTCCATCCAGTCTGCTCTAGCCCTTAGTTGGGGGACCAGCGCCTCGACAGTTTCGTCATGCGGGTTCAACCCGACGATGATCAAGGCCCCGCCATTGTTCCCGGTGAAGAGAGGATCTGGCCAATCCACACTCGAGACGGCACCCGATACTCCTTGCACACTACGCAATGAATTGGTTAGGAAGCTCAATGCATCCGCGGCTTTGGCTGAATCCGGATCGGGAATGCCGCTGATCACCAGAACCAGACGGTGGGCGTATGGTGACTGGAAACGCTGCGCCAGTTCCAGGTCAACTTTTTCGGACTCTCCGCCCTTGATGTGAACAACTGTCTCCAGGTGACGTTCGACTCTATAAGAAAAGGGCAGTAGTGCGAACGCCATGAGAAATCCCGACATCGCCAACCAGAATCGGCGTCGAGCGGCATCATGGTGTGTCTTCAAGTTTGGCTTTACCACGGAATATCCACTCGTTTTCTGGTGCATCTGAGAGCCATGAGACAACTTCGACGATCGGGCACATCCATAATATTACGGTCAAATTGAGGATTCATTGGGTTCGCCCCTCAAGTAGTTAACGATAGATGAGGGGAACTGTCCGTTGGGCCCTTGTCAATCGAGGGACGTGGCTGATGAAAATTTTCGCGGCATGAGCTACCTCTTCGAAGTGCCGATCTAATCTTCAACGCGCACCACAAACCCCGCGTGATCATAAACATTTTGAAACTGTCTGTGTGATCGACGACTACAAGAATCCGTAGCCACGGACGCTCCCGTTTCCAAATTGCGGAAAGCGAAACACCATAACAGTGTGAGCAGCTGTTTACAGCAAACGCACTTGCGAGAGCACTGTTATGGACGCACGCGTGCGATGCATTGTGTCGCCTCTGTTGGGGCCATGTCCCGCCGAAACACATCACTACGGTGTTTCCTGTATAGGCGGCATGAATTGTTAGGAGCGAATCGCTATGAAGCAAGGCGTGCGGTATTTCAAATCCCTGAGAGTTTTAAGTTTGGTGTTTAGCCTGATGACCTTGTGCGCAGGTATGGCCTTCGGCCAGGCCATCAGCGGGAACTTGGTTGGCACCGTAACCGATCCAACCGGTGCAGTGGTCGCGAACGCAGAGGTGACTGCGACCAACGTTGGCACGAGCGCTTCGGCCGTGACGCACAGTAACTCAACCGGTGAATATCGATTCGACAATCTCCCGGTGGGAACATACAGGATTACAGTGAAAGCCGCAGGCTTTCGCACCTTTGTTGAGCAAGCGGATGTAGTACTGAACAAAACCGGCACGCGAAATGCGAGCATGATTCCAGGTGCAGCCAGCGAGACGGTGGAAGTCTCGGGTGCGGCGCCGGCCATCGATACCACCACCGCGCAGCTGGAATCTACATTCGATCCGCAATATTCGCAGGATCTCGGCCTCACCTCCGCGGGCGGCGCAGGCGCCGGTGTTTTGAATCTTTCGTTGCTTACCCCCGGTGTTACCAACGGCAGTTCGATGGGAGATGGAGTTGGCCCCTCGGTGGGAGGTCAGCGTCCGCGCGACAATAATTTTACAGTTGAGGGTGTCGACAACAACAACAAGACGGTTACAGGCGCACTGATTACAGTTCCTCCGGAAGCCGTGGAGAACTTTACTCTGCTTTCCAATCAGTTCAACTCCGAGTTCGGTCACTCTTCCGGCGGTCAATTTAATACGACTGTCAAGACAGGGACGAACAGCTTTCATGGTTCTGTTTACGAATACTTCCGAAATCGTAATCTGAACGCAGTAGACCAAACCTGGGTACAGCAGGGGCTGACGACGAATCCTCGGTTTGACTCCAATCGTTTCGGCGGCACCCTCGGTGGACCAATCATCAAGAACAAGCTCTTCTTCTTCACGAACTTTGAGCGAAACCCAATCGGCTTCATCTCAGTCGGCGGCGGAGCCGTGCAGACTCCGACTGCGGCTGGCCTTGCGGCAATGAATGCCGATCCTAATCTCAATGCCACGAACTTTGGGATCTTCCAGACGTACGTCCCGCTGGCTACGACTCCGTCTGGCTGCCTTACATACAACGGAACGACGAACAGTGGAGCGACAAAGATAGGGACCACCCCTTACAGTGCGCCCGCGAATGGCACCTGCGGCGCCGGCACCGTGGAAGTCGGAAACGTCTCGATCACTCCCGCTGCGTGGCAAAGCTGGACCAATTTTGTCCAGAGCGTGGACTACAACATGTCGGACAAGGACCAGATTCGCGGACGCTTTATCTATAACAAGGAGAACTTGCTGGATAATGCAGCGCAGCTGGGAACTTTCTTCGCGCCGTACTCAATCACGTTCGCACTAGTGAATGCGAGCGAGTATCACACATTCTCGCCGAGTGTAACGAATGAATTTCGCGTCGGCTACAACCGCTTCGACGAGAACATACCAGCGGGGAACTTTCAGTACCCCGGATTGGATGTATTTCCAAACGTCACTCTGTTAGATCTCGGCAATGGCCTCAACGTCGGACCGGATGGAAATGCTCCGCAGTTCACGATTCAGAACTTCTATCAAGTCGTCGACAACGTCAGCCTCGTCAAAGGCAAACACACCATAAAGGTCGGGGGAGAGTATCGCTGGTATATTTCACCCCAAGGCTTTACGCAACGTGCCCGTGGCGACTATCAGTACAACGCGACCCAGGTCTATCTGGAAGACTTCGCGCCCGACAAATTCGGACAACGCAGTACGGGATCGAGCACATACTATGGCAACCAGAAGGCGATTTACTGGTATGTTAACGATACTTGGCGCGTGAGCCAGCATTTGAGTCTGAACGCGGGTGTTCGTTACGAATACACCACTACGCCGATCGGTGAAAACCGACAGACCCTGAACGCCATTTCCGACACGCCGAGCATTCTGGTTCCGCAGGCCGGAAATCAGCCACTGGTCTTTGGCAAGATTCAACCCTCCAAAAACAATTGGGCGCCTCGCATCGGTTTTGCGTATTCACCGGGAAGCAGCGGGAGTACGTCAATCCGGGGTGGCTTTGGCATGGCTTACGACACTCTTTACGACAACATAGGCAGCTTGGCAGTCCCGCCGCAAATCGGCTCTACCGAGAACGTCGCGGCTGGATTGCCCGCGCCGAACGTAGCTCCACTCAGTCCCAACTTCTTGGCGAACGGCGGCCTTCCGCCCGGTGGCGGCAGCGGCATCACCGTCCTGAGCAAGGCTGACGCCTTGGCGAATACTGCGAACTGGCTTCCGAACAAGGAGCAGGATCCTTATTCGATTAACTGGAACTTTGGCGTGCAGCATGCCTTCGGGAAGAACTACAGCGCCGAAATCAACTATGTGGGCACTCGCGGAATTCACCTCCCAATGCAGAACATCTTCAACCTGGCATCGGTCGTGACTCCCGCGACGGCGTTACCGACCTACACCACGGCTCCGGATCAGGCAACTCTGGATGCTCTGCCGAACAGTCTGAATAATTTGCTCGCATTGCAAGCAGCGAACATCGAACCAGCAAACTTCGTCAACGCTGGCTTCTTCAGTGCGATCACTACTTTTGTTCCGCGAGGCGAGTCCTCCTACAACGGATTGCAGGCAGGGCTTACTCGCAGGTTCAGCAATGGTCTGACTTTCCAGAGCGCCTATACCTGGAGCCATACCATCGATAACAGCACTGCAGATTTTCACACGAGCGACATCACACCTCGTCGTCCGCAGGATTTCTTCAACTTGGCTACGGAAAGGTCGAATTCGGCCCTCGACCGCGCTCAACGGTTTACCGTGGCGATTGTCTATGACTTGCCGTTCTTCAAGGGCGGTAACTGGATGATGAAGAATATCGTCGGCAATTGGACCTTCAGCCCGGTTTACACGTTCGAAACCGGCCAGTGGGTCACGGTACAGTCGCAGCAGGACGCGAACCTGAATGGCGATCCCGCCGGCGATCGAGTCATTACAAATCCGGCCGGTATTCGAGGAACGGGTACCGATGTTTCACCACTGACAGCTCTTTCCGGACCGAATGCTGGCTCGGTTGTGGCCTATGTGGCCAACAATCCTAGCGCCCAGTTCATCCGAACCGGTTTGGGCGCACTACCCAACACGGGCCGGAATACTCTACAGACGCCGGGGACCAACAACATCGACCTCGGCATCTACAAGGACCTGCATATCACGGAAACTATGAAGTTCCGGTTCGGCGCGCAGTTCGGGAACATCATCAATCATCCCCAGTTCATCCCCGGAAGCAATCCGGGCTTTGGCCTGGGAGTGAACGACGTGAACGGTTTCAGTTCGGTGGGAACCGGTTATACGGCCTTCGTCACGCCTGGTGACGCAAACTTCAATAATCCTAGAGCCGTTTTCGCAAGCAATGCGCGCACCATCGCATTGATGGCGAAGTTCTCGTTCTAGGGCACGAACTCAGTTGCAGGGACCGGGGCAGATGTCTAGCCCCGGTTTTTTTCTGCGCGGAGATTCCCATTTCCAGGTGGCGCTCCCGTCGATTCGATCGCGTGTCTTCACGCCAGAGTTCCGCGTCAACTCCAATACTCGTACCTCATCGTTTACGTCCCCCGGGCGCGCCCCATGCTAGACTTCGGGCTTGCAATGTAAAGACTCTCTCTATCTGCCAAGAGCGGGAGGGACGGTGCGCTCGGTTTTCTGGTTGTTCTTGCTTGCTCTGACGGTCATACCCTGCGGTGCTGTGGAGCCCACGGACTATTACAACCACGTGGTGTTCGATAACAGCATCACCCCGGACTATTACTATTACAGCAGCGGGAGATCGGTGTTTCCCAGCACGATTCAGTTGCTGTCCGGGGCACTGCCCGTCGAGCACAAGAACTTCTTCACGGCGCCGAATGCCCTGCGTCTGCAATGGCGCTCCGTGCCAGAGGGAAGCTGGGAAGCCGAAGTGCGTGTAGTCAGCATGCGCAATCGGCTGACCGACTTTCGCGGCGACACACTCTACGTTTGGTGTTTTTCCAACGATGCAATCGCAGCCGCAGACTTACCCTTCATTCAACTGGAAGACGACGACCACGATTTCACCGCGCCGATCAAACTTGACGGGCTCACCGGCGATATACCTGCCAAGCGGTGGGTGCAGCTCCGACTTCCACTGAGTGGTTTCCCGACTGCTTCCGTCCATCCCTTTCAAGCCCGATCGCTGCATAGCATTCATTTCGGGCAGAGCGCCGCTGACGACACGCCGCACTCCTTGATCATCGACGAGATCAAGATCGATGACCGGTCGAACGCTTCGCCTGTGGGGCCAGAAGTGAAGAGCCTACCAGTAGCACCTCTCAACCCTCGAGCCAAGGGCTACGATCGTCACATCGACGTCACCTGGGATCCGGCTACGAACAATGATCTGCAGAGCTATTCGATTTACCGGTCGCTCAACGGACGAAGCTTTCAGCCAATCGGAATTCAGATCGCCGGGGTCAACCGCTATACAGATTTTCTCGGGAAATCGGGCGTGAAAGCGGATTACCGGGTGCGGGCTGTTGACCATTCTTATCGGCGGTCTAATTTCTCAGAAGTCGCGAGTGCAGAAACCAGGGAGCTCTCTGACGACGAATTGCTCACGATGCTGGAGGAAGAGTGTTTCCGCTATTACTGGGAGGGAGGTCATCCGGTCGCGGGTGCTACGTTGGAAAATATTCCGGGGGATGATCGTATTGTTTCGACCGGGGCAAGCGGCTTCGGAATCATGGCGCTGATTGTGGGGGTAGACCGCGGTTTCATTACGCGCGAGCAAGGCGTTCAGCGGCTTACACAAATTCTGGATTTCCTTGAGAAAGCGCCTCGCTACCATGGCGCGTGGCCACATTTTCTGAATGGCTATACCGCCGAAAGCATGTTGGTCTTCGGCATGTTTGATAACGGCGGTGACCTGGTGGAGACGGCATTTTTGATGCAAGGTTTGTTGGCCGCACGGCAGTATTTTAAGGGAGACAGCGAAGCTGAACAGAACATTTACCAGAGAATTACGAAGATGTGGGAAGCCGTGGAATGGGATTGGTACCGGCGCTCTCCACAAAACAGTGCGCTGGTGTGGCACTGGTCTCCACAATGGTCTTGGTACATTGACCACCGTCTGACCGGCTTCAACGAAACAATGATCACGTACCTGCTGGCGATTGCTTCTCCCACGCATCCGGTGCCGGCGGACCTCTACTATTCAGGATGGGCGAGCCAATCACCGGCGGCGAGCGCCTACCGCACTGGGTGGTCTGGCACGACTGATGGAAGTCTTTATAAGAACGGCCATACCTACTATGGCGTAAAACTGGATGTGGGCGTGGGCACTGGCGGCCCTCTATTTTTCACCCAATACTCATTCATGGGTTTTGATGCGCGTGGAATCCATGATCGGTTTACCAACTACTTTGATAACAACCGGAATCTGGCGCTGATCAACCTGGAATATTGCAAGGCGAACCCGGGTCATTTCCTGGGATATGGTCCGAATGATTGGGGGCTGACCGCAAGCGACGATCAACTCGGCTACTCTGGCCATTCTCCTGAGGTTTCCAACGACAATGGCACCATCACCCCAACCGGCGCGCTCGCTTCGTTTCCATATACGCCCGAGGCGTCTATGGCTGCCCTCAAATTCTTCTATCGTGATCTGGGCGATCGGCTCTGGGGAATCTATGGTCCGCATGATGCCTTCAATCTGACCCACAATTGGTTCTCGCCGGTATACATGGGGCTTGATCAAGCTCCTATCGTGGTGATGGTGGAGAACTATCGAACTGGCCTGGTGTGGAAAATGTTTATGTCTAACCCGGAGATTCAACCGATGTTGGACAAGATCGGATTTAAACGGGACAAAGCTGCGAACGCTGACACCCCGAAGCAATAGAACCACCTTATTACATTGCCGCAAGATTTCTCTGCCCGAGTTGTGTTTCTTGTCGGCAACCTTTCGTTCTACGCGGTCATCTGACTCCCCGCTTCAGTAAAAAACCACGGTGTACGTCTCTATTCGGCAGCGTACCAGCGTCAAGCGATACGACTTCGCCTAGCCAGGAGTGTCTCTATGCGGTCTCGAAGGTTCTTCTCCACTGTTGCAGCCTTGCTTGCCCTCGCATGTGTCTGCAGTGTGACGGCGTGGGCGCAATACGGCGCCTCTCTGCAGGGAACGGTACAGGACAAGTCGGGAGCGAAAGTCCCAGGCGCTCAGGTCGCGGTGACCGATCAGGCGACGGGTGTGGTCCGCAATGGAACGACCAACGGGGACGGATTCTATCGGTTTAGCGAGTTGCCGCCCGGAACCTATACCGTCGCTGTGGACGCCACGGGCTTCAAGAGTCAAGTGACCAGGGATGTATCCGTGGCAGCGGAGTCGCCACGTGGTCTGGACGTCACCATGGAAGTGGGCAATACCTCAGAGACGATCACAGTCACCGGCGAGGTTCCGGCGCTTCAGACAGAAAACGCTACCTTGCAAGGGACGCTTCCCTCCATCGCGGTTCAGAATCTGCCAGAAATTGACCGCGATCCCTATGAGTTGTTGAGGCTGGCGCCCGGCGTGTTCGGGGACGGCGCGCGCATGGGGAATGGTCAATCAGCGGGATTCCCAAACGGCGCAGGCGGCAACGGAGGTTCTGCCGGGCCAGGCGGATCCAACACCGCGATATTCCAGGTTGAAAATCAGCAGCCCATTAGCGCCAACGGCCAGCGCGTTACGTCGAACGACTACTTAGTGGACGGCGTCAGCGTAAACAGCCTGCAATGGGGCGGTGCGGCCGTGATTACTCCGAGCATCGAATCGGTACAGGAGATCACAGTTCTTTCCAATGACTACGAGGCATCGGACGGTCGCAGTTCAGGCGCCCACATCAAGACCGTGACCAAGGGTGGAACGAACGCTTTCCATGGCGGAGGAGTTTTCCTTTATCACGATCCGAATTTCAATGCGTTTAACAAATTCGGAGGGTACGACGTAGGGTCGGGCTTCACGCCGAACGTTCGTGATGAAGACGCCTTCCGGCAGTTTGCCGGCACTCTGGGTGGACCGATTCTGAAGAACAAACTTTTCTTCTTCTTTAATTATGAAGGTCTGCGCGCCAGCAATACGACCTCCGAGAACGATTGGGTGGAGACACCTCAACTTGATGCGCTTATGTTAGGAGATCGCCCAGGTACGCCGGTAGCCACCATTCTTCAGCAGAACGGCCTTGCGCCGCGGATCAAACAGATCCTGCCCACGGACTGCACGCTTTGGATTGCAGCCGCGCAACCGTGCGCAGTTGTGTCGGGCGGAATCGACATCGGTTCGCCGTTCGCCACTTATGGCATCTACAATCCCAGCTTTACCGGTGGCAATCCGGCGCAGTTCGTAGGAGGCGGGCTCGACGGCAGTCCAGATTTGCAGTTCGCGGAGGTTGCGCTGCCGGCTACTACGGAGGGAAATCAATACAACGCCCGCCTGGACTATAACGCAGGCAAGAATCTGTTTTCAGCCAATACGTTCCTGACCTATTACAACACAATCTCGGCTGATGGCGCGTCGCAGGGCCGTCCCAGCGCAGATTTTGGAACGAAGAATTTCAGCCCTAGTGGCTTCCTGTCGTGGGTGCGAACCATCTCTCCGACCATGCTCAACGAAGCACGCTTTAACTTCACGCGATATGGCTACAACGGAATCACATCCAACCCCCAGGTGAACTTTGCCATTCCTCGTATCGAGATTCAGGGGCTGCCACTTCCCGGCGGGCAACGCATTCGATATGGAGCTCCGCAAGGCGACACCTCTCCTGGAATCCTGGCGCAGAATACCTACGCATTCCGCGACGTAGTCTCGAAAGTAGTCGGTAACAAGGCCTTGAAGTTTGGCTTCGAGTACAGCCACGAGCAGGACAACGACGCTCTGATCGGCGGCGCTCGGCCGGATCTAGCTTTCCAGGGATTTTGGAACTTCGCGAACGGGACACCGATATTCGAACAGATCGAAGTAAATCCATTGACTGGTGCGGCGCCCACCACACGCGGACAATACTATCGATCGTCGATTTACGGTGTCTTTGTCCAGAATGATTGGAAGGTTCGGCCGAGTCTCACCCTGAACATCGGCCTGCGCTGGGAATATTACACTCCGCCGACGGAGGCGAAAGGGAACCTGGCGAACTTTGAGCCTACGAACGATCCTGTCAATGGACTCGCCAACGGAGTGGCGACCAACCCCAACCAACAGTGGAATCCAAATTACTATAACTTCGGCCCGCGCCTGGGCTTTGCGTGGAGTCCTGCGTCGCACGACAACAGGTTGGTCATTCGCGGCGGATTCGGAATCGCTTACGATCGCTTCGATGACAATGTTTTCGACAATACCCGCAACAATCCACCATTCGTAGCGAACTACGGGATCTGCTGCGGCACCGAGGCCACGGGATTTGGGACGCCATTTGTAAATGGGCAAATCTCTTTCAACATCGGCACCAGCAACAGTCCTCTGAGTTATCCGGCGAATCCCGCATTGATAACACCACTGAATCCGGCCAATGGGCTGCCGACGATTCTGGCAAATCAAAGTGCACCAAACATTTATTCGAACCCTACTCACATGCCGAGCCCCTACATTTACCTTTATTCGATGCAGGTGCAGCAAATTCTGCCCGCCGATCTGGTGTTCACACTCGGTTACCAAGGCAGCACTGGCCACCATCTGACGCGCATCAAGAACCTCACCCAGTTCTATCCGGTGCCGAACGCTAACGTCGGCCAGGTTTTCACGTTTACGCCCGACACGAACTCAAACTTCAACGCACTGAACGCGCAACTCGAGCATCACTTCCGCCACGGATTCACGGGCAACGTCCAATACACCTGGAGCAAGTCGATCGACCAACTATCCGCCGAAGGCCCGGGTTTCACGACCAACCAGACGTATCCGATCGACGATGCGACGGAGCGAGGGCCATCAGACTACGATGCCACGCACAATTTCCGCGCCTATGCGGTGTGGGAGCTACCAATTTTCCGCACGCGTAAAGACTTGCTTGGCAAACTGGTTGGAGGCTGGCAACTGAATGGAATCTACCAATTCCACTCCGGCTTCCCTTGGACGCCGGTGGCGAACAATGTCTGTCCCGTGCTGGGAGCGACGAACCTCTGTCCACTCCGCCCAATCGGCTACAACGGCGGCGCCGGAGATAATCACGACACGTCCGCGTTCCTGCCTCCAACGGCGGGGAACTTTCCACTCGCGGCCGCGGCTGGTGTTGCCGGTACCGAGAACCCATACTTCACGTTGCAGACGACGGGAACCTCCCCTGAGTTCCCGGGAATTGGGCGAAACACGTTCCGCGGTCCGCGGTATCAGTCTGTGGATATGACGATCGCCAAGGAATTCGGCCTGCCCACGATGAAGTTTTTTGGGGAAGGCGCAAAGATTCAGCTGCGTATGACCGCATATAACGTCTTCAATACACTGAATCTTGCGCCATTCACCTTCGGCAGCACTTCGACGATCGTTAGCTCCTTCAATGATGCGAACGGAGTTCCAGTCGCCAATCCGCTTTTTGGGACAGCCATAAATGGACTGTCCGGTCGCGTATTGGAACTGCAGGGGCGATTTAGCTTCTGAGGATGCGACCGAATTCGTGAGAGGGGATGCGGCTCCCGACTAGTGGGAGCCGCGTCAAGATACTCGCCCTCGTCGTGTACCCCACAAAACCTCCCGGGTCTGGTCAGTGTTGTTCGTTGCTGGACACCCCCGTTCGGGAATGGACACCCGCGCTTTCTCCTGCCCCTGGTGAGCGATAGATATCTTCTGTGTTTCCCGCCATTTAGAGTTCTTTGTGTGTGGCGTGCAGGGTGCACATAGAGCAGTAGTGGATATCGCTCGGCCCGAATTCAAACAGCAAAAACGTCGCCGCCAGATCGCATTCGTCGGTGCAGGTGCCGTCGTCGTTGCGGCGCTCACGATTGGCGTCATGAGGTTAAAACCGGCCGCTCCTTCCGTTGAGCGCGGCACAGTGTGGACGGATGTGGTGAAGAGAGGTTCCATGCTGCGCCAAGTACGGGGGCCGGGCTCTCTCGTTCCAGCGCAGGAAGCAGTTCGGCAGATTCCCGCCGAGACCGAAGCGACGGTGGTTCGTATTCGAGTGCTGCCGGGTTCCCAAGTACAAGCCGATACAGTAGTCGCCGAGATGAGCAATCCTCAGGTGGAGCAGGCTGCCATTGACGCGGGACTGCAGTTGAAGGCGGCCGAGGCGGAATACCAGAGCCTTCGAGTGCGCTTGGAAAGCGATCTGATGACGCAAAAAGCGGGAGCGGCTACGGTCACTGCTGACTACAGTCAGGCGCAACGACAGGCCGATACTGATAAGGCACTGTTTGATCTTGGCGTGATCTCCGGACTTGCGTACAAGGCGTCGAAGGGCAAAGCGGACGAGCTTACCACCAGACACGACCTCGAAAATCAGCGGCTCGATATCAACAAGAAAGCGGTTGATACCCAACTTGCCCAAGAGCAGGCCAAAGTAGATCAGGCGCGCACCCTCGCAGAGTTGAAGAAAAAACAACTTGAAGCGCTTCGCGTGCGAGCGGGAATCACTGGCGTGCTCGTCGATCTCCCCTTGCAAGTGGGGCAGCATGTTCAGCCCGGAACCATGCTGGCCAAAGTAGTGCAGCCAGATCATCTGATGGCCACTCTGAAGATTGCTGAAACTCAAGCACGCGACGTGCAACCGGGCGAGCCGGCATCGATCGATACCCACAACGGTCTCATCAGCGGGACCGTGATGCGAGTCGATCCCGGAGTCCAAAACGGAACCGTAACGGTGGACGTGAAACTAACCAGCGAACTACCGAGAGGCGCGCGACCAGACTTGAGCGTTGATGGAACGATCGATCTGGAACGCTTGGACAACGTCTTGTATGTGGGCCGCCCGGCCTTCGGGCAGGAAAACAGCACGATTAGCTTGTTCAAGCTCGATCCCAACGGTAGAGATGCAAATCGAGTGCCCGTGAAGGTCGGACGAGAGTCAGTGAACTCGATCCAGATCTTCGAGGGCCTTCACGAAGGCGATACCGTGATCCTCTCCGACATGTCGCGCTGGGACAAAACAGACCGCATCCAGCTTGAGTAAATAGAAAACTTCATTACGCGAGGCGAAAACTCTATGACCGATGCAGCGCAGCCGCTCATTCAGATTCAGGATATGACCAAAGTCTTTTATACCGACGAGATTGAGACCCACGCGCTTTCCGGCGTGCACCTCTCCATTGCCAAAGGAGAATATGTGGCCATGTCTGGACCGTCGGGTTGCGGCAAGTCGACCTTGCTCTCGATTATCGGATTACTCGATACGCCCACAGCCGGGAAATATTCGCTGAATGAGAAGACGGTGGAGAACCTCGATTTTGCGGAGCGTTCGCGCATTCGCAACCAGGAGATCGGATTTATTTTCCAGAGCTTCAACTTGATCGGCGATTTGACCGTGTATGAGAACGTCGAGCTCCCACTGACGTACCGGCAGAAGATGTCGGCTCCCGAGCGCAAGAAGCGGGTAATGGAGGCACTCGAGCGCGTCGGCATGGCGCACCGCGTCCGGCACTATCCCTCGCAGCTCTCCGGCGGCCAACAGCAGCGTGTCGCCGTGGCGCGCGCACTCGGCGGAAAGCCTTCCATCCTGTTGGCCGACGAGCCAACAGGAAACTTGGATTCGCGCAACGGCGAGGCAGTGATGGAACTGTTGCAGGACTTACACCGCGAGGGAGCGACGATCTGCATGGTGACTCATGATCCGCGCTTCGCCAAGCACGCCCAGCGCGAAGTGCATCTATTCGACGGCAAGGTGGTAGCCGAAGAAGAGTTGAAGAAGCTGATGGCGGATGTACATGCATAAGTTAAGCAAAGCGTTCGCTGTGTTTCCGCAGGTAGGAGCACTGGGCTACTGGTGAGAGAGCAACAACGAAAACAGCATGACCGATCTTCCGGCGCGCCGCATGAGCCAAGTGGATCCCCTGGTAGCGATGCTCTACCAGTAGGAGTCAGAGATGAACGTCTTTCTTCAAGATCTTCGATTTGCCATTCGACAGTTTCGCAAGAGCTTAGGCTTTACCGCGGTTGCGGTGATCACGCTGGCGTTGGGCATTGGCGCTAACACCTCGATCTTCAGCGTGGTGAACGGAGTGCTTCTGCGCCCGCTCGCCTTTCGGGATGCGGACCGCCTGGTCCGCGTGTGGCACGTTCCTCCTGCGAAGAGCTTCCCCGGAATGCCGACGTTTTCCGTCTCCGCAGCGAATTATTTGGATTGGGAACGTCAGAACCGTGTCTTCGACGGGATGGCAATCTACAGCTTTCATGGATTTACTTTCACGGGTACAGATAAGCCGGAGCAGGTAGATGCGTGCGCTGTTTCGTCCGGCTTCTTCTCGACCTTGGGAGTTCAACCCAGGCTCGGCCGGGCGTTTACGCCCGAGGAAGATCAACCCGGTCGGTCCAATGTTGTCGTACTTAGCCATCGCCTGTGGCAAGGACACTTCGGATCCAACCCTTCCATTGTTGGCCAGAACGTCAACCTGGATGGCCAGAGTTATCTGGTGGCGGGCGTCATGCCGGCGAGTTTCCAGTTTCCCGAATTCGCGCAGATGTGGACGCCGATGGCCTGGACCGACAAGGAGCGCGCTGTCCGTGGGGAGCATCACTCCGTAGTCATCGCCCGCCTTAAGCCCGGCGTCGATTTGAAGCAAGCTCAAGCAGAGATGAATACGATCTCGACCCGGTTAGAGCAGCAATACCCCGAAGATGACAAAGGATGGGGCGCCCTGGTCGTTCCATTGCACGACGATATGGTAAGCGATGTGCGTCCGGCATTGCTGGTTCTGCTCGGCGCCGTGGCGTTTGTTCTTTTGATTGCCAGCGTCAATGTAGCAAACCTTGCGCTGGCTCGGACGTTCAGCCGTCAGAAAGAAATCGCGATTCGGACCGCGCTCGGCGCAAGTTCGGTCCGTGTCCTGCGGCAGATCCTGACCGAGTCGATTCTCCTCGCCATTGCAGGAGGAGTGCTTGGATTGACTTGGGCTCACGCCGGTGTTCGTTTGATCGTGGCCTTTCTGGCGGACAAACTTCCGCACTCAATTGATGTCGGACTGGATGCGAAGGTGCTTACCTTTACGGCCCTCATTTCTTTAGCGACCGGAGTCTTGGCCGGAGTTCTTCCCGCTCTGCGCTTGAGTCGGGCGAACGTGAGCCAGTCGCTCAAAGAGGGACTAGGACGAACGGACGCTGATTCAAGTGGTGGACACGGTACTCGCAGCATCCTGGTGGTGGCGGAAGTTGCGCTTTCACTCATCTTGCTGGTAGGCGCAGGTCTGATGATTCGCAGTTTTCAGAGACTGAATGGCGTCAATCCCGGGTTTGATTCGCACAGCGTTCTGACCATGACTCCGATGGTGTCGCGGGCGAAGTTTCCTGAGCCTGCCCAGCAGGTCAGATTTTTCCAGCAAGTTCTACTGAAAGTGCGAGGTCTTCCCGGCGTCGAATCCGCAGGAGTGATCGACGACATTCCTTTGGACAATGGAGGGTCGCATCAACCGATCGCCATCGAAGGCCGCCCGCTTCTGCCGATGTCGGAACAGCCCGAAGTTGATGTTCGTCTTGCTAGCGAAGGTTATATGGGCGCGATGCACATTCCAGTTGTGCGTGGCCGCGACTTCAGCGAGACCGACATCGCCGGAAGATCGGCGGTCGTTCTGATCAGCGAATCCATGGCTCGACAGTTTTGGCCGGGTGAGGATGCCCTGGGCAAACGTCTGACGTTGACTTTTTCTCCTGAAGCGGTACGTGAAGTCGTCGGAATCGTGGGCGACGTGAAACTCGACGGCCTCGATCAGACGCGTCCAAGCGCAGCCCTCTATGTCCCCCTCGCCCAGCTTTCCGCACCCGTTAACGGAGAGTGGCATTCCTTCCCCATGACCCTGGTGGTGCGGTCCGCTTCAAGTCCCGGAGGCATGGTGTCCACCGTTTCGAACGCGGTCCACCAGGTCGATCGCGAAATACCGCTTCGCGACATCCAGACGATGGACGACATGGTGGCGAATTCTTTGACGCAGCAGCGCTTCAACATGCTGCTACTCGGTGCATTCGCGGCGCTCGCCCTATTGCTGGCCGCAGTCGGAATTTACAGCGTGCTCTCTTACAGCGTGAAGCGAAGAGTGCGGGAGATCGGAATCCGCCTGGCCTTGGGGGCCCGGCTTCGCGATGTCCTTCGCATGGTTGTATTCGAGAGCATGAGACCCACATTGATTGGATTGGGGATCGGTGCAGGCGGCGCACTCGCTCTAGGTCGCCTGTTGTCTGGCCTGATCTATGGCGTGACGGCCACCGATCCCGTGACCTTCCTCGCGGTGATTGCATTGCTGGCGCTGATCGCTTTGTTCGCGAGCATTGTTCCGGCGTATCGCGCTACAAAAGTCGATCCCATGACAGCTCTACGTTACGAGTAACGGAGACAGTAATGAATGGGTTGCTTCAAGATCTGAGTTACGCTGTGCGGCAATTCCGTCGCGCCCCGGGATTTACCGCGGCAGCGGTCTTTACCCTGGCGCTGGGAATCGGCGCCAATGCTGCGATTTTCTCTCTGGTTGATCAAGTCCTTCTGAAGCGTTTGCCTGTTGTCGAGCCTGATCGCCTCGTCCTGCTCAAATACACTGGCTCAGATACGGGTCAGACCAGTTCCTATGGCGGTGACTCGCAGCAATACTTCTCCTACCCGATGTACCGCGATCTGCGGGACCAGAACACGGTGTTTTCCGGGATGCTGACGATGTTTCCCACCCAGGTCGGCATCCAGTGGCACAACACGCCGAGCCTGGCAAATAGTGAACTCGTCAGCGGAAACTATTTCTCCCTGCTGGGCGTGAAGCCTGCGCTAGGGAGGGTTTTTGTCCCGGAGGATAGTGCGGTCCGCGGTGCGACTCCGCTCGTCGTTCTCAGCCATCGCTATTGGAGCAGCAAGTTCGGCTCCGATCCCTCCGTGATCAACCAAAGCGTTTTGGTTAACGGGAATCCGTTCACCATTATTGGGGTTGCGCAGCCCGGCTTCGACAGTGTGATTGGCGGCACGATCCCGGATTTCTTCGTTCCCATCACGATGAAAGCCCAGATGACTCCGAGTTGGGACGGTTTTGAGAATCACCGATCGAAATGGCTCAACATCATCGCCCGCCTGAAGCCGGGGATGACGCTGCAGCAAGCGGAAGCTGGAATCAATCCGCTCTGGAAATCGCTTCGCGCCGTTGAACTCGAAAGCATTCCCAGTCGCAGCCAACGCTTCCGTGAACAATTTGTGCAAAAGAGCTACGTCACGTTGCTCGATGGCTCGAAGGGATTTTCACCTCTGCGCCAGGTGATGCGAACGCCTCTTCTCATTCTCATGGGGATGGTTGGGCTGCTTACGCTGATGGCGACCGCGAACGTCGGAAGTCTGTTGCTCGTACGAGCCGCAGGGCGCATTCGCGAGATGTCGGTTCGCTATGCGCTAGGCGCTAGTCGTCCGCGCGTGGTTCGTCAACTTCTGGTAGAAGGTCTTGCGCTCGGATTGGGCGGTGGAATTTGTGGTCTCGCGCTTGCCCCTCTGATCGCCTCGGGTCTGATTCGTCTTGTCAATCCATCACAAACCGCAGACGCGGTCACTTCCCTTTCGGCTGCTCCGAACTCGAATGTTCTCCTATTCTGCTTTGCGATTTCAGTACTGGCGAGCCTCCTGTTTAGCCTCGCCCCGATTTATCAATTCTATCGGCCGGAAATAACGACCGCGCTCAAGTTGCAAACGGTAACCGTGGAAGGGGGCCACGCCAATTTCCGCAGGCTCACCGTGGGAGTGCAGATCGCGCTCAGTCTACTGCTGCTGGTCGGAGCAGGACTATTTACGCGCACGCTTGCGAACCTGAAGTCCGTGGATGTCGGCTTCGTTACCGACCATTTGCTTGCCTTCCAAATCAACCCTCGACTGGCGGGCTATGAATCGAACACGATTTCTCCTTTGTACAAGCGTTTGCTAGCAAGCCTTACAGCGCAGCCAGGCGTCCAGTCGGTGGGCATGACCGACGATCCAGTGCTGGCGCAATCTGATAACACGTTCTCCATTGAAGTGCCCACGTACCAGCCGCAAGAAGGAGAACGCATGAGCTTCGAGTGGGAGCATGTGACGCCCAATTATTTCGAGACTCTGCAATTGCCGGTACTCGCAGGAAGAGTCTTCAACGACGAAGATGTGCCGAGTACGGCGAAAGTTGTGGTGGTGAATGAGAGCTTTGTGCGCAAGTTTTACGGAAATCCAGAACAGGCGATTGGCCGAACGTTCTCTGAGCGTGGGTCAAAAGGGAAAGACCCACTTCTCATTGTCGGGGTCGTTAAAGACGCCAAGCACTTCAGTTTGCATGATCAGCCTGCGCCAATTTTCTATTCGCCCATTTTCCAGGATGCCGCGCCGAATGCCGTGGCGGTTTACGTCCGTACCCGTCAGGCACCAGAAGACGCGGCCGGTAGCGTTCGCGCGGCGGTAGGCGGCATAGATTCAAAGCTGGTCATCGATTCTCTGCAACCCATGCATACGCAGATTGATGGAACCTTGACCTCCGAGCGTATGCTCTCGTTCCTTGCAAGCGGCTTTGGGATTGTCGCGATCTTTGTCACTGCCATTGGCCTCTACGGAGTTCTGGCATACTCCATCGCCCAGCGTACTCGCGAAATCGGCATCCGCATGGCTCTCGGCGCGAGCCGTGGATCGGTCGTGAAGATGGTGTTGCGCGAGGTCTTACTGCTGACAAGTTTCAGTGTGGTGACGGCGTTGCCATTAGCAATTGTGCTCAGCGCACTGGTCAAGAGTGAGCTGTTTGGCGTCTCGGATCGCGATCCCATCACTTTGATCGTCGTGACGCTTGCGATTGGAACGGTTGCTCTGCTCGCCGCTTGGGCACCTGCGCGTCGCGCTACAAGAGTCCAACCGATCACCGCATTGCGCTACGAGTAGGAATTCACTGGTCGACCCCATGGTGGCCTTGAGATACGAGTAAGGAGATAAGAAACAATGAACGGTTTATTTCAGGATTTTCGTTACTCGTTGCGCCAGCTTCGCAAGAGTCCTGGCTTTGCCGCCACAGCGATTCTGGTGCTAGCTCTGGGGATGTCCGCCAGCGTTGCGATCTTCGCCTTCGTGGATGCGGCGCTGATCAAACCGTTACCCTACGCGAATCCCGACCGTCTGGTGGATGTTACCGAAAGTGCTGAGATGTTTCCGCGGGCGAATCTTTCTTATCCCGACTATCTCGACTGGAAGAGGCTCAACACTGTTTTTACTTCAATGGACGTTTACAACGATACCGGCTACCTGTTGCGCACCGCAGACGGCACTACTCCGGCGCCTGGAGTCCGCGTCAGCGATGGCTTTTTTGGAACGCTGGGGGTCGCTCCAATTTTAGGGCGCGACTTTTATGCTGGAGAAGATCTGCCTTCAGCGCCGCACACCGTGATCTTGAGTTATTCGACATGGCGGAACCGGTTCGGTGGAAGAAAAGATGTGATCGGCGAAGCAGTAAGTCTTAGCGGAATTCCTCACACGATTGTCGGCGTGCTCCCGTCTGACTTTCAATTTGCTCCGAGAGGAAATGCAGAGTTCTGGACAACACTTCACGCCGACGACCACTGTTCGAAGAGCAGGGGCTGCCACAACTTCGATGGAATTGGCCGTCTCAAAGATGGCGTCACCGTTGCAATGGCCCTTGCCAACATGAAGACCATCGCAAAGCAACTTGAACAGCAATATCCGGCGGACAATCGCGGGCAGGGAGCCAGCGTTTTGCCTTTGTCGGAAGTGATTGTCCGGGATATTCGCCCAATCTTTCTTGTGTTGTTGGCGGGTGCGGGGCTGTTGCTGCTGATTGCTTGCGTGAATGTGTCGAGCTTGTTGCTGGTGCGCTCCGAGAGCCGCAAGCGGGAGATCGCTGTCCGCGGGGCCTTAGGGGCTTCACGCGGCCGGTTAATCCGCCAATTTATGACAGAGGGAATCGTGCTAGTGGCAGCCGGTTGCCTGCTGGGGCTGTTGGCTGCCGATGGCGCGATGCGAATTCTCATCAGTCTCATTTCCACAGACATGCTGGCGTACATGCCATACCTGATTGGGATCCGGTTGAATCTGCATGTGCTTGCCTTCGCGGGGGCCGTCTGCATATTCGCAACGATTTTGTTTGCTCTTCCTCCCGTGTTGCGGCTGCCGCTTACCAGACTGCGCGAAGGTCTGACCGAGGGTGGCCGCGGTTATGCGGGCACTTTGTGGCGGCGATTTGGCGCGAATCTTGTAGTGGTGGAACTCGCGATTGCCGTTGTTCTATTGGTCGCTGCGGGACTGTTAGGCAAAAGCTTCTACCGGTTGCTGCATGTAGACATCGGATTCCAACCTGAACATCTCGCCACTGTCGGTGTTCAGTTGCCCGAGGTTACCTACGCAAAAGATCCGCAGATTTTGGCTGTGGCTCACCAGATTGTGAACCGCATCTCGAGCTTGCCGGGAGTGGAATCGGTCGGCCTCACCACGGTTCTGCCCGTCAGCTTTAACGGCAACACCACTTGGATCAGGATCGTAGGCCAGCCCTACAACGGTGAACATAATGAAGTAAACCAGCGCGAGGTGAACTCCGCTCTCTTCACGACACTGCGAGCCAAACTTTCGCGCGGCCGTTATTTTACGGAAGCGGAGGACAAATCGAAGCCTCTTGTAGTCATCATCAACCAGGCTTTGGCGAGGAAGTACTTTGCCGGGCAGGATCCGATCGGCAAGAAGATTGGAGACACCAGCCTGTCGGAGAAGTCACTCGCGGAAGTGATCGGCATTGTGGACGACGTAAAGGACGGCTCTCTCGACTCGGAGATCTGGCCTGCCGTCTATTATCCGTTCAACCAAAACACCGACAGCGGCTTTTCGCTAGTCGTGCGCACGTCTCAGGCCGAGCAGTCTCTGCTTCCGACGATGGTGGCTGCGATCCATGAGATTGATCCCGGCATCGGCACCAGGGACGAGTCGACCATGATCGATCGGATCAACGATTCTCCGACAGCATATATGCATCGTTCGTCAGCTTGGCTGGTAGGAGGCTTCGCGGTCTTGGCCCTGTCTCTGGGAGTGGTCGGTCTCTACGGTGTGATCGCCTACTCCGTGACGCAGAGAACTCGCGAGATCGGCGTGCGAATGGCTCTGGGCGCACAGCGTAGCTCCGTGTACCAACTCATCCTAAGGGAAGCGGGCTGGCTGGTTGGAGTCGGCATTTGTGTGGGCCTCCTCTGCTCAATTGCTGCCGCCTCTCTGATGGGCAGTCTGCTTTTCGGGGTTCGCGCCTGGGATGTCACCACGCTCGCGGCAGTGGCCGTCGTGCTTGCTTGTTCCGCACTACTGGCCAGCTACATCCCGGCACGACGGGCTGCGAAGGTCGATCCTATGGTCGCGTTGAGGTGCGAGTAAGGAGACATATGATGAGCGGACTCTTACAAGACCTGCGCTATGCTCTGCGTCAACTGCACAAGAGCCGTGGCTTTACTGTGGTTGCCGTGATCACCTTGGCCCTCGGCATCGGCGCGAACACCGCCGTGTTCAGCGTGGTAGACGCCGTGATGCTGCGCCCGCTCCCGTATTACCAGCCGGAGCGCTTAATTGAAGCGGAGTCCGTAAATACTCATAATCCGCAGCCGAGTGCGATCTGTTATCCGGACTTCTTCGACTGGCGCTCGCAAAATCGCACGCTCGAACATTTGGTTTCGTATCACGACAACCTGATGACGCTAACTGGGCTGGAACGGCCGGTCCAGGTGGATGCGGAGGTTGTCTCCTGGGACTTGCTCCCCGCGCTGGGCATTCGTCCGGAACTTGGACGAGGCTTCACGCCCGACGAAGAAAAGGCAGGTACGAAAGTAGTCTTAATTAGCCATGCTCTCTGGGCGTCGCAGTTCGGCGGGGATCCCGCAATTGTCGGACGTGGCATTCGGCTGAGTGGGGACCTCTATACCGTAATCGGAGTCATGCCTCCGAGCTTTCGTTTTCCAGTAAACAAGGCCCGAAATGGAATCTGGACTACGCTCGCGGCGGACGATGATCCGTCCGATCCCAAGCCGAACACCAGCAATCGCGGTTCTCACTTCTTGAGCGTTTTCGGACGGCTCAAGCCGGGAGTGACGGTGGCGCAAGCTGACCAGGATCTGCATGCGATTGCGTTGAATCTAGCAAAGCAATATCCCGATACAAATACGCGGCACGACTCGGCTCGCGTAGAAACGCAAATCGCAGCGTTGATTGGTGACACGCGAACTTCACTTCTGGTCGTGCTGGGCGCAGTTGCTCTGGTTCTTCTGATCGCTTGCGGCAACATCGCGAACCTGTTGCTGGCGCGGATGAGAGAGCGGCAGCGCGAGATCGCGGTTCGTTCGGCGCTCGGTGCCGGTAGGCGGAGGATCGTGCGTCAGTTGCTGGCAGAGAGCCTTGTCCTCAGCACGGTTGGAGGGCTCGCAGGCTGCGGCTTGGCGTTTGTGTGCACACCGACCCTTCTTTCACTTGTTGGCGACACCGTGCCCGCGCGTGGCAGAGGCCGGAGTCGACCTGCGCGTGCTTTCGTTCGCAGTGTTCGTGTCGTTTGTGGCAGGGTTGATTTTCGGTGTCGTTCCCGCATTCGTTGCTTCAAGAACTGATCTGGTTACGACCCTGAAGGCAGGCGGACGAAGTGAAATCATTGGACGTGACTGGCTGCGGGCTTCTCTCATCGTCGGAGAAGTTGCGTTGGGTCTTGTGCTCACAGCGGCAGCGGGCTTGCTGATCACCAGTTTCTCGCACCTTGTCCATACCAACGAAGGATTCAATCCTGACCGACTGACGACCCTCTTCTTCGAGACACCGGATGCCCGGTACAAAGACAAACGACCCCAGTTTTACCGTGAGTATTTCGATAAAGTTCGTGCATTGCCTGGAGTGCAGTCGGCCGCTGGCGTCATGATTTTGCCGATGACGAACGACGGCGCGGTCATTACCTTCGAAGATCCTGAGCACCCCGTTCCTGAATCGCACCTCGCCAGTGCCGACATCACTCCGATCTCACCGGATTACTTCCACACAATGCAGATCCCACTGCTGGAGGGACGTGACTTTACCGAACGGGACGACATGACGTCACAGCAGGTCATGATCGTCAACCGAGCGTTCGCACAAAAGTTCTTCCCGGGTGAAAGCGTTATTGGGAAAAAGCTCAAGCCGGGAGCTGGCAACGGGACTCCGGGTGGGCCACCATGGCGACAGATCGTGGGAGTCGTCGGTGATATTCGGCTGGGTGCAACGCAACGTGAAATGCGCCCGGCAATGTATCTGGCTGCGAATCAATTAACGACATGGTGTTGCCTTTATTCGGTCGTGCGCACCTCTCTCGATCCGCAGAGCCTGGAGGCCAGCGTTCAGCGCATCGTTACTGGAATGGACAAAGATATCCCGGTTACCCAGGTGCGCACCATGAATGAGCTGATGTTCAGCGAGCTTTCTCAGCCACGGTTCGCAACCATTCTGTTGAGCACATTCGCCGTTCTTGCGCTCGTGTTGACGATTGTCGGCCTCTACGGCGTAATGACTTATTCGGTAACGCGACGAACCCGTGAAATCGGGGTTCGGATGGCCTTGGGGGCACAGCGCGGAACTGTCTTGAAAATGGTTTTGCGGGAGGCCTCCATCCTGCTTATTTCAGGAATCGCGATTGGGATTGTAGCCGCCCTGGCATCAGCGCCTATCCTTCAGAGCCTGCTGTACGGAACGCGGTCCAGAAACCCGTTCGTTCTGGCTGAGGTGTGCACTGCGGTAGCTCTCGTCGGGCTCTTGGCGGCCTATATTCCGGCGATCCGTGCAACTCGAGTAGATCCCATGGTTGCTCTGAGGTACGAGTAGGGGAATGCATATGAACAGTGTCCTGCAAGATCTGCGCTACGCGATCCGGCAGATTAGAAAGTCGCCTGGATTTGCGTTCACTACGCTGCTCTCCCTGACTCTGGGAATCGGAGCCACGACTGCAATCTTCAGCGTGGTGTACGGAGTTTTGCTTGACCCCTATCCCTATCGGGATGCGGACCGCATGGTGCACGTTGAACTTCGCGACAAGAGCGGTCGAGGTCCCCTGTTCTTCGTTAGCGGTCCTGAAGCGCTGCAACTTCGCCAGGCATCCTCGATCGATGACATGTTCTTGCAAAGTGATCGGCAAGAAACCCTGACTGGTGGCCAGTTCCCGATCTCCGTCAACGTTGGCCAGTACTCCCCAAATCTTTTTACCTACATGGGAGTGGCGCCTGCGTTAGGCAGGCAATTCACGCCGGACGATGCCCCGCAGGGCAAAGCTTCACCGGTCGCCGTACTGAGTTATTTGTTTTGGCAGCGTCAGTTCGCGGGAAATCGCAATGCCATCGGCCAGACGATCGAATTGGATCACACTCTCTATACGATCATTGGCGTAGCTGCGCCACGATTCACCTGGGGCGACTCGGATGTGTATGTCCCGGCAATTCCGACCTCCGATCCGCACGATTACTGGAACGCATTTATCAAGCTGAAGCCTGGCGTGAAATATCCTGCTGCCGCTGCGGAGTTTCAAGTTTTGCTCGACCGTTTTGTGCGAGACGATCCGCGAGATTTTCGACGCGACCGGAAAGCTGCCATCGTCACCCTCAACGAGGAAGTGCTGGGTCGCTTTTCAGGCACGTTAGTGCTCTTGTTCGCCGCGGTGGTCGCATTGTTGGTGATTGGTTGCGCAAACGTTTCCATCCTGTTGCTTGCGCGTGGAACGGCGCGGCAGCACGAGTTGGCGGTTCGTGCCTCGATCGGTGCTAGTCGAGGTCGGCTGGTTCGTCAACTCCTTACCGAGGCCGTCTTGCTCTCACTCGCGGGCGCAGCCCTTGGCGTTCTGGCGGCTTACAGCTGGGTCGGCAAACTTTCTGCCATGCTGCCCCTGTATTCGTTTCCTCACGAGGCGGCAATCCACGTCAACGGTCCGGTGCTGGCATTCAGCGCCGCCATCGCCGTGATTACCGGGATACTGTTTGGCGTTTCTCCCGCCTTGCAACTCTCTCGTCCACACATCAGCGAATTGATTCAGGCGAACAGTACAAAGCTTACGGGCAGCACCCGCAGCCGCAATACCCATCGGATTCTAATTGCCGGACAGGTGGCTCTCACTCTGTTGCTCATGGCCGGCGCCGGGGCTGCTACGAAGGCGTTTCTAGCTCTGTCTCACACTCCCTTAGGATTCAGTCCCGATCACATCTTTAGCATGGACGTTTCCATGCCAAAGGGAGCATATCCAACATGGCAGGCGCGTTTAAACGCGAACGAGGCCGTTCGACAGGCCATCAGTGAGATTCCAGGGGTGGAGAGCGCCGGAGTTTCCACTACATGGTTTCCGCCTTTCGGAGGCTTTCGAGCCAAGGTCGATATTCGCAGCCGACCGTCTCTCGAAGGCGCGGAAGCGATGTTAGGCCTCGTGAGTTCGCAGACGTTTGCTACATTTCACGTACCGCTCATGACGGGGCGGCTCTTCAACGATGCCGAAGTTGGCCGCGCTGCTCACTTAGCCGTCGTCAATCAATCCTTTGTGAAACAGTTTCTGGCGGGAAGCGATCCTATCGGTCAGGCAGTGCGAAGTTCGATGCTCAAAGTCGAGCGTCCCGACCTGCTGCTCACGCAAGCACCCGACGATTGGCTGGAGATCATCGGAGTCGTCGGCGACGTGCGCAACGATGGTCTGGATCATCCCACGAAGCCAGCTGTATTCCTTCCGTACAGCTTTGTGCTAACGCCCGACGAGTTCCTGCTGGTGCGTTCCGCCGGCGATCCCGAGGTAGCGATTGAGTCCGTGAAAAAGCGATTGCGCGAATTCAACCCGGACATGGTGGTGGGGAATGCTCGCACTCTGCTCTGGGCGTTGGAAACCCAAGGATGGGGACAAGGACGCTTCATCGCGACCCTCTTCACGCTTTTCGCGGTGCTCGCGCTCGCTCTCTCGGCGACAGGGCTCTATAGCGTAGTGTCGTTCGCCGTGACGCAGCGTACGCAGGAAGTTGGCATCCGGATGGCGCTCGGTGCGCCCCGCGCCAATATTTTGCGTTTAGTAATCAGTTCAACGGCGTTGATGCTGGCGGCTGGAGTCGTGGCTGGTCTCGCGCTGAGCGTCGCGCTGGGTGGCGTTGTCGGAGCGTGGGCCGGAGGTACTCCACGCGATCCGCTAACGCTGTTGGGCGCGGCTCTCATTCTGGCGATCGTGTCCGCAGTCGCTTGCATCGGCCCTGCTTGGCGGGCGGCCTCGGTCGATCCCATGGTGGCGTTGAGGTACGAGTGAGACGGAGACAATTAGGGTGTCGGGAATCATGAAGCAAATATTCCAGGATTTTCGGTACGCGCTGCGCCAACTGACCAAGGCGCGTGCTTTTACCGCCGTCGCGGTTGTCACATTAGCCCTCGGCATCGGGGCAAACACTGCGATTTTCAGCGTCGTCAATGCTGTTTTGCTCCGCCCTCTTCCATACAAGGATGACGATCGACTTGCGGTTGTCCTTCAGCAGGGCCGCAATCCAGTGTCTCCAGCAAATTTTCTTGACTGGCGGGAGCAAAACCATGTGTTCGAGCAAATTGGAGCCGCAGAGTTCTGGACACCGAACCTAACCGGCACCGATAATCCGGAAAAGTTGTGGGCGCTACACGTAACTCCATCCATTTTCCCAATGCTAGGAGTGCAGCCGTTGCTGGGGCGCGTATTCCTTCCGAAAGAACAAGAGACTGGTAAAGAGCATGAAGCCTTGCTGAGCTTCAAGCTGTGGCAAAGCCATTTTGCCGGAGACCCCGGCATCATTGGCCGGACGGTAGCGCTGAGTGGCGAGACGTACACCGTCGTAGGAGTAATGCCGCGTGAGTTTAAGTTCGCTCCTTTCTGGGCGACGAAGGCTGAGCTTTGGGCGCCCCTTGCTCTCGGGCCGCGGCAGGCCGATCGCGGGGGGGCGTCACTGCGCGTATTCGCGCGGCTGAAACCAGGTGTCACGATAGAACAGGCTCAAGCCGAAATGGCCTCAATCACCGGGCGCATCGAGCGTGAATTTCCCGGGACGAGCCAGGACATGAAAGTAGTGCCGCTCCGCGAGAAGGTTGTTGGCAACATTCGTCCGGCATTGCTCGTTCTTTTCGGAGCTGTAGGCTTCGTTCTGCTGATTGCTTGTGCCAATGTCAGCCATATGCTGCTGGCGCGCTCGGCTGCCCGGCAAAGAGAGACTGCAGTCCGCTCCGCCTTGGGTGCGAGTCGCTGGGATGTGCTCCGACAGTACTTGATTGAGAGCCTCACTCTGGCTCTCTTCGGCGGGATAGCCGGAGTGATGCTGGCCGTGTGGGGCATTCGAGTGTTGCTGACACTAGGGCACGCTAACATTCCTCGGGTCGAATCTGTGAGCTTGGATAGTCGGGTGCTGCTGTTCGCTCTCGGGCTCTCTGCCGTTACTGGCTTGGCTTTTGGCATTGGCATAGCGTGGCGAAGGGCCGACGTCAGCCTCAGTGACGCTTTGAAAGAGGGCGAACGCGGCTCCAGTTCCGGACGCAACCGTTTGAGTGGGCTGTTGGTCGGTTCCGAGTTTGCATTGGCTGTCGTGCTATTGGCCGGAGCAGGATTGATGTTCCGCACGTTCTTCGCCCTGCAACACGTTGATCCCGGATTCGATTCCCACAACCTACTTTCGATGGTCGTTGGAGTCGACGGAACCGAAGAAGCGTCAGATGGCCGGACGGCTAATTTCTACCAGCAATTGCTGCGGCGAATTGAGGGCGTGCCTGGGGTGCAAACTGTCAGCGCAATTAACCATCTGCCATTGGCTGGGGACCAATGGGGACTGCCATTTTATGTTCAAGGCCGACCAGCGGTGCGTCCCGGCGAGGCTCCCGTTGCTACGTACCGCGTGGTTTTTCCGGGTTATTTCGGCACAATGCGGATCCCGGTTTTGCGAGGCCGCGACATCGAGCAATCCGACGATCTGCGTAGTACCGGAGTGGTTGTAATCAATGACTACATGGCTCAACGCTACTGGCCAGGGGAAGATCCGATCGGCAAACGAATCACTCTCGACGATGCTGCAAAAAATCCGTCGTGGCTGACAGTGGTTGGTGTGGTGAAGAATACAGTACGCAGCAACTGGGCCAGTCCACCCGAGGAAGAAATATTTCTGCCTTACTTGCAGAGCCGAGCCCATCTGGAAAATCCATCTGCCCCATATGCTTATCTGACACTGGTCATAAGGACGAGCGGCGACCCTGCGAGTGCCGCGCCCGCGATCCGGGAGGCAGTTCATTCGTTGAACAAGAATGTTCCCTTGTCGGAGGTACAGACGATGGATCATGTAGTCGCAGAAGCCACCGGGGAATCTCGATTCTACGTCGTCTTGTTAGGTGCGTTCGCAGTCGTTTCCTTAGTCCTAGCTGCGGTAGGAATTTACGGTGTGATGACTTACGCCGTCGCGCGACGTACGCGCGAGATCGGAATCCGCATGGCATTGGGCGCGCAACGACGCGATGTGCTTGGACTGATCGTCTTCAATGGGGTGCTGCCTGCTGTTGGTGGACTCGCTGTTGGCGTGGGAGGAGCCTTGGCTCTAACGCGATTGATGGCCACCCTCCTCTATGGCGTTCAACCTTCGGATCCTTTGACCTTTACGGCGGTGGTGCTGCTCCTGAGCAGCGTGGCGATTGCCGCCTGTTACTGGCCCGGCCGTCGAGCAACAGGAGTTGATCCAGTGGTGGCGCTTCGCTATGAGTAAATTAGATTCATGAATCGAGAACGAAATGATTGAACTGAAAAATATCGAACGAAACTACAAGACTGGCGCGGGATTCACATGGGTACTGCGTCGTGTGAATCTCGAAATTCAGCAAGGTGAATTCATTACGGTGATGGGACCTTCTGGAGCAGGGAAGTCGTCGCTACTCAACGTGCTTGGCCTTCTGGACGATCAGTGGACGGGCGAATACTGGTTTCGCGAAGAAGGGGTTCACCAGATGAAACGCAAGCAGCGAAGTGAGCTGGCTAAGAGAAATGTAGGGATGGTCTTCCAGAGTTACCACCTGCTCGACGATCTTACTGTTCAGGAGAACATTGACCTGCCGTTGTCTTATAAAGACATCCCACGCGGCGAACGGCAGAGTCTGGTGGCAGACACGCTGGACCGCTTTCAGATCGTAGCAAAGAAAGATCTATATCCCAGCCAACTGTCGGGCGGGCAACAGCAGCTCGTAGGCGTCGCGCGCGCTGTCATTCACAAACCACTGCTCCTGCTCGCCGACGAGCCGACCGGAAACCTGCACTCGGGACAGGCGAAAGAGATCATGGAACTTTTTCGTGAGCTAAACCAACAAGGGACCACTATTGTGCAGGTTACTCATTCCGAAGCGAACGCGGCCTACGGAAGCCGCACAATCCAAATGCGAGACGGGTGGCTGGTGGGCGATACAGCCAATCCCGCTCTCAGTCAACCGACGGAGGTCAACGCATCGTGAGGTTCCAGGGTTCTGATCTATTACAACGAGCAATCGCCATCGTTTGTGTCTCCGGAATGCTGGCCACCACTTTCTGGGGCCAGGACGCGACACCGGTATCGCCATCGCAGACCCAAACCGTAGCGCCGACGCTCTCCGTGCCGGTTCGGTTTCAAATGCCCAAATCTCTGAATCCGCTCCACGCATACTCGCCCGATACGATTCCAGAACCGCAACTTGCAAATTCGAATCGGCTGGCGCAATTGATCCGCGAAGGAAAGCTTTATCTCTCATTAAAGGATGCGATCGACCTTGCGCTGGAGAACAATCTTGACTTGGCCATTGCCCGCTACAACATCCCGATCGCTGACACCGACATCCTGCGGACGCAGGCAGGCGGCTTCTTCCGCGGAGTGAATACCGGCGTCGTACAGGGAACTCCGGGCGGAGGCGTAGGAGGTTTTGGTACGGGTGCTCCGGGTGCTGGCGCGGGCGGCACATCGAGTGGGGCTGGGGGCGCCGGCGCCGGTGCTTCTGGCCTGGTTCAATCCACCTTGGGAGCCGGCACAGCGGTCTCCTCGTACGATCCGGCGATTACTGGCACCATCGGTGCTGAACATCAGACCACGCCGCTCGCGAATCTGCAGATCTACGGCGTGCCATCGCTGCAATCGAACACCGGCATCGGTACATTCGGTTACGAGCAGGCATTTCCCACGGGTACAAGCATTTCCTTCCAGTTCAATGCCAACAGCCAGGCCACCAACAGCCCTGATTTGTTCCTGTCTCCCGCCAAGAGTTCCATGTTTCGTTTCACGATCCAGCAGCAGTTGCTGGCGGGTTTCGGCTTCGGTCCGAATCTGAGGTACCTTCGCATTGCGCGCAACAACAAGAAGATTTCCGACATCGCCTTTAAAGACCAAGTCATCGCCACGATCACGCAGATTGAGAACATCTACTGGGATCTCGTCAGCGCCTACGAGCAAACGCAAGTGAACGAGCAGTCTTCCGCCTTTGCGCGACAAACTCTGGACAATGCTCGCAAGCAGTTGCAATTGGAAAGCATTCCTGAACTGGACGTGCTTCGTGCGGAGGCTGAGGTTTCGAAACGCGACCAGGAATTAACGGTGGCGCGCACCAGCTTGCAACTGCAGGAAACCCTCATGAAGAATGCTGTCACTAAGAATCTATCTGACCCGGTGTTGGAGGCGATGCCCGTAGTTCCCACAGACCGCATGCAGACGGATCAGATTCAGACGGTGGCCCCAATCCAGGACTTGATCGCTGAGGCTGTACAGCATCGACCGGAACTGGCTGAGACCGACGTTGATCTCGTCAACCGCCAGATCAGCCGAAAAGCGGCACGCAATGCGTTGCTGCCGTCTCTTGCATTCGTAGGCTTCTATGGTGGTACAGGCCTGGCGGGTCCGCTCAATCCTCTCTGTGTGGGTTGTACGTCGGAGGTCCCTGTCGATTTTGGTGGCGGGCTGGCAAATACCTTTAATAACTCGTCCCCCGATTACTATATTGGTTTGAGCCTGAACATCCCGATCCGGAATCGAGTTGCCAAGGCTGATCAATTTCGATCAGAACTCGAATATCGTCAGGCCGAACTTCGCCGAGAGCAACTAAAGAAGCAGGTTCGCATCGAGGTTCGCAATGCCCAATATGCGCTCGAGCAAACTGGAGCCCGAGTGGAAGCAGCCCGCAAGGCTCGGGACTTGGCGCAGCGCACATTTGAAATCATGCGAAAAGAGCAGGACTTGGGTGCAGGATCGAGTTATCAAACCCTCACAGCCCAGCGCGACCTCTCACTGGCTGCGCTGGATCTGGTGAGCGCGATGACCATCCACGAGAAGGCTAAAATTGAACTTGACCGTGCCACGGGAACAACCCTGGAACACAATGGGATCCAGCTTCAGGATGCAGTGAACGGCACGGTCGGTGCGACCACTCCATAATTGAATTATGCAGCCAATTGCCAAAACCGAAGAGATCGCGACGTTGGGGCCAAAGGTCGGGAAAGACCGTCCACGTATTTTGGCTGCCGATGACCAGCAGCATGTCCTTGAAGCTATCGAGCTACTTCTTCGCCCGCAGGGATACGAAGTGGAAACAGCGAAATCTCCTGCTCTAGTGCGGGAAGCGCTGGCCTCCAATTCTTATGATTCCGTCCTGATTGACCTGAACTACACGCGCGATACGACGTCTGGCCGCGAAGGGCTCGACCTTCTATCTGAAATCGTTGCACTGGATAGCACGACTCCTGTAATCGTGATGACTGCTTGGGCCAACATCGACTTAGCGGTGGAAGCCATGCGCCGCGGGGCACGAGACTTCATCCAGAAACCATGGGAGAATGAGCGACTGCTCACGATCTTGCGAACGCAAGTCGAGCTCTACCGTGCTCTTCGGGAAGCGGAACGTCTGGCCGCTCAGAATCGTCTTCTCCAGACCGAGAACCGTCCTCAATTCATTGCGACTGCTCCGGCGATGCAATCACTGCTCGGGACAATCACCCGCGTCGGCCCTTCAGACGCAAATGTTCTCATCACGGGCGAACATGGCACCGGAAAAGAAGTCGTAGCGCAGACGTTGCACGCCCTCTCGAGTCGGGCATCGCGCTCCATGATTGCCGTCAACACCGGTGCGGTGCCTGAGGGGTTATTTGAAAGTGAACTCTTTGGCCACGTCAAAGGCGCGTTCACTGACGCGCGCTCCGATCGTATCGGGCGTTTCGAGCTCGCTGATGGCGGAACCATCTTTCTCGATGAGATCGGCAACGTGCCCTTGCACCAACAAGCCAAGCTCCTGCGCGTGCTGGAGGCGGGTGAGGTGGAGCGGGTGGGCTCGTCCAGGCCGCGGCGAATCGACGTGACGAGTGATCTCCGCCACGAACGCCGATCTTCGAGCGGCGTGCGCCTCCGGGCAGTTTCGCGAAGACTTGCTGTTCCGGCTGAATACAGTGGAGATCCACGTCCCAGCGTTGCGGGAGCGCCGGGAAGACATTGCGGTTCTCGCGGTGCATTTTCTTTCGCGATATGCGGCGCGCTACCGTCGGCCGGTCCAGGGATTCGAGACTTCCGCTTTGCAGTTGCTCATGCAATACTCTTGGCCGGGAAATGTTCGCGAGCTGGAGCATACGCTTGAGCGGGCCGTTCTGATGTGCCGCGGGTCTGAAATTCAGCGCGCCGACCTTGGACTAGACTCGGTGCGCCAGCAAAGTCCGAATCTGGAAGAGCTCAGCCTTGAGACAGTGGAAGCCATTCTAATCCGCAAAGCGCTGCAGCGTTCACAGGGGAATATCAGCCAGGCCGCTGAAGTGTTGGGGCTCAGTCGCGGAGCTCTGTATCGGCGGATGGAAAAGTATGGGCTCTAGCCCTCTTGGCAACCTCACTCCCTCATTTCGGAAGCCTCCACGCAAACGAGTTCGCTTGCTGTACGAGCGAAGGATCAGCCTGTTTGCGTTCTTTGTTGCTCTGCCGGGAATGGTGCTGAGTGCTGTCTTCATATGGCTGCAACCATGGTTGCTGGAATCACGGCTGGCACTGATCTTCGTTGAATTGTTCGTTTGGTGGCTGTTGGCAATGGCATTGCAAGAGCAGACCACCCGTCCCCTCCAGACCTTAGCCAATGTGATTGCTGCTCTGCGGGAAGAAGATTATTCCTTCCGAGCACGTGGTGCGGCTACGGATGATGCGCTGGGAGAGCTATCGCTTGAGGTGAATGCCCTCGCAGATCTCCTGGCCGAGCAGCGTATTCGAGCCATTGAAGCCACTGCCCTGCTGCGTCGCGTGGTCGAAGAGATTGAAGTGCCGCTGTTTACATTCGATCCGGACCAGATTCTCCGGCTGGTAAATTCTGCTGGGGAACGCCTGCTGCAGCAACCCTCCGTAAGGCTTTTGGGCCGAACCGCCAAGGAAATCGGCCTGGAAAAATGTCTGGCGGTGGAGAACGAGACTCTGGTTCCGCTCACCTTCCAGGCCCCGAACGCGCGCTGGCTGGTGCGCCGCAGTTCGTTTCGACAGAGAGGGGTACCTCACACTCTCATCGTGCTGTCGGATGTGAGCCGTGCTCTGCGGGAAGAGGAACGCGGCGCGTGGCAACGGCTGATTCGGGTATTGGGGCACGAGCTGAACAATTCACTTACGCCCATCAAGTCGATTGCCGGCAGCCTGCATGCTCAGCTCTCGCAGCCAGTTCTAACGCCAGATGCGCGCCAGGACTTTCAACGTGGTCTGGCCATTATCGGGACCAGAGCTGATTCCCTAAACCGTTTTCTGCAGGCGTATCGTCAACTCGCGCAGATGCCCCCGCCCGTCGTCCGCAAAACCGCACTGCCACCAATCGTCGAACGAGTGGCTGGACTCGAAACCAGACTGCGAGTACGCGTCATTCCTGGCCCCGACGTCGAGATGATGCTCGATCCCGACCAGTTCGAGCAAATGCTGATCAACGTAGTACGGAATGCGGTCGAAGCGGCCTTGGAGCCGCGGCACACCGACAATGCCAATGGTCTCCGCGAAGGCGTCGAGGCAGCTCATCTAGTGGATCCGCAAGTTGTCATGCACTGGGAACTTACCGACAAGGATCTGGTACTGACCATCGACGACAACGGCCCTGGATTTCTCAATCCCAGCAATGCGTTCGTGCCGTTTTACACCACAAAACCAGCAGGGAGCGGCATTGGCCTAGTCTTGTGCCGGCAGATTGCGGAGGCACACGGCGGCTCCATTGAACTCCAGAATCTGCGAGACCGTAAGGGGTGCCGGGCGCGAATCCTGTTGCCCCAAACTCGAATCGCTGCTTAACCAGGGGTCGATTTTGCGGAAGCTCCGTATAAATTGACGTTACTCGTTTCCCACGGCATAAGCTTGCGAAGACACTCGCCGTTTAACTCTATCGCTCATGCCTTGTACTCGATCGCCGATCGAGCTTCGGAGTTCGGCGCCGCTCGATGGCGCGAGTAGCATACCGGCCCCAACGCCGATTCCCACTCCGGCTGCGAAGCTAATCAGATTGCGCAAGGTATGGTCTTCTTGCGGATAGATTGCGCTGGTGGCATCATCGACGACACTCTTCGCTTGACTTGCAATGTGGGAGGCTCGATCCGATGCGCGATCCATCTGGTCGGCGGTCTGATCCATGATGTAAACGGCAGTCTTGAGCAATGACTTGAGCAGTCCATTCCATTTCATTTGTGATCCCATCCTTTCGAACAACTCCGCATTTCAGAAATCTCTAGAGCAAGGAAATCTTCACCGAATTCACAGGTTGACAAATCAAACTTATCTGCGCGTGGCTACATTGTCATTATAGGAAACCTTGTACTTCTCGGTAGACATTGGTGTACTTGCCACCAGCTTGGTCCTTGGGCGGGCCGGGACAGAGAATGCCAATCGAGATCGAATTCGTCGTTGCTGTGACGCCTCTTGATTGGTACGCTTGCGGACAGACAATACGTTCCTCTGGTCCGACAATTGCCCTAATCTCGCGTTCCATTCAGGTGTAACCCCAATGTGCGACAGGTTCCCCACAGCGCTGCACTTAATCGGCCTGTCATCAGAAACCAGACCGCTGATTCCCTCATTGCATTGCGGCAGGTTACGCGGAGCGCTCAGGTTATTCGAATCTTCTTTCAAGGTTTTGACTATAAGGTCTGAACGGTATTCTGAAGAAGGTCTAGCAGGAGCAGGTTAGTCCTCGAAATATGATGACCACGAAAGGAGGTCCTCATGAGCGACGAAAACTTGGATTTCCAACATTCTCAGCCTTGGGAACTGTTGTACAAAGCCGCGCTATTTGAGATCGACATTCGCAAGATGCCGCATCGCATCGAATTAGCCAAGCACGCAATTTTCGATCGTATGGAAGATATAACGTGCACTCGAACCAAAGAGAGCTTTCAGCCAGGGGAATTGGCCGCCTTGCGCAAAGCGCATCGGGCACTGAAAGTCCTGGAGCAGCTCTATTTGGCGGATGAACCCGGCAGACGCGTCGCGTGAGCCTTGAGGTGTCACCCAGCCGTCGCTGGCTGGAACATCATCTCGCTTGGCCGGTCCACCATAAAACCTTGCCGACAATGCGCCACTCGGAGCCAGCCGTGATTGAAACCGCTTCGTATTCACGGCGGTCAGAGACAAGCGCGTCCATGTGATCGAATCGAATCAGGCGCGAGACCAGCAAGCCCCTTTCCCTGTGCCACGCGATCACAATCTGACCCACGAGATCATTGTTTTCCGTACTCGAAGTGTCGACCGCGACGATGTAGCCATCAAGGATTAGCGGCGACATGGAGTCGCCCTTCACACGCAGGCAAACCGTGGAATCAGGATTTGGGCACCAATCGCGCGGCGCTGCCAATACCGACTCAGCCTGGATGTCGGTCAAATCACTCGCGTCGCCCTGGGCTCCGGGGGTTCCGGCATGAACGGGGAGTAGAGGAATCACAACTAGCGTTGCCTTCTTGAGCGAAGGCTCCTTCTTGCTGCCGGCTTTGACAAATTGAACATCGAAGATCCGGTTTTCACGAAACCGTTGACGAGCGTCGGGCAACACTCGGTTGATATCGGAAAGGCGCAGGCCAGCGCGCTTCCAGAAGAACCAACACAAGGGTGCGTCGGCGAGATTCCCTAATCGGATGTAAGTTTCCCCAGTGGGTTCAGTAACTCCACGTTCCCAGCGAGAGACGGCCATCGCCGATACGCCCAACCGGCTCCCGAATCCCTCCTGACTCAGACTTCGAGCGTGACGCATGTCTTCGATTCTGCGCGACCACTCTGGAGTAGCGATTTCCAATCGTTTACGCATAGCCTTCTCCAAAGGCAGTTGTCCCGTGCCGGAGCGGCTCCCTTAGGGCTTGCGTTGGGAAGCCTGCGGTCTTTCATTAAGACCATCGTACGCTACCGTACCACACGTCGCCAGCTTTAAATCGCGCTTGTTAGATTAACGATTTTCGCTAGTATTGAGCGTTACCTAAGCGTTAGCTGCGCAAGGAGCAGAGTGGCAAAAATCAGGCCGATCGTTTCTCCCAAGTCCACCTCGAAGTCTTCTTCCACGAGTATTGACCGGCGAACAATTCGTAACGAAATACTGCTCTCCCTATCCTCGAAAGAGCTCGGAACCATACTGCCCGACTTGGAGTTTGTTGAGATGCGCGCCTACGACCTGCTCAATGAAATGGGAGAGGCGATAAAAATCTGCTATTTCATGAACAGTGGCATGACTTCCATCCTGACAGTGATGGGGGATGGCAAGGGAGTGGAAGTGGGGCTCACCGGCAAGGAAGGATTCATTGGCCTGCCTCTGGTGGTCGGACTCAAAACAAGTGCGACGCGGGCGATCGTGCAGATCTCGGGATCTGCATTTCGTCTGGGCGCTGTGCAAATGTCGGAAGCGTTGGGCAAATGTCCTGAATTGAGCCGTAGGCTGAATCGTTACTCGCAGGAGCTGGCAATGCAGGCTACACAAGTCGCCGCCTGCAACAGGCTGCATGAGGTCGAAGCACGATTAGCCCGTTGGCTCTTGATGAGCCAAGACAGAGTGGGAGGTGATGTCGTACCTTTGACTCAGGAATTCCTTTCTCACATGTTGGGTACTCGACGGGCGAGTGTCACAGTGGCCGCTGGAATACTTCAGAAAGCTGGCCTTATTCGGTATGCCAGGGGCGCCGTCACGATCGTGCATCGCGGCCGGTTGGAAGATGCGGCCTGCGAGTGCTACGGCATCATTAGTCGCCAGGCGCAGAACTGGCGAGATGAGACGGGATCCTGAGGTGGACCCCGACCCCAGCAATAGAAGTTGGCGAGGCGAAACTAGACGCCTATGTGAGAAACATTTTCGCTAGGCAGCCTTCTTGCGAGGAACTTTCGCACCCTTTTTGCGGGCTTCCGACAGCCCAATTGCGATTGCCTGTTTGCGGCTCTTTACCGTTCCCCCCTTGCCTCCCCGGCCCGACTTCAGCGTGCCCTTCTTCTTTCGGCGCATCGCGCTGGCTACTGTCTTGCCCGCGGCCTTCCCATATCTTCGTCCCTTGCTCTTCCTAGAAGTGCCTCGATGTTGTGCCATGATGACCTCCTATTGGAGTTAGAGAACTCAGTTGTCGAAGAGGTTGGCGAGTTTCGCTCCAGCCCGAGTCGATCAGCTGAACGGTCGTGGGGGAAGTTGGACGCACCTTAGCGGGGTACCATTAGCGAGCAACATCTGTTTGCCATGTGTCCATCCAATCCCGACTGAACGACCGGCTAGACTATTCCAGGACAGCTCCGTGACACTGCCTATCCCCAAGAGTTACGCGCCTATGGAAGCCGAGCCAGCGACCGCCCTTCCGGTGGGCCCGCAATGGCAATACGAACCCAAGTGGGATGGATTCCGCTGCCTGGCATTTCGAGACAACAAGCGAATCGATCTAATCTCGAAGTCCGGCAAGCTGCTGACCCGCTACTTTCCGGAACTGACGGCCGCTTTGAGCCAGCTGCGCGCAACAAAATTTGTGCTCGACGGAGAAATTGTCATTCCGGTAAAGGGGGATCTTTCATTTGATAGCCTGCTGATGAGAATCCATCCTTCGAAGACGCGGGTGGAACGATTGAGCCATGACACTCCCTCCCTATTCATCGTGTTCGATCTTCTGGTGAATCCTTCGGGAAAGCCGCTGGTGGGTTTGCCGCTCATGGAGCGGCGCATGCAGCTTGAACGATTTGCCTCCCAGTACCTGGACAGAGATCAGACTGTGCGCTTATCCCCATTCACGTTGGATTATTCCGCCGCGAAGAAATGGTTTCATATGGGCACTTCTATGGATGGAGTGATCGCTAAGAGACGGGACCTGCCTTACGAGAGTGGCAATCGCAAGGGGATGCAGAAGATCAAGAAGTTGAGGACGGCCGACTGTGTCGTCGGAGGCTTTCGATACCTCGAAAAGCAGACTCTGGTGGGATCACTGCTTTTGGGTCTTTACAATCGGGCTGGTGAACTCGATCACGTGGGGTTTACCTCTTCCATTAGTGCAGAAGCAAGGTCAGGCCTGACACAAAAACTGGAGAAGATGGTGAAGGCTCCGGGCTTCACTGGCAAGGCCCCGGGGGGACCAAGTCGATGGAGTACCAAGCGGTCCTCAGAGTGGCAGCCCGTTAAACCAAGGCTTGTGGCCGAAGTTCAGTTCGATCACTTTACAGGTGGGCGCTTTCGCCATGGCACAAAATTCCTTCGTTGGCGTCCCGACAAGAAACCTGCTGAATGTACCATCAAGCAAGTCAAACGGGAAAATCGTTCTGCTCTGAATTTGCTGGGCACCAACCGCGCAGACGCCTAATCGGCAGCCGCCACGTTTTCAGAGCTTTTGATTTCAGCAACAGCGCGTCGCGCACTCGCAATTGCCCCGTGCACGGTGCCATTATTTCCAGTAACATCGCAAGCTTCCCCGGCAAAGAACAGTTTGCCCTTGATCGGGTTGCCAAGAACTTGAGGAGCATCAAGACCCCCAGCCTTTACATAGCTGTACGCTCCCCGTGAATATGGATCCGTGTTCCAGTCGTGAGAGTAAGCGCCAGTTAACAAGCGATCTAATTCAGCAGGGTCGATACTCAACATGACACCGAGTCGCTGTAAGCTTCGGGTCACGACCGGCACGCGATCGGCGTCCAGTTGTTCAGCACGCTGAGCAGCGGCCCATCCCGTGATGATTGGAATGCGCTCAGGCATGGCGGTCCACCACGTCGGAAACCATTCGTCTTGCGAGAACAGAAAACTCATATCAGCCAATGTCTGCTTTTTATCTGAGTGGGAATGGATGTGCTCCCAGAAGCGCTTCTTGAAGGACAGAACGAGACGAACCACTTGTCCCATTTCCAAGTCTGCAATCGATTTCTGCTTATCTGGCGGGAGCGGTGGGGAGAATTCGATCGCACCCACATCTCCCGGACGGGCCTGCAGCACCCCAACTGGTACCGTTACAAGCACGTGCTTAGCGTGCAGTGAGAGCTCCCCCTTCAAGCTCAAGGAGTCGATTCTGATGTTTTCAGAACCCCAATCGATCCGCTGAACTACCGTATTGGTCCAAATACTAACGTCGGCATTTTCAAGCCGTTGTTCGAAGAGTCCTAGCAACGCCGCATAACCGCCGCGGGGTCGAAAGGCACGATCGCCCTCAATTTTCTCTTCCGCTTGCATCTGACGAACTAGCCAGTGAACGCTGACCCGACCCGGATCAGCGGCGTTGAATCCGGAAACATAACTCAGCGCGCGTTCCTTGGCTTTCGCCGATGCTCCGGGACAACAGCGTTGCAGAAAACTCACGAACGATTCGTCCGCTCGATCGTCCGTCATTTGCTGCAGAATGTCGTCAACCTCATCGAACAAGTCACAGGGTGTGAGGCGATCGTTCTCGACGCACCAGTTCTGACCGGCCACTTCGGTGACGGTCACGTTGCCCTGTCGAAGCGTATCCAAAATCTCGGGAGGTCGTCCGTGGATAAACTCAGCCCCCATTTCAATGGCGAAATCTTGAGGGCCCGAAATCGTGTGGATCCGGCCACCAATGCGGTCCCGAGCCTCAAGCACAGTGATCGATAGCCCCGCCTCAACAAGTTCCGAAGCTGCCGCTAATCCCGCGATCCCAGCGCCAATCACAATTACATCGACGTAGTCTTTTGCCGCGATTTCCTCTTTGTCCTTGCGCAAACTCGATCCTCACGCGGCAGGTTGTGCGTCTTAGGCTACCTTTGCGGTCCTTAACAGATCAGCCACAATCTTGAGATCGTTAACGAACGCATTCATCTGCGAATGACGGGCATCTTCGTCAGGTGCTCTCAGGATCGACGAGGGATGCACCGTCGCGATCACGAGCGGAGCGAGAGGCGAAGAGACAAGCTTCCCGCGTTGACGAGTCACGCTAAACTCCCGCCCCAAGAGCGACTGCGCCGCCGTGGAGCCTAGGCATACTAATATCTTAGGCTTCGCGATGCGCAACTCGGAGTCGAGCCAGGGACGGCATGCGTGGATTTCGGAGTAGCGAGGTTTCTTATGAATGCGCTTCTTTCCTCGCTGTGCCGCGGCCCACTTGAAATGCTTCACCACATTAGTCAGATAGACTCTCGAACGATCAATACCTGCGATTTCCATTGCTTCGTTGAGCAGTTTGCCGGCCGGGCCGACAAAGGGATGGCCAGCGCGATCTTCCTGATCCCCGGGTTGCTCACCAATGAATATGATCTCTGGCTTTGTGGGACCTTCTCCAAAGACGGTCTGCGTCGCGTTCCTCCACAGATCACAGGCCTTACAATCGCTAGCCGCAGAACGGAGCCCGGCAAGTGTTTGAATCGAAGACGTCAGCGCAGCGAGACCAGTATCAGTCCCCGTCCGCTTCCGCGATCGCATGCCGGCATTCTTGGAGACTAGTTTCATTTTCCCCCGGATCCAGGTTCGCTCGAGACCTCATAAAAAGGCCTTTCTAGGATGCGATCCCAGTCCTCTTGGTTTGTTCTCAGGGGGATAGGCCTCATGGCCTTGAAACAGAATTGTGCTTCCGGTTTAAAGCTTCCCCCCGATACCAAACCATTCTCGTAAATCATATCTTCGGTAAGAGGTGCATCATGCCCACAAGACAAACGCAACGGAACGTTCTACTAGAGGGCCGATATCGGGGGGGACGCCCATCTTCACCAATCATCGCAATCTGGGGTGTAATCGCTATTCTCCTCGCTATCAACACCGACGCAACCGCTCAATCGCCACGGGCTGAACCCACCGCCAAAGGGGACGTCGCTCATGGTAAGTATCTCGTCGAGGATGTCGCGATGTGCGGTCAATGCCACACGCCGCACGAAGGCGATGAAAATACTTCGCGAAGTCGCCAGCTACAGGGCGCACCCGTCCCTTGGCTTCCATCAAAGCCGGAATCGGACTGGGCCATCACAGCCCCGCGTATCGGCGGTACTCCCTTGCCGGCCAGTGATGCAGACCTGATTAAGCTGTTAACGACAGGCATTTGGACAACGGGAAATCGTCTGCGTCCTCCAATGCCCCAGTTTCGGATGTCCCGTTCGGACGCCGAAGCTGTCATTGCATACTTGAAGTCTCTGAACCCGCAGCCATGATTGGCTGACAGTTTTGCGAGAGCGTCGGCCGCTGGTTATGCCGCGATCCGTCGACTGATTTTTCGTGTTTTCTCGACAAGACTGGTCTTGCCGGCCAGAACGCTCGCTTCCCAGGGTTCGTCGACTCCCATGAGTGCCAGCGCTCCACCCGCGAGGGCAATATTCTTCATGAAATCGATCATGTTAGCCTTCCGCTCTTCGGGATCCTCATTGCGCCAGAAATCATGCATAACGGGGGAAACGCCGGCCAGAAAGCCCAGGACTGCCACTGCACCCAGCTTCGGTTTCACGCCGAGCAGCAAACTGGTGCCTCCCAGCAGCAGGGGAATGGAGGATAGCATCACCGCTAATTCAGGCTCCGGCACCCCCTTCGCACGCGCATATTCCGCCATCTCTTTGCGTTTTTGCAAATGACTGATTCCACTGTTGATAAAAAATCCTGCGAACAACAATCGACCGATCAAAAAGGGAGCTTTCATCTCAAATATTCCTCCAAGTCATGTTGCACACAATCCATGAGTGCGAGCGTGCTCTCTGCTTCACCGGGGAATAGCAAATCGTCGAGAGCGTGAACTCATCCCGCATGTCTCAAGCAAACGGGGTATCGGGTAGATGAGAAAACAACCCGGAGAGTTGTTGACGACAACTCGATTGAAATCAATCGCATCACATCTCGCATATTGCGACCGGTGCGCTCGAATGACCAGACCTCCATTACTGGAAGGAAGCAAACCGCGTTCGTTGAAAGCCGGTTCGAGGCTCCCTTATGCGCTGGGTAGTTTTCGCAGTTTTGCTTTTTGGTACCGTAGCGTTCGGGCAGCTCGCACAGACCGGGCCGCAGCCCGCCTATGAAGGACAGAATGTAAGTGCGGTCTCGCTTATTGCAAATCCCCATCGGGATCTCAGCCCCCTTCTCCCGCTTGTAAGCCAAAAAGCTGGCGCTCCCTATGTGGGAACGAAAATTCAAGAATCGGCCGCCGCATTGAAACAAGTCGGTGGATTCACCGATGTTCAGGTCGCCGTAGAACCTGAAGTCTCCGGGCTGAGAGTCAATTTCCTCCTCGAACCGGCCTACTACGTGGGCAGCGTGGAATTTTCCGCTGTCGGAAAATACTTTGCCTACTCTCGCCTTCTTCAGGTAGTAAATCTGCCCGATGAGGAACCGTATGATCCCTCCCGGATTCCTCTTGCTGAGAATGCTCTCAGAGAATTCTTGCGAAAGAACGGGTATTTCCAAGCAACTGTGCACGCTGAACCCGCGATTGATGATGACCACAAACTGGTAAGCGTCGGGTTTACGGTCACAATGGGTTCGCGGGCTCGAATCTCGTCTGTGAACGTCGAGAGCCCTGAGGCGGGCGAGAGTGCTCGACTGCTACATTCCGTGAGGTCTCTTCGGGCGCGGCTTTCTGGCGGCTTGCTGAAGCCGGGAAAACCGTACACTCCCCAACGCATGAAAGCGGCCTCTCAGCTGATGAAGAGAACATTAACCCGTGACAATCGCCTAGCCAATAGCATCCAGGAAAACGCTCCACGGTACGACGCCAGCACGAACCGGGTCGAAGTCTCGTTCAAAGTGGAAGTTGGCCCGATCGTTACAGTTCGCACCGTGGGCGCACGGCTTACGAGGATTCCGTTTCTGCAGGGGCGGCAGTTGAAGACGCTCATCCCGATTTACTCCGAGGGAGCCGTTGATCGGGACTTGGTCGAGGAAGGTCAACGGAACCTTACCGACTACTTTCAGAAAAAGGGCTTCTCTGACGTCAAAGTAACGACGCAATTTGAGAAACAACCAGATCAGATCCTCGTGGTCTATCAGATCGATCGGGGTACAAAGCACAAGGTGGGCGACATTGTGTTTCAGGGTAATTACAAACTGTCCACCAAGGAGCTGATGGAACAGGTAACGGTGAAGAAGTCCCACATCTGGACCCACGGCAGAGTCAGTCAGAAACTCTTGAAGCAGAGCGCTGACAACATGCAGGCCCTGTACCGGGATCGCGGCTACGAAGACGTCAAGGTAACCCCTCGAACCGTCGACCGCGAACCAAAGATCGATATCGAGTTCAACATCGAAGAGGGTACCCAAACTGTGGTTGAGGGCGTCGCGGTGTCAGGGAATCAGAACATGGATTCGAGCCTGCTCGCGGCACCGAAGGGATTTCAGCTCCGAGCGGGAGAGCCCTATTCCCCAAGAAAGCTGGCGGAAGATCGCAATCGTATTTCTGCCAACTACCTGAACCGAGGATATCTCAATGTAGATGTCAAGACGACCGTCAAGTCAAGTTCCGTTGATCCGCATCGCGTGAATGTTGCTTACGTGATCACAGAAAATCAGCTGGTTCGAATTGATCAGGTGGTTTTTCTAGGACAAAAACAGACCAAGCTCCCGCTGATTGCTAAGACTGCCCAACTTCCAGCAGAGGCGCCAATGCGGCGGGAGCAACTCTTGGAAGCCGAAAGCAATCTCTATGACTTGGGCATCTTTGACTGGTCAAGCGTCGGGCCACGAAGACCGATCACTGACCAGACGGACGAATCTGCTCTGGTAAAGGTGCACGAAGCCAAGCGTAACGAACTCACCTACGGATTCGGGTTCGAGGTTTCGCACCGAGGTGGAAACGTCCCCTCAGGGAGCGTTGCCATACCCGGAGGTGGAGGCTCGATTGACTTGGGTGGGAATCAGATCGCCTCCAGTCAATCCACCTTCGCGAGTCCGCGCGGCCTGGTGGAATTCAGTCGTCGTAACATGCGAGGGCTGGGCGAGACTGCAAGTGCGTCACTCCTCCTGGCACGTCTCGATCAGCGGGCCTTGGCCGCGTATACTCAACCCCACTTCCTCGGTTCCCAATGGCAATCTCTTTCAAGTTTCTCAGTAGAGCGCAACAGCGAGAATCCCCTATTTACCGCTGGCCTAGGAGATCTGTCGTTTCAAGTAGAGCGGTTGATCAGCCGAAAAAACAACACCCGCCTTCAGGTCCGCTACGATTTCAACAAGACTAACCTGTCTAACCTTCTGGTTCCTGAACTTGTTCTTGAGCAGGATCGACACGTACGGCTCTCGACATTCTCGGCAACGCTGATTCACGATACCCGCGACAAGCCGCTCGACGCGCATCGAGGAACCTATTCCACCATCAACTTTGGGATCACTCCTACCGCACTCGGTTCGAGCGCGAACTTCACCAAGCTCTTTGCCCAGTACGCATACTACAAGCCGGTCCATTCCCTGGTGTTTGCGAACAGCATCCGCTTGGGACTCGCGGCTCCATTTGCCGGAAGCTTTGTCCCGACCAGCCAGCTGTTCTTTTCTGGCGGCGGCACGTCCCTGCGCGGATTTCCGATTGATCAGGCTGGCCCCCAACGTCTGGTCCCATTTTGTAATGTCCTGGAAGGCGAGTCGGGATGTGTCAACGTTACGGTACCTGTTGGGGGCAAGCAGCTTGTCATTCTGAACTCAGAGGTTCGCTTCCCCCTTGGCATAGCAAAATCGCTCGGCGGTGTCGTGTTCTACGATGGTGGCAACGTCTATAGTGCAATCAACGTCAACAACTTCGTCGCCAATTACACAAACACCGTGGGAGTTGGGCTGCGCTATTCCACGCCAATCGGTCCAGTCCGCATCGACTTCGGGCGCAACCTGAATCCCGTCCCTGGGCTCAACGCGAACCAATATTACATAACCGTCGGTCAAGCGTTTTAGGAGTTCGTGATGAAGTGGAAAAAAACGATCGGCTGGTTACTGGCAGGATGTCTGGCGCTCCTTCTCTTCGCAGTGGTTGGCGGATACCTCTACCTGCGCAGCAACAACTTTCGCCAGTACGCCTTGCGAAAGATCGTCGAGCAAGCAGACTTGGCGACCGGAGCGAGAACTGAAATTGGTGGGTTGGATTTCAGCCTGTCGACGTTGACCGCTCACCTCTACAACATCACTTTGCGTGGAAGCGAAGCGACGGGAAATCCACCACTTCTTCAGGCTGACAAGCTGACGGTTCGCATCAAGGTTGTGTCAGCACTACACCGCCAAGTCTCATTGCGTGAACTTCTCATCGTCCATCCCGTTGTTCATCTGGAAGTGGGGAAAGACGGAAAGAACAATCTGCCAACAGCTCCGCCCAGCCAAAACAATAGCAACACCAATATCTTCGACCTGGCCGTGCAACATGTGCAACTCACCAATGGCGAGGTCGACTACAACGACCAAAAGATTCCAATCGAAGCAAATCTCTACGATCTTGGCACAGACGTTCGTTTTGTTCCGCTCATCAAGACCTACGAGGGAAATTTTTCGTACGATCACGGGAACGTGCGCTATTCCCAATACGCCGCTCTTCCACATAGCTTAAAGATGAAGTTCATTGCCTCGGCTCAGGCCTTCGAGCTGCAATCTGCTCTGGTGAAGCTCGGAGCATCAGCTATGACTCTTCATGCCCGGGTTTCTGACTATTCGAATCCCAGCGCTGACGGCGAGTACCAGATTCGAATCCATGCCCAAGATTTCGCTTCGCTCTCGCCGCAAGTCTCGCCCACTGGGGACCTTGCTCTGATCGGCAAGATTCATTATGCGGCCGTCGGTTCCCGCCCCCTTCTTCGAAACGTCACGGTGGATGGACAGCTGGCGAGTGAGGTTCTTACGGCGGTGGCTTCCGGCAATCGAGTCGAAATAAAAAAGTTGCAAGGAACTTACGGACTGTCGAATGGAAACCTAATCGTGCGCGACGTTTCCTTGCAAACCATGGGAGGAATTGTCGCAGGCAATGCCGATGTGAACGATATCGATACGAAGCCCATATCTAGGGTACAAGCGTCATTGCGTAACGTCTCTCTCCAAGCGCTTCAGAGAGCTTTTGCTCGGCGCCAGGTTCAGGGCGCAGTCATTTCCGGGACACTTACCGGAACCGCGCAAGCCTCTTGGAGTGGAAACGTAAGGAATCTACGTGCTCAGTCGGACCTCACTATCCGCGGTACGGCAAGCCAGACCGCGAAAAAGGAAACGAGTGTGCCGGTCCAGGGGGCGATCCACGCGACTTATGACGGCGCGCATCAGACCGTCGTTTTGCGCGATACCAGCCTGCGGATTCCTTCAGCTACGCTGAATGCCCAGGGAACGATCAGCAATCAATCCAGCTTGCAACTTAACGTCGTGGCCAACGACCTTCGGGAGCTTACTGCTGTGGCCTCTTCGTTCGGTCCAGCAACTCCTTTGCCGGCAATTTCAGGGTCTGCAACGCTGAACGCTTTGGTGCGCGGGTCGATCCAGAGCCCTGTGCTTGCCGCCAAGTTGCAGGCTCAGAACTTACAGGTCGAGGGAAGCGAGTGGAAATCGGCAAGCTTCCAGATGAACGCGACTCCCTCTCAATTTTCGGTGCAGAGTGGATCGTTGATCAACGCCCATCGCGGACGTGCAACTCTAACAGCCAGCATAGGGCTGAACGATTGGTCCTACAAGCCGTCGAACCGGATCGAATGCCACCTCGACGTCCAACAAATGAGCATCGTTGATCTTCAACGATTGGCAAAACAGAACTATCCGGTTTCTGGCGACCTCTCCGCGAAGATCGTGCTCGGCGGCTCACAGCTTGATCCTTCGGGTTCAGGCTCCGCACAGATCACCGATGCTCATGCCTACAACGAGCCGATTCAAGACCTGAAAGCACAGTTCACGGCGACAAAGGGATCCATTGACTCTACTCTGAAAGCTTCAGCCACAGCCGGAACAATCGATGCGAGACTATCCTACTTCCCCAAGACCAAAGGGTACAAAATTAACATCGATGCGCCGACACTTGTCTTGCAAAAGCTGCAGACTGTTCAGGCAAAGAACATTCAACTCACGGGATCTGTCTCCGCATTCGTGAAGGGCGAAGGTACGTTCGACGACCCTCAATTAGATGCGACGCTTCAGCTGCCACAACTCGACATACGTCAGAGTTCAATCTCAGGATTGAAGGCAGATATTCACATCGCGCAACACTTCGCCGACATCAATCTGGACTCCAAGGTTTCACAGGCTTCGGTTCACGCTCACGGTCGCGTCGCTCTTAGCGGTGACTACGATACGGAAGGCGTCATCGATACGAATACTGTCCCTTTGGACGCGTTGATGGCCTATGCCCCGAGCGTCCCACAAGGGTTCAAAGGTCAAACAGAAATGCACGCGACGCTGAAGGGCCCTTTGAAGGACATATCCAAGATCGAAGCGCACCTGTCAATCCCAGTCCTGAAAGCCAGTTTCCAGTCTCTAGAGATCGGAATTGTGGCTCCCATTCATGCAGACTATTCGAACTCTGTCGTGACGCTCCAACCGGCCGACATTCAAGGCACCGGTACCTCGCTTCACGTGCAAGGTCGAATGCCAATTGGCGGCACGGCCTCTCCCACGCTCTCTGCAAATGGCTCAGTGGACGTTAGGATTTTGAAGATCGTTGCCCCTGACGTGGAAAGCTCGGGAACCGTGGCTCTAGACGTGCGCTCCTCCGGTTCTGCATCCGCACCGAAGGTTGAAGGGCAGTTGCAACTCAAGGATGTTTCCCTGAACACGGCGGACGCTCCCGTGGGAATAGAAAACCTGAACGGCACGCTGGACCTCACGAACGATCGGCTACAAATATCCAAGATGACGGGACAAGTTGGAGGTGGACAGGTTTCGGTCGGCGGTTCGGTGCTGTACAAACCGTCTCTGCAGTTCAACCTCGCGCTTCAGGGACAATCCGTGCGCCTCCGCTATCCTGACGGATTGAGATCGGTGCTCGATGCGAATCTTACTTTCAGCGGCACAACAGAAGCCTCCTCACTGAACGGTCGCGTTCTCATTGACAGCCTGTCGTTCACGCCTGATTTCGATTTAGCAAAAATAAGCGACCAGTTCAGCACGGGGAGTGCGCCCGCACAGCCAGGACTTGCCGATACCATCAAGCTTGCGATTGGAGTGCAATCTCAGGATAGCCTGAGCGCGACCAGTTCTCAGATCAGCATTGCAGGCCGTGTGAATTGGCAGGTGCGAGGGACCGCCGCCAACCCCGTAATTACCGGCCGCACCACGCTCTCTTCCGGAGAACTATTCTATCGGAACGTGCGGTACGAGCTGCAGAAAGGAGTGATCACATTCGACAATCCCAACGAAACCCATCCCGTCATGAACGTCTCCGTGACAACCACCGTGGAGCAATACAATCTCACTCTCACGCTGCGAGGGCCGCTCGATAAACTCACCACATCTTACGTGTCTGATCCTCCGCTGGCGGCTGCTGACATCATCAACCTGGTTGCCCGGGGCAAGACCACACAGGAGTCTGCCGCCTCGAGCCAGAGTACTGATTCGATGATTGCGTCTCAGGCAGCCAGTCAGCTGAGCAGCAGTGTGCAAAAGCTCGCGGGCCTCTCCAGCTTGCAAATTGATCCGACCGTTGGCGGAAACAATCAGAACCCCTCAGCCCGCATTGCCCTCCAGCAGCGCATCACAAGGAATTTCCTTTTCACTTTTTCAACCGATGTGTCTCAACCGGGCAGCGAGGTCGTGCAAGGGGAATATCAAATCAACAAGCGCTGGTCTGTCAGCATGGCGCGAGATCAATCAGGCGGCGTTTCTGTGGATGGCCGCTACCACACTCGCTTTTGACGAACTCACATGAACGCGCGACTACGCCGCACGGTCAATCGGAGCCGTTTCGTGCTGATCGTCGGGAAGCATCTGCCTGGGCTCAACACGGCCCTTCCTGCTGGCTTTGGCCAGTTCGGCATTGAGTTCTGCCCCCACCAATAGAACAAAGGATGTCCAATACAGCCAGATCATCAGGGCAATAAATCCGCCCAGGGTTCCGTAGGTGCGGTTGAAATTTGCGAAATAGTGAAAATACAAGCCTAGCGAATACGAAAGGCCATCCCATACAACCACGGTGAGAACTGCGCCTGGAAGGGTCGCGCCAAACCGTTGCCTGACGTTGGGAGCGAGGAAATACAGCACTTCAACGACGAGAATGGTAAAGCAGATCGCGAGTGTCCATCGAAGCAGCGGCCAGACCTTGATAAAAACCGTCGGCAGAGCAAGATGGGTGGCAAGCACTTCTCCAAAAAGGGGCCCGACGACCATCACTGCTAACGCCGCCAACAGCAACAGCCCACAGATTCCCGCGAGGCCAATCGCTAGAAGCCGACTCTTCCATATTGGTCTTTGACTCGGCACATCGTATGCAATGTCAAGGGCTTCGATCATTGAATCGAATGCCGCCGACGCCGTCCAAATCGTCCCCAGCATTCCAAACGATAACCATGTTCCCCGGTGAGACGAGAGCACGTCTCCCAATACTGAGTACACCATCCGCATCGTCTCTGCAGGCAAGAGGCGGCTCATCAGCAGCAAGACTCGGCCGAACAGATCAGGAAGAGGAATGAATGCCACGACCGCAGAAAGGAAGATGAGACAAGGAAAAGTGGACAGCACAAAATAGTACGATAACGCCGCCGATACCTGCAGCGTATGGTGCCGCACTACATCCTGACAGGCACGCCCGAACGCTCGTTTAATGCCGCCGACAGACACTGCCCTAAGCTAGGCTCTTCGGGGCGCCCCAGAAAATACCGCGAAGACAGTATCAGAGCCCTCACGATACGATGGTCACGATCTCGATTTCATCCTGTTGGTTCTCAAGGTGGACTAAAACGGAGTCGTTTCGTCTCTCCAGCAGCAGGTCGGCCATGACTCTTCCGCAACGAAGGCCGCGAATGGACAGCTGTGGGATGCCCTCCGGCAGAAAGGGCCGATCAAACACAATGCGGCCTAAATCCGCATGAACTGAAATGCCGAGGCATCCCTCCAAAATGAAGAAGGGCGCCGCCGCGGACCAGGCCTGAGGTGAGCAAGCAACTGGATAGAGTGTCGGAGCTTCATTCGGACGCCTCTTCAAGCCGCAAAACAGCTCCGGCAAGCGATGCAGCTCAACCTCGCTGCTTAAATCGAGTAGCGCTAGCAATACCTGCCCAGCCTTTTTCTTGCATCCATACTTCGCCATACCGTTGGCAATGATCGAATTATCATGGGGCCAGATCGAACCGTTGTGATACGACAGTGGGTTATATCGCGACTCCGTCGCGGCCAAAGTGCGAATTCCCCAGCCTGTGAAGAAATCCGGATCGGCTAGAAGGTCAGCGACCCGTCGTGCTCTCTCGGGAGACACGATTCCGGTGTAGAGGCAGTGGCCGGCATTTGAGGCGCGCACGCGACAGGGAACCTTACGGCCGTCGAGCGCCAGCGCGTATGTGCCGATCTCCTCGCACCAAAACTGTTCTTCAAACTGCGTTCGCAGGGTCTCCGCTTGGAGTTCCAGTTCGCACGCATAATTCACATTCCCCAGTACTCGAGCTAATCGGGCCGCCGCGAGCTTCGCAGCGTAGACATAGCCCTGGACCTCGCACAGCGCGATCGGCGGCTGCGCAATCTTACCGTCAGCGTGAAACACAGAATCGTTGGAGTCCTTCCAACCTTGCTGTACCAGCCCCTTGCTGGAGTGACGTGCGTATTCTACGAACCCATCGCCATCCACGTCGCCGAATTCGTCAATCCACTTCAAGGCTCGTTCGACATGGGGCCACAAATGCTCCAGGAACGGCCGATCTGCGGTACGGTCGAAGTACGCTCCAGCCAGCAATACGAACAGGGGAGTGGCGTCAACGCTGCCGTAATAGCGTCCGAACGGTACCTCACCCAACGCCGCCATTTCGCTGCGGCGCATCTCATGCAGAATCTTGCCCGGTTCAGAATCGGCCACCGCATCGACCTTATCGGCCTGAGAAGCGGCGAGGAAGTCGAGCACTCCCTTCGCAATGTTCGGATTCAGCCACAACGTCTGAAGCGCCGTAATGATGCCATCCCGCCCAAATACGGTGCTGAACCACGGAACTCCTGCGTATGGATAATTGTGTTCGGGGTTTCCAGCAATCATCATTTCAAGGTCAGAAATGGAGCGGGCGATCCAATCACTGAAGCGCGAATTCGAACTGCTGATCTGAGGGAATTCCCGGGAGAATTCTGCCAGTTCAAAGCGCGCCGAAGACAGTGCTTCTGTATAGCCAATAGACTCCTTCACGGCATCGGCACCGCAGCAGATTTCGATCTGTACGGTGACTCTCTCTTTCGGGCGAAGGCTAACTTCAAACTCGAATGCTGTTTCGGACGTCCTGAGGGAATTCGCGTCGCTCCGAATGCAGGTTTGGCGAACCACGTCGTCCAACCCTTCGTAGGAGAGCGTGACCGAGTTTTTCTCCACTTGTTCCTCAAGCCGCCGCCCTCTTCGCTCTCGGACCGTGCCTCGAACCTCGAAAACATCCGTGTAGTCGGCGTCAAACCCCACGTGGACCGGGACCTCTAATTCCTCCAAGCCATGATTCACGAACAGGAGTTTCTCAAAGCACGAATCACGCCATAGAAATCGGGAGCGCACCAGGTGAAGCGTTCCACGATGGATTGCCATAGCGCCATCGCTGAACACGTCAAGATTTGCCAAATCCGCCGTGAATAAGAAATTGTTGGTTGCTACAGTCGAACTCAGGAGCATAGGACGGGCGTTCCATAACTTTAACGATAACGCCGAGAGGTGGCGCATTCCGTCATAGAACAGCCCCTCCTCCCCGAGGCCCGTCGTCTGCACGTCGCCCAAGCGATCGAACACGAAGAACATCCGGCCGTACTTAAGTACTCGAGCTCGGTCATCCGCGGGTGAGGATGTGGTCGCTATGTAGTACTGGGGGTGGACGATTCCGCTTCCATCCAATTCAAGACTCCCTCTTCGAGCGAAAGTGAGGCCGGCTGAGGGCCACTCAGCGTTTGGTAGATCTTCACGTAGTCACGGGCCATGCGTTCAGCTGTGAAGTTTAGCTCAAAGTGGCGGCGGCATGCTTGCCGGTCGATTTCGCAGAGGCGGTGAACCGCTTCAACACCTTCTTCGATATTGTGAACAAAAAAACCACATACGCCGTCAGGAATAATCTCGGGAACAGAACCATAAGGATGCGCGATCACCGGAGTTCCGCACGACATAGCTTCAATCATGACCAATCCAAATGGCTCCGGCCAGTTAATCGGAAATAGAAGAGCCGCAGCGTTGCCTAGAAAATCTCCTTTTTCGCGGGGCCCGATTTCACCGATAAACTCAACCAAAGGATGATTGAGCAAGGGCTTGATCTTTTTTTCAAAATAATCGACGTCGGCTCGGTCCACTTTCGCGGCAATCTTCAACTTCATTCCCGAACGAATTGCGATCGCGATTGCCTGATCAACGCCCTTCTCTGGGGAAATACGGCCCAGAAAAGCAAGGTAGCCCTCCCGTACTTCATTTTTCATTGAAAGCGCTTCCACCGGAAGTCCATGGCGCACCGTACCAATCCAGTTCGCCCAGGACAGCGGCTTGCGCTGGGCATCGGAAATCGATACCAAAGGCATATCCGTAAATTCTCTGTAGAGCGGAGGCAGGTCCGGCAGATCGAGCCTGCCATGCAGCGTCGTCAGGCAGGGCACCCTCTCTCTCCTGCTCAGAGGAAAGTGTAGGTAATCAATGTGGAAGTGTATGAGGTCGAATTCTTCCGCCATTTCGTAGACCCGTTCAATCATCAAAATATGGTGTGCAAGCGGGTCCACGCAGTCAGGATCGAGCCTGAGGGCCTTCGTGCTTCCGGAAATGAGCCGAGCGTTCGTTACCGAGTCGCCACTGGCAAATAGGGTGACATCGTGTCCGAGTGCGACGAGTTCTTCGGTAAGCCACGAGACAACACGCTCGGTTCCTCCGTAGAGGCGTGGCGGGACGCTTTCATAAAGTGGCGCGACTTGGGCAATCCTCATTCGAGCTCCTGTGAAATTCCGGGTTCAGCGGGCTCGAACGCGCGGATTTTCCACTTTTATTTATTGCTGCGGGAGCGCGGTGAGCGGTTCGTTCCTGCCAGCATAGTGTGAGATGACGGATCCTGCCCTGTGGTTGGCAAGTGCCTGGCCAGAAAGGCGAGAGCCAGGTTTCGGCATCCGCCTTAGTCGACTTCTACAACGATGGGAGGAGGCGCAACCTTTCAAACCAGATCGGCACCCAACCGCGAAGATTTCCCTCAGAAAGTTGTGATCTGACCATGTCCGCGCGAAGGAGAAAAGCGTACCGCGATTCGACCTCTTCCGAAATGCCCGCAGTCCTTTTTGATCTCGACGGCACCCTTCTCGACAGCAATTATCAGCACGTAAACGCCTGGTCCGAGGCTCTTCTCGAAGAGGGTATTGTGATCCCGCGTTGGAAGATTCATCGCCGGGTTGGAATGAGCGGGAAATCGATGCTTCAGGAATTGTTGCGCGAACTCCCCAGACAACACAGTTTTGAACTAGACAAACTGGAGAGAAAACATGACAGTAAGTTCCGGACGGTGATCGCGGACGTGCAGCAGTTGCCCGGAGCAGGTCAACTACTCAAACATCTTTCCCAACGAGCAATCCGCGTAGCGATCGCAACTACAGGCGGCCGCCAGCAGACGTCGCTACTTCTAAAGCGGCTCAAATTGCCATCGGGAATTCCGGTCTTGACTGGGGACCAGGTGGAAAAGGGCCAAACCTTCGCCCGATGTGTTCGCCCTCGCGGCGCAAACACTGAACGTGCCAATCAACGATTGCATCGTAGTTGGCGATAGCGTCTGGGATCTTCTCGCCGCAGGGCGCAAGAGCGCATTGGGAGTCGGAGTGCTCTCAGGAGGTTATGGCCGCGAAGAACTTGAGCGCGCAGGCGCATTCAGGGTCTACTCCGACCCTGCGGACCTGCTGATGCACATCGAACAGCTGGGCCTGCCGGGAAAGTAGGGGCCGCGGGGACCGGTTATGCCGCAGCCCGCCTGCGCGGCATATCTCTCCGACGCACGTGCGCAACGGGTTTCTCGTGAAGCAGCAATTCGGTTGCCTGCACCCGCCTCTCGGAATGGAACCACTTCTGCACGACGTTATCGCTCAGAAAATTGCCCAAAGCCAACAGGCTCATCCCCTGATGGTGCGCCATCCAGCAACGGACCACTTGCGGCCGTCCCTTCCAGAACGTGCGCTTCGCAGACGTGAAGTCCGCTGCTTCATAGAAGCCATGGCTGCCGAACCAGCCCATGTCGGCCATCCTTTGCAGGTTGCGCACCGATTCCACGGGGTCCGTATTCAGCGCGAGAAATGTCGAATACGGGGAGATCACAAGAGCGTTCGTTTCCCGCGTCCGCAGTGCGAGGTGAGGGAGTCCGAAAGCGTAATACTGGTAATTTCCGGCCTCGTCCAGCTTGTAATAGGCTGATTCCGAAATCCCCCAGGGAACTCCCTTGCGCGTACCATACGCCTGCTGCGATCGCACCGCAGCAGTGCGCGACCGCTCCAAAAGGGTGTCTGGATACGTGCGCATCCAAAGGGATGGCATCAAGTATTCAAAAAACGTACCAGTCCATGACAGCAAAACGGGCTGTCCGTCATCCAGAGTGTGAGCCCTGCCGAGCAGGAACCAGCTCTCTTGTGGAATATCTTCCTTGGCAATGGCGACGAAGACAGCGGTGCGGGACTCAGTGGCCAGCAAGTCGTAGCACGCTGCATGAAGCGTATGCGTGTCTACATCAAAGCCGACTGACACTAATTTGCGGCGGTTATTGAGCAACAAAGCAAAGTCCATTCCATCGGCCAGCTGGCCCGCCTTGCTGGCCATCAATCGAATGTCAGCGATCAAGCGTTCAGAGTTGGACTTCGCCCTCAAGAGCTGATCACGAAAACGCGTATACAAAGCTTCCTGTTGTTGATCCGCGGAATGCAGGTTCCAGTCGATTTGGCGGACCATTTGGTCGATGAACTGCGGCACTTGCTTGAGCCCAATGTTATCCATCACCGAGAGATTCACAGTGGCGTCATTCCGCAGAGCCGCAAACTCGGGTGAGGACCACGGCGCATAGTCGTTGACCGTCTGCTGCAAGCTCTTGAAGCGCGATTCGGCTTCTGCGGCGAACCATTGGTTGCCGCTCCCTTTGGTTGACGTGGCGATCGTTTCGTGAATCTGCGCGAAGAAGGTCTCGGGCAATTGAAAGATCGAGTCCAACCATGCATCCGTGTTTCGCTGACGCTCGCACGACGCAACAAGCTTTCGAGGAATCACCTGGTCTGCCGCGAACACCCTAAGATAGTCCAGAAAACCTTCAGCCAGGCTCGGCTGCAAGATCGGCTGGTTCAGCCGGTCGAGGCTGCCCTGTTGCAAGGTCCATAGCGAGGCCAGCAGGTTCCCACTGTCGACGGAAGAAACAAAAAGCGGCGCAAGGGGCAGAAGAGTGCGCGTTTCGTACCAATTCAAAATGTGCCCGCGATGTTTCTGCAACTTGTCGAGGGTGGCTAACGTCTGAAGAGTCTTTTCGACGAGCTCCGGTACCGTCAGATACCCAAATTCGCAAGCTACCTGCCTGGCGTTCAGGAGCAGCCCGATATTCGTGGGTGACACCCGAGCCGCCACCGCGGGTGGCTCTTCTTGAACATTGTCCGGTATCAGCCAGTTGTGTTCGGCGGTGCTGTACTCGGAGAAGTAACGCCACGTTCTCAACGCGGCGTGGCGGAGGAATGCGACATTCTTGCGAGATGTCTGATTTCGGCCCGTGGCTGGTGGGCGATTCAACCAGCTTGAAACGGCCCTGTTAGAAGCCCAAAGCGCCAAGATCGGCAAGGCCGTGGTGAAGGCCTGCCGCCTCTCAAGCCATACCAATCCTCCCAACAGAACGGCAAGCAGAGGCATCCAGTTGAGATAGACGTCTACCGGGTTGCGTCCGCGAGTATTGAGCTCCGATTCGGCTGCCGTTTCCCATTCCAAAAGTCGGTCTTGGGTGACAAACCGCCTCACCAGCGATCGCACGACAGCATCCAGTGCAAGCAGCATCTGATGAGGAAGAAAGATCAAAATGAAAAAAAGGTTGACGTTCGCTGCGTACAGGCCGGTGAGCGCATCTCGAGCGACGGTCAAGTCCCACATGAAGAGCGCGCGTAGCAGATTGAACCCGAATTCCACCCACGCCGGTATAAATAAAATGCCCAGCGTGACCAACGTCCATAGCCAGGGCCTGCCAGGCATGAACCATCCTACGACCAGCAAAAAAAATGTAGCCGGCTCCACAAGACTGCGGCGCAAATTGTCGACAATCTTCCACCACGACAGCAGGGAAATAGGATTCGCGACGCGGTCCACCGACTCTTCTGGCACATGAGGCAACAACCATCCTGCAATCTGCCAGTCGCCGCGCAACCAGCGATGCTTGCGGCGATTGTAGGCGCTGTAGTGGGAAGGATAATCCTCGATCACCTCGATATCGCTCACCAGTCCTGCTCGCGCATAAGCACCCTCAAGCAAGTCGTGGCTCAAGAGCGAATTCCGGGGGAACCGTCGGTCCAGAACACGATGAACCGATTCCACTTCGTAAATACCCTTCCCCGTAAAACTCCCCTCGCGATACAAGTCCTGATAGACATCAGAAATTGCCCGCGTATAAATATCGAAACCCGTTTCTCCCGCATAGATCGCGGCCAGGCGCGAGTGCGCGGTGCTTTGCACGCTAACTCCGACCCGGGGCTGCAAAATGCCGTATCCATCCACCACAGTATTGGTTTCGGGATCGATAATGGCCTGATTCAACGGATGCGCCAACGTTCCGATCATGCGGTGAGCCGAACCGCGAGGCAGCTCGGTGTCGGAATCAAGCGTGATCACGAACCGTATTTTCGGCAGAATTGACAGCTCCCCAACTTTTACAGGGAAGCTGTCGTACTGCCCGAGCAACAGCTTGTTGAAGTCAAGCAGCTTGCCGCGTTTACGTTCCCATCCCATCCACGACTTCTCGCGCGGGTTGTAAACCCGATGCCTGTGGAACAGAAAGAACGATCCCGCGTTCTGGTTCGCATACTTTTCATTCAATTCTCGAATCAACTCCGAGCACAGTGTGATCAGCGGATTGTCTTCGCGGGCAGGCTCGCGAGAGTCTGGCAAGTCGCTGAGCAGTGCGAAGTGAATGTTGGGATCGTGGTTTCCCAGATATCGCACCTCGAGGTTCTCGATCAGTCCTCTCACCTGCTTTTCATTCAAGAGCAGAGTTGGGACAGCGACCATAGTGGTGCAATTGCCAGGAATCGAGTCTGTGAAATCGAGCTTCGGAAGAATTTCCGCGGGCAAAATCGACGTAATCAGAAAATTAATCAGCTGCACCGCACTCTGCGAACTCGGCAGGAACAGCAAGAACATTGAAAATACAATCAGGCCGAGCGACGTATAGGCGTCAGTCAGAAAGATGACTGCCATCGACATGATCGCCAGTGTCAGAAGATGAACGCCAGTGAGCAAAACTTCATCGGGATGCTTGCGCATCAGGGCCTGGATCTTCTGCCCGACTGGGGGCCGAAAGCGAACTTTCTGATGAAGAAGCGCGGCTCCTTTGTCGACGAGGTAAAAACCGACGTGAGATTCGCGCAAAGCAATGCGCGGTTCTGCGTAAACACGATGACGGCACTCTTCCGCCAGTTTTACCGCCGCCTTGGCAACCTCCAATTCGGAACAATCTGAATGTTGGGCGATATTCGCTACCTTTTTTCGGTAGAGCTGGCGGCTTTCAAAATCCATCCGACTGTAGGCTTCGGCCGGATCCTGATCCAGCACCCGATCGATGGTCATGACCGGCTCGAGTGCATCCTTCCAGTTTGTATGCCCGACGTCGCGGAGGCTTCTGACACAGACACTCACATTGCTGGAATTCTCTTGCGGACTTTTCAGAAGCTTCTTGCCCCGTATGGCGATTTCCTCTAAGAGAACCAGCCTGAGCGCCGACGAAACTGCCCACAGTTCACGCAAATTCAGCGCAGTGGTTTGCTGAAACACTTCCACAAACAAGATGAATTCCTGCTCACTGAATTCGTAAGAGACCGTTTCTAGGAATCCTTCCGCAAGCGCCAGCACTCGGGGAATCGTCTCGCCATTGGGGGTTCGAACGTGAGGAAGCTTGGTTTGAGACTTCAGGCCGATTGTGACCGCTTGCAAGTCTGAATACAACAGCCGGCTATTGTCGTACAACCATCGAAAATCATCGCAGGCAAGCAGTTCCGATGTCGGCTCCTCCACCGCATCAAAAACCGGCTTCAATGCATGCCCGACCGCATGGCTGCGCTCCACGAATGTCGGCGACGAAGGCAGATTCGGCAGCCATGTCAGAGCCCGAGCCAGCTTTTCCGCCGCTTCATGAATCACGCGCGGGTTTTGTCCGGCGTGAACCGGTTCTGGCAGCTGTTCGCTTTCGTCGCTTGCTGCTTGTAAATGTGTGTTCTGTGGCATTTGCGATTCGTATTCCTGTGCCCGAATTTCTACCTGTAGCTGGCCGCCTGCATTTCAAACATGCCGGCGTACAGCCCCCCAAGATTCACTAGGTTGTCGTGATTTCCGTCCTCAGTAATCTGCCCGTGATGCAAGACGATGATGCGGTCCGCCATTCGTACGGTTGAAAATCGATGCGAAATAAAGAGAGCTGACTTCCCGGTTGTCAGCTCAGCAAAACGTTGAAACACTTCATACTCGCTGCGTGCATCGAGCGCGGCAGTGGGCTCGTCGAGAATCAAGACTTGAGCATCCCGCAGATAGGCGCGTGCGAGCGCTACCTTCTGCCACTCACCACCCGAAAGATCCACGCCATTTTCAAAGCGCCGGCCGAGCATCTGTTCATAGTCGCGAGGAAGTCTCTCAATGACTTCATTTGCCATGCTCTTGGCGGCAGCGGACTTTAGAACCGGTAGATCGTTTACGTCGTCGATGCGTCCGACCGCAATGTTTTCACGCGCCGTCATTTCATAGCGCATGAAATCCTGAAAGATGACGCCGATTTCCCGGTAAAGATCCTCGAGATCGTATTCGCGCAAGTCGACTCCATCCAGCAAAATCTGGCCCTCAACGGGATCGTAGAGGCGCGTCATCAACTTCACCAGGGTGGTCTTGCCTTCTCCGTTCTCTCCAATCAATGCCACGCGTTCCCCGGCCCGGAGGTGCAAGTTCAGATTACGAATCACCATCCGCGAATTTCCCGGATAACAAAAGGAAACATTGCGGAACTCGAAACCTCGCACAATCGGACGGGGTGCCGGCAGCGCATTCGGCTTCGAGCGAATCGTGGCCTCCATCTCAAAAAATGCGAGCAGATCCGTAAGAAACAGCGCCTGATCCGCAATACTCGAGAGCGTCGAGAAGATCAGCTGGATGTTGCTGCTGGCCTGCACGATGGCCCCGGTCAGAAATGTGAGCGTGCCAATCGTCAGCGCCCCGGTGACAGTCCGCCAAATCACATACACATAAGCTGAGTAGTAGCCGACGGTGCCGACGATCGATAACAAAGATCCAACGATGAGCCTCCGTCGTGACAGGTCAACGTTTTCTCCGTAGATTTGATCTGAAAGCCGCGTGAACCGCCCAATCAGAAAATCCTTTAAGCCAAACAGCTTGAGTTCCTTGGCCGCTTCCCGGCTTCCCCCCAAGACGCGGAGGTAGTCGAGTTCCCTTCGGATCGGAGTTTGCCGAAAATTCTTGGCGTACCCAAGAAAAGCGAAATGACTTTCCCCAAGAAATGCCGGCAGAATTCCGGCGATCAGCAGAAGCAAAAGCCAAGGCGAGAACAGAAGAATGGAAACCGAAAGAGAAGCCGCCGTTATGACCTGCTGCACCAGTCGCCCGATCGACTGGATCATTCCCAGCCGGTCAGTCGCCTGGACCCGTGCTCGCTCTAATCGGTCATAGAATACCGGGTCCTCATAGGCAATGAGATCCAGTTCAGCCGCGTGCTTCATTACCTGAATGCTGATATGACGGGTGTACTTGTCGGCCAGCAAGCGAGTCGAGATAATCAATGACTCGGCCCAGAATGCTGCCGAAGACAGCAATGGCAAACTCTGCCGCAACGAGCCACCAAAGTGTGGGTTTAACGGCTTCGTGGACGGAGACGGCGTGAACAATGCTGTCGATGATCAGCTTTGTGACCCACAACGCTGCCAGCGGCAGTAGAGAGCTTACCAGCCGGAACACGAGACCCAAGGAGACGACAACCGGCCCTGACTCCCAGACAATTCGGAGGACCGGTGGGACATTGCGTAGAGCTGAGAGACGCTCGCTCCAACCGCCCCAAAACTTCTCCGCCTCGGCCATTTCCTGAATCCTTTGTTCAGTGAGTAGAGTAAAGATGCCGAAACTGCTTCAGGGGTTAGCGTCATGCCCCGATATGATGAGCAATGTTGATCCGCTGCGAGCCACAGACCCCGCGAAGCCTATTTCACTTCGAAGACCTATCTCGAACCCGTGACTTCTAACGCCCCCAAGATATGGTACGACGACCGCTGGCTTTGAGAACCCTCCCTATGTCTTTTAAAATCTGTAGATTAGCCGAGGCCAGAGTCAGCCGAGAGCCTTCCGTGTGGCAAACACACGCGCCAGCCGAGTTTTATCCATTGTACCGATAGTCCGATCACCCTGAAATATCTTCACAGTCGGATGGAAGAATGGCGTGGAAGCCTCGTGGAGGACAAGGTCAGGGTTGGTATTTCTTGAAGCCCGCGCGCTGCATGCCGCGCCTGGCCGCGTCGTTCTTCATGAACGTATTCCAGACAAATCCCGAGCGATAATTCTCGGCCATCAGCAACGTGATGCCCGTGTCAATGCCAATCACATCACCGTCATACCATTTGGTGAGGGGATTGAACGCGTTCACAAACCCGTACTTGCTCCATGCCAACGGATATCGATCTTTGATCGTTCGCAAGACCCGCATGACCGGTCCGGGAAGGAACGGCAACGATCCCGCAGACGCACTGGGAACGATCGTCCCATCAATGGGGCCAACAGCGGGCGGGCCTCCCCAAATCACGTATCCTTTCGGCGAATCGGAAGCGGTAATGCCCCACAAATCTTCGCTATAGCTTGGGAATTGCTTGGCCAATTCCAGGCAAAAACGGCGATGCACCTCCGTCGCGATCGTGGAATTTCGAAAATAATCTGCATATTTGTCACGCTTGTCATGGAAGTCAAACCAGGCCTGCGAATACTGGTGGACGAAGAGCGGCGCAAACGACCCGATGTACCGCATGCCGTCGTATTCAAACGTCAAGCGCTTCCAGGCCGCCCATGCTTGTTCCGGAAGGGGGTGCGAGGCGGAACCCAGCCCCAGCAGGTACATCATCATTAACTCGCTGTAGTTGTCCCAGCGATAGGGAAGGAATCCCATCTCGGGTGTCCAGCCATGTGGCAGGAGAGCGGTGTCCTCCGACAACCAACTCCATTCCACTCGATCGAAAATGGCGTCGGCTAAGCCCTGTACCTCGGCAACCGGAAAGTATTCCCGGCACGTCAAAACTCCACATAGCAGAATTGTGGTATCCACCGAAGACACTTCTGCATCCCAAACGCGTTCGCCGGTGTTGATGTTGGCCCAATGATAGAAAAAGCCCCGATGATTCGGCAGTTTCGCCCACAGACTCTCAAATGCCGCCAGGACGCGCTCCTGGGCAGCCGAATGCGAAATAAACCCACGCTTTTCGCCGATGCACAAGGCGGTCAAACCAAAGCCTGTCGCGGCAATGCTTCCG
>CAVSVS010000018.1:0-252031 GCA_963731405.1 uncultured Acidobacteriaceae bacterium | reverse complement strand
ATGAAGCCAATCAGCCGAAACCCCAGAATCGTTCGCTTGATGTCTTCTCCGATAGAGCGGTTGCACCGCAAATACCGTATTGCGGACACCCATTTTGGCGAGCCATGCAAGCGGTTCGGAGACAAAACAACCAATTGCATCGTCGTCACGCGAGGGATAAAACGGTGTGAGTGTTAGAACGTGGAGCGGCCTACGGGAATCTGTTTTCATTCGGTTAGATCGCAGATGTAATCTGCCAGTAGAAGAGTTTGTATCGCTTTATTACAAATTCCGAACAGACTTGATCCTGGTGAGCACTGGTTTTGTGTTGTACTATCTTGCTATCGCTACAATCTCGTCAAGAAAAAAGCTACCGCTAGACCGTGACTGTGAAGCATCTTTACCAGTCATGCGCGGGAGTGTTGCATGAACTTTGACAGGATTAGACCTGTGCATTTTAGCAGTGCAAATGACGCGAGTGGCCGAGATGACGGCCGCCTGTCCAAGAAAAAACAGCCGTACATTCCACCGAAAGCGACCGTGGTCACCCCCGATCAGGCCGAAGAAAACCTAAAGGTCAAGGCGGCACCGCTAAGTCAGGAGTTCGAGGCCTGTTCCGAGCTCATTGCGGAAGCTCGAAAGCGACAGGAACTTGGCCGAGTTTCACGAGGGGGCAAGCTCCACCGTGCAGACGTAGCTTGATCCTGACCCCGACCATAATTTCCTAATGTTGATGGCAACCAAGACTCCCGCCGCCTCCTTGCCGTCAACATTGACCAGTCTCGACGGTTCTCCTTATCGTGCTGTCGCAAGGCTCGTCAACGCGGTCGCCACCCTCTGGATCTGATCGTTCGTCAGTTCCGGGAACAGTGGCAGGGAGAGGACCTCAGCCGCTGCCTTCTCCGACTGAGGGAGAGCCAGCGTATGCACAAGCTCGGCGTAGGCCGGTTGGAGGTGCACCGGCACCGGATAGTGAATACCGGTTTGAATGCCTTTCTCTTGTAGAGCCGCTTGGAGAGCGTCACGGTCGTCGGCGCGCAGTGTGTAGGCGTGATAAACGTGCCGGGCCCAAGGCATCTCTGAGGGTCGCACTAGCTCGGAGTCGGCTAGGAATTCGTTATATTTGGCGGCGATTGTGCGCCGAGCCTCGGTCCACGACTCGAGGTGGCGGAGCTTCACCCGCAGAATGGCGCCCTGCAGACCTTCCATCCGGTAGTTGTATCCACGCAGCACGTGATGATATTTGCGGTCTTGTCCCCAGTCGCGCGACATGCGGATCGTCCGCGCATACTCGTCGTTGCTCGTGGTCACCGCGCCGCCCTCGCCATACGCTCCGAGGTTTTTTCCTGGATAAAAACTGAAGCACGCCATATCCCCGATACTGCCCACAGGTCGCCCTTTGTATTTCGCTCCATGTGCCTGCGCAGCGTCTTCAATAACAACCAACCTATGGCGCCGCGCCACTTCCATGATGGGATCCATGTCGGCAGGCTGGCCGTAGAGATGTACGGGCAGGATCGCCTTGGTGCGCGGTGTGATCGCGGCTTCAACCGCTGCGGGATCCATCGTGAACGAGCGCGGATCAATATCCACCAACACCGGTCTCGCTCCGGCGTAGATGATTGCGGCAACGCTAGCTACAAATGTGAACGGTACCGTGATGACTTCGTCGCCCGTACCCACCCCGGCCGCGAGCAACGCAAGATGCAAGGCGCTTGTTCCGGAGTTCAGGGCAATGCACTCCGCAGCGCCGCAGTAGGTCGCGAATTCCTGCTCAAATCCCGCCACTTCAGAGCCGAGCACAAATTGGCAACTGTCCAGCACACGCGCGATGGCGGCATCAATCTCAGGCTTGATGCTCTGATACTGTGCTTTCAAGTCGAGATACGGGACCATGATGTTTGCCATAAACGCCTGGAAGATCCCTATTTTCTCACCTGCCGCCGCTTAGGCGGTAGCTTCAAGAGCGGTCAGGCGCAAATCCACAGGGCGACCATGTTGCGCCATCGACTGCGACGCGGCCTGCAGAATTTTCACCACGCGAAGTCCCGTAGCGCCCCCGGTCATTGGATCTTCCTGTTCGCGAATGCCATGCAGGAAGTGATCGATCTCGCGGCGAAGTGCCTCGACTCCGTCGATCTGCGGGGCAAGCATGTCCCCGTGCGGTAGCCCACGAGCATCTGATAGAGCTCTTCCGGATTTTGATGCTTGTTCAGAGTTATCCCTTTGTCGTTGACCTTGATCTTCTCGCTCTGTTCCAGATCGTCGTACACAATCATCTTGCGGCTGGCTCCAATCACCGTGCGCCGCCAACTTAACCGGAGCGAGCCAGTTGGCGTGGATATGCGCAATCTGGCTGCCTTAAAAGAACAGAGTCAAATAAGCGATATTCTCCGTACCTCCCGCTATCCACGAGGTCGTGGATCTTGCGCACTTGTAGCCGATCTCGCCAATCCGAATCAATCTGCCTCCTAATAAACTGTTTATTCCCGTGGAACGGCACGTCCCAGACGAGCAGGCACGCCCTTCGCGATCTGTTGATCAGGCACGTCATGCGTTACCACGGCGCCCGCCCCGATCAGCGCACCTTCTCCAATGGTTACACCTCCGAGAATCACCGCGCCGCTTCCGATTGATGCGCCGCGCTTCACTCGCGTGGGAACCACCTTCCAGTCCGCTTCGGTTTGCAAGCGCCCATCCTGCGATGCGCGCGGATACAGGTCGTTAATGAACATGACCCCGTGTCCCACAAAGACGTCATCCTCGATAGTGACCCCTTCGCAAACAAAGGTGTGCGACGAAATCTTGCATCGCTTACCCACTGAGGAATTTTTCTGGATCTCGACGAAGGAACCGATCTTGGTCTCATCGCCTACCGTGCAGCCATAGAGATTGACGAGATCGGGATGGAAGATCTGCACTCCCTGGCCTAGGACAACGTTGGCAGAAATTGGCATGAAGACTATTTTGTTCGATTACCAGGTAGAACGGGAAGTATCAGGACGGGCGCGTGTTTTGCCCCGTCTCAATTAGAGCAAATCGCACCATACAACAGAATTGTGCCGGCATCAACTGCCGCCGAAATGGTTCAAAATCGTCATGAGCACAGGGAAGAGGTGAGTCGATCATTTGAGATTGGCAACATCTGCCAGCCATTGAACGAGAGCGAGCTCGATGTCCCCTGTCATCTTGATTCGCAACGGGCCCGATGGAACTTGATAGATGCGTGCCGTCAAAGAAGTCGTTTTGTCAAAGAAGACTTCCATTACCGATCCGTCCAGGAGCAGGTGCAGGCGTAGGGGCGATCCACTATTTCCCGACAAAGGCGCCTTGACATTGTTGACCAGAACTTCGCGGCCTCCCGAGTTTTCGGAGTAAGAGATCATCGCAAACACAGTTCCGCTCTCGGATTGCAATTGGATGGAGGACCCTGACTTCGGGCGTACGTCTATGACCAATTCCGCCGCAAGGTCATGAATCCGGAATGAGTCCAAGATGTTTTTCCGCGTAACAAGCGGAGTTTCGGGAGTGAAGCCCACGTGCGTACCGCGCAATCGCTGCGCGGCCGGCGCGATTTCCGTCTGCAGTTCGTTTTCCGGCACTCAGCGACAATACTCGGGGAAGCGACATGGCTCCTGCCCATCCCGCGGCGATCAACTCCGCGTCGGGACGCGTTTCAGGAATCCATCCCCAAAGAATGCGATTACCTTTTGCATCGAGCATTGTCTTGGCCGCATAGTACGAGCCCCAATCGACCACGCCCTCCTTCTCAGGCGTGAAACGCTGGTTCGCGTACGTGCCCACTTTCCAGCGAACTTTCCCCATCGTGGAGATCAGCAGCACGTGCTTGTTGCCAAGTGGAAAGAAATCAGGACACTCCCACATCTCCCCGGAGTCGACCGGATTGACACTCTTGATGTCCGAGGTTGTGCCGTCGATCAAGGGGTGCAGATATGTCCAGGTGCGAAGATCCGGCGAGCTATATAAGAGGATAGCCCCGCCTTTGTGCGCGACCCCGGAACCGAGAATCAGCATCCAGCGCTTGCCTTCACGCCAAAGGCATGGATCGCGGAACCCTGTGACAGCAAGGCCCGTGGGAGGCGCGGCGATCACAGGTTCGGGAAGTTTCTTCCAATTGCGAAGTTCGTCGTCTTGCGCGACTGCCAGGCATTGCGTTTCACGCCAGGTATGAGCGCCATCTCGTAGAGTAGCTTCATCGGGCATTGCCGGCGGAGCGACGGCGGTATAAATCACGGTCGGTTTGCCGTTGTCGAGGACTGCGCTGCCACTGAAAACACCGTCACGATCTGGACCGCCGGGCGTAGGTGAAAGTGCAATCCCTTCGTGCTTCCAGTGAATCATGTCCTCGCTCGTGGCGTGCGCCCAATTCATGTTGCCCCACACGGCAGCCTGCGGATTGTATTGGTGAAACATGTGATAGCGTCCGCGATAGTAAATCGGCCCGTTTGGATCATTCATCCAATTGTGCGCGGGCATCAGATGGTATTGCGGACGGAGCGGATCAGAAGCGAGTTTGCGGCAGAGTTCAGCATTAGAAGCGTCGGTCTTCGGCGGCAAGAGATGCGTCCAAGGCGCGGCGCATGCGGCAGCGCTCGAAAGTTGCAGGAAACTTCGCCGAGAGAGTCGCATGAAATGCAGCCTCCAAGGCTGCGCACGCCTTCACGCTTGCAGTTCGTCTTATGTCATACCACACGATTGCTTCCGCGTGCGTTGGATATAATTTCGAAAAGCAAAGAACACTTCATTCATCGTGCTTTCACACCCCTCCAGATTCGGTACTCTTTTGCTCGTGGCGATAATCGCTACCAACGTTGGACTCTGGGGGCAGGGGACACCAACTGCTCCGGCATCCAAGTCCGCGGTTCGCCTCGCGCTTCAACATGGGCAGGAAGCACTCAAGAACGGAGACGTTGCCACTGCGCGCTCTGAGTTTGAGAAGGCGGTGCGGTTGGCGCCGAACGACTCAGAAGCTCAGTCAGCCCTCGGTTGGGTCCTCGCTCAGCAAGGCCAGGCTGACGCAGCCGCCGCACATCTTCGCGCCGCCGTCAAACTCAGGCCTGGATTCGTAGAGGCAAGATTGACGTTGGTGGCGGTTTTGCTACAACAAGGAAAACCAGACGAGGCCGAGCAGGAAGCGCGGGCCGCCGTGAAGATCGCTCCCGGTAACGCCGAGGCTCATCGTACTCTAGCCCGCATACTGAGCCAGCATCCCGGGGACGAGGCGCTAGCAGAAATGCGCCGAGCAGTGGAACTTGCTCCCGAACGAGCGGATCTCCGAGACGATCTCGGAAATCTTCTCGCGCAGCGAAACCAGTTCGCGGAGGCGGAATCGGCATTCCAGGAAGCGTTGCGCCTCCAACCCAATCTCGAACCCGCACATTTTCATTTAGGCGTCGTGCGTCTCCAGAACCAACAACTCGATGACGCCGTTACCGAGTTGCAGAAGGCGGTGGAACTGGTTCCGCAGGATGCCGTGGCCCATTATTACTTGGCAAAAACGCTCGCCGCACAATCGAAGGCTCCCGATGCCTTGCAGGAATTTCGCAAGGCGGCCATCCTGAGGCCAGATTGGTTCGAATTGCAAATGGAACTAGGCTTGGCTTGCCGCCACAGTGGCGACGCCGATTGCGCGGTGGCGGCATTTAACCAGGCCACCAAGCTGCGCCCCCAGGACGCGGAAGCCTATAACAAACTGGGGCTGGCACTCATTCAAAAGGGCGACGCCGGGGCTTCGATCGCGAAATTCCAAACTGCTATCCAACTTCGTCCCGACGACGGAACCCTGCACGGGAACTTAGCTCTCGCATATATGCAGCGCGCAGATTTCGATGCCGCCATCACCGAACTGCAGACCGGAATGAAATTCGCTCCAGACGATGCCTCGCTGCATTACAACCTGGGCCTCGCATACAAACTAAAAGATCAACTCGATAAGGCTGTTCCTGAGTTTGAGATCGCGATCCGTTTGCAGCCGGATCTGGCCGATGCCCACTACACCCTCGGAGTTTTGTACTGGCAGAAGGGCGACTTCGATAAGGCAAGCGACGAACTACATAAAGCAATTCAGAATCGGCCCAATTACCCGGAAGCGCACTACACTCTGGGAACGGTTCTTAAGCAACAGGGAAAGCTACCGGAGTCAGCGGCGGAATTACGCGAAGCGATCCGGCTGCAACCGGATTTCGCGGGAGCGCACACCACCCTCGCTGCCGTCCTCCGTCAACTGGGCGACGCAGAAGGAGCAGCCCAGGAAGCCAAGGCAGGAGCCAGGATCGCCGCCTCGAGCAACAGTCTGCAAACCGCCACCTTTTCTACAAATTCCGGAAAGCGAATGCTGGAGGCTGGGGATGTAAACGGAGCCATTTCACAATTTCGCTCCGCCATACACGCTGAGCCGAACTACGCCGCTGCCCATTATCAGCTCGGGTTGGCTCTGCAGCGAAGCGGCCAAAAAGATGAGGCCAGGAAAGAATTTGAGAAGGCGACGGAACTGGATCCGCACCTGACCGCACCGCAATAAATCGGAACCGAAGCGGCAGGCTTCTCCAGCCTTCGTCAGTTGCCGCGGTTGCGAACCGACACCAGATCGGTCATCACGGGCACGCCGTGGGCAATTCTCACATGCAGCAGAGCTTCGAATGGCTTCAGTTCGCCCGGCTTCGAAACCTTCAGACGCTGCAGCAATTCCTTGAGCGAAGCTTCCCGGCAGACGTACTCCACCGCCGCCTGCGTGCCGAACGTTGAATTGCCGGCAAGGATCAGGATCGAGCGCGACGGATCCAGTCCCGGCAGAAAACTCACCACGGCATAGTCTTCGGTGGTCGGTTGGTTCGCCGGTGTCGCCAGGAATATCTTCGGCTCTCCCGGCAGCGGATGCACATTGAGTACACCCAGATCCCCTTTGCGTGGACCGGAATCAAGTCGTTGAAAAATAAATTCCTGGGTCCCGGGGATATCGAGCAGTGTGAGATTTTCGGATGGAGAGCCGACGAAAATCAAATCACTATTCTTGGCGTCATCCAGCGAGAATAAAGCTCCCCGCTTCACCCCAACCGGTCGATTCAGAAGAGAAAACACGTGATCCAATTGGTGAATGGCCAGAACTTCGCCCACACCTGTGTAATGATCCAGAATAAAGGCCCGCGAGTCAGCCTTAGGATTGAAATACCTCATTCCGGTCTCAGGCCTTCCCACAAAGCTCCCATTGCTGAAGATGATCCACGGCTGCTGCGGGCCGGTGACGAAGGGACTCCAGAAAATCTGATATGCCGTCGGCACCGCTTGGCTGGCGGCCACTGGAGTGCGCGCCCGCTGCCACAGCAGGCTGACGATCGTCGAAAGCGTCGCTGCCAGCAAAACCGAAAGAATAAGAACGGTGATCGCCCATCCGCGAATCGAACGACCCGGCTCTTCTCTCTTTTCTCCGGCGTCAGCAATCAGACTTATGGCCGGTTGGACGCCGGCCTTCGAAGGTCGCACATGGAACGTCAGCGCATACGAGCCCTTGGGAATCTCAACGACAATAAGGTCCTCGGTCCCCTCGTGTGCGTAATATTCCGCCAGCTTGACCCGCAGGCGTCCCGCCTGCACTCGAACCGTCGAGTCACTTTGCGGATCGAAGCCAGCCGACCGCCCCAGCACCTCTGTAGCAATCTGGTATTCCTTCAGCGCCACGCCCGGGTGATCCAGCGAGTGTTCAGCGAGGTACCGGAGAAGTTTGCACAGCGATTCCGAGGTTCGGAGGCTATGGCTTTTAATAAGTTTATCTATTTGCTGGAAGCATTGCTCCCGGCTTATTGCGACAGTGTGCGTGACAGCCATATCACAGGTATGTAACTGAGGCCCGTATCTGCTTGCGATATTAGGACTTTACACCAGTAACGGTATCAAACCTAGTGAAACCTGTTCCAGGTAATTGTTTTGTACTACGCCTGCATAAACAGTGCTGACAATCCCACCTGCATTTCCGGGGCACATCGTTTTGTTTGGCAAAAGTTCCAGGAGGAAGTTCATGAAAAGGTCAGTAGGGATCTCAGTAGCTTTGCTCAGTCTACTGTGCATTCTGTGGGTGCCTGGCGCACTCGGTCAGGCAGTATACGGAAGCATTCTCGGCACGGTAATCGATCCGTCTGGCGCAGCCGTCTCAGGCGCCAAGATTACGGTGACCAGCCAAGCCAAGAACGTTTCCACCGTAGCCACCAGCAATGAGAGTGGCAACTACGCGGTCACGCACTTGATCCCGGACACCTACACCGTCAGGATCGAAGGCACTGGCTTCAAATCCCTGGAAACCAAGAACGTTCAAGTCTCCGCCGACACGAGTACTAAGATTGACGGCCAGTTCCAAGTCGGCTCGACCAGCGAGCAGGTCGAAGTCACGGCGGAGGCCCCGCAATTGAAGACGGACCGCGAGGACGTCTCAGTGGAGTTCAATTCCAAGCAGTTGGCGGAACTTCCCATCTTCAATCGGAACTTCCAGAGTCTGGAATTGCTCACCCCCGGAACACAGGTCATCGGCTGGAGCCACGCGGCCACAGAGAATCCTCAGGGCAGCAAGCAGATCTACGTCAACGGTCAGCACTTCAGCGGCACAGGATACGAGCTGGACGGCACCGACAATCAGGACGCCATCTTGGGCATCATCATCGTCAACCCGAGCTTGGATTCGGTGACTGAGACGAAGATGACGACTCAGAACTACGACGCCGAATTCGGCAAGGCCATCGCTGGAATCTTGACCGCACAGACCAAGTCGGGCAGCAACGAATTCCATGGCAGCGGCTACTTCTATGATCTGGATCCTGTCGACCCCGCCAAGAATCCATTTACCGGCAAACCCTCCCCGAATAACTGGAAGCAGTACGGCGGCGCAGTCGGTGGACCGATCATCAAGAATAAGTTGTTCTTCTTCGGAAACTACGAAGGAACGCGCCGAACTCAGGGCAGCAGTTTCCTGGTAACGGTTCCAACCAATCTCGTTCGCTCGACCTGTCTCACCGCAGGAAGTTCGAATTGCGACTTAAGTGAATACCTCACGGCTGGCCTCAGTGGCGGCGCTGGCCAGGTGTACAACCCGTATGAGCCCCAAGGAGCACGGACGGCGTACGCTGGCAACATCATTCCAATGAGCGTCCTTCAGGCGTACGATCCGAACGGCGTTGCCGAGCACATTCTTTCTCTGCTGCCCGCCCCGAACGCGCCTGGCATCAACAACGGAACAGTCGACAATTATTCCGCCAGCGGTAGCGGCAGCTTTAACGACTATCAGTACACTGGGCGAATCGACTATTCCGTCAACCAGAAACTGAATGTTTTCGGCCGTTACACTCACGCGCACTTCTCGCTGACCGGTGCTCCGGTGTTCGGAACCCAGATTGGCGGACCCGGTCTCGGTCCAATCGGTTTGGCCGGCAACTCCCTGATCCAGAATTACAGCTTGGCAACCGGATTCGATTACACCCTCAGCAGCAGCTTGCTGACGGACTTCCGCTTTGGATGGTTCCGTTACAATCCGCACTCCACCAAGTTCGATCAGAACAACAGCACCGCGGCAACCGATCTGGGGCTCCCTGGTCTGAACACTTCCGATCCCACCACCAACGGTTTGCCGGCACTGGTGTTTGATCAGACAATCGGTCAAAACACGCTTGGCAACAATGGTATCGGCGAGGGTCTTGGCATCGGGCGCTGCAACTGCCCGCTCATCGAGCGCGAACAGGGCATTCAGTTCGTCAATAACTGGACCAAGATGCTTGGCAACCACCAGTTCAAGTTTGGCGCAGACATCCGCCATGCGACGAATCTGCGAGTTCCGTCCGACAATAACCGCACCGGCGTTATCAACTTTAACCATCAAGGCACTTCTGACAACAGCACTGGTGGCTTGGATCTGGCCACGTTCCTGTTCGGCGAAGTGACGTCTTTCAACCGCTACGTGGGTTCGCCGTCCGAACCGTCGGCAATGGAAGCGCAGAATCGCTATTTCTTCTATGGCCAGGACACCTGGCGCATCACCCCGAAACTCACCTTTAACTATGGTTTGCGCTGGGAGTTCTACACTCCGGAAAGCGTCAACGGTAAGGGCAACGGTGGTTTCGCAGTATTGCCGGAAGGAGTAATTCGGGTTGCTGGCTACGGTGGGATCAGTGACAACGGAAGCACCAAAAACAACTACACGCAATTCGCGCCGCGATTGGGAGTTGCTTACCAGGTAACTCCAAAGACGGTTGTCCGCATGGGCTACGGACGCAGCTACGACATCGGCGTATTCGGATCCTTGTTCGGTCACACGGTCACGCAGAACTTGCCTGTCTTGGCCAACGAGCAGCTGAACTCGCCTACCAACGACAACAAGACTGCCGCCTTCAACTTCACCGGAACCTGTCTGCCAGCTCCTAGTAATACGGTTTGCGGGCCGGCTCCCAACCAGTTTCCAGTAATTCCGGCCAACGGTATTCTTCCGCTGTTTGGTCCTGCTGGAAACGTGTCGCCTCGCATCCGGCCAGACAAATTGGTTGCACCCACGCTCGATGCATGGAACGTCACTGTTCAGCACCAACTCACCAACAAAACGAGTATTGAGATCGGTTACGTGGGCAACCATGGCACCCACGTATTCAAGGGCAACAGCAACACTTACAACGCAAACCAAGCCACGGTGGCAAATTTTGGCGTTCCCAATCCCATTAACCCCATCGATCCCAACACCGGGTTGCCAGGAGTCTGGACCTTTAACCAGAGGTCGCCGTACAACACTGCCTTTACCACTAGCTATACCGACGCGAACGGAGTCACCACACCGGTTGTCTGCTGTTCTGGACAGGGCTTGAACTATAACGGCAACGATGGAGTCAACTCTTACAAGGCGCTGAACATCAAGGTAGACCACCGACTGTCGGCCGGTCTAACCCTGACAGCTTTCTGGACTCTATCCAGGGCCTACGACAACGACGGTAGCTATCAGCCGGATCTGAGTCAAGGCAATGGACGCGGCGACTTTAACCGGGACAGCGTTTTTGTTCTGACGTCGCTTTACGAACTGCCAATCGGCCGCGGCAAACACTTCCTTGGAAATGTCAGCCGTGGACTGGACCTGCTGGTCGGCGGATGGCAGTGGAATACAACCTTCACGCTGGGCAGTGGTCTGCCGTTCTCGCCTAGCTACGCGAACTGCAACCTGGATCGCGATACGGGACCGTGTCGCCCCAGTCTCAACGGTAGCTTTCACATGGGCTCGGGCAGCTTTAACGACCAGACGAGGTCGGTGCAGTACTTCACTCCCGAGTCCACTTCACTGTGTGACAGCACGTTTGTTGGAATCACCAGCGGACCGGCTTGCCCAACCGTAGTCACGCAAACGGGCCTTTCAGCGCGCCGGGTGTTGGCCAGTTCGGCACCGTCCGACGCAACCAGTTCACGGGACCTGGCGAGTTGATGTCCGACATGTCCCTCTTTAAGAATTTCACCATCACTGAGCGCGTCAAGGCTCAGTTCCAGGCGGAATTCTTCAACATCTTCAACCATGCGGTGTACGCAAATCCGGGCAACACTTGTATCGATTGCGCCGGGGCCGGCGTCATTACCGGTCTGTTTGGCGATAGCCAGATGCGCCAAATGCAACTTGGCGTCCGGGTAACCTTCTAACCGCAGCGGTTAACCAAAACCAACCTGGGGGAGCCAATGGCTCCCCCAGATTTTCTGATACGCACTCGGACCCTCATTCCTACTTCGTTTCCGGTTGGCACCGGGAAATTGTTTCAGGACGTATACCACCGGGAATCGAACGATGAAAAAGAAAGTGGTTGGGCTCGGGGAAGTGCTCTGGGATCTGTTGCCCGACCGAACGTGTCTGGGCGGCGCTCCGGCGAACTTCGCCTATATCACGACGCTGATGGGCGATCAGGGCATTGTGGCCAGCCGCGTCGGCGAGGACTCGCGCGGGCTGGAAGCTCTTCGGCGCATGGAAGAGTTGGGCCTCAATATTGATCATGTCCAGACTGACCCGCAGCGTCCCACCGGGACTGTTGACGTCGAACTCGATGCTAAGAGGATCGCACGTTTCGAAATTGCTCACCCTGTAGCTTGGGATTCTCTGGCTTGGACTCCGGATTGGCAGACTTTGGCCGCAAAGGCCGACGCCGTTTGTTTTGGTTCACTGGCGCAACGCTCGGACGAAAGCCGCGCCACGATTCGACGATTCCTACGCGCCACACGGCCGATGCGCAATCAAAGTCTTCGACGTGAATCTGCGGCAGTCTTTCTACTCATTCGAAGTTCTCGCGGAATCCATGAAACTGGCAGACATCGTCAAACTCAATGACGAGGAGTTGCCAAAGATCATGAAACTGGCGAAAGCCCCGAATCATAAAGATCAACTTTCATCCGCTCAGTTCTTGATCCGTACCTATGACTTGAAAATGGTCTGCATCACTCGAGGCGGGAGCGGTAGTTTGCTGGTGCGCGATGCGGACTGGGGTGAGCATCCCGGCTTTCGGGTCTCGGTCGCCGATACCGTTGGCTCAGGAGACGCTTTCACCGCGGGCCTCGTGCACGAGTACCTGCAAGGCGCACCCCTCGATCTCATGAACGAAGTGGCCAACCTCGTGGGAGCCTGGGTGACGAGCGAAGTGGGCGCCATGCCCACTCCCAAGCGCGGCGCCCTGGAGCACTCGCTCGCCGAGATTCGCTAATCAAACATCGCAGCCTCGCGCGGGGTGTTGTATAGTTACGAAAGATTGTTTTTGCTTTCGTTCTAACAGACAAGCCCGTGAGAGGGAATCATGAAGAGCATCCGCAGTAGCGGTCAAAGCAACCTTCCTTATTTCTGCTCCATTATTTTGGCGATCGCGTTCTCCGGGCTTGTCGGCTCGATGTTGAGTTGTTCGAAACCTCCCGCGCAGCCAAAGCCCGCTCCCTCGAAGCCATCGGACATCAAGGTCGTCGTGCACGATGGTGGGCCTTTGACCTTCACGACCAGTGCGGCGGAGTTCCAGATCCTGCCCTCTGGCTTTCTGCAAGGGACTCTGCTCAAGGATGGCAAGCGTCTGACGCTCGATGAACCCGGCGAGGGCTCCTCGGGTGGCAGCGACTCGATCGTGCATCAAGGCAAAGAACTGGATTTTGTTCCCGACTTCGGGCGAGCGAACGTACAGGAAAGCATCGGCAAGCTCGGCCGCGGTAAGCGCGTGGAAATTCCCGCCCGTCCTCTGGCGCCAGGCGGGCTGGAAATCGAGCGTACCCTGATCGCAGAGGTTTATGACGATTTTCCCAACATCATCCTCGTCAGCTCTTCGTACAAAAACGTTGGGACCACGGATTTTCAGATTGATCAGGTGTGGATGCAGCAGCATCGCTTCAACGCGAAGCTGGTGGATGATAAGGCGCAGCCCTATGACATGTGGGCCTTCGAAGGTTCGAGCTACGACTGGGGAAAAGATGATGTGCAAAAACTATCCCGCAAATCATCTCAGCCCAATGCCATGGGAGAAGCGGTGAAAGGCGGCTACGGGGGCGGCATTCCGGTGGTTGCCTTCTGGACTGGATCCGTCGGGGAAGCGATCGGCCATGTGGAAACGCTGCCCTGGACCCTCTCCATCCCGGTGAAGGTCGATGCCGACGGACGCGTGAACGCAAGCGTGGACATTCCTGCAAATACTGCTTTGAAACCAGGCGAGAGCTACTCCGCGCCTCGCAGTTTTCTAGCGGTGTACAGCGGGGACTTCTATGAACCGCTTCGCCTGTGGTCGAGCGTGCTGCAGAAAGAAGGATGGGAAATTCCCAAACCCTCGAACGAAGCCTACAACGTGAGCTGGTGCGGATGGGGCTACGAGTTCAACGTGACGCCGGCGCAAATGCTCGGCACCGTTCCCAAGCTGAAAGAACTCGGTATCAAGTGGGCCACTCTCGACGATCGTTGGTTCGATACTTACGGCGATTGGAATCCGCGGAAGGATACCTTTCCTGGCGATTCGATCAAGCAGATGGTCGACGACTTTCACAAGCAGGGAATCCTGGCGCAACTCTGGTGGCTTCCCTTGGGTGCGGAAGACGGACAGGGAAAATGGGAGTCGCACAAATACATCGTTTCGAATGTGGCGAAGGAGCATCCCGATTGGTTCATTCTTGACAAGAATGGAAAGCATGCGCGGATGACTCGCGATCTCGCAACCCTGTGTCCCGCGGTCCCCGAGGTGCAAAGCTACTTCAAGCAACTCACTGAGAAATTCATTCGAGACTGGGGCTTCGATGGCTCGAAGCTCGACAACATCTACAGCGTGCCCGCATGCTACAACCCGGCACATCACCACAAGTCCCCGCAAGATTCCGTCAATGCGATGGGCGATGTATACAAAACCATCTTCCAGACTACCCGATCCATCAAGCCCGAGAGCGTGACGCAGGCATGCCCTTGCGGTACTCCTCCGTCACTGGCGTGGCTGCCATTTATCGATCAAGCGGTGACAGCGGATCCCGTGGGCGCCGTGCAAGTGCGCCGCCGCATCAAGATGTATAAGGCCTTGCTGGGGCCGCAAGCCGCAGTCTATGGAGATCACGTGGAACTCTCCGAGATGACGCCGGTTGGCAAGGGTGGTTGGAGCGAGCATGGTACCGACTTTGCTTCGACGTTGGGAACCGGAGGCGTTTTAGGGACGAAATTCGTATGGCCCGATCCGGGCCCGAAGTTCAAGCCTGTCGCCTTGACCACCGAGAAAGACGCACTCTGGAAGAAATGGATTGCTCTCTACAACGAGAAAATGCTTTCGCGCGGCGATTTCCGCGATCTTTACACTTACGGATACGACGTGCCGGAAGCTTATGCCATCGCCAAAGACGGCAAGATGTACTACGCGTTTTTCGCAGACCAACAAAATGGCACCTTCACCGGAGAAGTTGAACTGCGCGGGTTGAAGGCCGGCCACTATCACGTTTCAGACTACGCTGACGGAAAAGACCTGGGAACGGTTGACGCCGAAGATGGGAAGGCCCCCAGATTGAAGACTGAGTTTAAACAACATTTACTGTTGGAAGTGTCGCCGCAGTAGCTGCGTGCCCGACTAGGTTCGCAGGAATTGTTCGCGATGCTTGACCTCGCGGAAAGCTTCAGTGCCTCCGGCGCGTGTAGTCGAGAGCGCCCCGGTCCGATTGCCGCTGTCAAGACATGCTTGCAAATCCGATCCTCGTACGTACTCATGCAGAAAGCCGGCGTCGAAGCTGTCGCCCGCCCCGACGGTATCGACAGGCACCACATTTCGCGGAGAACTAGTGAAGCGTTCTTCGCCGCGCCGGGCCATCGCGCCTCGGCTGCCAACCTTCACCACCAGCAATGGTACGAGCCGAGATAGCTTCTCAACAGCTTCGTTCAGGTCTTCGGTGCCTGCCGCTTTGCATGCCTCACGTTCATTCGGCAGGAACACATCGACGTTTCGCAAGACGTCCCGCAGATCGTCCCATCGGTCGTCGGGATCATCATTGGTGTCAAGAGACACTGTCAGACCTTTCGATTTCATGAACTGAAACAGTTCATTGACTCTTGGACGCAGGCCCTTCTGCAGGTAGTAAGACGAAAAATGAAAGTGGCGCGAATCGGCAAGATAGTCGAGGTCGAGATCTTCCCAGCATGTTTCCGCAATCGTACCCGGATACGTAAGGATGTTGCGCCAGGCCGCATGGTGCAGGATTACGGTCAGTCCGGTTGTGGTTGTACCCGGAACACGGCGTACGCGCGCTACATCCACCCCGCCTTCTCGCAGGCGGTCGAGCGCGATTTCTCCCAGCGAATCGTCGCCGATGCGAGATTGGAATCCGACCCGGCTGCCGAGTGCTGCCAGGTTGTGAGCGACGATCGCCGACGAAGAGCCGAGCGTCAGCATCATGCTCTCGGCGAGCAGTTCACGCTCTGGCAGAAGCTGTTCCGGAAGCCCGTAGAGAATAAGGTCCAGGTTCAGTTCGCCGGCAATGGTAACGTCGAAGCGGGGCATGGATGCAGTCGGATCCGATCCGTGTCAAACCAGCGTCACTTCGATTCCGGCTTGCCGCAGGGCTCGCAGATCGGATTTTGGAATGCCGCGGTCCGTGATCACTTCCTGCACCGCTGACGGAGGCGCGATCAATGACAGGCTGCGCCGGCCAAATTTGCTGGAGTCGCAAACCGCCACAGTTTTCTTCGCAACCTCGATCATGACCCGATTCACTTTTGCTTCCAGCAGATTCGGTGTACTTAATCCAAAGTGAGTATCAAATCCATCGACCCCCAGAAACAGCGAATCAGCGCTGAGGCGTCGCAGTGTCTCTTCCGCGATCGGACCGACCAGTGAAAAAGAATTCTTTCGCAGCGTACCGCCCGTCAGGATCACTTCGACGGCAGTTCCCGAAAGTTCCGCGGCAATATTGACGGCATTGGTAATGATCGTCAGATTTTGAAAGGTTCGCAATGCCCGCGCGATCGTCGTCGTTGTCGTCCCCGAGTCAAGAATCAGAACCTGACCCTCCTTTACCTTCTCACCCGCAGTCTTTGCGATGCGCAACTTCTCCTGATGATGAAGCTTCTCTTTTTCACGCAGCGTCGGATCTTCCAGCGCTCCGTCGCGAGCGGGAAGTGCTCCTCCGTGCGTGCGGTGGACCATCCCGTGAGCGTGCAGAATCTCGAGATCCTTGCGGATCGTAACTTGTGAAGTCTCAAACTGCCGCGCCAGTTCGGTGACTAGAACTCGCCCGTGGCTGTTCAGGAGATCGAGAATGGCGCGACGACGTTCTTCGTTAAGCACAGGAATCGATTTGGTCGAATCGTCCGTCCTCTGCCGACGACTCCATCGACCGGATTTCTTTTTATAGCGTTTCGTTTCGTTTGTCTACTGTAAACGTTAGCAGTCGAGGCCCGAAAGTTTTTGCAGTCCGCGACCCGAAAACCGCCCTTGCCAACCCTGCAATCGAACCGCATTACGGTCCGTAACCCGAAGCCCTCCATACGTTTGGGAACCATCCGGGGTGATAACCAACCGAATACCCTGACCCGAATGCCCGATTGCATATAGGGGGTATACGTACCGTAATCTCAAATGGGGGCGAAACCGGGACCTGCTTTCGAACCGGTGGTTGTCGATCCCATCCGAAAAAGGAGCCACACCTCGTGACGGCTGACTCGGGAAACGAGACTCTTGTTCGCTCGCAGGCAGTGTTTGCCCGCCTGGTCGCTGGTGAAATGCTCCTAGTTCCGATTCGCGGCAAGGTCGGAGACCTGGCTTCGATTTACAGCTTCAATACTACGGGTTCGCTGATTTGGAATCTGCTGGAGACCCCGCACACCATGACTCAACTGGCCGCTGCGATTGCGACCGCTTACGAAATCGAACCGCGAGCAAGCAGAGCACGACGTCACAAAGTTCGTCACTGAAATGAAAGCGGTCGGTCTGGTCGAGGTACCTGTGGCCGAGACCAGCGAATTACGCTGATCACCGTTTAAGGCACGAGCGCAGTTGCAGACCTAACCACTGCCGCTGCTTTCAAAATGGGGGTGTGCTTTGGAGCAGTTGAGCTATGGCGCGTTTAGCGCAGATCTTCATCAGCGACACACTGGTGAACGGGTGCCTCTGCAAGTTTCGATCGAAGTGACCCGCCGTTGCCCCTTGGAGTGTCTGCACTGCTACAACAATCTGCCCATGGCTGATGTGGAGGCCAAGCAACGGGAGTTGAGCAAGGAAGAACACTTCCGCATGCTCGACGAACTGGTAGCAATGGGTTGCTTTTGGATTCTCTATACCGGAGGCGAGATTTTCGCGCGCAAAGACTTCCTCGAGATTTATACCTATGCGAAAAAGAAGGGCTTCCTGATTACGCTTTTTACGAATGGCACCATCATCAACGAGCAAATCGCGGACTACCTGGCAGAGTGGCCACCATTCGCCATTGAAATTACCCTGTACGGACGCACACGGGAAACCTACGAGGCATTGACTGCGATTCCGGGATCGTACGACCGCTGCCTGAACGGTATTAAGTTGCTCAAGGACCGCGGGCTACCCCTTAAGTTGAAAACCGTGGCCACTAGTGTGAATAAGCATGAAATCCTGGCAATGAAACATTTCGCCGAGCACGAACTCGGCATCGAGTTCAAGACCGACGGCCAAATCAATCCGCGCATCGACTGTTCGCAGAGTCCCTTGGCAGTAAGACTCGCTCCCGAGGAGGTTGTCGCCCTCGACCTGCATTCGCACAAGGAAGTGAGCGAGTATCGCCGGCTTGCCAAGCGCGACGCTGAAAATCCGCCCAACCTTGCAGACAACCAGAGCGTGTACTTCTGTGGCGGGGGCATGAACTCGTTCGCCATCAATGCGTACGGCGAAATGGGAATTTGCGTCATCTCGCAGCAGGAAACGTTCAGCGTAGCCGGGGTCGAGTTGAAGCATGTATGGGAAGGGTATCTGGAGGAAGTGCGAAGGCGTAAACGCACGCGCGTAACCAAGTGCACGCAGTGCCGCATTCAGTCGCTGTGCGGAATGTGTCCCGCGAACGGTGAGCTGGAAAACGGCGACCGCGAAAGCCCCGTTTCTTTTCTTTGCAACGTCGCTCATCTCCGTGCTGCCGTGATTGGGGCAGAGATTCCGCCTCATGGCGACTGCGAATTCTGTGCCGGCGGAAGCGAGCATCAGGCTCTGTTGGAGTCGGCGCGCCGCATCACGAGCAAGGAACTCGATGTGGAAAGCTGGGCAGGGCCGCAACAGATTCTGCCAATTCTCAACAACTCAAGTGTCGCCATAGGGGGCTGCGGGAGTTGCGGTCATCACTGAGCGGACAGACTGCAGGAGGCTGAATGGATCATGAAGTGAATAAGCCGGACGCTAAGAAGCTGTATGAGCCACCGCGTCTGACCACAATCAGCCTGCGTCCCGAAGAGGCTGTGCTTGGGCATTGCAAGACTTCCGGATCGAGTTTTCCGGGCTTTCCTTGTACTGCGTTTGTGTGCAGCAACGTCGGATCTTAATCGGATGAGCACTCCACAGGTCGGTCAAGCTACAAACAGCGTTCGCGGAATGATGCTGCGGGACGTCCTCGAAGCGTTACCCTTCGAGCATCGCACTTGGTTCCGTATTGGCGGAGTGTCGGTAGAAATTTCGGCGCAACGCAGCATCGATGCCGCTCTCGTGCCTTCCCTCATTCCGTTTCGCGTCGAATCGCAAGAGTCCAATATCACCATTCAGGTCGAGTGGGCAGAAACGCTTCCTCCCCGCGCTCATCAAAAGCGCTTCGATTCCGGAACCACCTGGCGTCTTTACGAAGACGCTGCCGGATTTCAGTTCGACTTTAATGCGCCCGTTTTTGGCGAGCGACCTTACAAAAGACTTCTTGTCGATAAGCATTTCCGCCAAGCCACTCTTCAGATGAGCGAATCGGCTTTCTCCGGTTTTCCCCACGTGGCAGAACCGCTCGAGTATCCCCTCGACGAACTGCTGATCATGCACCGGCTCACCCAGGAGAATGCAATCGAGTTACATAGCTGCGGCATCGTCAGGCAGGATGGCATCGGCAATCTGTTTGTCGGACATTCGGGGGCAGGGAAGAGCACCACGACGCGTCTCTGGGCGGCCTGCGAAAGCGTCGAAATCCTGAGTGACGACCGCATCATTGTACGGCGAGATAGTGTGCGGCGAGACGCCGTCCAGAAGACCGCCAGGATGCGCATGTACGGAACGCCGTGGCATGGCGAGGCGGCCTATGCCTCTCCGGGCAGCGCGGGCCTGGCGAGAATCTTTGTCCTCGAGCATGGTCGCGGAAATGTGCTGACGCGCCTCTCTCCCTGCCAGGCCGTTGCGGAATTGTTTGCCCGGAGCTTTGTCCCCTTTCACCGTCACGAGTATGTAGATTGTGCGCTCGCATTTTTGCAGGAGTTGGTGAGTGTTGTTCCCTGTTACCACTATGCATTCGAACCAACCGAGGCTGCCGTCGAGAGGATTCGGGAATTCCGTGATTGAAACATCGCATGTTTGTCCACGGGTGGATCGTCATTCAGTGGGACCGGTAGAAGATCGCCCGCAAACCAAAATGTTCGAGGCAATCAGCAGGGAATTGTTGGGAAGCGGGAACGCCATCCGCTTTCAGGCTCGCGGTGCCAGCATGTCTCCCGCGATTCATGATGGCGAAATTGTGCACGTCAAAGCCGTGCTGCCCGCAGATTTGCGCAAGGGTGACATTGTTCTCGTGAAGGGTGAAATGGGGTTCCGCTTGCACCGCTTGGTGGTGGCTGACGTCAGAAGCGACGTTTTCATCACCCGAGGCGACTGTGGGTCACACAACGACCCAGCGGTAAGTGCGGAACAGATTGTGGGAATCGCTGGGGACAAAGAGGTGCGCGTGGGAAACAAGACTGTGCGCGCGAAGTTGAACGCAATGAGTGGACGGATCTTGACCTGTGTAGCGCGGGGGCAGCGAGTGCTCACGAAAAGGTTGAGCAGAGCGTTGTCTTCGTCGAACTCGACAGCGAACAACGCCAGCGTCCTTCCAATTGTATTGGCCCTTTTGTTTATGTTGTTTGCTGCGACCCACTCGATCGCCCAGGTCGCGGTGGACACCACTTCCAACTCCGGCGGAGACCTCACAGGCGCAGGAACAAAGGTTCTTACTTCCTTCACTCACACGACTAACGGAGCCAACCGTCTGATGCTCGTCGGCATTTCGATGAACATCACGAATGCGCCTACGACAGGGGTTGTCGGCGTGACTTACAACGGTGTGGCTCTGAGTTTTGTCGGTGCTCACAATGACGCCGCCAATACGCGACGCGTCGAAATGTGGTACCTGCTCGCTCCGGCTACCGGTACCCATGCGGTTCTGGTATCAGTGGGGATCCCAGTGGCTCAAACTGTGGGCGTGGTTGCTGGAGTGACTACCTTCACCGGTGCCGACCAAACGGTGCCTCTCGGAACGTTTGTGTCCGCAGACGGCGCTGCCGGAACCAATTCGTCACTCGATGTTCCCAGCGTAGTGAATGGTCAGATCCTCGACACCCTCGCCGTTGGAGGAGATCGCACCGTCGCCATTCCGTCGCCACAAGTGCCGCAGTGGAACCAGGTCAGCTCGGGTGTGGTCGATCCACCCGATGTCACAGGAAGTGGCAGCAGTCGCGCAGGCGCGCCCAGTGTGCCCATTTCCGAGGCCATTAGTGCCGCCTCCAATTGGTCGCTTGGTGCGGTGTCAGTCAATCCGAGTACGGCGGACATCGGTGTTTCCACGAGCGTCACTGCCGTTCCGCTTGGCCAGAATTCGACCTACAACATCACGATCAAAAACAATGGTCCCTCAGCGGCGAATAACGCCTCTCTGACCGACACCTACGCAGCGACAGGTTTGGCGATCGTATCGGTGACCCCCAGCGCAGGAACGACCTGTGTGACTGGCGCAACCATCACCTGCACGCTTCCCGCTAGTTTTGCCAGCGGCGCCACCGCAACCGTGGCCGTAAAGGTGTCAACGACGACCGCGGGTTTTTATCAGAACACCGCAACTATTACTGACTCAGGCACGCCGCCCGATCCAAATACCGGAAACAATACCTACGTTGCGCTTGCCCCGGTTGTGAGCGTGGTCTGTTCCACGACCACTTTGACCGCAGGCGGAACTCTGAGTGGAGTGGTGAACACCTACTATCCCGGAACTGCGAATGTGGCCAAGGGTGCAACATCCATTCCGGTGGGCGCCGCGACCGGGGCCGGACGGCACGATCGTTAACGGCAGTCTGCTTCTGGTCATCCAGATGCAAGACGCCACCATCAACACGACGAACGGCGTCGCATATGGAAACGGGAGCACCGGCACGGGCTTTACGGCGATCAATAACTCCGGTAACTACGAATTCGTAACCGCGACAGGTCCCATTGCTGCGGGTTCCGTGCCCATCAAGGGCGCTGGCCCGACTACGGGTTTGGTGTTCGGATACACAACGGCTGCCGCAAGCCGGCACCCGGGGAGTCAGCACGTTATCAAGTTGTTCTCGTTCCGCAATATTTGTCCGCCACGTTGGGCGCGGTCACGGCCGCTGCCTGGAACGGATCCACGGGCGGCATTCTCGCGTTAGACATCGCCGGTCAATTGAATTTGGGTGGCGCCACCGTCTCGGTCGACGGCCAAGGTTTCCGAGGGCGGCGCCGGAATGCAGTTAACCGGCGGCACGGGAGCAAACACCGACTTCCGCCAAATCTCCCCCACAGCTTACACCGGCGCCGCAGGTGGTGTAGCTGGCGTCGACGCCCCCAAGGGAGAAGGCGTAGCGGGCACGCCGCAGTGGGTCGAGTCTGGAGTCACGTTTCTGCACACGTTGACTGGCTATCCCAGCGGCACAACTGGCACCGATGGCAGCATGGCGCGCGGCGCTCCAGCCAACGCCGGCGGTGGCGGAGTCGACGCGAATCCAGCAAACAATGATGAGAACGCCGGTGGCGGCGGCGGAGCAAATGGGGGCTCTGGCGGATTCGGCGGCAACTCGTGGAACGCCAATCTCAGTTCGGGTGGCGAAGGCGGCTCTCCGTTTCCCGCGACGATTGACCGCATCTCCATCGGCGGTGGAGGCGGTGCCGGAACTCGAAATAATTCTGACAGTAACAACCAGGCGAGTAGTGGGTCGGCCGGCGGAGGAATGATCTTCATTCGCGCCTATAGCCTGACCGGTGCCGCGACCCTCACCGCCAACGGATTGAATGCGTACAACGGAACCGCCAACGATGCCGGCGGAGGCGGCGGCGCGGGCGGCACCATCGTTGTCCTCGCAGCCAATGGCGGAGAGGGCGGGCTCACCCTGCAAGCGAATGGCGGTCGCGGTGGTGACGCCTGGGACTCTCAAGCCTTCAACCTGGCCGATCGACACGGCCCTGGGGGCGGTGGCGGAGGCGGCGTAGTCTACACCTCAGGAGCCGCAGCCAGCATTAGCGTGTTGGGTGGAAGCAATGGCACTACTCTTACCCCGGGGGCTCCCTATGGCGCAACTCCAGGAACCGCCGGACTAAGCGCGATTAACGCCACTCTCTCGCAAGTCACCGGAATGCAGTCATCGGCACTGTGCTCTCCGGACCTTGTCGATTAGCAAATCCCACGTAGGCAATTTCACCCGCGGTTCGACCGCGAGTTTTACCGATTACCGTCTCGAACGTGAGTCTCCTCGGCGCGACGAATGGCGTTGTCACGGTCAACGATACCTTGCCTCTCGGTCTCACACCGATCAGCGCCTCCGGAACAAGCATGGACCTGCTCCGTCGCGGCCCAGACCCTCAGTTGCGTGCGCGCGGACTCGCTAGGCCATCGGCGCCAGTTATCCGTCGATCACGATCAATGCGAATGTCATACAGTCGGCTCCGGTCACGGTCACTAATACCGCCGTGGTAGGCGGTGGTGGCGACGCGAATCTGCTCAACGACATCGCTACCGACACAGCCAATGTAGTGTCCAGTGCCGACATGAGCGTGACCGACGCAGGCGCGCCGAATCCGGTCACCGCCGGCTCCAACATCACTTATACGCAAGTCGTCACCAACAACGGACCCAGCGCCGCGGACAATGCCACCGTGGTCGAGAAGATTCCCGCGAATACAACCTTCGTCTCTCTCATCTCACCGGCAGGATGGAGTTGTCTCAAGCCCCTCGTTGGCGGAACCGGTAACATCGTCTGCAGCAATGCCACTCTGCCTGCCTCGACCTCCGGCACGTTCACTCTCGTTGTCAAGGTCAACAACGGCACAGCCAACGGAACGGTCATCACCGGCACCGCGTCGGTATCCTCCTCCGCCATCGATCCCGTTTCGACGAACAATACTGCTACCGTCGCTACGATCGTAGGTACAGCCGGTCCCAACCTCTCGGTGACAAACGTCGCATCGCCCAATCCCGTGCAAGCCGGGAACAACATTACTTATACCCAGGTAGTGAAGAACACCGGATCTTCCGCCGCAACCACCGGTACATTTACCGAGGCGACTCCCGCGAATACAACCTTCGTTTCTATCACTCCTCCCGCAGGATGGGCTTGCGGAGGATTCCCCCCGACCTGTACCAACCCAAGCGTGGGTGCAGGCGTGTCGGGAACATTCACAGTCGTTTACAAAGTTGGCGCCGCAGTCGCAGCCGGAACTATCATCACCGACACCGTGACGGTGAACGCATCCAACCAGTCGTTTGGCGCGAACTCTGCCATCGCGACCGACGTCGTTGGAACCGCGACCCAAGCCGACCTTGCTCTCAGCACCGCAGCTGCGCCGCCCACGGTCCTGCCGGGCAATGACATCACATATAGCCAAACGGTCACTAACAACGGTCCAGCCGCGGCGACGGCCGTCAGTTTCAGTGAGGCGACGCCGCCCAACACGACGTATCAATCCGTCATCGCGCCAGCCGGATGGACCTGCACCACGCCCTCCGTCGGTGGCACCGGCACTGTCACTTGCACCGATCCGACCCTGGCCTCTGGAGCGGTTGCCGACATCATTGTCGTCGTGAACGTTCCGCCAACCGTCGTGGCGCCCACGATCACCGCAGCTTCGACGGTCTCTTCCACCACCTCAGATCCTACGGCCGCCAACAACAGCACGACAGTCGTCACCGCCACGAGGCCCTCTTGCGATCTGGGCGTGACCAATAGCGGGCTCCCAAATCCCGCAACTGCCGGATCGAACATCATCTACACCCAAACTGTCGTGAATGGCGGTCCGAGCAACTGCAACACCGCCTCGTTCACGGAACTGACTCCCGCGAATACCACTTTCGTATCCGTAGCCGTCGTCACCACCGGCGGAGGCACCTGGACCTGCCCCAACGCCGCCCCAATCAGTTGCACGAATCCCAGCGCTCCGCCGGGTTCAACCGCAACGATCACGGCGACCTATAACGTGAACCCGGGCACGACGGCTGGAACCATCATTACCGACACTGCCAAGGTCATCGCCGCGACTCACGATACTAACCTCGCCGATAACGCCGCCACCGTTCGGATCGCCGTTGCCTCTGCCACCCAGTCCGACTTGACCGTAACCAATTCAGGCTCTCCGAATCCCGTGACCGCCGGCAACAACATTACTTATACGCAGAGCGTGACCAACCTCGGACCGGCTACAGCGAACGCGCCTGTCTTCACCGAGACCCTTCCCGCCAACACGACCGCCGTGTCTCTGCTCGGTCCTGCGGGATGGACATGCGTTTTGGGAACGCTTACCTGTACCGACACAACGACGCTGGGCGCCGGCACCACGGCGAACTTCACCTTTGTCGTGAAAGTGAACACTACCGTTGCTTTCGGAACCACGATCACTCAAACAGATTCCGTCTCGTCCACCAGCAGTGATCCTAACAGCGGCAACAATACCGCCACGGTCAATATCCAGGTTGCCGGATCGGCTGATCTCTCCGTAACCAACACGCCAGCCCCGGTTCCAGTGCTGGCCAATACCAACATCACGTACACGCAAGTCGTGACTAACAATGGCCCGAGCGCCGCGGCCTCGGTGACACTAACCGACGTCCTGCCGACGAACACCACTGCAGTCTCGCTGACCGGCCCCGGTGGCTGGACCTGCACTCTTGCTACGCTCATCTGCACCAACGCTAGCCTCGCGCCCGCAGCGCCTGCAACCATTACATTCGTTGTGAAGGTGACGAACGGAACAGCGGCAGGCACGGCGATCAACGAAACCGTGAATGTCACCACGACGACTGCTGACCCGGTCCTGACGAATAACAGCGCGACTGCGTCGGACGTGGTTGCTCTCGCCTCTCAGGCCGATCTCATCACCACCAATTCCGCATCTCCCACGTTGGTTGCCGCGGGAAGCAATGTTACCTATACCCAGACCGTCACCAACAATGGTCCGGCTGTCACCACTGCTGGGATGACCATTACTCAGACCACTCCGCCAAATACGACCTTCCAATCGATGACTCCTCCGGCGGGATGGACCTGCGGAACGTCTGCCTCCGAGTCGGCGGCACTGGCACCATCACCTGCACCGCTAGCGGCACGCTTGCCGTCAACGGCACGGCAACCTTCACTCTCTTATTGCAGGTCAATGCAGGAACAACGTCGGGAACCAACATCACCGATACCGTCACCGCAACCGCGGCCAACATCGTACCCGGCATTACCACGAATACCGCCAGCGCAACCGTCGTAGTTGCCAGCGCCAACAGTGCCGACGTGGCAATCGTGAAGACTGGCTCTCCCAACCCGGTAACTCAGGGAACTCCGCTCACCTACACTTTGACGATTACCAATAACGGCCCCGCGTCGGCCACGAATGTGACTGTGACCGACACGCTGCCTTCGGTAGTGACGTATCTGTCGGCGGCCGCAACGCCATCAGGTTCCTGCTCCGAAGCGAACGGAGTCGTAACCTGCCTGCTGGGAACAATTGCGAACGCGGGCACCGCCACGATCTCAATCTTGACCCTGCCCGGCGCGTCCAGTGTGGTCTCCAATACCGCGACCGTTTCCGCAGACCAGAGCGATCCGATTTCCTCGAACAACACCTCCACCCAATCCGAGACGATTACCGCGCCAACCAGAATCACACTCCAATCGTTCTCCGCGCATTTCGGAGCCGACAAGAACGGTGCGAACCGAGTCATCCTGACGTGGAAAACCAGCGGCGAAGCTCACAATCTGGGCTTCAACGTGTATCGTGAACAGGCCGCAAATCGCACTCGCATGAATCCGTCGATCATTGCGGGTTCAGCTCTGCTCATGAGCGGAGCGCTGCCGAAGCATGCCGGTCGCACGTACGGATGGATCGATCCCTCGGTTGGACTCAGCGGTGCCTCGTACTGGCTGGAAGATATCGACGTGAATGGCACTCGCACTATGCACGGACCTGTCTCACCCTCGACCGCGGTTCAGGCAGCCGACACCACGGCTGCGTCTGAGACGCGGATGATGAGCCAGATGAACCAGGCCGTACCTGCAACTGCGGGTACTCAGGAAAGTCATCCGGTTGAATACTATCCGCCGGCCCCCGTTCCGACCCAGAGCCAGATTCAGAAACAGTTTGAATTGGCGTCGCATCCGGCGGTGAAGATTTATGTGAAGCGCGAGGGCTGGCATCGCGTCACGCAACCGGATCTGGTAAAGGCAGGGCTCGATCCGAACGTCGATCCGGCGCTGCTGCATCTCTACGCTGAGGCGACTGAGCAGCCCATCGAAATCACCGGTGCCACCGCAGGTCTTGGCGGCTTCGGCACGCAAGCCGCCATCAATTTCTACGGCACAGGAATTGACACCATCTTCTCGGGCACGCGAATCTACTGGCTCGTCGCCGGAAAAACGCAAGGCGCCCGCATCCCGCAGCTTCCACTCTCGTCCGGCTCCAACCAGCCTCCGGCGAACTATTCCGCAACCGTGGAACTGCAACAGCGCAGTACTTACTTTGCTGCCCTGCTAACGCCCGACGGGCAAAACTTCTTCGGCGCCCTTGTCTCGCCCACTCCAGTGGACGAGTTCCTTCAAATTCCTCACCTCAGTACCACTGCCACTCAGGCGGCGCGTCTTGAGGTGGTGCTGCAAGGCGTGATTGCCGGCTTCCCCCATGATGTGTCGGTCGTGCTGAATGGCACACCGCTCGGCAACGTCGTATTCACGGGCCAGCAGAAGGGTTCGCTGACCGTTACTATTCCTGAGGGCGTGCTTAAGCCCTGGAGCAACACCGTCACGCTGACGGCGCAAAATGGGGACTACGACACCAGTCTCGTCGACTACGTCCGCATTACCTACCCGCATCTGTACATGGCCGACGACGATCAGCTGAAGTTCACGGGACGGGCCGGCGAGGAAATTGACGTAACCAATTTCAATACGCCGCCGACCGTGCTCGATATTACGGACCCCAATGCTCCCGTTCAGTTGACGCCTGAAATGACGTCAACGAACGGTAAATATCAAATCGCGGTCCAAGTGCCCTTTACGAGCACTAATCTCGCAGCGTCGTCGCGACACACATTGCTCGCTGTCGCCGACGACCGAGTCGCCGCCTCAGCCGGCGTCTGGCCCAATCATCCGTCGCAATGGCATAGCGCTCAGGCCGGCGCCGACATTGCTATCGTCACCTATGGTCCGTTCACCAGTGCCCTCGACCCGTTAATCAAGGCTCACCAGACGCAAGGAAAATCCTCGGTGGTGGCGCATATCAACGATCTCTACGACGAATTCAACTTCGGCGAGCGCAGTCCGTTTGCCATACGCCAGTTCCTGCAAACGGCGAATAAGAATTGGAAGAAATCACCGTCTTACCTCCTGTTGAATGGACGCGCTTCGTTTGATTCACGGAACTATCTGGGTTTCGGCACGCTTGATCTGGTTCCGACTCGCATCGTGCGTTCGCCCAGTCTCATGACTGCTTCGGATGATTGGTTCTCGGACTTCACCGATTCCGGCATGCCGACCATTGCCACCGGACGCTTACCCGTCAGCACCGTAGACGAAGCCACCACGGTGATCGGGAAAATCGCCACCTATGAAGGACAATCCACCAATGGGGCTTGGACCGCGAATGCCCTTATGGTTGCTGACCAGGACGACACGGAAAGCTTTACGCAGGACACTCAAACGGTACAGACGACGCTGCCTCCGACCATGAATGTCGTCGACGTATTTGCCGGAGTCGTGGGTACCGCGCAAGCCAGAACCGATATTCTCAACTCCATCAACTCTGGCCAGGTGCTCGTGAACTACCTTGGACACGGCTCTGAAGAGCAGTGGGCCGGCACCAATATTTTCGACACGAGTTCCGTTGCTTCCCTGTCCAATGGATCCCAGCTCCCTGTCTTCCTCATCATGGATTGTCTGAATGGATTCTTTCAGGATGTGTACGCGCAGCCCCTCGGCGTCACACTGATGCTGGCGTCCAACGGCGGTGCGGTTGGAGTACTGGCCTCGAGTGGCTTAAACCAGCCTTCCCCCCAAACCAAACTCGACGCCCTGGTTCTGCAGAACGCAATGACTGGGCAGGAAACAACCCTGGGAGACGCAATCGTGAAAGCCAAATCTCACATCGGCGATCCCGACGTCCGCAGAACATTTGTTCTGCTTGGTGATCCCGCGATGCAGGTAAAACGGCCCAGCCAGAACGGGACCGCGCACTGAGACGTGGTCGACGAATCAGGAACGTTGAGACTTAGAACCGTTTTTAATTTTGATGTCTCCCCCAATCAAGGGGCTCAACCGAGGGCTCGGAAATTGCCGATCCGTGTGACTCGGAGCAGGATGATCCACTCGCGACAAACGGCCCTCCGCGATGAGTCGTTGATGCGCTTCAGTCCACTCAGGAATCGTGTCTCCCTGTGGGGACCAGTGCGCATACGCTGCTTCATCACACCACTCTGGCAGTCGGGACATTACGCGAGCGTGCGCGCCGGCGCCACGAAACGCCTTCATCGCCTTTTCGCTTTCCCACACCGTTAACGTCCAGAATGTATTCTTGCTGTCGACCAGAAGTCTTCCACCAACGAAACCAGGCGCCCTCTCCACCTGACGCTGGGTCAGAAACGTGTACCACAGGAACGATGGAAGAAATCGAATCGAGCGTACCCGCAAGCGCGTGACCGACGAGAACATAAGTTTTGGATGCCCGGAGATCCGCAGAGGAACCAATCAAATCAATTTCGTGGCACCCACATCGTACCTCCCACATGGAGTCGGCTGCAAGAGTCGGCCAGCATTTCGAAACTTATGATGCTGCCGAAACCGCCGCAGGCAAGCTCGCCGTCCGTCGCAATGGTTCCGCCAGCGATCGCATCACCTTGCCAAATCCCGCGAAGTCCAGGGACTGCGGTCCATCCGACAAAGCACGCTCCGGACAAGGGTGAACCTCAATAATCAGCCCATCGGCTCCCACAGCCACGGCCGCCCGAGAAACCGCCGCAATCAGGCTCTGCTTACCCGTACCGTGCGAAGGATCGGCCATCACCGGCAAATGTGACAAGTCGCGCGCCAAAGCGACCGCCGCCAGGTCAATCGTATTGCGCATCTCCGTTTCGAAGGTCTTAATCCCGCGCTCGCAGAACACGACCTGCTGATTGCCCCCAGAGAGCAGGTATTCGGCCGCCAGCAGCCACTCCTTCACCGTGGCCGACGGGCCACGTTTCAACAAAATCGGTTTATTCACAGTCGCCAGACGGCGAAGCAGCGCAAAATTCTGCATATTGCGTGCTCCCACCTGTAGCATATCGACGTGCTCACAGATGACATCCACGTCCTCAGTGCTCATCACTTCGGTCACGACCGGCAAACCGGTCTCTTCGCGAGCTTCCCGCAAAATCTTGAGCGCCTCCAACCCTAGACCCTGAAAATCATAGGGCGAAGTACGAGGTTTGTAAGCTCCTCCGCGCAACATCGCTGCCCCTGCCCGTTTCACCGCATGCGCCGTATCAAGCAACTGCGCGCGCGACTCGACGGAACACGGTCCCGCAATCACCACAACCTCAGGGCCGCCAATCGCCACTCCATTCACGTTCACCACGGTTCGCTCCGGCCTCACTTGCCGGCTCACTAGTTTAAAAGGCTGGGCGATCGCGACCACGTTGTCCACTCCCGGTGCAACCTGGAGTGCTTCAATCTCGTGTCGCCGTCCACTGCCTACCGCGGCAACGATGGTGCGCTCCGTGCCGCGCGTGATATGAGGCTGGTATCCGGCTTCGCGGATCCGCTCAATCACATGGTTGATTTCCTGTTCTGTAGCCTTTTCTGACATGTTGACGATCATGGGGTGATTCTCCTTGGGTAGATCTTCGAACAAAATAAAAGCCGCGATCCTTGATCGCGGCTTGCGGAATGCTTGTTAGTTTAGGTGGCCTTTACCGGCTCATCCTCTCCCCAAGCAGCTCCGCAGCCGCTGCTTCTGTAAACCAGAAGTATGCGGTAAATGCGGTGCCTGGAGTAAATCGCGTCATAGAATTCCTCATGTTGCGTACAGACTTAGACGAAATGGCCTCGAAAGGACGGAATCCTGACCTACTGGAGTGAACTGGCTACACTTGAAAATGCGTTGTTTGCATTTGATCCGATCAAGCGAACCGTTCCCACCACCAGGACTAGAATGACCGCCAACATCACCGCGTATTCGGCAATGTCTTGTCCCGCATCTTCCGACCACAGCCGATGCATCATTTTGGACATTTGCTCTCCTCCAGGCCGCTTCAGTTCCTTGAGAGTGAAGGACTGAGTTGAACTCGGTGCAGACATGATGCACGCGCGGTTACCTTCTTGTCAATGCGCCTTTTGCAATTTTCTGCCTGGAAATCAGCGTCCCGGAATCCTTGCGGGAGGCTGCGTTTGCAACGTGTTAGACACGACCGATGCTGGCGATGGTGGCAGCAACTCCTGCGCCGATTGCTGCGTATACTGCAGAACCCGGCTGGGCAAAATGCCAAGATATAACGTAGCCGCTACGCTGATCGCGAGAGCGAATCCGAGTCCGGCCGGAACCGGAGTCACCGCAATCTGCTTTCGCGATTCCCGCATGTACATCACGACCACGATGCGGAGATAGTAGTAGGCACCGATCGCACTGTTGACCACCCCGACAAGCGTGAGCCATATCAGGTTCGCTCTCATCGCCGCGCTGAAAACATAAAACTTGGCGAAAAACCCGCCGGTCATGGGTATGCCGATCAGCGAAAGCAGGAAGATTGTGAGCGTCGCCGCCAGCAGAGGAGAAGAACGTCCCAGCCCCTCGTAGTCCTCGAGGGTTACATACCGTTCCCCCGCGGATGCAAAATGGCTGACCACCGCGAATGCGCCCACGTTCATCGCTGCGTAGGAAGCTGTGTAGAACATCGCCGCGGAAATCCCGGAGACTGAATTGTCCGCCCCCGTCATCGCAAACGCGACCAGCAGGTATCCAGCGTGAGCGATGGAAGAATATGCCAGCATGCGTTTGATATTCGTTTGGACCAAAGCGCCCACATTCCCCAACGTCATCGAAAGACCCGCCGCCAACCAGAGCAGCCAGAAACGTCCCGGCGCGTTGATTGTGAAGACCACTCGCAGCAGCACCGCGAACGCTGCAGCCTTTGGGGCCGTGGACATGAAGCCGACGATTGGCGCCGGAGCCCCTTCATAAACGTCCGGCGTCCAGATGTGAAAGGGTGCAGCCGCTACTTTGAACCCGAGCCCTACAAACATCAGCGCCATCGCCACGTAGACCAGCAGTCCAACGGGCCCTGACTGCAGCGTCTGGCTGATGATCCCAATGTTGGTCGATCCCGTGGCTCCGAACATCATTGCCACGCCATACAGAAAGAAGGCTGTGGCGAACGAGCCCAGAAGGAAATATTTCAGCGACGATTCACTGCTCGAAGCTTCGTTTCTTCGGAATCCCGTCAGGATGTAGGTGGAAATCGACGAGATCTCCAGCGCGATAAAAATCAATACCAGCTCTACCGCCGACGACATCAGAGCCATTCCGACCACGCCAAAAAGTATCAGCGCGTAATATTCGCCGGCACGAATCCGTTGGACTGCCATGTACTCGAACGAACTGAGAATCACAACCGCAGCAATCGCGATCACCAGAAAATGAAAGAACACGCTGAAGCTGTCAACCTTCACCATGTTCGAGAATGCAAGGCCGGGCGACTGCGCCATATACAACGTGGCCAACAGCCCAGCGACGGTGCCCCCGAGCGCGATAAAGCCCAGCAGTTTCTGACTCTTCTCTTCGTCGACCAGCGGATCCAGCAACATCACCACGATGCCCACCGCTGATAGGATCAGCTCCGGCAGGATGCGGATGTAATCCACGCCCTGCGGAATCACCTGCAACAGAGCGGTGGTCGTCATTGTCCCACCACCTTGCTCACGATTTGCGTGAATGGCGTAAGTGCGGCCTGGGTTGCGGGATCAATCGCGCCCAGCCACAGGATCGGAGCCACACCCATCACCAGTGCCGCCGCCGCGCAGGGCCATACCGCCGCTTTCTCGAATCCAATCAGATCGCGCATCGAGTTGTTGATCGGATTCGTCACTTTCCCGAAGAACACTCTCTGGTACATCCACAGCAGGTATCCCGCGCTCCAGATTACTCCCGTCGCAGCCAGAACTCCGTAGATCGGCTTGGCCTGGAATGCGCCGCTCAACACCAGAAATTCTCCAATGAATCCATTGAGCAACGGCAATCCCACCGACGCCAGCACGATGAATAAATAAGATGCTGCATAAACCGGCATCGGAGAAGCCAGTCCCCCAAACTCCGAGATCTCATATGTGTGACGGCGCTCGTGCAGAATTCCCGCCAGCATGAACAACGCCCCGGTGGAAACCCCGTGCGCCAGCATTACGAACATTGCGCCATTCAAACCCGCCGACGTGAAGCTGAAAATTCCTAGCACCACAAATCCCAAATGGCTGACCGAAGAGTAAGCGATCAGCTTCTTCATATTCGGCTGCACCATAGCCACGAGTGCGCCATAAATAATGCCGATCAGCGCCAGCGTCATGATCCACGGTGCATTATGTCTAGCCTGCTGGGGAAACAGCCCCAGGTTGAAGCGCAGCATGCCGTAGGTGCCCATCTTCAGCAGCACCCCCGCCAGCAGTACAGATCCGGCGGTGGGAGCCTCTACGTGGGCGTCCGGCAGCCACGTATGGAACGGAAATAGCGGAACCTTCACCGCGAATGCCAAAAAGAATCCGAGAAACAGCCACTGCGCCGCGGGTGGGAAGCCGGGCACGCCGCCGTGCGCAATCTGATCGCGAATCGTCACAAAATCGAAGCTGCCCGTATGCGCGTAGAGCCACAGAATCGCTGCCAGCATGAAGACCGAAGCGATCATGGTGTACATGAAAAACTTCACTGCCGCATACACCTTGCGCTCGTGCCCGAACACGCCGATCAGCAGCGCCATCGGAATCAGCGTCGCTTCCCAGAAGAAATAGAACAGGAACAGGTCGAGTGACGTAAACACGCCGATCAGCGCCGTCTCCATGATCAGCAACAAAATAAAGAATTCTTTCACCCGGTCGTGTACCGACTTCCACGAAATCAGCACGCACAGCGGCGTGAGAAAAGTCGTCAACACCACCAGCCACAATGAAATCCCATCCATGCCCATGTGGTAGTGAATGTTTGGAGTGGAAATCCACGGACGGTCAACTTCGTACTGGAATCCCGCCAGCCCGCGGTGAAAGTAAACTGGCAAATGTAGAGAGAGCAAGAATGTCAGTAGAGAAAAGACAAGAGCGAAAATCCGAATGTCCCGATCCCGCCGCGGAAACAGCACCAGCAGCAGCGCTCCCACGAGCGGCGCAAAGGTCACAAACGTCAGGATGTAGGGACCCCAGCTATCGCTGCTCATCGCACTCCCATCCAGATCATGTAAGCAATCACCACGGCCGAGCCCGCGGCAATCCATCCCGCGTACGATCGCAGATTTCCCGACTGCATCTGTCGAACTTCATCCGAAACATGGCGCGCGCCATCGGCGGCATTATTCACGGTATCGTCGATCACCTTGCGGTCGACCCCCTGCCACAAAATGCTGGTTGACCCGTCCACCAGTGGCTTGACGAACAGCTTCGCGTAGAGTTCATCCACGTAGTACTTGTTGACCACGGCTTCGTAGAGCCCGCCGAAACTGTCGGCGATTTTCTGCGGCAAATAGGGTTTGCTCACATAGAGCACATACGCGAGGGCGAACCCCAGTACCGCGACCGTCACCGAAATCGCCATCAACAAGAGTTCTGTGCTATGACTGGCGGCCTCTCCCACGGCTTCCGTCGCCCCGGAGCCGAACACTGGTTCCAGAAAATGTTCAAACCGGTTGCCGATTCCCACCAGTCCGCCGACGATCGAAAGCAATGCGAGAATCATCAGCGGAACCAGCATTACCATTGGGCTTTCATGTGGTTCACCGTGGCCGTGGGCATCGTGCCCATGCGCTGAAGTGCTATGCCCGTGAGCATCCACCTGCGTGCCGCGATAGTCCCCAAAGAACGTCATGAACAGCAGTCGGAACATGTAGAACGACGTGATGAACGCCGTGATAACTCCGACCAGCCAAAATACCCAGCTTCCGTGCTCGCTCGAGAATGCCTTCCACAAAATCTCGTCCTTGCTCCAGAAACCAGCGAATGGGGGGATTCCCGCGATTGCCAGCGTCGCGATTCCCATCGTCAGAAACGTCCAAGGGATATATGAGCGCAGCCCACCCATCTTCCGCATGTCCTGTTCGCCGCCTACTGCGTGAATCACCGAGCCCGCTGCCAGGAACAGCAGACCCTTAAAGAAGGCGTGAGTCATGAGGTGGAAAATTCCGGCAGAAAATGCCCCAACTCCGCACGCCATAAACATATAGCCAAGCTGCGAAACCGTGGAGTAGGCCAGCACCTTCTTAATATCAGTCTGTGTGATGCCAATCGTTGCAGCGAACAGCGCCGTGAGCGTTCCAATCACGGCCACGACCATCAGCGCCATCGGCGCCCGCTCAAAAATCACATGCGACCGGGACACCATGTAAACGCCCGCGGTCACCATCGTCGCCGCATGGATCAGCGCCGAGACTGGCGTAGGACCTTCCATAGCATCCGGCAACCAGACGTAGAGCGGGATCTGCGCCGACTTGCCGCACGCTCCGACCATCAGCAGAATACCGATCGCGGTCAGAAGCCCGGCGCCTCCGTTCTCTACCGCGAGCGGTTGCACTTGCGTAAACACCTTCGTAAAGTCCAGCGATCCGAAATGCTGGATGATCAAAAAGAGTCCGATCAGAAATCCGAAGTCGCCGATGCGGTTAACGATGAACGCTTTCTTCCCGGCCGATGCCGCCGAATCTTTCGTGAACCAGAACCCGATCAGCAGATAGGACGCCAGGCCCACACCCTCCCACCCGATAAACATCAGCAGGTAGTTATTGGCCAGGATCAATGTCAGCATGAAAAACATGAACAGATTTAAGTAGGAGAAGAACCGGTAGAAGCTGGGATCGTCCCACATGTATCCGACGGAATAAATGTGGATCAGAAATCCTACGCCGGTGACCACCAGCAGCATGACCAGAGAAAGTTGATCGAGATACAGCGCGAAATCAGCGCTAAAACTCCCCGACCGGATCCAGTGAGCGATGTACTCCTGATAAGGAAGATCGGCTGCAGAAACCCGCAGAACCACCGACAGCGCCCATGCCAGTGCCGCGCCAGAAAATACCAGTCCGATCGCGCTGACTGCGGTCCGCGAAGATTTCTTCCCGAGAAAACCATTGATCGCAGCTCCCGCCAGGGGCAGTACGGGGATCAGCCAGAGATTGAGAGAAGACGTCATAGCTTGAGCAGGTTCACCTGGTCCACGTTCAACGTTTCGCGCGTACGGTACACCGCAATAATGATTGCCAGTCCCACAGTCGCCTCAGCCGCCGCTACCACCATCACAAAGAAAACGAATACCTGTCCCGCCAGCGAATGCCAGTGTGCCGCAAACGCCACGAACGACAGATTTACGCCGTTCAACATCAACTCAATCGACATGAAGATTGTGATGATATTGCGCTTGATCAGAAATCCGGCTACGCCGCAGGCGAACAAAATTCCGCTGAGTACGAGGTAATAAGAAAGGGGAACCATCAATCCACCTTCCCGGCTGGCGAGGTTGGCGGCTTGCTGGCCAATACCACCGCGCCCATGATCGCAATCAGAATCAGGACAGAAGTAATCTCAAACGGCAGCAGAAATTCATGGAACAACAATTGCCCAATCGTCCTCGGATCCCCCAGCAGAGCGCCGGCAGAGACTGCTTCCGTTCCCGAATGCCGCAGTACAACCCATCCCACCAGAATGCTCCCCAGCAACACTCCCGGAATGCCGAACAAAACCGCGACATGGCTACCCTTGGTGCGATCTTCCACTCCGGCATTCAACAGCATGATCACGAAGACGAATAGCACCATGATCGCGCCCGCGTAGACAATCACCTGCACCGCCGCCACAAATTCCGCGCCCAGCAGCAAATATTCTCCGGCGAGCGCAGCCATCACCGCGATCAACGACAGCGCGCTGTTAATGGGATGCGTCTGCGCCAGCAGGTTGACCGCCCCCGCCACGCAAACCGCACCAAATGCCAAAAACAGAATTAGATGAATGTTGAGCATGAATGTTTTAGTACTCGGTACTCAGTACTCTGTACTCAGAACAACCCACCGCACGATCACAGTCCTCTCGGCGACTAGCAATGCGTTACCACCGAGTACCGAGTACCGAGTACTGAGTACTGAGTACTGAGTACTGAGTACTCAGTACTGTTCTTGTCACCAGGCCACAGCGATCGCCGTAGCAATCACATTCGCCAGTGCCAGCGGCAGCAGAAACTTCCAGCCAAACGCCATCAACTGGTCATAACGGAAGCGCGGCAACGTGCCCCGCACCCAGATGTACAGAAAGAGAAATGCAAAAACCTTCGCGACAAACCAGAACACAGGCAGAATAGCGGTCAGGATCTGCGAATGGCCGAACACCGGTCCGTGCCATCCGCCAAAAAACAGTAGCGTCGCCACGCACGCCACCGTGATCATGTTCGCGTATTCCGCCATGAAGAACATGGCAAACTTCATCGCGCTGTACTCGGTGTGGTACCCGGCGACCAATTCGGTCTCGGCTTCCGGCAAATCAAACGGAATGCGGTTCGTCTCCGCATAGGCCGCCATGAGATAGCAGAAGAACCCGACGATCTGCCCCGTGAAAATATTCCACCGCGGAATGAATCCCCAGAAATGTCCGCCCTGAGAATCCACAATCGTCCGCAGGCTGAAACTGCCAGACATGATGAGCACGCCCACCAGCGAGAGCCCGAGCGAAATCTCGTAGCTCACCATCTGCGCACTCGCGCGCAGCCCGCCCAGCAGGGAATACTTGTTGTTCGACGACCACCCCGCCAGCGCCACGCCGTATACACCAATCGACGTAACGCCAAGAATCAGGAGCAATCCCGTATTCACGTCGGTCGTAATTTGCAGCGGGATGCTGTACCCGAAAATCCAAACTGGGTTGCCGAACGGAATCACCGAGATCGAAGTCAGCGCGAAAATCACTGCGATCAGCGGCGCCGCCAGGAACAACGGCTTGTAAACGTGCGGAGGCGTCAGATCTTCTTTGAACAGAAACTTCAGTCCGTCGGCCGCCGGCTGCAGCAGGCCAAACGGCCCGACCCGTGTGGGTCCCCAGCGATTCTGCATGTGGCCCACCACCTTGCGCTCCAGCCAGACGGTATACGCGACAGCGGTGAGCAGCACAACCAGAACAATTGCTGACTTGATCACCGACGCGAGTATGAACACCCAGATTGGCAACGGCACGCCTAGCTTCCTCTCTTACGGACAACCGGTTTCCGAAAGCTGTAATTCGGATTAATCTGCAGCGACTTCCGCAGGTTTCACTTCGTGACTCTCCATCACCGACTTCAACGTGCGCGAGTAGCGTCCCAGGGTGCCGGACGTAAACAGGCCATCGTTCGCCGGAGCAATCGAGTCCGCCTTGTGCACCGCACCCAGCCCGCTCTTTTCAAGCGATGTGTGTTCAGCATTCCCGGCCAGCAGATTAATCCGAGACGCGTCATAGCCAGGCACCAACCGCTGAATCTCATCCAGAATCGCCATCGGATCGAGCGGACTCAGCTTCGGCTCCAGCCCCTGCATCTCAAGCCAAACCGCATGACGATCGGCCTCGCCCGATTGAGCTCCGCGCGATTGCCCCATGTCGGCCCGAGTCCCGCCACCGAATGGAACCAGTTTGCGAACCTCAAATCCCATGGCGTCTGCGATCCTGACGATCATTTCGAAGTCCGTCTTCGTCCCGGAAATCTCACCGGCTTTCTTCACCAATTGCACGTCGCCGCAGGTATTGGTCATCGACCCCGATTTTTCGTAGGCGTTCGCCGCGGGCAGAACCACATCCGCCATGACGGCCGTCTCGGTCAGGAACATGTCCTGCACCACGACAAAGCTCTTCGAGAACGCAAATGGATCAATGCCCAACCGTCCAATCGGATTCGATCCGACCACATAAAGAGCTTTCAACTTCCCGCCCTTGCCCGCCTCTACCATCCCCGGGAAGTCGAGCCCCGCGCTCTCCGGCCCCGCCCATTCGCGATGGAAGTCACTTCCTCCGGCTGTTGGGTGATAACCCGGCAGCAGGTCAGGATAAAGGCCCATGTCCGCGGCACCACGCGAGTTGGCATAATCGGCGAGGCACACAAACTTCGCCCCGGAAATGCCAGAGCCAAACGCTACCAGATTCGCTAAATCGCCTCCGCGAATCTCCGATCCGAAAATGATGACAAGATTCTGTTCCCCGCGGAGTTTCTCGCGCAGCGCAATCCAAGCATCCTTATTAGTGTCCCCGCCGCTGACCACAGCCTCCGCCGCTCCGTCGTCGCCAGATAGAAAGCTCGCAACCTTGCCTTCCATCCCAACTGGAATCTGCGTAAAGCTCGTAGCCTGCCGCCGCAACTTGATCGACGCGGAATTCACCACGTAGAGCCTGGCGCGGTGCAGCCGCACATTGTTACGAATCTGCCACGCCAGCAGCGGATGCTGCTCCGTCGGATCATTTCCAATCAACAAAATCGCCGGAGCCGTGAATACATCGGCCATGCTCGCCGTCGCGTCGGACTTTCCCCGAAGCGCAGCAGCCAGGGCAGGGAAGTCCGCCGTCCGGTGATGATCAACGTTGTTCGTCTTCAATACCACTCGCGCGAATTTCGATAGCAGGTACGCTTCTTCGTTGGTCGTCCGCGTCGAACCGACCACGCCAATCGCCGCGCCACCGTCCTTGTCGCGCACCTCGGCAAATTTCTTTCCGACCAGCTCGAACGCCTCTTCCCAACTCGATGGCGTCAGCTTCCCGTTCTTCCGAATCAGCGGCTGCGTTAAGCGCTCTTCATGATTCGCAAAATCGAACGCATAGCGTCCCTTGATGCAGAGAAAGTCTCCATTCGTGCCGCTCTTGTCGCGGTTGTCGCCCCGGACGATCTCCATGCCGGTGTCCGACCGCCGCACGCCCAGCGTGGTTTTGCAGCCATCCCCGCAATGGGTGCATACCGTGCCGACGTGAGTCATCTCCCAAGGCCGCGTCTTGTATCGGTACGCGCCAGAGGTGAGCGCGCCCACCGGGCAAATGTCGATGCACATCCCGCACTCTTCGCACTCCAGGTGATCTTCCTTATTCGGAGCGATCAGAGAACTCACGCCGCGGTTCTGCACGCCGAGAGCCCAAACATCCATGCCTTCGCCGCACACCCGCACGCAGCGATAGCAAAGAATGCAGCGCGGCCGGTCGAAGAACACCACCGGAGACCACTGCTGCTCTTCTTTATGGTTCTTCGCCTCCATGAATTTCGATTCGGCGGCGCCGTACGAGAACGTCATGTCCTGCAGTTCGCATTCGCCACCTGCGTCGCACACCGGACAATCCAGCGGATGGTTCCCCAGCAGCATCTCCAGCATCGACTTGCGCGCCTGCTTGATCTCTTCGCTTTCAGTAGTGACGATCATGCCCTCGCTGACGACCGTGGTGCACGCGGTCTGCAACTTCGGCATCTTCTCCACCTTCACCAGGCACATCCGGCAAGCGCCCTGCAGCGAAAGATTGGGGTAGTAGCAGAACGAAGGCACTTCAATCCCCACGCTCTTGCACGCCTCAATGAGTAGCGTGCCCGCGGGAGCCGTGAGCTTCTTGCCGTCAACTGTGAGATTTACATCAGCCATGGGAAATCAATGCGCGAATGCCGGAACTTGTTCTGCTGCGCCCGCCTTCTCATACGGGCACGGTTTTCCATCCAGATGGTCTTCAAACTCTTTCCGAAATTTCTTCACAAACCCAATCGTTGGCATCGCCGCCGCATCGCCCAGCGGACAGAACGTCCGACCCAGCATGTTTTCCGCGAGATACTGCATGTTGTCGATGTCTTTCTTCATTCCGCCGCCATTGTGGAAGCGGATCAGCGTCTTCTTCAGCCAGTCCGTGCCCTCGCGGCAGGGAATGCACCATCCACAACTTTCATGCTGATAAAACTTCATCGTCCGCAAAGCGAATTTCACGATGCACTGCTGGTCGTCGATCACCACCACGCCGCCCGAACCCAGCATCGACCCAGCCTTCGCCACGGAATCGAAGTCCATGGCGACATCGACTTCATCCGCGGTAAGACACGGGCACGAGGCTCCGCCCGGCACGATCGCTTTCAACGTGCGTCCGTTGGGAATCCCGCCGCCAACTTCGTAGACCATCTTCTTCAGGTTGTAGCCCATGGGCAGTTCGTAGACGCCGGGCTTGGCGATATTTCCGCTCAGGCAAAACAGTCGTGTCCCGCCGTTCTTCGGCGTACCTAGCTTGGCATACCAATCCGCGCCGCCCAGAATAATGTGCGGCACATTCGCCAGGGTCTCTGCATTATTAATGACCGTCGGTCCGCCCCAAAGTCCCACCACAGCAGGGAAGGGAGGCCGAATGCGCGGAATGCCTCGCTTGCCTTCCAGCGACTCCATCAGCGCCGATTCTTCACCAACTTCGTACGCCCCGGCGCCGCCATGCCAGTAAATGTCAAGATCGCGCCCGCTACCAAAAATATTCTTGCCGATAAATCCCCGGGCGTAGGCGTCGCGGATCGCCTTCTGCATGATCACGGACAGATACCGGTACTCGCCACGAATGTAGATGTATCCGCTTTTCGCGCCGACCGCCAGCGCGCCAATCATCACTCCCTCAATCACCGAGTGCGGATCATGCTCAAAAATCAACCGATCCTTGCAGGTCCCAGGTTCGCTCTCATCCCCGTTGCACAACACGTACTTCGGCTTCGCCGACTGCTTGGGCACGAAGGACCATTTCATCCCGGTAGAAAATCCCGCACCGCCCCGTCCACGCAGACCCGAGTTTTTGACCTCATTAATAATGGCGTCCGGTTCCATGGCGAGCGCCTTCTGCACGGCCTTATAGCCGTCCAATTCAAGGTAGCGGTCAAGGTTGGTCGCACCTAGGCCAAAGCGCCGAGAAACGACCTTTACCTCATCGGGATGTGAAACCAAGTCAGCCATGGAAGCGATTGCTGATTGAAGATTTCAGATCGCAAATTCAAAGTCCCTAGACCCGCACAGGGTCGTTCAAAAATCTGCAATCTCAAATCATCAATCTGAAATCTCTACTGCGTTCCCTTCTTCCGGTACTCGTCGAGAATCCGATCCATCTTTTCCGCCGTCAGGTTCTCGTGGAAGTCATAATTCACCTGCGCCGCCGGAGCCCAGCTGCAAGCCCCAATACACTCGACTTCCTCCAGCGTGAACAGCCCGTCGGGCGTGGTCTGCTTATGCCCGATGCCCAGCTTCTTCGCGCAGTGATGCAAAATATCTTCTCCACCGCGCACCATGCAACTGATGTTGGTGCAGACCTGCACGTTGAACTTCCCGCGCGCCTTGGTGGTCAGCATCGAGTAGTAGCTGATCACATTCCGCACTTCGAGTTCCGTCAAATCAAGGCGACCAGCAATCTCCGCGATTACCTCATCTGACAAGAATCCAACTTCGTCCTGCGCATAAAGCAGCGTCGGGACCAGTGCAGACCGCTTCGTCGGATAATGCGGCACCATCTCCGCAAACCGCGCCTCGAATTCTTCCGAGAACCTCATACGCGTTTCCCCTGTGATCCTCTGTGTCCTCTGTGGTGAAGCCTTTTCTCAACAGGGCCATAGATGATCACAGGATCACCGATCAATTTCTCCCAGCACAATATCGATCGACCCGATCGCCGCCACCACATCCGCCAGCAACCGTCCTTCGCACATCTTCGGCAGCGTTTGCAGATTCGCAAAGCACGCAGACCTCATATGCACCCGATACGGCTTCGCAGTCCCGTCGCTCACGATGTAGTACCCCATCTCGCCCCGCGGAGACTCCACCGCCTGGTATACCTCACCCGCCGGCACCGCGAATCCTTCCGTGATGATCTTGAAGTGATAGATGAGCGATTCCATCTGCGTCTTCATCTTCTCGCGGTCGGGCAGCACGATTCCGGGCGCGTCTGCCTTGATCGGACCTTCCGGCATTCCATCCAGCGCCTGCCGGACAATTGCCGTCGATTCCCGCAATTCCTGCACCCGGCACATGTACCGCGCAAAGACGTCGCCTTCCTGCGATACCGGCACTTTGAACTGGAACTTTTCGTAGCTCGAGTACGGCATATCGCGCCGCAAGTCAATATCCACGCCACTTCCGCGCAGAGTCGGCCCGGTCGCTCCCAGCGCAATCGCGTCCTCCGGCGTCATCCGCGCCACGCCCTTGGTCCGCATCGTCCAAATCGGATTTCCCGTCAGCAGGTTCTCGTACTGGTCAATCCTTTCGGGAAAATAACCCGCGAAATCGCGCACCCGATCGAAGAATCCCAGCGGTGGCTCCAGCGCAATCCCGCCCACGCGGAAATAAGACGTCATCATCCGCTGCCCGCTCACCATCTCGAAGATCTTCAGGATCTCTTCCCGCTCACGGAAGCAATACAAGAAGACCGTCAGCGCGCCAATATCCATGGCATGCGTGCCCAACCACACCAGGTGCGAATTAATCCGCGTCAGTTCATTGAGCAGCACCCGCAACCACTGCGCCTTCGGAGGAATCTCCAGCCCCAGCAGTTTCTCCACCGCCAGCACATAGCAGAGATTGTTGGTCATGGGGCAGAGATAATCGATGCGGTCGGTCAGCGGCACCACCTGCTGGTAGAACTTTGCCTCGCAGGTCTTTTCAATCCCCGTGTGCAGGAAGCCAATGTCCGGCATCATCCGCACCACGGTTTCGCCGTCAATTTCCAGCAGCACGCGCAACACTCCGTGGGTCGACGGATGTTGCGGCCCCATGTTCAGGATCATCGTTCGATCCTGACCGGGCTCCAGCACGGGCGTGGGATTCAGGTGGGCCATCGTTATCTCGACAATCTAGCGATAGCCCTCCACCGGATAATCTTTTCGCAGGGGATGACCTTCCCAATCTTCAGGCATCAAAATGCGCCGTAAATAAGGATGCCCGGTGAACCGTACTCCAAACAGATCGAACACTTCACGCTCGAAGTAATTCGCTCCCGGCCATACCGACGTAATCGACTCAACCGCCGGACTGCCGCTGTTCAACCGAACTTTCAGCCGAATCCGCTCTTTCTCCGGAATCGACAAGAGGTGGTACACAACCTCAAACCGCGGCTCTGCCGGATACCAGTCCACACAGGTAACGTCCGAAAGGAAATTGAAAGGGCAGGCCGGATCGTCCTTGAGCACCACACATGCCTCGCGAATGTAAGCCCGATCGACATAAACCGTCATCTCATCGCGATCGAACTTCACGCCCGTAACAGCCTCGGCATTCCACCCCAAAAGCCGCGCCACGGCTGGATGGTTCTTCAACTGTTCCAAGTCAGTAATGGCAGGCGCCAGCGGCATCTAGAAATTCCCCCGTTTCGGAGAAGTTTCGCCCCAGTCCAGTACGCCCTTCTTCCAAACGTAGAAGAATCCGACCAGGAACACCCCGATGTATACCAGCATCTCCCAGAGCCCAAAGCGCTTCAGATCGCGCAAAATAATAGCCCAGGGATAGATGAAAACCGCCTCAACATCGAACAGAATGAACAGCATAGCCACCAGGTAGAACTTCACCGAAAAGCGCTGCCGGGAGTCTCCCACCGGGGTCATGCCGCATTCATATGGGGAAAGCTTCGCGCGGGTAGGCTTACGCTGCCCAATCAGCCAGGAAAGAGTCAAAATCGCACCCGCAATCCCGCCCGCCATAAGAATATGGATCAAAAACGGGAGGTAGCGTGCGAAGTAATTGTCGGGCATAGGACGAGCTATATATAATTCGCGCCAAGTGATACTTAAACATTCTAGGTTATGGGCTTACACTCAACAGTGTCAAGCGAACGGCGCCACATCTTGTGGAAATGGAGAAGAAATTTTGCGATCGAGTAAAACGGTGATTTCGTAGAAGAAAATCGATGCTGTCAGCTATCGACTCAATGATTTAATTGCCAAATCACTCAACGACTCAATTGCCCCCATCCCTATGATTTTCGGCTTCAATACCGACGTGAAGCATGGCGACACCATTTACCACGTGCAGAGCGAAGCGCGTGAAAGCGAACTCCTATTGCAGACGCAGGTCTTCGTTCGCGGCCGTTGTATTGGCAAAAAGGCGACCTCCTACGGCAGCAAGAGCAGCGAAGTCCAGACCGGCGACGCGCAAAAAGAGCAATTCCTTCGCGAACAACACCGCCTTGTCTTAGACGCGATTCGCGAAGGCAAACTCGACAATGTTCTCGACCATCCCGAGCCCGAAGTGCTGGCGACCGTAAAAGAACTCGAAGTGCAGTGGTTGAATTCCGACTCGGTTCACTCCGACCGCAATCTGACGATGCAATTGCGTGTCACCGAGGGAGGAGCCGCAGCCTCGGGAGCCCGACTGACCTTCCGCTTCGCCCGTCCCGGCGCCGCCCCGTTCTACACCCAGGCTGTAGCCGACTCCACCGGAGCCGCGGAAATCAAGATCGAAGCCGAAGAAACCGACTTGCCCGACTCCTCCTTATTAGTACAAGCCAACTTCGAAGGCCGCACAGCCACCAGAAAGTTCGCCCTCCGGAAGGCAGATTAGAGGGGCATGCTGACGAAATGAGTGTCTGTATCATCATGTCGGCGTCATCCCGAGCGTAGCCGCCTTTCAGGCGGAGCGAGGGATCTCGCGCGTAGTGCCGCGATTGCCGGCGCGAGCAGAAGAGTAATCCATCGAAGACTTGCATGACCCTTCAAATTAACGGCGAACCCCGTCCCTTCGACGACGCACCGATGCCCTTTACCCTGGCCGCACTCCTGGACCGCCTGGCCATGAAGGCCGACCGAGTAGCTGTCGAGCTCAACCTCGACATCGTCCCCCGCGACCGCTGGTCGACCACCGAACTCCACGAAGGCGACAAGCTGGAAATAGTCCACTTCGTAGGTGGTGGCGTGCGCCCACTGACTACTGACCACTGACTACTGACTCACTGACTACTGACCCCAGGAACTCCCTTAGTCACCCCCTCTGCTCAGATTCCTTGCTATGATCCACAGCCCGCATGCCTAAAATGTCTCAAACATTTAGCATCCCAATTGTTTCAAACATTTTCGGGGGATCATGCAAGAGCAAGGCCGCTTCACATCGCAGCAAGTGATCGCTCTGACTGGCATCACTCCCCGCCAGCTCCAGTGGTGGGACGAACGCGGCGTCGTGAAGCCCGATCGCGAAGGTCATCGCCGCCTGTACTCGCTGAATCACCTCACCGAAGTAGCCGTCATCTGCGAACTCCGCCGCAAGGGCTTCTCCCTTCAGGGTGTCCGCAAGGTCATGCGCTTCCTGGACCGCGAACTAGGCAAGGGATTAGCCGACATCGTCAGCCGCTCCTCCGACATTCACCTGCTCACCGACGGCACGCATCTTTATCTAGAGACCTCGGCGCGCCAGATCGTCGACATTCTGAAGAATTCAGATCAGCCGATCCTTGGCGTCTGCCTCAGCGACGCGGTGCGCCAGGTTCGAGCCGGGGTCGTCTCCGGAAAGGCGAATACTTCGGTAACTTCGCCGGATTACCCCCGGCGTGCTAAAAAAGTTTCGTAGGGACAAGTTTGTACAGCAGCGCGAACAGGCACTTTCGAACACTGGAGGAAGACATGGTCGGTGAACTGGACCTTCTCAATGAGTGGATTCCGGAACAGATGCAACCCGGTACCGTCTTCGTGCTGGAAAATGCCGGCGAAATCGGCGAAAAGGAAGATCCCTACTGGGCCGTACTCGCCTGCCCCTCATGCGGCATGCTGGGCCTGATCACCCGCAAACAAATCAACGGCCTGCTCCCCGTGATCTGCGGCTCCGAACACTGCTCCGCCCAGTTCTTCATCCGCGATAGCGAAGTTGTAGTACGTAAACCGTTCTAGCGCGATCAACTCGTAGAGACGTAGCTCAACTACGTCTGACGCCGATCAGAGATCGGAGTCGGGCCTCTGTGGCTTTTCCCCTGTGACCTCTGTGGTGCAAGGTTCTCCCGAGCCGTTCGCGCCCGTGAGTCTGAGGTCGAGCCAAGATCTGCTAAGCCGTCGGCAGAGATTGTGCACGCAATGTCTTTACGACTTCGAAGCCATCTCCAACGCCACCGGCACCTGCTCCACAATCTCAATCCCAAACCCCTCAAGCGCCGCTACCTTCTTCGGACGATTCGTCAGCAGCCGAATCCTGTGTAAATTCAGATCCGACAGAATCTGCGCCCCAATCCCCACCTCGCGCTGAATCTGCTTCTCATTGTCATACAGCGCCGGAAGCCTCTGTCCCCGATGAAACCCGAGCGCATTCCGTTCGCCTACCTTCTCCACCGAGAACCCCTGCGACGTCTGGTGCAGATAAATCAGCGCCCCGCATTCATCCTGCGCAATCCGCCGCAGCGCGCCCTCGAGCGTAGCGTGACATTCGCACCCAGTCGCCCCGAACACGTCGCCCATCAGGCAATGCGCATGCATGCGTACCAGCACCGGGGTCTGGCTGTGCTCAATGTCCCCACGAATCAGCGCCACATGCGACTCGCCGCCATCCACCTCGCTTTCGTAAGCGATCATCCGGAACTCACCAAAACGCGTATCGATTAAAGCCTCGCCCACGCGATGCACATAGCGCTCGTGAGACATCCGGTAGCGAATCAACTCCGCGACGGTCAGCATCTTCATCGTGTGCTCGCGGCAGAACTCGATCAGGTCCGGCACGCGCGCCATGCTGCCATCGTCCTTCATGATTTCGCAGATGATTCCCGCCGGCACCATCCCAGCCAGTCGCGCCAAGTCGACCGACGCCTCCGTCTGCCCCGCCCGCACCAGCACTCCTCCCTTGCGAGCCCGGAGAGGGAACATGTGTCCCGGACGAGCCAAATCCGAAGGCTTGGTTGCCGGATCAATCGCCACCTGAATGGTACGCGCCCGGTCATGAGCTGAGATTCCCGTCGTCACTCCAACCCGCGCATCAATCGCCTCGCAAAACGCGGTCCCGAACTGCGACGTATTCTCCGAAGTCATCGGACCAATATTCAGATGTTCGAGCCGCTCCTCGGTCATCGCTAGGCAAACCAGACCGCGCCCGAACCTCGCCATGAAGTTGATCGCCTCTGGCGTAACCTTCTCGGCCGCAAGCGTCAGGTCGCCCTCGTTCTCGCGGTCTTCATCGTCGACCACCACAATCATGCGGCCGGCCCGAATTTCCTCAATCGCATCTGGGACGTCAGTAAATGGCAACTGGGGGCTCATATTGAGCCGATTTTAGCAGAGGACATCATTCCCAAGCAGCGGTCTATGCGGTCAACATTAGTTATCGCGAAGTGCTTCCATCGGATTGATGCCTGCTGCTCTCCGCGCCGGAATGTACCCCGAAACCACCGCCACCAGCAGCAGCGCTAAGGCCATTCCGAGATATGTCGGCAGGTCCCACGGCGAGGTCGCAAACAATAGCGACGCAATTACTTTGGCCACGACGAATGCCAGCAGTGTGCCCAGCACCAAGCCCGCGCACGCCAAGCGCAGCGTACTCCCGAGCACCTGCCGCTGTACTCGCCCGGTGCTCGCTCCGAGTGCCATGCGTATGCCGATCTCCGGTGTCTGACGCGTTACCGAATAAGAAATCACGCCGTAGATCCCCAGCGTCGCCAATATCAGTCCCAGCCCGGCAAATGCGGCCACCAGCAGCATGAAAAATCGCCGAGGAGAAACCGCTCGATCCACAATGGCCTGGATCGGCCGGAACTCCGCAGCCGGTTGATTCGGATTCAGTTCGCGCAAAGCGTGCAACACGCTCGCAGCCAGCGCCGCCGGCGGCAGGCTGGTCCGAACCACCAATTGCGCGTCATCCGGCCCCTGCTGCGTTGCCGGATAATAGATCTGCGACCCCGCACCGCTCTCCACGTTCTCTTCGTGCACATCATCCACGACCCCGACCACGTGGTCTTCCTCTTTCCCCCGCATCAGAATCTTGCCCACCGCATCTTCCCCCGGCCAGTACACGCGCGCCGCGGACGCATTAATCATCACAACCTTCTCGCTATGCGGCCCATCGGCCCAGGTGAAGTCTCGCCCATGCAGGCGCATTCCCATCGCCCGAACGAATCCCGGCGTGATTACATACACCAACGGATCGGGCAGCGTGCCCGGAGCAAAGGTCTTTCCCTGCGGCTCCGGCGTATCCCATTCGCGGTTGGGCCCGAGTGGAAGGAAATCGGCAATCCCCGCCGCCTCCACCCCTGGCAACGCACCGACTCGAGCCAGAATTTCCTGGAAGATCACAGTTCGCTTCGCTACTCGCGCATCATCGGATGGCGCGCTATCGTCGTACGCAACTCGGATCGAAGCCGCGCGGTCCGGCTGAAACCCGAGGTCAACGTCCAGCACCTTCAGAAAGCTACGCAGCAATAACCCGGCACTCACCAGCAGCACGCAGGCCAGCGCAATCTCAGAGATCACCAGCCCCGCACGAATCCGCTCGTGCTTGCGCCCCAATCCCGCGCCCGCGCTTGAATCCTTCAGCACGGCTTGCAGATTGCCGCTCGCCATTCTCAGCCCCGGCAGTAAGCCGAAGATCATCGCAGTCAGTACCGCAAGCAGGACCGTCCAACCCACCGCCTGGCCATCGATGCGCAAGCTGCTCAACAACGGAAGCGCCACAGATCCCTGATGCGCCAACCCCGCAATCAGCATGAGCGCTAGTCCGAGCCCGAACGCCGCGCCCACACTAGACAGTACGAGGCTCTCCATCAGCAACTGCCGCACGATCCGCCCCCGGCTCGCACCTAACGCGCCACGCACTGCAAACTCCTTTGCACGCGCGGCAGCCCGCGCAAGCAACAGGTTAGAAAGATTCACTCCGGCGATCAGCAAAATCGTCCCCACCGCGAACCACAACGCAATCAGCGACCGGCGCAGCTTGCCGATCACATAGTTCTTTAGTGGCACCGGAACCAGCGAGCCTTTGTATCGCCCCAGGGTCTCGGGATACTTCACGCTGAAATAAATGTTTGGCGCCACGCGATTCGCGTCGTCGAGCGCTTGCGCCACCGTAACTCCCGGCTTGAGACGCCCCATGAGTGTGACGATGTTTCCCCATGTACGTTCATGATCCAGATTGAGCGGCACGAAAAGATCGACCTTCGACCCCGGAGCAAACACCGCGCCGTAGTCAAAGCTCGCAGGCAACACTCCTACCACTGTCACTGGAGTTCCATTCAATTCAATCGCCTTGCTCACGATCCCAGGATCGCCGTTGAATTGTCGCCGCCAATACGCATTCGCCAGTATCGCGACATTGCCTCCCCGAGCCTCGTCCTGAGTAAACAGACGCCCCATGGCAGGCTGCACGCCGAGAACCTGGAAGAAGTTGCCGATCACCATGATTCCCGTGGCCGACTCCGGTTGGCCTCGTCCCGTAAGCCGGAAATTATCCGTGATCGTGAACGCTTCATATCCCGTCACGTCCTGATACACGCGGCTCTGATCGCGGAATTCTTCGTAAGCATCCGCCGAGTACGTCGCGCAAGACCACCCACAGCCAGACGGCGGCGGCGCTATCCACACTAACTCCTGCGAATTCGGAAAAGGCAAAGGCCGCAACAGCAGCGTGTTGACTACGCTGAAGACTGCAATGTTGCCTCCGATCGCCAAAGCCAGAATGAGAATGGAAACGACAGCAAATCCCGGATCGCGGCTAAGCGTACGGAACGTAAATCGCGTGTCGTGCAGCAAGTCAGTCCAGTAATCGGAGAGTCTTCTGCGCCGTTCTGTTTTCTCTCCAATTCGTTGCCCGATCCGCTGCACCCTGCGCAGGTCTCCGAACTGACGCTCCGCCTCTTCCCTCGCAGCCTTCGCATCCCACCCCTGTCGGATCAGGTCGTCACTTTTTGCTTCCAGGTGGAAGTGCAACTCATCCTTCACATCGGCCGCAGGGTCCGGACCAAAGAAGCGTGCGTATCGTCGCCAGAAGGGAATCATCCAATCTCCTCCGCCACCGGCAGGCGCGTCGCACCCAGCACCTTGCCCACCGCGGCCGTATACGCTTCCCAGGCTTTCACTTCATGCCGCAATCGGCGCCGCCCCTCTGGAGTCAGCCGGTAAAACTTCGCCTTGCGATTGTTCTCCGAGAGTCCCCACTCCGCTTCCAGCAGCCCCTTGTGTTCCAGTCGCCACAGCGCTGGATAAAGCGTCCCCTCTTCAACCAGCAGCGTGTCGTCGCTCTGCCGCCGGATGAAGTTGGTGATGGCATACCCATGCAGCGCTCCCCACATCAGCGCCTTGAGAATCAGCACATCCAAAGTTCCGCGCAGAAATTCCAGTCTGTCCGAATCCATTCGTTCCCCTAGCGTTCCAAGGGAAGTCTCTCACGCCCTCCCCTGGGAATTCAAGGGAGCGCTGCCAAAGGTGAATGAGTGATCCGCTCAGATATGCCTGGCTAGGGAATCGTGATTTGGGGAGTGACAGTCGCATACCAGCTCGGGCACTTACTCCAGCTCAGCGCTCGTTGTTCCGGCGCATCCCGGGCATCGGCGTCTGCTTGTCGAGCTTCTTCCATTAGAGCGTAGAGCGGCTGAAGCGTGCTTTGTAATCGAGTTTTGATCTGATCTGTACCGTCCGCAACGGACCCAACAAAAACGGGTCGCTCGATTGTGGGGAGGCCCGCCAGTCGAACAGCTTCTAATACGCGAGCCCGGTAACGTATGAAAAGCGCCTGCATATCTTCATAATGCAGCATCTCGTGATCGCGTATCACGTTGTACTCGCAGCTTCCAGGAGAGTATTTGCTGGCAAGCAGAATCTCTACCGGCGTGAACTCTACCTGAACTGATTTCACCCAGACACAAAACCCCGGCCGCAGAAATGCGTGTTTGCTAGCAACCCGAAAGAAAGCAACAGGAGGATAGGGTCTCCTGGGGCGAGTCGCTCCGACCACAGCCGCGGCGCTCGGGTCAAGTGCTCTTAGTTCCGCCGGGGTCTTGCTATCGTCAAACAGCAATGGCCACGGAAGCGTTTCGGTAGGCAAGACTGAAATCAGCGGTTCACTTTCGCTGACCATCAATCTCACCGGGCAAGCAAGATGGAGCGTGAGCTTCCCAGTCAACTTGCCAAGGTGCAAGGCATCCTCCACCGTACGCTCATCATTGCTGCCTTCAGCGATGGCCAGCGAGAACTCCGTAGAATTCAGATTGACGGTATCGACCACAAACTCATAAGTTGCCTCCATGGGCTTGTCATCGTTACAACTTGGCCGCAGGATTTCCGGTGTGAGGCTCAGTGCCACGGTAAGCCGATCGTGATCCCTCCTTCCTGCTACCCGTAATGTGATGAAAGCCACGTTCGACCTGCACTTGCGTTGCACAGGGGTGATGCTCCAGTCAGATCGCATCACTTCTTCGGCAACGAAGCTCTCATCTCCGTCCGGCAGTTGCAGAGGAATTGTCCCTTTGATGTGATGGCCGAGTCCCTTCTGCGTAACCCGATCGAGGCTGATCTCCAACTCGGCTGGCATTTCGCCCGCGGCCTGAGCGCCGCCTAAGTTCAGGAATGCAATCAGCAACATCGACGCTACGGTGAGCCTGTGTTCCAACATTGGGTTGCTCTGCTTTTCGCTGGTGTTTCTTTTGCCGTGATTGAGTCAGCAGGGCTGAACACGTGCTCCCACGCTGCCCCGACAGCGCAATCTCTAAACAGTCCAGCTCTTGTTTGTTGATGACCAGACTCGGCCCAGACTTGTCAGGCATGATCTCTCGTGATTGGAATCTAGAAAACTGTCACTTCTCGTAGTGGCAGACAGTGCACCGCATGGCTGGATTGGTGTTCCGCCAAAAAAGAAACTGATGCGGATTAAGGGACTACACTGGTAGGTAGCCAGTCGGCGCGATCTGCGCAGCTGTTAGGAGGGTGAGACCGTGGCGCCATTGCTTCGCCGCTCGATCCTCAAGAAATTCCTCATCTTCGCTTGTGTTGCCACTCCCCTGGCTTTCGCACAGCACCCCATCGGCCGCCCGACTGGCGGAGTCGTTCATCCATCTGCCCCGCCGATTCTCCGCGCTCCGCTTTCTCCCGCCCCGGTGATTCACGCACCTGTGATCACCGCGCCCATGCTTCACATGCCAACGATCCCGTCATCGGTCTCACCTCCGCGAACTTGGGGAGTTGGGTCTGCGGCCACATTCGGTGCGCCGGGCTTTCGACCGATTCGGCGCCCCATTCGTCCATTTCCGCCTGTGCTGGTCATCTACCAGCCAGTATTTGTTTTCGGTGGACCCTTCTGGGGATTGCACTCCTGTTGGTGGGCGAACTGTGACTTCCTCTGGCTCGGGACGATTGACTACACCACCGTCTCCTCACCGGGCCCCACAAACTATGTGCCGCAGGTGTACGCGACTCCTGTCTTTGCCTATGGTGACGAGCGAGCGGACCTGCCGCAGCTCTTCTTGAAAGATGGCACCATTCTTAACGTGACCGACTACTGGCTCGTCGACGACCAGCTTCATTTCATGATGGCCGACGAGGATGGCACGAAGCCAACGGAACATGTGATGCCTTTTGAGGCCCTGGACCTGCAAACGACAGTCGACACAAACACTCGCAGAGGATTCCGCTTTATGCTGCGCAACGAACCCGTCGAGCAGTATCTGCGCGATCACCCCGAAGGCCCTCCGCCCACCGTAACGCTCCCGCGTGAATAAAACGTCGAATTCGCGTTTTCCACAGTAATTTAGCGCCAAGTTGTGACGCACAACCTTTACTGAGGATATAGAAGGCGCATACTTGCCTCGTGCCCACAAAATCCCCCAAAGCTCTCGGCGTCAAGCTAGAAAACGTGGGATTCCTCAGGGACTGCTCTAAGTCCTTATTCCAGAATATTTTACCTATAAGTTGTTTGCTTTCAAGATTTTGGCGGCGACACGATATGCAGTATCCGTGCAAACTACAGAAAACACATATTTTAGCGAATTCCGCAGAAAAGAATGCCATCGCTGAAATTCTCGGGAGCAGCCTGTTCCATAAAATGCAGCAACATAAGTCTTTGTTTTTGAATACTTTAGATGTAAGTCATTTAGTCTCAATATTTTGGCGCCGTAAGAGCATGTCAGGTCTCTGCAAAGCCAAGAAAAAATGGACTTTACCCGGTTCATCAGAAAAGATCGGCGTGGCACCGACGGACCGGAAAGAGTTCGAAATGCCAGCTAAACCCTTATTTATGAATATTTTACTCGCAAGTCGTTTGTTTCCAAGATTTTGGCTGGATCACAATCGATCTCAAGCAAGCAACCCTAATGGAATGAATATTTTGCGATTTACGGCAAAAAAAAATCGGCGAGATCTACGAGCAAGAGTTGCAGCCCTGGCACTAGCGCGCCAGTTCGCGTTCGGCACCAACAAACAAAGCCCTCAGGGCACGAATCACCAATCGCACCAGCAGCACGATGATCACTACAAAGACCGTTGCCAGCACGCCCGCCACATAAGGATGTCTCGTCGCCAGCCACGTCAACCCAATGGCAACAGCATCCTCTCCCAAACTCAGCGAGATGTTCGACAAGGGCTCGGGCGATGGCGTCACAGCTGCCCGTGCCGCCATCTTGCCACCGTGCGCTGCCAACGCAACCGCGGCCCCCACCAGAGTCGCCAACAATTGATGTTCGGGAGAAAGTTGTCGTGTCGCCTGGTAAGCGAGCAGTCCAGCTACGGGCACGCGGATGAACGTGTGCAGCGCATTCCAGATCAAATCGAACGCCGGGATCTTGTCCGCAAAGAACTCGACGATAAACAGCGCCGTGCTCGCAGCAATTACCGGCCATCCCGCCAGCAGCAACAGCCCGGGAGGCAATGGGAGATGGCCGAATCGCGCCAGCAGCCCAAGAACAGCAACCGTCGCGTACAGGTTCAACCCCGCCGCGAAGCCAATCGCGGCCAGCAAAGAGAACAGCTCAGCCGGCGGAATGTGAAGGACATCAAGCATCGATCTTCAAAAGGTGGGTCTCATCGGTTGAGCCGTCGATCACCGCAGCTCGCTCCAACTCCCCAGACGGATTGCAGAACAAAGGGTCGCTCCTTCGTTGAAGGAGCGACCCTGAAAACACTGTCCCGGCTGTGGTTACAGCGTGGACTCGATCTCAAAACCCCAAGCTTCCAAAAGAGGCTCAGGAATGTACTTCGAGTTCTTGTTGCGGCGAGCCCATTCGCGCAGACGTGTCGAGCGCAGATATTGGTCGGGGGAGAGCTTGTACTCGCGAACAACTTGTTCAAATTCGGTGATAGTCGGGGTAATCGGCCCAATCGGTTCGGGCTTGCCCCAGTTCGGATTTCCGCGTCGCTTGGCCATGAAAAATGCCTTTCCACTTAAGGAGATGAAACTGCAAAACTCGCTTCCAAAACCGTATAACTATATGATTCTCCGGGTCGTCCTTAGGATGCAATCTAGAGCACAAGCCCCTGTAGACAGAGCTTGGACCTTGGACTGATCCGCACCTAAAGCTAATCGGAGACTTAACATCTTACAGTCACTTTCGTCGGAAAGTCAACGGAAATCTAACTGTAGAGGATGCGGAGGCATCATCCAACTAGCTGAAAATAAGCCTCTTATGTGGCAATACAAAGCCTGGCGAGGGACCTCCATCCTGTCGCCCGACGAACAAGAATCGAGGAGCATGAACTAAGGGGTGAACGACCCTCCGCCCTCGTCTTGCGCACTGGCGCGTCGTTCGCTCACCTCGGATCACCGCTTGTCGATGATTACGGCCGTAACCCTCCGCAGAAGGACAGCCGTTGATCCCACCCGTCGATAGACATAGAGTGCAGAGAGGGAGTTCCGGCAGCGCGGCGCCATGTCTACTGTCGGCGTCCGCAACAGTTCCATCGCCCCTCGGATTCCAGAGTATTAGGTCAGAAATAGGCAGGCTATGAGTTTGAAATCGTTGGTGCTCTGTTCGGACGAAAAGATCGTCCGAGTCTTGCGGCGAGTGCTGGGCGATTTGGAAATCGATGTCGAGCTGTGCGCCAGTTCCGACAGTGCTTTGCGCAAGCTGACCCGCCAACGGTTCGAGGCCATCATTGTCGACGTCACCGACGATGGCGCTTCCGATGTTCTACGCAGTGCCCGCAGCGCTCCATGTAACAAACAGGCGGTCGCGGTCGCGATCGTCGAGCCCATCATCGGGCTGAAGGCGGTGTTCGAAATCGGAGCACACTTCGTCCTGTACAAACCCGTATCGAGCGAGCGTGCTAAGTCGAGCTTCCGCGCAGCGCGAGCTTTGATGAAGAGCGAGCGGCGACGCAACGCGCGAGTTGCGGTACAGATTCCAGTAGTCATGCGCAGTCCCGAAGTAGGCGCCAACATGAAGGTGACTACCATCGACTTGAGTGAAGGAGGCATGGCAGTTGCCTTGCCGAATCGCCGCCGTCCCACCGGCCGCTGGCAAATCGCCTTCACCCTGCCCGGAACGGAAACCTGTCTTGAACTTCCTGCTGAATTTGCCTGGGAAGGCGCGCGCGCGCAAGCCGGTCTGCGCTTCCAGCAGATCACGCCAGAAGCTACGCGCCAATTGCAAGACTGGCTCAAACAGAATTCCCCCGATGTCGAGCAAGATGATCCACCGATCCGTTGTCAGCTTACGGACCTCAGTCTAGGCGGATGTTATCTCGAGATCTCGTCGCCCTTTCCGGCTTCGAGTCGCGTGACTCTGTCGATGCGCGCGGGCGATGTGGAAGTGCGCGCCCAGGGAGTGGTGCGCATCATGCACCCGGAGAAGGGCATGGGCGTGGAGTTCACCCAAGCAACACCCGAACATCGCTCTGCGGTCGAGAAGTTCCTGGGAGTACTCACCGACAATCGCTCTCTCTTGCCCGAACTACTGGTCCAACCAGATGGACTCGAGTCGGAATCGAGCGCGAAAAAGCCGTCCCAAGATTGCGATGATCCCTTACTACAATTGTTCTATGGTGAATCGCTCACAGCAGAGCAATTCCGTGAAGCAATGCACAAGCAGCGCCTCACCACGCCCGCTTCCCCAAACTCTTCGACCGCCGCACACGCCTGACACAGTCTGCTTTTCATCTGACCTGGTAATCGCTATCCCTGTATGCGCGGGGCGCAGCTATTATCGTTGACTGAGAACGAGGAGCTTTCTCACCAACGCCTCGACGCAAGCAGCAAAGTCGCTGCGAACATAGCCAGCCCTGCTCCGATCCATCGTCGTCCGAGACTCGCCTGCACTTCCCAACTTCGCTCATGCGCCCGGTTGTCGAACGTCCCATGGGCGCCATGATCTCCTTGTAGTGGCTTCCACAGATTGTCCGGCCGACCAGGATCTTCCGGCTCGGAGGTTTGTTGGGAATCGAATCCTGTTTTGCCGAGATAGCGGTCGAGCCAACCGGGGGCGATCTTGTTGCCAACAATCGCTTCAACAGTAGGCCAGCCGGCATAGATCTCTCGCCGCGAGTGGTGCGCCGCCCAGTAGATCGCTCGGGCGCCAACCTCCGGCTGGAAGATGGGAGGTACGGGTTGCGCCTTGTATTTCAAACGACTCTTTACCCACCCGAATTGCGGAGTATTCAGAGCCGGCATCTGGACCACCGTCACGCGCACCTTGCTCTTGTCGTGGATCAGTTCGCAACGCAAGGAGTCGGTGAATCCGGCGATCGCGTGCTTGGCGGCGCAATAGGCCGATTGCAGAGGGATGCTCCGATACACCAAAGCAGATCCCACTTGAACAATGGCTCCGCGATTCCTCGGTAGCATGCGCCTCAGAGCCGCAAGAGTGCCGTAGACAACTCCAAGGTATGTAACCTCTGTGACCCGCTTATATTCCTCTGCCTCCATCTCCTTCACGGGTGAAAACACAGAAGCCATAGCATTGTTCACCCAGATGTCGATAGGCCCAAACTCCCGCTCGACGGACGCAGCTGCATTTTCGAGTGCATTTGCGTTGGCAACATCAAGGGGAAACGTCATAGCGTTTCCGCCAGCAGATTCGATCTCGCGCTTGGCGGCTTCGAGACCATCAATACCGCGGGCGATTAGACCGACCTTTGCGCCATGTCTCCCGAACTCCCGCGCCACAGCTCGACCCAATCCGGCCGACGCTCCCGTTATCACAACCACTTCGCTTTTCAAGTCGACACCATCCGTTCTAGAGAGTCTTCGGCTAGATGAGTTCCCGCACCTGATCGGAGATCGTGGTGAGGGCGATTTTCTTTCGGTTCGGTTCTCCCCTTGCCAGCGATTCGGCGAAGTGCAAAGCCTGTTCTGCCTTAACCTTTGCGGGCATGGGCGGCTCGAAGGGATCGACCGAAGCCTGCAAGACTGCAGGTCCGGGAGCGGCGAGAAATTCGTCGATCGCCCGTCCGCAATCGGCAGGATCTTCCACGCTGAAACCGATCCCGCCACAGGCATGGGCGAAAGCCGCGAAATCGATCGGTTGGAGATCCACACCGTACTCCGGATTTCCCAGGAAGACCATTTGCTCCCACTTGATTTGCCCGAGAGTGTTGTTCTTGATGATGACGACTTTGATCGGGAGCTTGTACTTCACCGCGGTCACGAAGTCTGCCATCAGCATGGAGAAGCCTCCATCGCCGACAAAAGCCACGCACTGGCGGCTGGGAAAGGCGACTTGTGCAGCGATGGTATAGGGCAAGCCTGGCGCCATCGTCGCCAGATTCCCCGACAGCGTGTGCATCTGACCACGGCGCGCAACAATGTGCCGTGCCCACCAGGTCGCGATGGTTCCGCTATCGCAACTCACGATCGCATCGTTCCGTAACCGTTTGCCGAGTTCCCATGCCACGACCTGCGGTTTCATCGGCTTTTCCGGTCGGGTTGCGCGCTTTTCCATCAGTTCCCACCAGTCCTTCATTCCGGCTTGAGCAGCTTGCAGGAACTTTCGGTCCTCTTTGCGTCGCAAAAGTGGAATCAGTTCGCGCAAGGTGTTTCTGCTGTCGCCCACCAGCCCGACTTCGACTGGATAACGAAGGCCAATCCGTTTTGGATCGAGCTCAATCTGCACCCCCCTTGCCTGACCCGGTTTCGGCATGAACTCGATATACGGAAAGGAAGTACCAACCATCAGCAACGTGTCGCAATCTTCTAACGCTTCTTGGGATGGCTTGGTTCCAAGAAGACCGATTCCGCCCGTGGTATAAGGGCTGTCGTCGGGAACGGCGGCTTTTCCCAGCAGAGGTTTTACGATCGGCGCGCCGAGTAGTTCTGCCGTCTTTTCCAGTTCATCGGTTGCGTCCAAAGCCCCGCGACCGGCGAGAATGGCAACCTTCTTTCCTTCATTGAGGATGTCGGCCGCGCGTTGCAGGTCCGAATGGTCTGGAAGTCGAGCGCTCCGCGCATAAGTATCGGATGTGTGATGAGCGATATTGCGGCTCGAAGCCTGTTTCTTTTTGACTTCTTTCTCCTGCAGGTCTACTGGAAAAGTAAGGTGCGCTACCCCGTGGTATGCAAGAGCTGTTCGACACGCCAAGTCAGCCATATTCTCTACATGGGTGGGACCCATGATGCGTTCGTTGAAGACGGCGACATCCATGAAGAGCTTGTCGAGCGCCACATCCTGTTGGGTGAATGTGCCGATGAGATCGTGGAACTGAAGGCCAGTGATCGCCAATACCGGCTGGTTGTCCAGTTTCGCGTCGTAGAGACCATTCAAAAGATGAATCCCGCCTGGCCCCGAAGTGGCGAGACAGACGCCCAGCCTCCCGGTGAACTTCGCATAGCCGCAAGCCATAAAGGCGGCGGCCTCTTCGTGGCGGACCTGAATGAATCGAATCTTCTCCTCATGAGTGCGGAGAGATTCCATGATGCCGTTGATTCCGTCGCCCGGAAGCCCGAAAATGACTTCCACGCCCCAATCCAGTAGCGTTTCCACTAACACATCGGCCGCTGTCATAAGAAATCCTCCGCATCGGTTGTCATCGTTCTGATGCAACTTAAACCGAGGCAGTACACCGGGAGCGGCGGTTTTCTTTCGGCAGAATCAATGTCGAGCAGTCGGTGAAAAATGTTACGGAAATTTGTGGCTTCCCAGCCACCCTCTTGCCCGAAAAGTCATCTCTACATCCGTAGGTTCGAACGTGCGTTGCGATAAATCAATACCGTGTTCACTGCACAGTAATTCGCATGTCGATTGAAGGAGACTATTGGCCACGTTATCGCGCATAGCGATCGACAAGATCGAGGTGTCCACGCACACAGTGCCGACGGATCTTCCGGAGTCGGATGGCACCCTGGAGTGGAATTCGACCACGCTGGTGTTGGTCCGCTCTCATGGCGGAAACGAACACGGATTGGGGTACACCTATGCGGATACAGCGACGGCGACGCTCATCCATGATGTATTGGCGAGGGTTGTGCAAGGCCAGGATGCCATGGCTCCAGCATCGAGTTGGAATGCTATGGCTTCGCGCATTCGCAATTTGGGGCGGCCTGGCGTTGTGTCAATGGCAATTTCCGCGGTCGATATCGCGCTGTGGGACTTAAAGGCTCGTCTGCTGAACCTTCCGCTCATAACACTATTAGGAGCGGTGCGGGAATCAGTGCCCATCTATGGCAGTGGCGGATTCACTTCATATACGGATGAGCAACTCCAAAAACAGTTTGCCGGATGGGTCGAGCAAGGTATCACGCGGGTCAAGATGAAGATCGGCCGCGACGCTGCAGCCGACGTAAGACGAGTGGGAGCGGCGCGAGCGGCAATTGGCTCCAGCACCGAGCTCTTTGTCGACGCGAATGGCGCTTACAGCCGGAAACAGGCATTGGATCAGGCTCAGAGGTTTACCGACTCGAATGTCAGCTGGTTTGAAGAACCTGTGTCCTCTGATGATCTTGCTGGCCTGCGCCTGTTACGCGATCGTGGGCCTGCCGGGATGGATATTGCGGCGGGCGAGTACGGTTACGAAGCGGGATATTTTCGTCGAATGCTGGCTGCGGGGGCTGTCGATGTCTTGCAAGCAGACGCAACCCGGTGCGGCGGTATTACCGGATTTCTTCAGATAGCGGCGCTCTGTGAAGCGCATCATATTCCGCTCTCAGCACACACGGCTCCATCGGTGCATACCCACCTCGGATGTGCTGCCACGCCGCTACGTCACCTGGAGTATTTCCATGACCATGTTCGCATTGAAAGCATGTTTTTTGAGGGCATCCGCTCGCCTGTAAATGGAAAACTCTCACCCGACCTTTCACGGCCGGGAATGGGAATTGAACTAAAGCGCACTGACGCTCAGCGCTTTGCAGCCTAAGGAGGAGTGATGTCCGCGAGTCGTGTCCCGCTTATTGCGCCGGAGGATCTGAACCATTCGTGGCGGGATCGCTCGCACAGGATCGATGCCGTCGCGTTGGAAAATGCCTTGCGGCAAACGGTGACCGGTGAAGTTCGTTTCGATGCCGGGAGCAAAGCGCTCTATGCGACGGACGGCTCCAATTATCGACAAGTTCCTATCGGTGTTGTCATTCCCAAGACCAAGCAGGACGTAGTTGAGACGGTTGCTGCATGTCGAAGATTCGGCGCTCCATTGTTGTCGAGAGGCGGCGGAACAAGCCTGGCCGGTCAATGCTGCAATGTTGCAGTTGTCATTGATTGGTCGAAGTATTTGCACCATATCCTCGAACTCAACCCGCAACAGAAATATGCCCGCGTTCAACCCGGGACGATTTGTGACACGCTTCGTAATGCTGCCAAGCCTCACACCTTGACTTGGGGTCCAGACCCCGCTACCCATGATCACTGCACGTTCGGAGGCATGCTGGGTAACAACTCATGCGGAGTCCACGCTCAAATGGCGGGCAAGGCTGGAGAGAACGTCCTTTCGATGGACATCCTTCTTTACGACGGCACTCAAATGACCGTCGGATGGATGGATGATCGGCAACTTGACGCAAAGATTGCACAAGGTGGTCGTGAAGGGGGCATCTACGCACAACTGAAATCACTCCGCAACAGATATGGCAAGTTGGTCCAGGAGAAGTATCCGCGCATTCCACGACGGGTCTCGGGATATAACCTGGATCATTTGTTGCCCGACGAAGATGGACGTTTCAACGTGGCGCGAGCCTTGGTGGGAAGCGAGAGCACCTGCGTCACGATCCTGGAAGCCGAAGTCCGACTCATCTTCAGCTATCCCAAGCGAGTGCTCCTGGTTCTCGGCTATCCAAGTATCTATGAAGCCGGGGATCACGTTTCAAAGATTCTTGAATTCAAGCCCATCGGTTTTGAGGGTCTCGACAACTTCTTGATCAATAACGTGAAAAAGAAAGGCATGCCCCAGGTCGACGACCTTTCCATTCTTCCGGAAGGGAAGGGTTGGCTGGTTGTGGAGTTTGGCGCAGGAACAATCGAAGAAGCGGAGCAACAGGCACGAGCGGCTATGTCTGCGCTCGATGGGCCAGGCGCGCCATCGATGAAGCTCTTCGTCGATGAGGCCGAGCAGCAAAAAATGTGGGACGTTCGCGAGGCCGGGCTGGGTGCGACTGCATTCGTTCCCGGCGAACCGCTGACCTGGGAAGGATGGGAGGATTCAGCAGTTCCACCGGAAAAGGTCGGTGGCTATCTGCGCGATCTGTGCAAGCTCTATGAGAAATACGAATACCGTTCCGCTCTCTACGGGCATTTCGGACAGGGGTGCATTCATTGCCGCTTGAACTTCGATCTCATGAGCGAGCCGGGGATTCGGAAGTGGCGATCGTTTATGGAGGAAGCCACCGATCTGGTCACCAGCTATGGCGGTTCAATCTCGGGCGAGCATGGAGACGGACAATCGAAAGCGGAATTTCTCTACAAGATGTTCGGGAGCGAACTGATCGAGGCATTCCGGGAATTCAAATCCATTTGGGATCCCGACTGGAAAATGAATCCGGGGAAGATCGTCGATCCCTATCACATTGACGAAAATTTGCGACTGGGCGCCAACTACCATCCTTGGGATCCTCCCACGTATTTCCAGTTTCCCGACGATCACGGCAGCTTCGCGCACGCGGCATTGCGATGCGTGGGAGTGGGAAAATGCCGGCGTGAGAATGGCGAAGGTGCACAAGACACGATGTGCCCCAGTTATATGGTCACTCGCGAAGAGATGCACTCAACTCGCGGCCGGACCCACCTACTGTGGGAGATGCTGCACGGTGACGTGATCCGCGACGGCTGGCACGACGAGCACGTGAAGGAGGCGCTGGACCTTTGTTTGGCGTGCAAGGGCTGTAAAGGCGACTGTCCGGTCAATGTGGATATGGCGACCTATAAAGCCGAATTCCTGGCGCACTACTGGCAAGGAAGGCTTCGTCCGATTCATGCTTATGCGTTCGGCTGGATCGACAAGTGGGCACGGCTGGCATCCATTGCTCCTGGATTCGCCAACCTCTTCACTCAATTACCCGGTTTCCGCGACCTCGCGAAAATGGCGGTTGGGGTTCCGCGACAGAGACAAATTCCGGCCTTCGCCGCGCAAACGTTTCAGTCGTGGTTCCGCCACCGCAAGGCGCGTCCCGGGACTGGCGCCAAAGTGTTGCTGTGGGCAGATACGTTCAATAACTACTTCATGCCGGAAACCGCGCGAGCCGCGGTTGAAGTTCTGGAACAGGCGGGTTGCAAGGTCGAGGTTCTCGACCAGCACCTCTGCTGCGGCCGCCCACTGTATGACTACGGGTTTCTTGATATGGCCAAGTCGTATCTGCGCACCAACTTGCGCGCGCTCAGTTCACATATCTCCGCAAACACACCGATGGTGGTTTTGGAGCCAAGCTGTTGCTCTGTATTTCGCGATGAATTGCATAATCTGTTTCCGGAGTCGCGGGAAGCGACGCGGCTTGCGGAAAACACCTTTACGCTATCGGAGTTTCTCGAAAAGAAAATCCCCGATTACCAAGCGCCGAAAGTCAAGCGCCACGCCATCGTACAGGGTCACTGCCATCAAAAGGCGGTGATGCGGATGAAGGAAGAAACATCATTGCTGGAAAAGATGCAACTGGACCACCGGGTGCTGGAGTCTGGCTGTTGTGGGATGGCCGGAGCATTTGGATACGAGAAGGATAAATATCAGGTATCCGTTGCATGCGGTGAACGCTCATTGTTGCCTGAAGTCCGCAAGGCTCCGGTGTCGACGATTATCGTTGCCGATGGTTTCAGCTGCAAAGAGCAGATTGCGCAGGAAACCAACCGCCAAGCGCTGCATTTGGCAGAGGTATTGCGATTGGGTCTCGATGGTCAAGAAGGAAGCGCCCCGGCCATGTATCCCGAAAACCGTTTCGTGCAACGCCGTCAAGCGGCGCAGAAAAAGTCGATGGCCCGCGCCGCTGTGATTGGCCTCGTGACCCTAACCGCGCTCGGTTTGGTTTGGCTGAAAAGCAAACGGCGATGATCGTGTGCGGCTTTGGTATGTGGTTATAGTTTTGTAAGCATGCATGGATAATCATCGTCACAAACCTTTGGCCAGAATCACTCCGCGCCCCAAGACTATCTACTGTAGCCAGGGGCGGGCTGTTCTAGCTACCAATCTCGACGGCTTAATCGGAGATTTTCCAAGACATGGCCTATTCGTTGGCGAGACTCGACTCTTATCCCGTTATAGATATTTTGTCGATGGCAAGATGCCACAGACCGTGGCAGTTTCGAACGTGGAACAGCATTCTTGGCTTGGATATTACATCAGTCCGGCTCCTGGGAGTAAATGGAAGCGTGATACCGGCTCGGGCGAGATGGAGGAGTCGTCAGAAGAAACCATTGAGCTGAAGGTATCGCGAACAGTGGGTTCGGGGATTCATGAAGACATCGATTTCACAAATTTCACGCAGCGAGCAGTGAAATTCAAGTTTGAGATTGAAATCGATGCTGATTTCGCAGATCAGGCAGAGAGTTTTCGGCGAAAACAACGAGGAAAGCTGACCCGCAAGTGGCGACGACTCTCCTCTCAGCGCGGAGAATTAATCTTCGACTATAAGGCTACCCACCGTTACTCACATCAAGGGAATCGTGGACGTGGCGCGCATGCATAGAGCCGTGATCATCAGCGTCGAACGCGCCCAATCGCCAGTTTCCTTCCGCGACTCAAAGCTTTCTTTCGATGTGCGTTTGAAACCGCACCAGTCGTGGCACACCTGCGTCAAGTTCATTCCCGTATTCGACGGCAAGAGAATGCCGCCGTTGTATGGTTGCCGGCAGTTTTTCGGGACACGCAATCAGCTGGATCGCAAGCGACAGGTCTTTCTGAACGAGTCCACTCAATTTAGGACCGATGAGGCGCACCCGAAACTTTCATCGATTGTCGAATCCGCGTTACTTCAGGCGACGCATGACCTGGCTGCTCTTCGGCTCCCAGATCTTGATCAGGGAGATCGATCGTGGGTCACGGCAGCCGGCCTTCCGATTTACATCGCGCTGTTTGGCCGCGATACTCTTACCGCCGGCTGGCAAGGTTCACTTCTTTCCACCGCGATGGCGGACGGCGCATTGCGCGAATTGCCCAAATGGCAAGGACGAGTCGAAAATGATTGGCGGGACGAGCAACCGGGCCGGATGTTGCACGAGGCCCATACCGGTCCACTCGCAACGCTCAACTATAATCCGCGTTCCCGTTATTACGGCGCCGCCACGCCTTCTTCGTTTTATCCGGTCGTAGTTTCTGAGCTGTGGCACTGGACCGGAAACGGGCGTGAGATCAAGGCTCTGTTGGAACCTGCTATCCGCGGTCTGCGATGGAAGGACAAGTACACGGATCGCTTTGGAGACGGTTTCTACGACTATCAATCCCGTTCGTTGCAGGGCAATCGCAATCAAGGATGGAAGGATTCAGGAGACGCCATCGTGTATGAAGATGGCAGGCTGGTAGATCCTCCCATTTCAACCTGCGAAGAGCAGGCCTTCGTATATGTTGCGAAGCTCAGAATGTCAGAAATGTTGTGGTTTATGGGGGATCACGATCTGGCGCGCCGGTACTTTCATGAAGCGTCGGAATTGAAGAAGCGCTTTAACGATCGCTTCTGGATGCCCAATAAAAACTTCTTCGCCCTGGGCTTGGACGCGCAGCGGAAGCAGATCAAATCAATCAGTTCGAACCCTGGCCACCTGTTGGCATGCGGCATTGTTCAAAAGGAATTGGCCGGTCACGTTGCGCGTCGGCTTCTGCAAAGTGACATGTTTAGCGGTTGGGGGGTCCGTACGCTTTCGTCCGATCACCCTGCCTTCGATCCGTATAGCTACCACCGGGGTTCGGTCTGGCCGGTGGAACACGGAAGCTTCGCCCTGGGCATGATGCGGTTTGGTCTGATCAAGGAACTGCACACCATCGCACGGGCCATCTTCGAAGTAAGCACGCTTTTCGATTACAACCGCCTTCCAGAATGTTTCAGCGGCCATTCTCGAGACGAAGAACATCCGTTTCCGGCGCTTTATCCGAAGACGAACTGGCCACAGGCATGGTCGGCATCGAGCGTATTTGCGATTCTGCAGGCAATGTTGGGTCTGTATCCCTTTGCCCCAACCAACCTGCTCCTGCTCGACCCTCAGTTGCCCGATTGGCTCCCCGAGATATTCGTTCGAAACCTCCACGTCGGCAAGGCCGTAGTGAGTATTCATTTCTATCGAAAGGGTAATGGCACTGAGTTTGATGTGCTCGAAAAGAAGGGCCGTCTACATGTTCTACGTCAACCCAGTCCTTGGTCGCTGACAGCGGGAGTGGGAGAACGAATCAAAGATGTAATGGAGAGCTTAATTCCGTGAGTCTTGGCTGCAACAGGCGAGAAGAAGCCGGATTCCCGAATGGAGGTGCTGCGTGAAAAATCCAATTGGTAGGAAGCGCTGGGCGATTGCCGAAGGTTACATCCCTACGTCAAGTCATGGACCGGAACCGGACATGACCAGCCACGAGACGGCTTGCCTGCTCAACGCATCGGACCAGGACGCCCACGTGCAGATCACGATCTATTTCTCTGACAAAGATCCTGTAGGTCCTTATCGCGTGATTGTGCCGGCGAACCGGACGAAACATCTGCGCTTTAATGATCTGATTGATCCGGAACCGATTCCAAGAGGAACTGATTATGCGAGTGTGATCGAGGCTGATGTTCCGATCGTTGTGCAGCATACTCGCCTGGACTCCAGGCAAAACGCCAACGCTCTGCTCACAACGATCGCATACGCAACAGCAGATTAAAGATCATGGCGACGCCGGGCAGCGCCCTGGCGGTAGCACATGTTGAATTTGGTAACCTCGGATTCGGAGCCAACGCTAACCGATAGCAGCCCAGTGCAGAAAGTGCAGTAGATTGGGTTGAATCCGCAAGATCCGAACGTAGGTCTCCTCTGTCTTTCGACGAATCGAATTGGGGCTGATTTCCTTCAAGATTTGTGCAACCAAGCGGACGGGGCTCCTATCCAACCTGAGTGTGAGGTGTATGGCGGGGTTACGTTGGTTACATCGGGGCACTTGTTTGCGTAGGATCAGTTTTATATGTTAGAAGGAGAGAACGGGTTCTGTAGAATTTGCAAGTGATACGGCTGACCAATCTCGGAGATCGACGGCGCAGGAGTTTCGGTGCGGCGGTGGTGTTGCTGGCCGTGTTTTCCCTCGCGGTGAGCGTCGCGACTCGTTATTGTTCTCCGGACAACCTTTCGCCTTCCGTCAGCACGTTACACAAAAGCTCGTCACACGAGCCGGGCCGGCAACGACTCAACAGCAGCACAGCCAACTGGATGCCATCGGTAGTTCGCTTTTCGGCTCTGCAGGCGCCTACGTCTTATCCGCGTATTGCTCCAGCCGGGCCTCCAATTCCCGGGATCATTCTGGAAAACAGTCTGTATAACCGGCCTCCTCCCTCCTGCTAGTTTTTCCCTCAGCCATTTCATAACGACGTCGGATCTTCCTCATTGTGTGAGGGAGGATTTGAATCCGTTCGCCGGAGAGTGCTGGTTACGCGTGTACCTGAGCGCGCAAACTCAAATTCCTGGATCGCCTCTTTGTAACAACAGCGCATGCAGGCATGAGAATGATTCACGAAAGGAAAACGAGATGGCCGCTGCGTCCTTGTTAACTGACGAGGATCTTGACGGGCTTCGCCGGTTTGACACGTGCATGGTCGCCAACGCTGTCGAAACCTTCAATGTGCGACTGCACAACACCGGTTTTACGGATTCACGCATTCGCTGCATGTTCGAAGATGCGCCTCCCATGGTGGGGTACGCCGTAACGGCGAGGCTGCGGAGCGGCGCGCCGCCAATTGTAGGCGGGACTTTCCACGACCGGGGTGAATTATGGAACGCCATTCTTGAAGTCCCACCGCCCCGCATCCTGGTACTGGAAGACCAGGACAATCCAGCGGGCCGGGGCGCCTTTGTGGGAGACATGCACGCGGCCATTTTGAAAGCGTTGGGTTGTATCGGCTATTTGACGAACGGCGCGGTACGCGAACTGCCGGGTGTACGTGCAATGGGCATTCAGTTGTTTGCCGGCAATGTCGCGGTCTCGCATGCATACGCCCACATCTTCGACGTTGGGGCCTCCGTCAACGTCGGTGGGATGGAAGTTCGTCCGGCAGATCTGTTGCACGGAGACCGTCACGGTGTGCTTACTGTGCCCAGAGAGATAGCGGCTGCGGTTCCGGCAGTTGCGGCAGAGTTGCATTTGGCGGAGCAGAAGGTGATCAATTTCTGCCGGTCCAGCGCGTTTTCCGTGGCCAAGCTGGGCGAGATGATGAAGACGAAGAGTTAAGCCGGAGACGGCGCAGACGAAATCGCAGGGAAGGCTGGTCCAAGACACCATGATTCAGAACCGCACTCGGCTTAGCAGGACGCGCGCCAGCAGCTGGCGGAAATCGATTCCAATTGCGCTCGCGGCTCCAGGGCTCGCGATCGTTGTCACACTGGCTTCCTGTTCTGGGGGCAAGGGGACTCAGGTGCAGGCCAGCGGTCCAGCGATTACGGTCGGCGTCACCAAGGTAGTGAAGAAGTCGCTTGGTCGGCAGATCACGCTTTCGTCGGAACTGGTGCCGTTTCAGGAGATTGACGTTTACGCCAAGGAATCTGGCTACGTGAAGAAGTTAATGGTCGACTACGGAACGCGTGTGAAGGCTGGCGAGGTGATGGCCATTCTCGAGATTCCGGAGTTGGAGGCACAGCTGCAGGAAGATCAGGCAGAAATCAAAAACGCACTGAACGAAGTAACCCGCGCCCAGCACGAGTTGGCGAGATATCAGGCGCAATACAAAGCGCTGCATCTGCAGTACACCCGATTGAATAGTGTGTTTGAAAGCCAGCCCGGCATTGTGGCGCAACAGGAAGTGGACGATGCTCAAGGGAAAGATCTGGCTGCATCTTCTCAAGTGGATGCCGGACAAGCGGCTCTGGAAGCCGCTCAGAGCAAGCTTTCCGTTACCAAGGCGAAGATGGTTCGGGATCAAAGTCTGTTTGATTACTCGAAGATTACGGCGCCCTTTCCCGGCGTTGTCACTGAGCGTTACGCGAATCTCGGAACCCTGGTGCAAGCCGGCACCAACTCGCAGGCGGCGCCGATAGTGAAGCTCTCGGAGGATGATTTGTTTCGCCTCGTGATACCCGTTCCTGAATCGTATGTTCGCTACATCCACGTTGGTGATCCTGTGGACGTTCGAGTTCCGTCATTGAACAAGACGTTTCCGGGGAAGGTCGCGCGCTTTTCAGTCGACGTGAAGGAATCCACACGCACCATGCACACCGAAGTCGACGTCAAGAATCGAGACCGAGTGCTCATGCCCGGCCTCTATGCTGACGCTGATGTGTCACTCGAGCATCGCGATGATATCCCGGCCATTCCGTTGCAGTCTGTGAATCATGAGGGAAGCAAGACGACGGTATTCGTGGTGGGCAAGAACAATGAAATCGAAGACCGTCCGATCACATTGGGGCTGCAGACTGCGAACGACGCGGAAGTCGTCGCGGGGCTGAAAGAGGGCGAGGAAGTGGTGGTAAGCGACCGCAGCGGCGTGAAGCCCGGTGACATTGTTCGTCCTCAGGTCGTGCAGATCATGCAATACCAAGAAGGCAGCCAGCAATAGCCGTGCGCACACACAAGAGTGAGATGAAATGACTCGTTTTTCCATTCGGAATCCGTACTTCGTCGTCGTGGTCTGTCTCCTGCTCACCGTTATCGGTGTCACCAGCCTGGCACGGATGCCGATCGATTTGTTTCCGACGATCAACCTGCCTGAGGTTGTGGTGGCGACGTTCTATTCCGGAATGCCGCCGGAGGACATCGAGACGGACATCACCGATCCGCTTGAGCGCTTCTTCACGTTGGCGAGCGGCATCGACCACATGGAATCGCGCTCGCTGCTCGGGGTGAGCATTATCAAGGTGTACTTCCAGCCTGGAACGAATGCCGATGCGGACGTGACCGAGTTGTCGAACCTGGCCATGGCGGACTTGAAGCGTTTGCCACCGGGCACCCTTCCGCCAGTTGTGCTCAAGTTCGATGCGTCCAGTCTTCCCGTCTGCCTAGTCACGCTAAAAGGCGAGGGTCTGAACCAGACGCAGCTCCACGACATTGGCCAGTTCACCATTCGCAACCAGATCGCCGTAGTGCAGGGCGCGGAGATTCCGCCGCCGTTCGGAGGAAAGTATCGCCAGATCATGGTGTATGTCGATCCTTACAAGCTGGCGTCGCGGCAGTTAAGCCCGATGGATGTTGTTACTGCGGTGAATAATTCGAACCTAATTCTTCCCGCTGGCGATGTCAAGATGGGGCCATTCGACTACTACGTGTATTCCAACAGCTTGGTCGATGACATGGATCAACTGTCGAAAGTTCCAGTCAAGACGGTAGGGAACTCGTGGGTCACGGTTGACGATATCGGTAAAGCCGAGGACGCGAACCAGATTCAGTACAACGTAGTGCGTGTTGATGGGCAGCGGTCGGTCTATCTCCCCATCATGAAGCAGGGCGGAGATACCAATACGATCGCGGTGGTGCAAGGCATTCGAGATGCCATTGAGCACCTGTATGACATCCCAAAACAGTTGAAGTCCGCAGTCGTGTTCGATCAGTCGGCGTTCGTGAAAGAAGCGATCAAGACTCTGCTGCATGAAGGCGTCATCGGACTGGCGCTGACGAGCCTGATGATTCTGATTTTTCTCGGCAGTTTCCGCGCAACGTCGGCGGTGTTTCTCTCGATTCCACTCTCGGCGCTCGCGACCTTCGTCGTTTTGTACCTGGGCGGTAGCACCATCAACACGATGATTCTTGGTGGGCTCGCGCTGGCCTTCTCGCGCATTATCGACAACTCAGTGATCTCGCTGGAAAATATCTACCGGCACCTGGAGCATGGCGCCGCACCTATGGCGGCTGCGGAGGCAGGAGGCTCGGAGGTGAGCCTCGCCGTGCTGGCTGCAACGCTGACCACGGTGGTTGTCTTCTTTCCGGTCACCTTTCTTTTTGGCGTCAGCAAGTTCCTGTTTTCGGCGCTGGCGCTGGCGGTCGTCATCTCGTTGTTCGCGTCGTACGTGGTGGCCATGACCGTGATTCCGCTGTTCTGTTCGCGATTCTTGCAGGCTGTTCCGCATGCTGATGGCGGTGAGGGAAAAGAATATGAGATTGAGCCTACAGCGGCGGAGGGGAAATCCTGGTGGGAACGATTCACGGCTGGATTCAACCGGCACTTCAATCGCCTGCTCGATGGCTATGAAGTGTGGGTGAATCGTGCCTTGGTTCGACCTGGCGTAACGGTAGCGGTGTTGAGCGGAGTGTTTCTTTTGAGTCTCGTGATCTATCCGTTTCTCGGGTTGGCATTCTTCCCCAGCACGGATGCGGGGCAGTTCACGATCAATATGAAGGTTCCTACGGGTACCCGACTCGAAGTGACGGAACAGTACGTTGCGAAAGTCGAAGACCTGATCCGCAAGGTCATTGGCTCCAAAGATTTGAAGATGGTCGTGTCGAACATCGGCGTGGTTCCTGACTTCTCTTCGCTTTACACGACCAATGCCGGGCCTTATACGGCGACGATCCAGGTGGCGCTGCAAGATGATCATCACTTGAGCAGCGCTGAGTACATGCACCGGGTGCGGAAGGAGATGTCGAAGCGAATATCCGGATATTCGCACGTTCTTTTCAAGCGGTTCGATGGTCGACGCCATTCTGAACTCCGGCATGCCAGCTCCGATTGATGTGCAAGTGAGCAGCCGGAGCCTGAAGCAGTCGTATGGCGTGGCGCAGGATCTGGCGAGTCGCATTCGGCAGTTGCCGGGAGTGGGTGAAGTCTATATTCCGCAGGACATGAATTACCCGGGACTGCGGTTGAACGTGGATCGCGTGCACGCCGGAGAACTGGGGCTGACGCAGAAAGAAGTCGTCGACAACGTCATCACCGCCCTCAATTCCAACTCAATGATCGCGCCGAATTACTGGGTCGATCGCAAGAGCGGCAACGACTACTTTCTCACGGTGCAATATTTCGAGAATGGCCGGGCGGCCATCCACAACTTTGCGGATTTGACGAACATCCCGATCCGTGCCCCCAACCTGAAGCAACCGACCACGCTGGATGCGGTGGTGAAGCTGGAAGACATCCGCACTCCGACCGAAGTCGATCACTACCAGATTCAGCGCGTCACTGATGTGTATGTAACGCCGGTCGGCGAAAGCCTCGGCAAACTCTCTGACGAAGTGCAGCGGACGGTGAACCAGACGAAGCTGCCCGAGAATGTGCGCGTCGATCTTCGCGGCATGGTGAAGGGGATGAACTCTTCCTTCCGCAGCTTCGCGATCGGGCTCTCGATGTCGGTGATTCTCCTTTACCTGATCTTGGTTGCGCAGTTTAAGTCGTTCAAGGATCCGCTGCTCATCATGCTGGCAGTGCCAATGGGCTTCATTGGCGTGCTGATAATCCTGCCGCTCACGGGGACGACGCTGAATGTAATGTCTCTGATGGGCGTCTTGATGCTGGTGGGCATCTCCGCGTCAAACAGCATCTTGATCGTGGAGTTCGCCCATCGTCTCGAAGACCAGGGAAGCTCGGTGAAGGATGCCATCGTCACCTCGTGTCGAGTACGGTTACGGCCAATTTTGATGACGTCGCTGGCGACCATCATCGGAATGGTTCCCATGGCGCTCAAGCTTGGAACCGGAAGTGAACAGTACGCGCCGCTGGCACGAGCGATTATCGGCGGGCTGACGTCCTCGGTGGTTTTGACCATCTTCATCGTTCCGGCGGCCTACCTTTTGGTTTACGGCAAGAAATCACAGGAGCAAACGTCGAAGAGCATCGCTTGAGGAGTAATGCAAACGGATAGGGAGAACCATAGCAAGATGAGGAATTGGTTGCAGATTATTCTGATTTTGGCGCTTTCTGGGTGCAGCTTGGCCCAAGACAGCGTGAGTGCGGTTGTCTCCGCCAGCCTGCCCGTCGCGCCTGTGCCTCAAGCGGCTTCCCAGCCGGCGAGTTCGAGTTCGACTGCGCAGACTCCCGCGCAAGCTGCTTCCGGTACTCCCAAGTTTCTGTCGGTTAAGGACGCGCAGGGGCTAGCGCTGAAGAATAATCCCCAGATCTCGGTGGCGCGGCTAACGGCACTGGCTTCGCAACAAGTCACGCGGGAAGTGAGGTCGAGCCTGTGGCCGACCGCGCGGATTGATCTCACGGCGGTGGACGCAAATCCTGGGACAAGGCTCACGGCAGGCGCGCTGAACAATCCCATCCTGTACGAACGTGCCGCAACGGGTGCGTCGGTCAGCCAGCTCATCACCGACTTTGGGCGTACGTCGAACCTGGTGGCCAGCGCGAACCTTGCCGCCAAAGCGGAGAATCAGAACGCCTTGGCGACGAAGGAACAAATCCTACTCGCGGTAGATCAGGCGTTTTATAACACGCTGCAAGCGCAGGACGTACTGACGGTGGCTCAACATACCGTGCAGGATCGGCAAACGGTTTCCGATCAGGTCGGTGCTCTTTTCAAGAGCAAGCTGAAGTCACAGCTGGATTTCAGTTTTGCCAATGTCAACTTGGCGCAAGCGAAGCTCTTATTGCTTGATGCGCAGAACAATGTCAGCGCCGCCGAGACTACGCTGTCCGCGGTGCTTGGTTTTCAGAGTCTGCAAAGTTTTCAGTTGGTGGAGGACTCCACTCCGACTACTCAACCACCCGACAACGTGGATGATTTGATCACGAGCGCGTTCACGATGAGGCCTGAAATCCTGGCGCTGGAGTTCCAGTCGCAGTCGGCCCAGAGGTTTCAGAGAGCGGAGCGCGACCTTCTCCTTCCCGACATCCGCGCGCTCGGAGTAGTCGGGGTCACCCCTGTGCGGAACCCCGTGATCTCCAACTGGTATGGTGCGGTCGGTGTAAACGTCGACATTCCGGTGTTCAATGGCTTCCTGTTTACCGCGAGATCCCGGGAAGCATCGTTGCGGGCCCAAGCGATGCAGGAGAGACTTCGTGACGTTCGCACTCGCATTGCGCGGGACGTGCGCAACAGTTGGCTCAACGCCAAGACCGCTTACGATCGTCTCGCAGTGACTCAACAACTACTCGATCAGGCCGACCTTGCGCTGAATCTGGCACAGTCGCGCTACAAGCTTGGGCTGGGCTCGATCGTGGAACTCAGCCAGGCGCAGTTGCAGCAGACGCAGGCGCAGATCAGCAATGTGGGAGCGGGGTACGACTACCGCCTGGCTCTAGCGATTCTGCAATACCAAACGACGGGAATATAGGAGAAGTTCTGATTTTCGTTCGCGTAGCCAGCGCGTGATTCTCAGTGACGCAAAGTAGTGCATGAGACGCAGTAAGAAGAATCAACAATCCACGTTCACGACGCGGAGCGGAGTGCTCTTGACCCTTTCCATCGGAGCATTCATCGCGCTCATTTTTATTCTGGTGTACTACGTTTATGTTCTGCCCATGCAAAGGTCGCTAGAATAACAACGCGCTTCACGGTGCTTGCCATGTTGCCTTTCCTTTTGTATTTCGTGACCGGACTAGTCACCGGCTATGACGTTTACACATTAATGTTCGCGGCCTACGGCGCGCGGACCAGTCCATTAGAGATCATCTCTCTGTTGGGATCATTTTGCCTTGTAATTGCGGCCTATCTGAGTCTCTTCAAACCCTATGCTGCATCCCGAGTGGCGCTGCTGGCCGCGCTCTCGATCTGGTGTTTCTATGGTCCGGCGATTGCAGGTCGGGTGCGAACACGTCGTGGCAAGCCGGTCGCGGTGTTGCAACGAACAGTACCGCTGAATGTCGGGAGGTCAAATACCTTGTGGTTGCCTCCACGTGCCGAGCTGTGACCCGAATGATACTGCCTTATCTCGCCGTCATTGTTCTCGTTCTGTCGACTATGTATGCCGCGCTAGTCGTCTTCCGGCACAAGCCGGAACGCGAGGCCCACGCCTGGCTTTTCCCGGACGGCACCACGCGATCGGCCCGAATCTTGGCAGGGATCGCCACGCTCATCTTTGTGATTGGCTGTATAGTTTGGATCCACGTGAGTGTGGGGGATACGGCGCGTCGATCCTTGAAGTTCTTGATTCCGGAAGGCTATAGCGGTTGGGTACGGGTCGAGTTCGAGGTCTCGGGTGAACCGGTTCTGCCATTGGAGGGCGGACAGATCGTTATCAAGATTCCGGCAACGGGATCGCTGAAAACATCGTCACCCGAACAATTCGGCTGGGCGAGAGACACGTACGCGTTCTACTCCTCTGGCGGACTCCAAGCCATCCCTGATTCCGGTGCTAGAAGACTGATTTGGGGCAAACTCAACGGAGAACGGTCGGGTTCTTCCGGCAAACGACAGTATGAAGAGTTCTTCGTCGGAACCGGCGAACAATATCGCGACCAGATGAAGACGCGGGAACCGCGAGAGTCAGGCAAGGACGATCGCAAAACCAAGATTCCGTAGTCTGCTGCCGCAAATAAAAAGGTGGCAAGCGCGGTCGAGCCGCACTGCCACCTCGCGTTGATTGCCTCGTTGGACTACTTACGCTCCCGCACTCGCTGCCCGGGACATCACTTGCGGGTGCAGAGCTTCCACCATCCGTCCAAAATACAAGCGGTATGATCGATGGATCACATACATGACTGGGAACACCGCGAGCGCCAGTCCCCAGCCCATGTGCGAACTGACCGACTGGACCATCGTGGTGATTCCCGCGCTAACCACGTAATACGGAAACGACAGGTGCGCCAAGGTTAACCAGATCTCTCCCGCCGCCTTGCCTTCGCTGACCGCCACGATTGCGGCGACTGGAGCGGTTTGTCCCAGGAACAGGGTGGCTGTTGCCAGTGTCAGTCCCAAGGTGCTGAAACCAGTTTGCATCCCGTGCCAACTGGCGTGGAATATGAGGCTCGCCATGCAGCTAGCGAAAGCCATCATGCTGAGGTTGAAAGTCATCTGCTGCGGATTGAATTTCGCGTCCTTCCGAGGCCAGCATTGCACCATGGTTGAAACGCAAGCGATCACTACTGCTTCAGCTGCGCTCAGACTGACGACCGCCGTGAGCAGGAACGGCAAGTTGACTGACATGTTGCCGTTGATTCCGGGCAGTTTGACTTTCATTCGCGATGTAACCGCCGCCAGCCCGAGCACAGCCAGGGCAAAGTAGGTGTGCAGCGTATGGCTGACGAAGGTTGCGTAGCCTGCGGTGATGGCTGCGGCCAGCATCATTGCGCCGATGAAGGTCTTGATTCGCCGTGTGTTGTTCATGATCTCGTCTCCTTTCTTTGAAATCACACGGCTAACTATTGCTCGTCGTCTCCGGCGTCGGAGAAGGCGCTGTTGTTACCCAGCAGCGAGGTTCCCCAAACCACACTTGTGGCAGAGGTTCCTGTACCGGTACTTGTTCCCCAGACTACGCTGAAGGCGCTCGATGTGTTGTCGCTCCAAGGCAGGGAGCTGCCCCAAACGACTGATGTGCCCCAGACCACTGACGTGCCCCAGACCACTGACGTGCCCCAAACGACCGAGGTGCCCCAAACCACGGAGCCCGACTGAACCGTGGAGTTTCCGTACACCAGCGTGACCGTTCGATTCGACGGGTTGTAGGTTACCGAGGGTGACAGTGCGGAACCGGGTGTAGCAGGCGCAAGGTCGCTATTCGCGAGAGCTGCCTGTACGTCCAGGTATCCGGAACCGACGGAGAACAGATCGGAGAACTCGGTGAAGTTTTGCGACAGGTGCGGCACCCATGCAACGCTGCTGTTGGGAAGCGCCTTGTACGCCGATTTCATCAATCGCGCCTTTACCTGATCCGGAGACAGAGAACTATTCTGCTGCAACACCAGAGCGGCGGCTCCGCTGACGACTGGCGTTGCCATGCTGGTGCCGCTCAAACGGAAGTAATCATTATTTCCGTCGGTGCCAGCAACCAGGTCACTCGGATACGCGGTTTCAAGCGTCGTGCCCGGAGCGGATAGAGAGATCACTCCGTTTCCGTCTGCCATGATATCGGGCTTCACTACGTGGTCATACGTGGTGGGGCCTTTCGAACTATAGCTAGCCTTTTGGTCGTCGACGCGGGGATAGGTTCCCATGCTCTTCATGGCGCCGACGGTAATTACATAAGGATCGTTGCCGGGAGCAGTGATGGTGCCAAAGCCGTTACTTCCGTAGACGCTGAGGCGTCCATAGTTGCCGGCGGCGACGACCACAACAATCCCGCTGTTCCAGGCCGCTTCCACGGCTTGGCACAAAGGATCCTGGGTGTAGCTGGACGGGATGCCCCGGCCCAGCGACAGGTTGATTACGCGGATGTTGTAGGTATTCTTGAGAGCAATGGCGCGCTGGATGGCGGCGATCACAGTACTATCGTTTCCTGAGCCGTATGCATCGAGAGCGCGAAGGTCGATGAGGTTAACAGCGGGTGCCACGCCTGCCAGCCGGCCTGCAGAGAGATATCCGTTGCCGCCGATGATTCCAGCCACATGCGTACCGTGGCCATAGAGGTCGTAATGACCACCAGCCGCGTCAGTGATCGGCGTGCCGGTGAAGTCCTGATGGTAGACCACGCGCGAGTGCGAGTGCGTGGAATCCCACAGGTCGGGATGGCTGTCGTTGATGCCGCTATCAATCACTGCGACGCCAACACCCGCTCCGGTGTAACCGGCGTTCACGGCCGCGCTGACGTTAGCGGCGGTGTTCGCATAGTCGTCCATCAGTTGCATCGGATGGTCGATGGTTACCGAAGCGATCTCAGGATCGGCCTCTAACGCAGCCAAAGCGCTCACCGGAATGGTGAACGCGGCCCCCTTGATCATGTGCAGCTGGGCATGGAGGCGGCCACCGCGGCCTTGCATCGTGGCGTAATGTGCGGTCGAGGGCACCTGTTTATATTGAACGATGACCCTCACGGTTTGGCTTTTTGCGGACCCCTGATGGGCCTTCGCCAGAAGTCCCGAGAGCTCGGGCGCGATTCGTTGGAACCGGCCACTGGTTTCGCTGTCAGGATTCTTCCAGCGTTGTCCGAACGCCATCCCCGTTGCCAGGAGAACCACCAGACTCAGGCGCTTACCCCAAGCGGCGCTGTGTCGCTCGCCACGCCTGACTGATTTTGGTGATTTCTTCTTATGCTGCATAAAATCTCACCCTTCTTTCTCAATGGGGGAAAGATCAAGCTTTGTACCCACCTACCGAGTTGCAAGGGAGCGGCCAATCGGAAGGTTGTAACTTGTTGTTTTCATTGGGGATCGCGGAATTTTTGTAGGGCCCGCTGGGTCACTCTGTCCCATTGGCATGGGCGTGGGACACTCTGTCCCAACCGCATCGTGACTTCAGTGCCGTCCGGATTCGTTACTGGAGAAGGGATCGTCCGACCGAGAGAGAGCGACGGCCGGTCTAGGAGGATTTCTAAATGGATGCAGCTTTACCTACTGCGAGCCTCTGCGGCATCTTGGGCATCGCCGCCATCAGGCGCTGAGTGTATTGGTGGCGAGGACTGGTTAAAACCTGCTCCGCCGTTCCGGTCTCCACGATCTGGCCTTCGTGGAGGATCGCAATGCGATCGCAGATTCCGGCCACGGATGCGAGATCGTGCGAGATATAAAGAATCGACATTCCTGAACTACGGTTCAATTCGCGAAACAGGGCGAGAATTTCAGACTGCGTAATCACGTCGAGTGCGCTGGTCGCTTCATCGGCAATCAACAAAGCGGGGCGATGCATCACGGCCATTGCAATCAGAACGCGTTGTGCTTGGCCGACGCTCATCTGGGCAGGATATTTCCGCAGGAAGTCGTCACTTGAGGGCAGACTCACGCCTTCCAGCGCCGTCCGAATGGCATTGTCGCAGTCAACCTCTGGTCCCGAAGCGTGGGCCCGCCAGGCTTCCTTCAACTGCGTGCGAATCTTCAGCGCCGGATTGAGCGACGACAGCGGACTCTGCAGTACGAGGGCAATCTTTCTTCCGCGCATTCCGCGCAGTTCCCGTTCCCGCAAGGTTAACAAATCGACGCCGTCAAATTCGACTGTACCTTCCGCGTTTGTGATCTTGCGATCGAGAAGACCCAGAATTGCCATCGCAATCGTGCTCTTTCCGGAACCGCTTTGCCCGACGAGTCCCAGCACTTCGCCGCGACGGATTGCAAATTGCACGTCGCGCAAGACAGGAGGCTTCTCGCCGTACCGAACGGAAAGCTGTGCGGAAAGGAGCGCGTCGGATTGCAGGTTGGTGCTCATCCTCAATGTCCGCAGTATCCTCTGTGATTAGACATCTTCGATTCTCACTTCACGGACAGTTGGTCGACGTTCCAGTAGGTCTGTGGCACTAGAATGACGGGTGCCGCGCCCTGCACCGTCCCGGCAACCGCCGAGAGCGCATTGCGATTTACCAAGTAGAGGAAGGGAGCCTGGTCAACCGCAATCTCCTGCACGCGGTCGAAGCTCTCTTTTCGTTTCTTGGGATCGGCGGACGAAGCCTGGGCCCGCATCAGGCGGTCAATCTCTGCTTCCCATGCGGTCTCTGGAACTTTCTCCGACGGATTCCATTGGTGATTTTCCGACGAACTCAGCCAAACGTTCATCTGTTCGTTGGGGTCGAGTCCTACGTTGGTGAGGCCCAGCAAGATTGCCTCGTAGTCGAAGGTCTGCGTCATGCGCTCGATCAGAGAAGGGAAGTCGAGGGTCACTACGTTCACATGGATTCCGATCTTTTGCAGATCCTCTTGAATCATCGTGGCCATGCGTTCGCGGTACTTGTTTCCGGCATTGGTGATGATCGAGAAGACCACCGCATTGCCTTCTTTGTCTTTGAGTGTGCCGTTCTCCAGCCGGAAGCCGTCGCCCTGCAACGCTTTCGACGCAGCATCGGGCGAATAGGCATCAGCTTTGAGCTTGGCGTTGAACCAGAACTTGTTCGCCGGTGAAACGGGGCCAATGGCGGGCTGTGCGTGTCCGCGAAAAACAACCCGGGCCAGGTCCGCGCGATTGATGGCCTGGGAAATTGCGCGCCGGAAGTTGGCCGAACGGAACCAGTTCTTTTTGTACGCCGGCAGAGGAGACTTGCCCACCTCGTTGAACCACATCTGCTCGCTGTCGAGCGATGCACCCGCATCGTGCACGAGCTGAGGAGAGGTTGCGGCCAGCTTATCGAAGTACTCGCTGTCGAGAGAATTGATCAGGTCGATTTCCCCGCGCTTGAAGCGCAGCATTTCTACGTCACGATTCGGCTGGATATCGAGTTTGATGGAATCCAGGTATGGCAGTCTGTGTCCCTGAGCATCCGTCTTCCAGTAGTTAGGATTGCGTCTTAACAGCAACGTTGCGCCAGGCTTGTAATCAGCCACCATAAACGGACCGAGCACCGCCATTTCTTTTTTGGCGGAGCGTGCTGAGAGAATCGCCACCTGATCGAATTGCCGGTCGAGTCCGGCAACGGGCGCTGGAAAGGTGATGGAAATTTGGGTTGGTGAAACGATTTTGGTCTCGACGTTTCCCGGTCCCGAGCGGAAGGCATCTCCCGTCGGAGAGTGCAGCGCGGGGTCCATGAGTTGCTTTACGGTATAGGCCACGTCTTCGGCGGAGAAGGGTGTGCCGTCGGAGAAGGAGACTCCGCTGCGCAGCTTAAATGTGATCTCGCGTCCGTCCTTTGAGACTTTCCAGGATTGAGCAAGGGCTGGCTCCAGCACCTGCGTCTGGCGGTTCATGCGAACCAGCACACCTCCAGTCAAATACCGGATCGACACCGAGGCGTCGTCTTCCACCTTCAGCGGGTCAAATGTTTTTGGTTCGGAGCGAAGACAAAACCGAAGTTCGCCCTGGGCCATGGCCAAGCCAGGCTGAAGGCCCAGGCAGACCACAGAGACCAAGAATGCTTTTTTAATCGTTGTTTGCATTACTGCCAGCCTTCCCTGGAGGGCCGTCATGCGGACGCCTCTTCCGGCTTCGAAAGCACAAGTTGAAACGATGTCACTACCACCACCAGTAAAATCAACGGAACAAACTTCCATGGCTCTTCGCCCACGGAGACCATGCCTTCCAATTCCTTCAGGAGGCTTCCCCAAGAAGGCATGGGCTCAGCAACTCCGAGGCCTAAGATTCCCAGGTTGGCTTCGCTCAAAATGAATGCCGGAATCGAAATCCAGAACTGCGCATACAGCACCGGCTTCAAGTTCGGCAGCACGTGAATCCAGAACAGCCGGGCCCCGCGAATTCCGGAAGCCCTGGCCTGGCGCACAAAGTCTGAATCACGCAAAGAACCGGCACTGGCGCACAACACTCGCGCCGCGCTTGTCCAACCCAACAGGCCTAGGATCAAGAACGTAACGAGCACCGAAAACAATGGCGATACATTCAGGGGCATCACCGCGCGAACCGTGATCAACAAGAACAGCCAGGGCAGCGACAGAAACAAATCTGTCACGGCCATCGCAGCCTTGGCCCATGCACCGCCCAAGTATCCTGCCAATCCGCCCACCAGCGCCGCCATCAGCGTTGAGAGCAGCGCAGCGGCCGGGGCCAACAAGAGCGAAATGCGCGTTCCGTACAAAACGCGCGCAAACCGGTCCCGGCCGATCTCATCGGTTCCCAGCCAGTGGTCGTGCGATGGGGCCGCGCCCGCGGCCTCGCGATACTGCTTCGCATATCCCGCAGGAGCCAGCCAATTTGCTGCCAGCGAGATGCAGACTACAAGCACCAAAACTACACACGCCATCGTGCGCCAGACGTTCTGGTGTCGGAGCCTCATGCTTCCTGACCTCGAAGCATATGTCCGATTACATCTGCCCCTGAATTAGCCAGCAAGGTTACGAGCGTCACCAGGATGGTTAAATTGGTTAGCAAGGGAAGGTCGCGGGCCAGCGCCGCCTGCCACGCCAACTGACCGACACCTGCCAGTCCGCACAGTGCTTCTACTGGAATGGCCGCTCCGACCGCGATACTTACCGACACGCCGGCAACCGCTAACAATTGCGGCCCAGCGACCGGGACCACGTGCCAGAACAGAATTCGCAACTCGCTAAGACCCTTGGCGCGAGCGGTAATGATGTGAGGCAGGGAATAGGCCTTGGACAGAAGATTGCGGGCGTAGCGATAGACCCGCGGAAATACGATGAGCCCGATGGCCAGAGCTCCCGGTACATTCCAAAGAACGGATAACAGCGCCAGTACTGCTGCCGGAATGCACAAAAAAGTTCCGCTGACCACCGTGGTGAGAGCGTCGTACGCCGATACGCGCAGGCATGCTGCGGTGAGCGCCATCGCCATCGCCACAGTCCAACTCAGAAGCAGTCCGATCCCCACCAATCGCAGCGTTAAGGGAGCCCGTTCGCGTAGGAGAGTGCTGACTGGTTGTCCGAGGGAGAGTGACGTCCCCAGGTCCCCGTGGACGGCCCGCTGCAGGGAGTGCAAATAGAAGCGAAAGATGTTGTGCTGTTCCAGCCGAGTCTGGCGCAGGGCCTGCACGCTGGCTGAATTGAGATGAGGGTCGAGTTGCTCTTCATCGACATCAAATCCGGGCGCGAGCCGCACCAGGGCGGTCGAGAGCAAGCCTCCGAGTAGCACGGTAGCGACGATGGCGAGTCCATGCCACGCAATTCTCCGCCACAGCATGGTCGCGGTTCTCCTATTTGGCACTGGCACCGCGCGTCTGTGTATCTTGTTCAAGCGTGACCGCGGCTGCATGATGGCGTTGTTTCATGGAATACATGCGGCGGTCGGCTTCGGCGAGCAAACGCTCTACATCGAAACCATCGTCGGGACACGATGCCATACCAACGCTCAACGTGATTACGTCTCGTCCGCACACATGCCGCCCCGATTCGATGGCGGCCTGATTCAGGCGCTCGGCCTTCTCGGCAGCAGCCTCAGGCGTCAGCCCGGGAGCGGTAATCACAAACTCGTCGCCGCCCATGCGGGCCACGTAGTCGTATCCGCGGCACACATCTTTCAGACGCGTAGTGAACTCGCGCAGGAGTTTGTCGCCTTCCAGGTGCCCGAAGGAATCATTGATTGCCTTGAAGCCGTCGATGTCGCACACCAGCACGGCCAGCGATGTCTTCATACGGCGGCAGCGCGCCACTTCCTGCGCCAGATGCACGAACAACGATCGCGCATTGGGCAAACCTGTCAGATAGTCGGTGGTCGCTGAGCTTTCCGCCTGCTGGTACTTCAGCGCGTTCTCTACTGACAGCGCGACCTTGGAGGCCACTGCGAGCAGAATTCTTAAATGATCGGGGGTGAACGCATCGCGACTCGACTGGTACATTGCCAACACGCCGACCACGCCATTCAGACCTTCCAGGGGCACCACCAGAGCCGATTGCAAGGTCGTATGCTTTCCAGGGTCAACTACGTATCCGGCCTCGACCTGCGGATTGCCGTTCACGATGGGCTTACAGTTCGCCGCCACCCACCCGCACAAGCCCTCGCCAACTTTCACCTTCATCGACGACAACATGCGGAAGTTTTCACCACTCACCAACTCGGGCAGGAGCCACCCGTTGCGGTTCACGAATACGGCGATGGAATCATAGGGAATCATGCGGCGTAAACGCATCGACAACACCGAAAGCGTTTCGCTCAGACTCAGCGACACCCCTAGATCCTGGCTGAGCTCAAACATGGTTTGGGCTTCCTGGCGGGCCGATGCAATCGATGTCAGGAAGTCCGCGTTGTCTACTGGTCCGTGAGTTGGCTCAGTTCGTTCGAAGCCTGTGGCCGGTGCGAGACCGCGCTCGACGCGAACGCTCTTGGATAGGCCTTGGGGAGCCGCGGTTTCCTCTGACATGAGCGCCATACGCTCCAGTTCCACATAGCGCCTCTCGAGGATTTCGACGACCTGGGGATCGAACCAGGTTCCGGCTTTCTCCTTCACCTTTGCCATGGCTTCGCGCAGCGGTACCGCTTGCCGGTATTGACGGTGAGAGGCCAAAGCATCCAGGCAATCCACCGCGGCCAAGATGCGCGCACCGATCGGAATATCTTGAGCGCTCAGTCCCTCGGGATAACCAGTGCCATCCCAGCGTTCATGATGGGACCGGACGATAGGAGCCACGGGATAAGGAAACGCCACGCGCTCCAGAATTTCCGCCCCGACCAATGGATGCACCTTCATCTTCTCGAATTCTTCTGGGGTGAGTTTGCCGGGCTTGTTGATGATTTGTTCGGGCACTGCCAGTTTTCCGATGTCATGCAACAGGGCAGCGGCCCGGAGAGCCTCAATCTCATCGTTCGGCAGATTTAATTCACTCGCCACTGCGACGGCATAGGTTCGCACCCGCTGCAGATGTGTATGAGTGGTATGGTCCTTGGCTTCGATCGCGAGTGCCAGCGCCTCAATGGTGCGCATGTTCAACGATGCGATTTGCTCCACGTGCCGCTTTTCTACTTCGACGCGTTCTTTTTCAGCCTCCAGCCGGCCCAGATACAGACGGTAGGATCGATACACCCAATAGATCAGAGGCAGCACCAGCAGGGATGTTTGCCATCCTGCCGAGCGATTCACAATTCCGACGAGACCTACCGCGGCGGCGCCGACGAGGTAGTACGGGAACGACCAGAAGTAGCATTCCGACCAAACTTTGCGGCTGGATTTTCCCTCCGTCAACGCAATCACGATCGAGATCGGCAGGGTGTTGGCGAAGAAGAACACGAGGGCTGCGACCATCAGCAGAATCGGTTTGTTCGATCCAAAACGTGCCGCCAGCCACTGGTATGTAAGGTACGTAAGCGCGCTGGCATTGGCCATCATGCCCGCGACGTTGAACAGAACCTTGACCGGATCCAACCGCTTGCGTGCCTGCCATACGCTCTGCATCAGGCTCGCCGTGCAGCCAATGACCAGCGTTTCAGGAAGACTCAGTTCGAGCACTCCCAGCAGGATGAACAGGAAGTTCACCGACATCGTGCCGTCGATTCCCGGCAGTTGCACCTTCAACCCCGATGCCAGCAAGGCCACGGCCAGATAGCAGGCGAACCGGACGAGGTCCTGCGATTGCCAATGCAACAAAGCGTACGCCAGCACCACCATCCCCAACGAGGCGGTGATGCCGACGAAAGCCTTCGTCTGGATCGATAATCTCTCGGTCTCTGGTTTCATCTACTAGCCTGACGACTGCGGTTCTTCCCAGTCTGGAAGCGCGATGTCACCGATGAAGTCTCGCCATCCTCCCGCGCAGACACAAATATTTGTTGCGCGGGCGTTTCAGCCCGCGCACGGCCCTTATGGAAGACATCTCTCCCGGTTCGCGCCTGCCCGAATCGTATGGCAAGGGTTAGATCTTCTGAAGCTTACTGAAGTAACCTGCCCGTCGAATCCCGTGGAGTGGATCCTCCAGCCAGCGGTGCTCCGCGAAGCCATAATCCCCCCACGAATGTGCTATTACCTTCGTTACGCTTGCGGTAACACGCTTCTCGGTGGAACAGCCGCGCCTGTGTCACCATCTTCCCAAACATCTATATATGCCGACTCCGCACCGCACCTCGGAGCAACAACAAGCGCTGGCCAGCGTGGGTGAGCCGCACCCCACGTTGTCGCAGTCTCCGTTGGCGGTTTTCTCTACTGATCTGCAAGGAGAATTTACCGGATGCAGTTTGGGTTTCACAGCACTCCTGGGCTATTCACCCGCGGAAGTGTTGGGTCGCGACTTTTCCGCTCTATTTATCCAGGCGGAACAAATGGTGGGCGGGAAGCGCGCGGCTTTATGCCAAGCGATTCTTTCGACCGCTTCTAGCGAAACTGAATATCGGGCTCATCTATCTGCCCGGCCTAAGACGGGTAGCAGTTTTCCCGTGCAGTTTTCAGCCACTCTGCTCAGGGACACATCCGGCAAAGCGACCTCACTGATTGCCGTGGTAGTGCCGGTTGTGGAGGCCGCCGCAGCTGACAAGGGTGCATTCCCGCCGCAAGTTGCCGCCGCGCAGGGAGTGGTTTCCAGAAAGATCGAGGGCACGCAGTTCATTCTTGCCAGTCCCATCATGCACAAGTTCATGACACTGGTCGACCGCGTTGCCGGACACACGGAGACCGTTTTGGTGACCGGCGAGACTGGTACCGGCAAAGAGTTGATCGCTCGCACGATTCATGAGTCTTCGTTGCGTCGCGGCCGCCCATGGGTCGATATCAACTGCGCTGCTCTTCCCGAAAATCTAGTGGAGAGCGAGTTGTTTGGGTATGAAAAGGGCGCTTTTAGCGGCGCCGATTCTTCCAAGCCAGGCCTCTTTGAAATGGCCGACAGAGGGACTCTGTTCCTCGACGAAATCGGCGAACTGCAATTGCACACTCAGGTAAAGCTGTTGCGCGTGCTGGATGGGCAGCCCTTCTATCGTCTCGGGGGGCACCGAAAAATCAAGGTAGATGTCCGTATCGTGGCTGCGACCAACCAGGACCTGGAAGCCGCGGTTCGAGAAGGCCGCTTCCGACAGGATCTATATCATCGTCTCGGCCAATTTCAGCTTCGCGTGCCGCCGCTGCGGGAACGTCCCGAAGACATCGTCGCACTCGCCGAACATTTTTTGCGCCTGAAGGCTCCGAGCAAGAATTTCTCAACACGGGCGATTTCCGCCCTGCTTTCGCACGGCTGGCCTGGCAACATCCGCGAATTGCGCAATCTTGTCGCCAAGATGGCAATGGAGTCTTCGAGCTCGGAAATTGACTTCTCGCGGCTCAGCGCGGCCCTGACCGGCGAGCCGACCGCACTTCGGCAGACCGCCTCCATGCCGGTCAGCAATCTCGACAGCATGGAAGAACAGATGATCATCAAGGCGCTCGAGCGTACCGGCGGCCAGCGTACCCTGGCCGCAGAGCAACTCGGCATCTCGCGTCGCACCTTGAGCCGCAAGCTCAAGGAGTACAACATCAACTTTGCGCCGGGGGAGAGTGTGGCCTCGCTGGGATTTATCAGTAACGAGCAGCAGAAGTTCTTCCGTGCTCACGTTGAGACCGCGGTCACCGTTAAGAATTCTCAAGGCGAAGAGATTCACGTGCAGGGCGTCAACCTCAGCACAGGCGGCATGGGCCTCGACGGCATGAAAGAGCCCCTGCGGTTTGCTGGACTGCTGGATGTCAGCTTCCTTCTGCCGGAGAGCGATGTGCTCTTCAAGGCGAAAGCGCGGTTGATGTGGATTGGCGATGAAGGGCGTGTCGGCATTCGCTTCGCCGTGATCGAACCTGCCCTCTTTGAGCAATTGCAATACTGGACCAACAAGAAGATGAAAGAAGAAGGCTGGGAATTCCCGATCTAGCCCCGGGATTCAGGCCTTCGAATTACGGTTTGTGCTACGGGATTTGCCAGACAGTGTCGAGTACCGTGCCGTCGACCCATTTCACAATAGCCACGGGACGATCGCGATGGACGGGGCGCTGCGGTTTTCCACCACAGATTCGTTCGACTTCTTCCTTGATTTCGCGCAACGGACGAATCGGAAGCTTCGACCCTTTGACCGCATCCAATAGATCCTGACGCCGCGGATTGATGGCGATGCCGCGCTCGGTTGCCACTACGTCGATCAACTCACCCGGACCACAGAGCGTCGTCACTTCATCGACAATCACGGGAATGCGATCGCGGAAGGACGGCACCGCCAGGATCGTGCACCTCGAAGCCAGGCAGTTCTGCCATCCGCCGATACCATGGAGCAGTCGTCCATCGGAATGCGTGACCACGTTGGCGTTGAAATTCGCATCGACTTCCGTTGCGCCCAGTACAACCGCATCGACCATTGAGGCAAAATTGCCCTTGCCGTGATAGTTGTACGAAGTGAACGGCGAAGTCGCAACGTGGCGCGGATTATTCGCTATGGATCGTATGCCGTCGAGGTCGAATGTTTGTCCGTCGAGGATGTAGTCGGTCAGTCCCTCTTCCAGAAGTTCGACCAGATATTTCGTCGACCCGCCGCGCACGAAACGGGCTTTCACGCCAGACTGCTTCATCATTTGCTTGAGGTAGCTGACAAAGGCCAGTGCGATGCCCCCCGCGCCCGCCTGAAACGAGAAGCCATTGCGCATGATTCCCGCATCGCGCAGGAATTGAGCGACCAGTTCGGCGATGCGCAGTCGATCTGGTGAGCGTGTAATTTGCGTCGTGCCTGAGACGATCTTGGCAGGATCACCGATGGAGTCGACTTCGACGACATAGTCGACGTTGTTGCCCTGGATCTGCCACGGAACGCAAGGGAAGGGAACGAGATTATCGGTCACGACGATTACGTGATCAGCATAGATCGAATCAGCCAGGGCGAAGCCTAGTGATCCGCACGCCGACTTGCCGTGTGAGCCATCGCAGTTGCCGAATGGATCCGCCGTTGGCGCCGCAATGACCGCGATATCGATGTGGACCTCACCATCTTGAATTGCCTGCCAGCGCCCGCCATGCGAGCGTAAAACACCCATCCCGCGCATCTTGCCCTGCGTGCAGTAGTCGCCGAGAGGTCCGTTCATACTGCCTTCGAGGTGGTCGATGACGCCCGATTCCATCAGTGTGATCGCACTTTTCTGTGAGGGAAACGATGCGCTCGGGAACCACATCAGATCTTTGACGCCGATTTTCGTCGCGGCTTCCAAAGCCATGAGCGCAACCCGGTCGCCATCGCGAAGATGATGATGCGAGGAAATGACGCTACCACTGCGCAAGCCGCACTTCCGCAGCGCGGATTCCAGATCAGGCACGCGCTTATCGCCGTTCGTCGGAAAATCGGCCGAAGTGCAGATTGCCGGTGTGGCTTTGCCATTGACCGGACGATATTTCCCAACGCCCATGAAAGGAACTTGCGGACGTCCATTGACCATCGCCGGGACAATTCGCCCCGTAGCGTTCGCGACCAGTTCGGATTTCTCAAGGATTGCCATCAGGCCCTCAATGCCGCCTACAACTTAATATTCCCGCCTCTTCGACGCGCTCAGACTTTTGCTAATCCCATCGCCTGCGCACGCGCCATCAGTTTCAGTGCGCGCTGGACCACAGGAGGATCGATCATCTTTGAGCCCAGGCTAACGACTCCAAGGCCCTTCTGGTGAGCGTCGTTATAGGCCGCGACAATCTTGCGTGCGCGCTCGATCTCTAGGAATGTAGGTGCGAACGCATCGTGGATGACGGGGATCTGCACAGGATGTACGCACCCCATGCCCTCAAACCCGAGCGCGCGGGAATTCAATCCCCAGACGCGCAAGCCTTCCATGTCGCCGACGTCGCCAAAGACGGAATCGATAGCCTGTACACCAGCGGCGTGCGCGGCGTTCACGACGCGCTGACGCGCATAAAGGGACTCTGCGCCAGCCGGCGTCTTCACGACGCCAAGGTCGGAGGTATAGTCTTCCAGACCTATCGTCAAGGCGACAATCTTTTCGCTTGCGCGAGCGATCGCGAATGCGTTCTCGATCCCGAGAGCGGATTCCAGGATCGGCATCAGCCAGATCGGTCGCGTGATCCCGTAGTCGACCTTGATGTCAGCAATGCGAGCGCCTGCTTCGACGATCTGCTCCGGGTTCTCGACTTTGGGAATCAAAATCAGGTCGGGAGATTCGGGGACAATTTCGTCGAGATCTTCGAGGCCCAGTGGAAGCTGGTTGATGCGCACCATGCGTTCGCATCGCAGAAAATCAACCGCACGCAGCGCATTGCGAACCAGCAAGCGGGCAGCATCTTTCTCCCCAGGGTGTACTGAATCTTCGAGGTCGAGGATGATTGCATCGGGTCCGTGCAGGGCTGCGTTGATGAAGTACTTGGGCTCGCTACCCGGGACATAAAGGCGCGAGCGCCGCAACCGGTCGCGCGATGAAGCCTCGGGAAGAGGGACTTTGTCAGGCAGAACCCGCGTGCCTTGTCCCCGACCTGCGCGCTTGACAGCAGCTTCGATGCGCGCTGCAATCACGAAGGGCAGAGCGCCCTCATCGTGAATCTGCACCTGAGCATGGCGTATGCCGAGGGCCTCAAGCACCTCTTCCGCTTGCCGCTGGATTGAATCGCCGTAGTAGGGTTTCACGCGCGACTGGAGTTCAATGGCGATGCCGCCGCGATCGCGCGGCTCAATATGCACATGCAGGTCAGACCGGACTTCTGTTCCGGAGTGCCCAGCTTCGCCGCTGCGAGTCTCGATTGCGACTGTCATGATGTTTCCGTTTCTACTTGTGGCTGACGCCGGCGAGTTCGAGCCTGTCCTTCGACACATTCCCGATCGGCAGCGCACTTAGCTTGGCCAGCACTGCGTCGGTCATCTGCACGGTGCTCGCAGCGCCCTGACTGATCGCTTTCGCACCTCCGGAAAAGTGCATCATGTCGTAGGTGCGGACCTTCCCCTCTTTCACCACGGCTGCGATGGCTTCGCGGATCCGGCGGGCTTTCTCGATTTCACCGACGTGCTCGATCATCATGACCGCAGAGAGGAACATCGCGATCGGGTTCACGATGGGCGGATCCAGTAGCGCGTACTTGGGCGCGGAGCCGTGCGTCGGTTCGAATACAGCAACTTCGTCGCCGATGTTGCCGGAGGCAGCAAATCCGAGGCCGCCGATTAATCCCGCGAATGCGTCGGAGATCACGTCGCCGAAGAGGTTCGAGGCGACAACGACCCCATAGTCTTCGGGATTCTTGGTCAGCCACATCGTCTGCGCGTCGATATTGGTCGACCACAGGGCGATTCCGGGATATTCCTTAGCGACGGCCTTAGCTTCATCTTCCATCATCCCGGATGTTTCGCGGAGAACATTTGGCTTCTCGCAAACGGTGACCGACTTATAGCTGTACTTTCTGGCCCATTCGAATGCGGCCCGACAAATCTTGCGCGCCGCATCGCGAGTAATGATGCGCACCGAGATGGCGAGATCAGGTCCTGGAACCGATGTGAACGGCTTGAATTTTGAGTGCGTCGCCAGTGCGGCGCGGACTTGTTCCGGCGGATTGGTCCACTCGACGCCCGCGTAGAGCCCTTCAGTGTTCTGACGGAAGACGACTACATTGACCAGTGGCTCGTCGAAGCCACCCTTCACATTCTTGCGAATGAAATTTAACGGGTTGCCCGGGAACGAAATGCACGGGCGAATGCAGCTATCGAGATGAAAGCGCTGCCGCATGGTGACGATGGGGCTGAAATAGGAGTGGCCTTTGCCGCGAAGTTCAGGAGCGAGTTCCGCTTCCGCCTGCTTCTTGGGTTTTGAGGTGATGGCTCCAAATAATCCCAGCTTGTGCTTGGCCAGCAGATCGCTGGTGCGCTGCGGGAGAGCGTTGCCTTCTTTGCACCAGCAGTCCCAACCGATGTTGGCATGGATATACTCGGCATCGAACTCGACGGCCCGCAGAATCCGCAGAGCCTCGGGAAGAACCTGGTTGCCAATTCCGTCCCCGGGCATCGTGATTACGGTATGTTTCGGCATGATTGAGTTAGTCTCCTGAAACGACGACAGCCTCGTGATGGTGGTGCTTGCGCTGCAATCCCAGTTTCGCCGCGACTACGTTCTCGGCTCCGCCAGCGATCACGAGAGATTGCGGGACGTTACCGAGCGGCGGAAAGGAGAAAGTGTCTTTGCGCCACGCGACTTTGCAGGTTGTAAAGTCGATCTCGACGTTCTCGCCGGGGATGATTGTTTTTTCTTTCTCGGAGATCTCGTTGGCGAATTGTTCGCGCAGTCGCTTGAACAGCGCTGGGACCTCGATGCACAAGAAGCCGTTGTTATAGGCATTGCGCAGGTAGGTTTGCGAGAAACTAGCTGCAATGACCAGCGGAATGCCTTTCGCCTTCAGGCAGGTCACGGCCTGTTCGCGGCTCGAACCGGTACCGAAATTGAATCCGCCCACGAAGACATCGCCGGCGTGGGTACGAGGGGCAAGCGTCGGATCATAGTTTTCCATGAGCACGCGCGCCATCATCTCGGGCGTCATGTCGTCACGATAGGTGTAGTCCTTGCCGTAGATCGCATCTGTATTCAAGTTGTCCGGCGGCATGAAAACGAGGCGGCCCCTCACTCGCTCGGGGAATCCGGGCAGGATCTTTACGAGCTCGGCGGAGTGCCCATTGGCCGCGAACTCGTGATAGTTGCGAGTGAGGGCGTGGTCTGCGAATCGACGAGGACCTGCGATATACCCGGCGATAGCCGATGCGGCAACGACTTCGGGACTGGCGAGATAGCATTGCGCGTCCCGCGATCCCATGCGCCCCTTGAAGTTGCGGTTGGTGGCTGAGATCCCAACTTCACCTTTTTCCAAGAGTCCGGTCCCCAGGCCGATGCAAGGGCCGCAACTCGGCGGGAGGGGAATTGCTCCAGCATTGAGAATAGCTTGCCAAACGCCGCGCTTCTCGGCCTCTTGCTGCGTCCATGCGCTGGCCGCACCCACATAGAGCTTCACGCCAGGTGCTACCTTCTTCCCGCACAAAACCCAAGCCGCGGACTCGAGATCATCGATGCGAGAGTTGACGCAGGAAACGAGGTAGGCCTTTTGAATGGCAATCCTTTTCTGTTCGATAACCGCGAGCGATTGCATGGTCTGCACGGTATCGGGACCCGAAACATGTGGAGTGACCTGGCTGAGGTCGAGCACGATGCGGGCGGCATAAGTCGCGTTCGGATCAGGCCTTGGAGGGCTGTCGGTCCAGCGGTCAATGTCCTTGACCGTGAAGCGCTCAACCCCTTGCTCCGCCAGGCGCTGGTGCATGTGCCGAAGGTAGCGGATGGTGACGTCGTCCACCGGGAACCAGGCTACGAGTGGTCCCCACTCGGTGCTCATATTGGAGATGGAGAAACGGGCATCCATCGGAAGGCTGGCGACGCCAGGACCGGAAAATTCGAGGGCAGCGTTCAGAGCCTCATCGTGGTTGTAAAGGCCGCACAGAGTGATGATAACGTCTTTGCCGCTGACACCTTCGGGCAGTTTGCCTTCCAGGACCACCTGAATCGTGCGCGGAATCTGCCACCAGAATTCTCCCGTGGCCCAAACTGCGGCGGCGTCAGTGCGGACGATTGGCGTGCCAATGGCGCCGAGAGCTCCGTACATGTTGGAGTGCGAATCGGAAGCAACGACGAAGCTTCCGGGTAGCACGTAACCGCGCTCTACCATGAGCTGGTGACCAATGCCCGATCCGGCCGGATAGAAATCGATTCCGTGCTCCACGGAGAACGACTCGATGGAGCGATATTTCTTCAAATTTGCTTCATCTCGGTTCTGGATGTCGTGATCGAGGGCGAAGACCAGTTGCCGGGGATCAAACACTCTCTTCGCACCAATTGCCTTGAACTTGCTCATCACCGCCGACGTGTTGTCGTGGGTCATGGTGTGAGTCGGACGGATGGAAACGAAGTCTCCGGTGCGCAGCGGGCGCTGCGGGCCATCGGTGAGGTGAGCTTGTGCGAGCTTTTCGACAATCGTCTGAGGCATAGGTCAACTCCAGTCGTTCCGGCGAGCGCGTGTCGCCCCGAGCGAGGTATTCAGTTCAGGATTCCGAGTTATGCGAGCACAGCCTTGCGGCGCTTCTGGGCCTTGGAACGCGGGCGCGAATTGCCGTTGGCCTTTGCCGACTTTGTTCTGCGAACGTCGGATTCCATCAGCGACATCAATTCGCTGACCGAACCGACCCGTTCCAGGTTCCAGATCGCCTCTTTCACGCGCTTCTGCGCCCGGTCCGTGAGTACGCCTTCGGCCAGTGCTGAAAACTTTTCTTCTACCTCCTGATCCGTCAGCGGATTGCGCGGATCGCCTTTGGGATAGTCGAGTTGTTTGTTGAAGGAACGCCCATCTCTGGTATCGATATGCACAATGACCCTCTGTAAAGCTGGAAAAACTCTTTCGATCTCCGGATCCGCGATGACCTCGACCTTTTGCAATTGGGCCCGGATGGCCGGATCCATGACCTTCTCCATGGTGAACTGAGTCGGCGTCACCTGGCGGTCGACCAGCGCGGCGGCGATTACGTAGGGCAGGGAGTGATCGGCGGTCTCTTTCGAGCGCGGGTCGTATTTGCTTGGATCGGAGAGAATGTCGGCGGCGCGGGCCAGGGAGCGAATCTGAATTTTCGTGACCTGATCAGGATGCAGATCGTTGCTCTTGACCAGATCAAGTACGGCTGAGATGGGCGTGTGCGTGAGGGCCTCGGTGGGAAAGGCCTTCATACCGCACTGCGTGATTCGCCAGGACTCGCCCAGGCGATCGGTCAACAGATCAAGCTTCCACATTGGTTTAAAGACTTGTGTCAGCCCCTCTTTGCCATCAATTACATGGTCGGGGCCGGTGTAGCCCTTTTCGGCGAGGAGCGCGGCAAGGACTCCGCTTTGCGTTGCCAAGGGATCGACCGTGTTTTTCATCATGGTGAGCTTGCCGGCGGTGACGGCGCCTAATGTGCAGTGGCGGCTGGCGGAGATGCCGATTGCGTGTTGAATCTGTTCCCAAGAGAGATGTAAGGCGCGGCCGGCGACGATGGGTGATACGAATGCAGTCAGAGTTGCATGATGCCAGCCGCGCTCGCGAATTCCGGGGAAGGCCGCCTCGCAAAGGCGCATCTCAAATTCGTGGCCTAAAACGATGCCGACGATGAGTTCCTTGCCGCCGCTGCGGGCTCGTTCGCAACATGCGAGTGCTGCGGGAAAAATGTCGGACGGATGCGAGGGATCCTGCTTCCAGTAGATGTCGTTGTAGTCCATGCAGCGGATCATGAGCGCATTGGCCAGCGACGCGGAGACAGGATCGAAGCGGCGGCCGCTGCCGAAGACGGTCGCCAGGCCTCGCCCGGCAATTTCGGAGAGAACGTCAAGAGCCATAGTTACGTCGGGTTGCTGATAGCCACCCAGCGCACAACCAAGAGAGTCGAGCAAGAAACGTTTGGCCTGATAAGCGGCTTCGGGAGCAATGTCTTTGAATTGAAGAGTGGATGCCCAGCGAGACATCTTTACGGTAACGGCCTCTTTGGCGGGAGCAATCGGATTGGACGCGGACACGGGGTCTCTCCTTAGGTTTTGACCTTGACGTTTTTCGGGTTCTTGAAGGGAAGAAACGCCATGAAGTCGGCGTGATGGACGATGAAAGCTTCGGTGGTGCGCTTGACGAGATCGCCCTCGGCGGCGTGGGCGGCGATGATGTGGCAGACGGCGTCGGGGACGCCGCATTCGAGGGCGAGAGCGACTCCAGTGAAGGGATGACGAAGAGCTTCGCCGCGTTCGCTCTGGCAGCTTTTGCCGTCAGTGCCGATTTCGTATTCCAGCAATTTACCGACGTCAGCGAGAATGGCGCCAGCGATGACCGTGTCGGCATTGATGGGCAGCGCACGTCCCATGAAGTCGTTCATGGCGCGGGCGCTGTCGCGGGCAATGTGCACCACGCAGCGTTTGTGCTCCATAAAGGTGATCGGGCAATTCGGGACCAGCAGGGTGAAAGGAATTCTGTTCAGGTCGTCGGCCGCAAGCGGGCTGCGTTCGAGCGCGCGGATCCAAGTCTGCGTAACTTGTTCACGCAATTGGAGATCTGCAATCCAATCGATCTCGGGCCACAGGCGCTGAATGGTTTCGCGCATACGCGTACCAGTGCAACCTAATAAGGCTAGCTCCGGGTGCAGAGGGATGCGGCGATTGGGATCACAGGGAGCTGTGATTTGACCACAGCGAGGGCGGGTCTAAGGAATCTCGATCAGATGAGTGATCTCCCTTTCGAAGACGGAGGCCTCGGTAGCTCCGATGTGCTTCGTGTAGATGCGGCCATCGCGGCCGATCAGAAATGAGATGGGGAGTCCCAGAATTCCTCCGTAGAGTTCGCCCGTCTTGGCAGTTCCCATCACGACCGGATAGTTCATGTGAAAGCGCTGGTAGAAAGGGCGAACGGGCTCGGGGCTGTCGTCCATCGAGACGCCGATAACCTGCAGCCCGCGGTCGCCATATTTCTGTTGCAGCTCCACGAAATGAGGAATCTCCTCGCGGCAGGGATCGCACCAGGTCGCCCAAAAATCCAGAAGAACGACTTTGCCTCGATAGGAGGACAGTTGAAGGTCTCTGCCGTCTGGTGTAGGCAGAGTGAAGTCTGGCGCGAGTTGGTGGTTGGTTGTGCCGGAGGAGACCGCACTGAGCGAGTGAGGATGCCGCACGAAATACACCGCCACGACTGCACCAAGAATGAGCGCAATCGTGGCAAAGGCCATTCTTCTTGTCGGGTGCAAGCGGCTATTCTCCCTTCGCGACGGGATAGCCCTTATCTACCCAATTGGTGCCGAAATTGTTGGAGATGAAGAGCACCTTAACGTTGGTGAAGCCCAAGGCGTGAAGCGCGTCGTCCGCGGGCTTCACGTTGGGACAGTGGCCCCAGGGGCAGCAGCCGCAGTAGAGGACAATGAGCTTAGTGCGCGGCAGGGACTCGACACGCTTGCGGAGTTGCTGGAGTCCGGCCTCACTTGAGGCAGGACCGATGTATTCCGATCCTGGGATGTGCGCCTGCGCGTAGAGGACGTGCGAGCCTACCTGGATCATGAGTGGTTTTTCTTTTCCTGATGTCTGGAGAAGCTTTACTAAGTCTTCAGGATTGACGAGTCGTGAGATCGGGATGGAGGAAGCTTGAGCGGCGGCTTGGATCGTAGAGAAGACCGCAAGCGAAGCGAAGATTAGGGCGAACTTCACAGATGAACGCGCGATTTTCATGAGTTCTCTCCGGGAATTTGCTTTCGGAGTACCTGAAAGAATACACCGATGACCGCTGTTCTATCGTTGCGTGTTGGTGATGACGGTGGAGAAGCATCCCTACGATTGTGCCTTGCGCGAGAAACTGCATTGGTTCTTCGCTTCGCTCAGGAGGACAATGCGGTTGTCTAGCGGGGCGTTTCATATGATGCGTTTGTCAGCTCGCGCAGGCGTTCTGCGGCAATCTCTGGAGTGATGTCGCGCTGTGGAGTTCCCAGCATTTCGAAACCTACCATGTGCTTACGGATTGTTGCCGAGCGCAAGAGTGGCGGATAAAAATGTGCGTGGAAATGCCACTCAGGATGATCGACGCCTTCGGTTGGTGACTGGTGGAAGCCCATTGAGTATGGAAAGGGAACTCCGAACACTTTGTCGTAAGTGGACGTGATACGTTTCAGGATATCGCTCAAGGAATGGGCCTCGCCGGTCACAAATTCGTTCATGGTTCCGAAGTGGCGACGGGCGCAAACCAGGATTTCGAAGGGCCACACTGCCCAGAAGGGGACGAACACAACGAATCCGTCGTTCTCACAAACCAGGCGGACCTGCTGGCGAGCTTCCAACGCAATGTAGTCGCAGAGCAGACAGCGCGTATGAGACTTCAAATACGCGCGTTGGGCAGCGAGTTCTTTCGAGGGTGCCTCGGGAATCGAGGATGTCGCCCAGATCTGACAATGAGGATGCGGGTTGCTGGCGCCCATCATTGAACCACGATTTTCGAAGATCTGTACGTGATTGATGGAGGGAAGACCGCCTAGTTCCCGGAATTGTCCAGCCCAAGTGTCGACTACCAGTTTGATCTGGTCCAAGGGCATGGTGGCGAGCGTGAGATCGTGGCGCGGGGAGAAGCAGATCACCCGGCAGATGCCGGGTTCCGACTCGGCAACTAAGAGGCCCAGGTTGTCGACGTCGAGACGAGACGGGATCACTTGCGGTTTCAGGGCTGCGAAATCGTTTTCAAACACAAAGGTCGAAGCGTAGTTGGGATTTTGAATTCCTCCGACGCGTGAATTGCCAGGACAAAGATAGCAAGTTGGATCGTAAGTTGGTTCTTTCGCCGACGGAAGCTGGGCTACTTCTCCTTGCCAAGGACGCGTTGCACGATGAGGCGAGACCAGCACCCACTCGTTGGTCAGGGCATTCAGGCGGCGATGCGGATCTTCCGTCAGTTTCAAGGTTTGACCTCGCAGCATTTTACGACGAGCGGCAGATTCCGTGTTTTCTCCACCTGGCGCGGTCCACAACGCTTCGTGGCGCGCACTCAGGCCTGTGATTCGACTCACTGTCAGCGAGGTTTGAGGATCCTAGAATTCTGGTTGATCCTTGGAGGGAGCCGCCGTGGAATCCTCGCAGAAGATTCGCCTGCTCGTGTTTTCTCTTTTCTTTGTCGGCCTCATTGTCTTCGCCATCCTTTATAGCCCTGTAAACGCGATAAGCCGCCCGGCAGACAAAGAGAGGGGTTCTCTGATGCCAACGGGAACGCCTCTCACGATCAAGGCGCCGTTGGGGCTGCCGCCAGTTCCGATCCCGGCCGACAATCCTCCCACGGTGGAAACAGTTGCTCTCGGCCGGTTGCTTTACTACGACCCCGTTCTTTCAGCGGATAGCACGATTTCGTGCGCGTCGTGTCATTCCCCGGAGGCGGCGTTCGCAGATGCGCGGCCAGTCTCGATTGGGGTGGACGGCAAGAAAGGTACTCGGCATTCGCCGACAGTGATCAATTCAGCGTATAACTTTTTGCAATTCTGGGATGGACGCGCCCCCACTCTCGAGGAACAGGCCAAAGGGCCGATTGCGAACCCGGTTGAAATGGCAACCACGCATGCCGAGGTTGTAAAACGGCTACAGGCCGATCCCAAATATGTGGCTCGATTTAAGCAGGCGTGGGGCACAGATCAGATCACGATCGATCTGGTTGTGAAGTCGATCGCTTCATTCGAGCGGACGGTGCTGAGTGGCAATTCTCCCTTCGACCGCTTCTATTACGGGCACGACAAGAAGGCGCTTTCCGCATCCGCGCAGCGCGGACTGAAACTGTTCATGGATCCCAAGAAGGGGAACTGCGAGGTCTGTCACACGATTGGCAAAGAGTATGGGTTGTTGACTGACAACAAGTTCCACAATCTTGGAATTGGTGCCGACACTCGGGGCAACATGGCCGACCTCGGTCGCTACGATCAGACCAAGAATGAGGCGGATTGGGGAGCATTCAAAACTCCTACCTTACGCAACCTGGCGCACCGCGAGCCGTACATGCACGATGGAACGTTTCCGACTCTGAAAGATGCACTGGGGCATTACATCGGTGGAGGGAATCTGAATCCGCATCTGGATAAGGAAATCCGCGCGCTGGATTTTCTGACGTTTGACGAGCGGGATGACCTTATGGCGTTCCTGGATTCGTTGACCGCGCCATTGCCGGAGAACCTGGGGCCGCCAGAAGAACTGGCGAAGAAGTAGGCCCGGATTTCACAGCCGAGCTGGGTGTCTCCAGAGTTGATTAGGGCTTTAGCGAATTGCCCATCATCAGCGCGAAGAGCAATGGTAAGTAGATCACCGTCGCCTGCAGCACGTGACGGGCGCGCATTTTCGAGGGTGCGCTCGACAGCGGTTGCTCGAGGAAAGCCAAGCGGATCCCGAAATAAAGAAGTGCAACACCGAGAATCACGGCTCCCACAAGATAAATCCTTCCCGCCATACCCATGAAGCTCGGAAGCACGCTGATCGGGATCAAGGCAATCGAATAGGCCAGAATGCGGCGAGCGGTCGAGCGGCCGTCTTCTTCCACCACGGGCAGCATCTTCACTCCGCCTTTTGCGTAGTCATCGCGATACAACCATGCGATCGAAAAGAAGTGTGGAAACTGCCAGATGAAGAGAATGGCAAACAACACCAGCGTACCCAATTCCAAGTGGCCGCGAACAGCGGTCCAGCCGAGCACTCCAGGCATAGCCCCGGGGAAGGCTCCGACGAAAGTGCAAATCGGCGAGATGCGCTTCAGCGGAGTATAAGCGGCGAGGTAGACGACAGAGGTCAGGAAGGTCAGCAGTCCGGTCAAGGGATTCGTCGCCAGGGCGAGATAGATCGATCCGCCAACCGCAGCCAGCACGCCCACTGCAGTGGCGTGAAAGAGACTCATGCGCCCTGCGGGAAGCGGACGAAGAGCGGTGCGCCGCATGAAAGCATCGACATCATGTTCCATCACTTCGTTCAAGGCCGCAGTGCCGCTGGACACCAGTCCGATACCCAACAGAGAATGAAATAGCCCCCAGCTAATCCACGGAACGCCAGCCTGATGGGCGCCGAAGAAATATCCGCACCACGCAGTCATGACGATCAAAGAGGTGACTCGCAGCTTCGTCAGTTCGGCATAGTCGCGGAGAAGGGAAGTCGCCCTGGTCCGAAAAGCAGAAAGAGGCATTGTCATCGAGCTCATTGTTTGGCCGTTTAAAGCGTCCCGGAAAACCATTCCTGGCTGTTACCGAAAAAACACGCACGGACCCCACTCCGTTACGTGCTCAAGGACTGCATAGGTACTCCGATCAATTTCGAAAGTCAAGGGAAAACAAAAACGCGTCCCGAACAGGCTAACACAAACACGATCTCCGGCGAGGGAGCACGGTCACTGGCTGGCCGACGATCCGGCCGTGTCAAAAGTTTCCGGTGGATCGAAGAAGCACTTGTGCCAAAGCGCGGCATCCGACAGTGTGCCCGCTTTCCATTGCTGAAGAGCAGGAGTGGTCACGGCAATCATGCCGCCATCGGCCGAGTCGAAGACTATTACGATACCGGCCAGAGCTTGTGACTTTTGAGCGATTTCCTTGAAGCCTTTCTCCAGTAAGAATTTGGCGTACTCGAGACGGGCTCCGGATCCGGCGTCTTTGCTGTTTTCGTCAACTTTCTGCACGGAGAAGATTTTCACATTCTTGTTTCGCAGGGGAGCCCAATCTCCGGGGAAAGTCGATGCTTCTTCCCGGATTACGTGGAACAAGTCTGCTGCCGGCGTCAAGGCCTGGGCGACCCCGGGCCCGGTGTCGCGCATTCCCTCGGGCATTTCGACGCTATTGCGCCAGATCCATCCACGGGAGAGTCCTGAAACGCGGACATGAACCCAGTCTGCATTGAAGTCGAGCATTTCGAATTCATCGTGCATGCTCGCCAAAAACTGCGGCTTCGCGGCCAGGCTGGGAGTTGCGACAACGGGTGTCCCAGATTTTTTCACCGCTACCAGATTCTTGGGATGGGCTTGGTTTCTGACGGTCTCTTCTAGACTGTCGGCTTCCTTTTGAAGAGCGATCGTCGACTTGTCGGCATTCTTGGGGTCGGGAGCCGGGATATTCGTATGTTCCGCCGCGAGACTGTGGTTCAAAGAGGTCGAAAATCTACGATCAGTCGCGGGAAATTTTGAGATGGGTGACGAAACCGGAGGGTCGGCGACGGTACTTGCAACCGTCGAGCTACTGGGAACCGCTACAGCTTCGGTAGGCCCGTGGCCGATGGACGAGTTTTTTGCCAGCTGCTCACTCAACTGATCCAGCAGATCGGATTCCAGACGGCCGTTGGAAATCAACAACTGATATCCGGAGCGAGATGCCACCGAATCCGCATACCACGCCGTCACTTTTGTGCTGACTCGAACCATTGATCCCCCGGCCGGAACTGGATTCACCTGGACCGTGGTCTGGTAGTAGCCGCGCTGATAGCGGTCGAGAGGATGTTCTCCGGGCTTGGCAAATCCGTCCAACGTGGGAAGGTGGCCAGCCAAATTGGTTTGCAACGAGCCAAGCGCCTTCTCAACGACAGCTTTCGATTGTGGGAAGGTCCGTTCGTACGGGACGGTTTGGGTTTGGGCGGTTACTGCGAGAAGAAAGACGACCATGCTCGTTGCCGCTGCCCACAGTGTCGGGTTCGGTCGATTGCCGAGGATCCTCATGGCAATTGCTCCAACTCGTCGCGCAAAATCCAGCCGTGTTGGCCTCCGTGGGTTTCCACGCCCAGCCAGTATGGCGTCGAGATCTCCACCAGAACTTCAGTCCCGGCGGAAAGAGACTGTAGGGTGCTCGCAGTGTGAAATGGGGCCGATTTCAAGGGCGCGCCAGGAGACTTTACCAATCGCTCGACCTGTCGTCGAAGATCCTGTACGCGCTGCTCAAGCGTCTGTGGTGCAGTTTCCGTGCCTGCCGGGACGACCGGTGTTGGACTCGAACTGACGGGCACCGTAGGAGCAGGATTGGAGACCGACGAAGACATTTCGACGGCTGGAACATCAGTAAGCTGTGTCGCAGAGTTGTGCGCTAACTTTTCGCGCTCGGCATCGATGGTCTGATTTTTCATTAATGCGAGTGCCTCGAGCCGATCGTGAATGCTCTTGTATTCCGCTCCTTCGACCGACCCATTCGACGCATGAGTGACATGACGAAAATCCTCGACAAATACCGCGTCGATATGCAGCACCGTGTGGTTATCAGCTTGACCCTGTACAACATAGCGCACGGCCAGCGTGCCAGAGTCGTTGGTATTTTTGAAATTCTGCGGGTCGAGTGTTTTGAGCCGTACTTTATAAAAGACCTTCCCACCGTCAGTCCATTCCTTAAAGGCCCGGGTCGAATCCGCAGCGGTCGCGCCCGTGATGTATTCGTCTTTGTTGTACTCCTTACTGCCGCGGATGATTCCGTTTTGAACGACGTCCTGAACGACTTGGACAACTTCGCTCTCTGCGAACGGAACATTCACAATAAGGCCGGAACCGTATTGGACTGCGTCCTTCTCCCGAGCCGCCAAGGGAAGAGTCGCGAGGAGTATGGCAAAGAAAATTCCGCCCTTCCTGCGAAACCAAGCTAGATTCTGTTCCGTATGGATCGCCGGAAGGGGTGGTAAGTGCGATTTCGCCGATGCCAAGATTGGTGCTCCCCCGCTGGCAGAAGATTCTCAGTTAACGGCCAACTCTGTCAATCCCACCAGTTTCCAAAACTTTGAATGCCAAAAAGCAACTTGCCAATGTTGTCTTTGTCAAAACATTGTAAAAAAATTGTCTCCAACCCCCTTGCAAGTTGTCATGAGGCCGTAGTAGGATGCCGCCCGGTACGGTGGTAGGACCTCCGAGCGTGAGAAGTCGAACTGAGGACCTGCCTCGAAGCATTCTGTGGGAGGGGTTCCCATCGACTTGCTTCGCGTTTGCTCTCGCCATTGCATTGTGGGAATGCAGTTTAAAAAACTTGCCTCAGGAGTTCGGCATGCGAATGGGGACGCAGTCTCGCATTTGTGGAAAGCTGCCATGGTTGCAATCTGTTGCAACTGCGGCTTTGGTTGTGGTCTTCCTGGTCTTGAGTGCCAGCCAATCGGCGAATGCCCTCCCGGCCTTCGCGCGCAAGTATGGCCTACGCTGTTCGGCCTGTCACGAGTCATGGCCAATGCTGAATTATTTCGGCCAGAAGTTCAAAGACAATGGCTACCAACTAATGAACGATCGGGATGCTCCGATCTGGCAAAATGCCTCCTATTGGCCGATCACGCTGCGTATCACCCCTTTCTGGAGCCGCGAGAGCACCAATAAAGTAGCTGTTGATACTACGACCGGCACTGGAGAGACTAGGCTGACGACAACCGGCTTTAACCTCAGCGGTTTAGACATCCTGACCGGTGGCACCCTGGAAAAGAACATATCGTTCCTGTTAGTTCCTTCCGCGGATGAATTTGGTTCTTTCCACTTCGAATCGGCCAACGTCCGCTTCGATAACCTGTTTCACAGTCCGTGGTTGAACGTGAAAACAGGCAAATTTGAACTAGATAGCTTCATTTCGGAAAAGCGGACCCTGACACTCTCTGCCAACGGAGGAGCCTACCAACTTTTCCACTTCATTCCGGTGAACGATGGAAACATCTTTGGCCAGTTGGGGGACAACCAGCTGGGCGCCGAGTGGATGGGGCACTCCGCGGATGATCGCACCCGCCTCTCCGCCGCAGTGTTCAGTTCCACCGACGGCAACGTCGATCTGCCCTACGGTCAAAATTCCTACAGCTGGCTCTTCGCCGGCAGCCAAGCCTTTGGTGCGGGCAGACTCGGCGTGCAGCGCGTGGGCGGCTATGCCATGGTGGGCATCGCTCCAACCACATATCTGACTAGTGCGGGTGTGCCCATTCCCGGTTCGGGTATCGGCAACAAGAGTTTCAGTCGCTACGGTTTCGAAGGCCTCTTTTACTTGGGAAGCCACCTGGACTTCCAGGTGTTCACCCAGCACGGCTCCGACAATGCCTTCTTTGGAGCCTGTTACGGAGACATCATCGATGGGGCAACTCCGTGTACTGCCAACAACACCACGGGTACCCTCCCGGCCGGAACCGTCAATCCAACCTGGAATGGGGCCTTTGTCGAAACTCACTACGTTTGGAATCCGCAGTTCACCATCTTCCAGCGTTCGGAGTGGGTCCGAATGTCGCAACAGGCGATTCCCGGAACTCCATCCAACCTGGGGGATATCGACAATTACGTATTCGGGTATCGCTACAACCCATTCATGACGAGCCGCGCTGGGTTTGCATTCCACAATGAGTACTCATGGATTCGACAACGTGGAACCTCGCCGGTAACGGGCACGGACCTGAGCAGCAGCAGCTTGATGCTCGGATTCGACTTCGATTTCTGAGAGACAACAATCATTCGGCGGGGGGCGAGTTTCCCGGCGCCGACGTGGTTTGAGGATACCGACGATGAAAACCCTAAAGACATCGCAGTTTTGCATCCTGTTTCTCCCACTGGTTCTGGCTGCGTTCTTCGTAGCGCAAGGGGCGGCCCAGGACTCGGCACCGGACGTGGGGCCTAGCCAGCCTCATCCGCTTGAGCCAATGGAAAGTCACGTCGACAATGTAGTTGGCCATGCTAAAGATGCCAAGATGCCGTACCGAAGGTATTGTGCAGGCTGCCACGGGGATCTGGGCGACGGCAATGGCGAAAATGCGGTTTGGCTCGATCCCAAGCCTCGTGATTTCACCATTGCCACGTTCAAGTGCCGCTCGACCCCGACCGGGACCCTGCCCACGGATCAAGATCTGTTCAACACCATTGGTCGCGGCCTCACCAACTCCAACATGCCGATCTGGAGTACGTTCAGTAGTCAGCAGCGTTCCGATCTGGTCGCCTATATCAAGACGTTCTCACCACGCTGGGAGAAAGAGAAGCCCGGTGAGGCAATCAAGATTCCGGCCGAGCCGCCTGTGACGATTGAGAGCATCTCTCATGGCAAGGCATTGTTCACTAAACTCGAATGCTGGAAGTGTCATGGGCCGCACGGCAATGGGGACGGTCCCTCGGCGGCGACTCTAACCGATAGCAAGGATCAGCCGATTCGGCCGTACAACTTTGCGGCCGGTGGGGACGATTCCCGATTCAAATGCGGATCTACGAATTCGGATCTCTACAAGATTTTCATGACCGGCCTTGATGGAACTCCAATGCCGTCATTCGCGGATGTGATTCAGCCCAATGATGCTTGGGATCTGGTTCATTTCCTCCGCGTGCTGCAAGTCAATCGTCATAGCAAAGAAAACGACGTCTTGAAGGCGGCGGGTGGCAAGATTCCTCCCTACGTCGAGAAGCAAGCTGAATTGCCAGCCATCCAGTCTGAGAACCGGGCTGCCGGCGGCGGAAACTAGAACCGACTTTTCTACCCAGGAGGCAAGACGATGCGTACCAGCAGGCTCTGCATTGCGGCTCTGATAGCAACGGTCTGTCCCGCGCTGATGTTTGGCGGCACGATCAGCGGCAAAGTAACGTATACCGGTACCCCGGTCAAGCAGAAGGCGATTGATATGTCGAAGGAGCCGAGTTGCGCCAAACAGCACGCGACTCCCGTGACAACAGAGACGGTCGTGACCGGCGCCAATAACAGTCTCGACAACGTAGTGGTCTACATTTCTGCGGGCGCCGATGATGCTAGTGCGCCAGCACAAGCTGTGACGTTCACGCAGAAGGGCTGCCAGTATTTGCCGCACGTCATCGCGCTGCACACGGGCCAGGAATTACAAGTAGTCAATGCCGACCAGACATCACACAACATTCATCCGCTGGCGAAGGTGAATCGCGAGTGGAATAAATCGCAGCCGCCGGGTTCTCCACCGATTCAAGAGAAGTTTGATTCGCCGGAGTTTATTTCGGTGAAATGCAACATCCATCCCTGGATGCATGGCTGGTTTGTAGTTCTCAAAACTAACCACTATTCGATCAGCAAGGATGACGGCGGATTCTCGTTGCCGAATCTCCCTGCTGGAAAGTACACCGTCACTGCCTGGCATGAAGATTACGGAACCCAGACGCAAGAAGTGACGATCACCGGAAACGAGACGAAGTCGATCGACTTCAGTTTCAAGGCAAAGGCGTACTAGCGGTTACTACTCTTTGTGGCCGGCGTCTGGACGCCGGCCCCCACTCTATACATCCGGAAGTCCGGGTGCTTCCGGCAGATGCGAGGGAACATGGGCGGCAAGCTATTCGCAGTGATTGTGATCGTGATTGCGTTGGCCTCGGCGGTTCCCATCATGAACCACACTTTCCTGGGCGCCTCGGTCACGCCTCCCGAGGACATCTCGACGCACGGAGCCGAGATTGACAAGCAACTCGACGAGACCATGGTAGAGGCGGGTTTGTCTTTTCTTGCCGCCCAACTCGTGCTCGGTTTCTTTGTGTGGAAATTTGGTGGAAGAAAGAACGGTCCGTTGAAGAACTTCCCCGGCGGTGCTAAGTACCTGATCGTCGCGGCGATTCTGCTCGTCGGAGCGGAGGCAATAGCGCTGGGAGCGCTCGGAACCAAGGCGTGGGGCAAGGTCTACTTTGAGCCGGCGTCTGCGGATGCATTGCCGATCCAGGTACAGGCGGGGCAATTCGCTTTCTACTTCCGGTATGCAGGACCGGACGGGAAGTTTGGGGGCATCCATCCCGAAAAAATAGATGAGGGTAACTCGAACTTTTTCGGGCTTGACCCGGAGAACGATATTCCGGCCCGCGACGACATCACTTCCGCGGAACTGGCTATTCCGGTGAATAAGGAAATACATCTGATGATGCACGGCAAGGACGTAGGGCATTCGTTCTACGTGCGCGAATTGCGCATTCAGCAGGATTTTGTTCCCGGGCTTGATCTCTCGCTTCATTTCACCGCAACCAAGATCGGGAAGTACGAAATTGTCTGCACGCAACTCTGCGGCCTTGGTCATTACAACATGAAGGCGTATCTCAATGTCATGTCGCAAGATGATTTCGACAAGTGGCTGAAGTCGCAGTCTAGTTAGTTGCGCAGTCTGTGCCGCCCTGGGCGAAGGCAGGACGGCGAGTGCCAACACTATCGAGAGGTGAAAGGCAATGTCTGAGGCATCTGCACACATAGTTCATCACGGACCACCGACTAGTTTCATCCGCAAGCATGTCTTCAGCCTTGACCACAAGGTGATCGGGAAACAGTACTACGCGCTGGCGCTGGTCGCGGTGTTCACCGGGATGGTGCTGTCTTGGATCATGCGCATCCACCTGGTATGGCCCAATGCGCCGATTCCGCTGCTGGGTACACTCTCGAAAGTTGGTGCGCCAGGTGGGGTGGTGACGCCGGAATATTACCTTTCGCTGATGACCATGCACGGCACGCTCATGGTCTTTTTTGTTTTGACGAACGCTCCCTTTGCGGCGTTCGGTAACTACTTCCTGCCGATCCAGATCGGTGCGGAAGATATGGCCTTCCCCCGTTTCAACATGATGTCGTTCTGGACCACGTTCATTGCTTTTTGCATTTTGGTGACGGCGTTCTTTGTGCCCGACGGCCCTCCCCTGTCTGGCTGGACCGCCTACGCTCCGCTAAGTGCAGTTGGTAAGGATGCCGGCCCAGGTGAAGGTCTCGGGCAAACGCTCTGGGGCCTTTCGATCTTCGTTTTCTGTATCGCATCCCTGCTGGGATCGTTGAACTTTATTGCCACGACACTCGATCTGCGGACCAAGGGTATGACACTGGCTCGCATGCCGATCGTTAGTTGGGCCTGGTTTATCACCTCGTGTATCGCTCTGCTCGCCTTTGCGGTGCTTTTGCCCGCTTGCTTGCTTTTAATTCTCGATCGCGTGGCGGGAACGAGTTTCTTCATCCCTTCCGGGCTGAACGTGAGCGACCACCTGCAACCGCACCAGGGAGGCTCCCCGCTGCTCTGGCAGCACTTGTTCTGGTTCTTTGGGCATCCTGAGGTTTACATCGCAATTCTGCCCGCTATTGGAATCATCAGCCACATTCTGATCAACAGCATGCGCAAGCCCATGCTGAGCCACAAAACACTCATCTATTGCATGATGGGCATCGGATTTCTCAGCTATATGGTCTGGGGACATCACATGTTCCTGAGCGGGATGAATCCGTTCTCCGCGTTGGTCTTTTCGTTTCCGACGCTGATGATCACGATTCCGGCCACGATCATGACTCTGATATGGCTGGGCAGTTTGTACGGATCGAACCTGAGAATCAATGCAGCGTCGCTGTTTTGTCTGGGCTTCATCTCAATGTTCGTGAGCGGTGGCGTCAGCGGATTTTTTCTGGCACAACCCTCGATCGATATTTACTTGCACGCGACCTACTTCGTGGTCGGGCACTTCCACATGGTCATGGGTGTGGCCGCAATCTTCGGTGTCTTCGCCGGAACCTATTTCTGGTTCCCAAAGATGACCGGGCGGATGATGAGCGAAAGATTAGGGCGGCTGCACTTCTGGCTCACATTCATCGGGACGTATTGTATCTTCATGCCGTTCCACTACCTGGGATTAGCGGGCAATGTGCGCCGTTATTCGGCATTCACCGACGATTTCCTGGTGCCTCTGCTTCCGGTCCACAAGTTCATTACCTATGCCGCGTTGTTCACGGGCGCGGCGCAACTGATCTTTATCTACAACTTGATCTACAGCCACTTTAAGGGAGAAGCTGCGCCAGAGAATCCATGGGAGGCCACGTCGCTGGAATGGTCCACTCCATCCTCTCCTCCTCCGTTCGACAATTTTGGTGGCGTGCATCCGGTGGTGTACCACGATCCTTATCAGTACGGGGTGCAGAGTTCCACTGGAGACTACCTGATGCAGACTTCTCCGGAACGTGCTGGAGAAACTCCGTAGAGAACGAGCAACACGAATAGTCTTGGGGCAAGAAACGGAACATTATGGCAACCACGCTTCCACCACCACACATCGACGTCGAAGGGGAAGTGCCCGCCCACAACGGAAGTGGCCGCGGCACTCGCGGATTGGCTCCGGCAAGCGGCGATTTGCGGGCGGTGAAAGATCCTCGGGGCGAACCGACGCGCACCGGAATCTGGGTGGGCTTGTCGGCGATCGCCATGATGTTTGCGGCGCTGACCAGCGCCCTCTACGTTCGCGAAGGCTCTGCTACGACTGACTGGCACCATATAGTCCTCCCCCCAATATTGTTTTTCAATACCTTGGCGCTCGTCGCCAGCAGCGTTGCTCTCGATCTGGCTCGCCGTCGGGTCGCGGCTACCATGCGCGGTCAAGAAAGCAGCCGATCCTCGGCCACGTTGTGGCTCAATATCACGATGTTGCTCGGCTTGGTATTTGTCGTCGGCCAGTACTTGGCCTGGCTGAAGTTGCGGTCGCAGGGCCTCTACCTGCCGACGAATCCCAACAGTTCGTTCTTCTATGTGTTCACGGGTGTACACGTGATTCACGTCCTCGGCGGACTCGGTGGCTTGGCCAGCGTCATGGGGAAATTTCGCAGCACGACTCATCCCCTGCGCCGAAGTACCATTGATGCCACCTCCTATTACTGGCATTTCATGGGGACGCTGTGGCTGTATTTGCTGTTCGTTTTGTGGGTGAAGCTCTGAGCGGGAGCAAATCAACGGAGGCAATGTGAGCGAAGCCAATCTAACCATGGGGCATGGCGCGGCGGTGATGGAAGAACGCCCGTTTGCCATTCCCTCGAAAAAGCTGGTGATGTGGCTGTTCATTATCTCCGACGCGTGTACGTTCGGGGCGATGCTGTTTGCCTATGGCTACGTTCGGAACGCCGCGCCAGACTGGCCGCATCACTTCGAGGCCTCAAGCATCATCAACGTGGCGATCATGACCTTCATTCTGGTCACCAGCAGTTTGACCATGTTGGTCGGAACCCGCGCCGCGAAGGATGGCGATAAGTCCCGCGCACTGAGATTCACCTTTATCACCGTAGTCCTTGGATTGGTCTTTGCCGCCCTTCACCTGCGCGAGTGGGCAAGCATGATCCACGAAGGGGTGAGCCTTTTCCAGAATCCGTGGGGAGCGCCCTTGTTCGGAGCGTCCTTCTTTGGCATTACGGGACTCCACTTGGCGCACGTGATTAGCGGCGCCATTGCGTTGACGGTAGTGGCTCTCGGCTACAAGCGCGGCCGCTACAACGCCGACGATATCGAAATCTGGTCGCTATACTGGCACTTTGTCGATCTGGTTTGGATGTTTGTTGTCCCCATGGTGTACCTGTTGAACGTCGCCCAGTAATACGCAAAAGCCGAGGGAGAACGCTTATGAGTGCAGAAGGCAGCTTGAAGACGGACTTGATAGTGTACGTGGGCATTCTTGCGATGGCAGGGGTGCAGATCTTCCTCGCCTACCACAGTCCCGGCGTTATCCGGATGCTGATCGTGGCAGCTATTCAGGCATTTCTCGCGGTCATGTTCTTCATGCACTTGCGAGACGAGAAATCGAGCTTGCGGCTTGCCCTGATTCCGGCGACAGTCTTCGTCCTAGTGATGATGAACATGGTCTGGGCCGATAGCTTTCGCCTAATCCAGTTCCGCTCGTTTCCGAAGTAACGGAGAAAACGTGGCACACCTCCCAAAACTGCAATTTATCCCCCGGGCGAAGGTAGCGCTGACCGGTGCACTTATTTTGGCGGCCAATGCGGCGTGCTACGCGCAAAGTTGTGCCCTCTGCTACACCCAGGCAGCGGGATCTGGGCACCGGTTCATCCAAGCCTTGAAGACGGGCATCCTGGTGCTGATCGTCCCCCCTATGTTTATGTCGGTGGGAATCACAGTCCTCGCCTACAAGAAGCGCAACCGCACTAACGACAAAAAAGAATCAGACAAGTCCGACAACGATTGGTAGCCGACTAACTCTTCACCACAGGGGGAAACAGGGGTTCACAGAAATCTGATGTAATAGTGTTTCTGTGCCCCCCGTGTCCCCCTGCGGCGAATGAATTTGCGATGCCACTCATATTTTCCCTGCGACCGTGTCATAATCTTCCGCAACATTTCCCAAAATCAGGTGCCAACCGATGCGTCTAGTTCTGACTGCCATTCTGAGCCTGTGCCTCTGTTTCCTACCTGCAATGCCGTGCTCCGCTACCGCGAGCCAAAAGTCGCTACAGATTTACTTCATCGACGTCGAGGGCGGGCAGGCGACTTTAGTCGTGAGCCCATCGGGCGAGTCTCTGCTGATCGATACCGGTTGGCCAGGCTACGAAGGTCGCGATGCCGACCGCATCGTCGCCGCCACGCATCAAGCCGGCATCAAGCAACTGGATTATGTCCTGATTACCCACTATCACCGCGATCACGTAGGCGGCATCCCGCAGTTGGTCGACGGAATCAAGGTGGGCACATTCCTCGACCACGGTCCCAATCTCGAAGACTCCGAAGTGACGCGCACCGATTACGCGGCGTATGAAAAAGCGATCGCTGGCCATGCCCATGTTGTCGTAAAACCGGGTTGGGGGCTTCCGATTAAGGGCCTTGAGGTGAAAGTCCTGAGCGCAGCCGGAGATCACATTACAAGTGCCTTGCCGGGAGCCGGAGAGTCGAATTCCTACTGCGCTGCTGAGCCCGCCGCAGCTGCTGACAGTACTGAGAATGCTCGTTCCGTCGGCGTTCTGATTGCCTACGGGCAGTTCCGCTTTCTCGATCTCGGCGATCTCACTAAGAAAAAGGAACTTGAAATCGCGTGTCCGAATAATCTGATTGGCAAAGTGGATCTGTTTCTCGTGACACATCACGGGGGGGATCTTTCGAATCCGAAGCCCATGGTATGGGCATTGCATCCGCGTGTCGCTATCTTTGACAACGGCCCCCGGAAGGGAGCGAGTCCCGCAGCCTGGCAGATCGTTCACGACTCTCCGGGTCTGGAAGACTTGTGGCAGCTGCACTATGCCGCTGAATCAGACAAAGATCACAACATCGCCGACGAGCGCATCGCTAACGTGAAAGAGAACTGTGAAGGCAAATATCTCAAAGTCGCAGCAGAGGCCGACGGTACGTTCACAGTGACCAATAGCCGAACCGGTACCGAGAAGACGTACACGAAGAAGTAGCTAGAGCTGGCGTCTATCCGGCTACAATCTTCCCCGATGATCCTGATTGTGATGGGAGTGGTCGGCGCAGGCAAGACAACCGTTGGACGCCTTCTTGCCGAGGAGTGCGGGTGGGAGTTCGCGGATGCGGACGACTTCCATCCATCGTCGAATGTAGAGAAAATCCGTCACGGCATCGCACTCAACGACGACGATCGCGATCCATGGCTGGCACGACTTCGAGCCGCGATTTCCCAATGGATCGGCGACAACCAGAATGTAGTCCTTGCCTGCTCCGCTCTGAAGCGCAGCTACCGCCGAGAACTTGAAGTCGGTCCCGAAGTGCGATTCGTCTATTTGAAGGGCACCGCCGATCTGATTGCGCAACGCCTTCAGACGAGGCAGGGACACTTCGCTGGCCAACAGATTCTGGCCAGCCAGTTCGCCGATCTGGAAGAGCCCGAACAAGGAGTGACGATCCAAATCGCCTCGACTCCACAACAAATCGTGGCCGAGATTCGGGAAAAGCTCGGGTTAGCGTAAAATCCTCGCACCACAAAACACGGAACGACTTGGACCGACATTTGGAAACCGCCTCTAACCGCCTTGAATCTGCCGTTGTCTCCCGACTCATGTGGCGGCTCATGCCGTTTCTCTTCCTCCTTTATATTGTGGCCTATCTCGACCGTATCAATGTCAGCTTCGCCTTCCTGCAGATGCGAGGGGAGCTTGGATTAAGCGACCGCGCCTATGGCCGCGCGGCGGGAATGTTTTTTGCCGGCTACTTCTTCTTTCAGCTCCCTAGCAATCTGGTACTGGAGAAATTCGGCGTCCGGAAGTGGATTTCGGGACTGATGATCGTCTGGGGCGTGATTTCCTGCCTGATGATCTTCATCCGCGGTCCGATCAGTTTTTACGGAATGCGCTTTCTGCTGGGCGCTGCCGAAGCAGGATTCTTCCCCGGCATGATCCTTTATATGAAGCGTTGGTTCCCAGCCAACGCGCGCGCCCGTGCCGTGGCCTGGTTCATGACGGCGAATCCTCTCGCAGGCATCGTCGGCAGTCCCATCTCGGGGGCCTTGCTCGGCCTCAGCGGCAAAGGACTTTCGGGCTGGCAATGGATGTTTCTCATGGAGGGAGTTCCGGCAATACTTCTTGGGGTAAGCGTTTTTTGGGCGCTATCGGATAGCCCTCGAGAGGCGAGTTGGTTGAAGGGCGAAGAGCGCGAGTGGCTGCTGGAGAGACTGGCGCTGGAGCAACAGGCTGAGTCGGCCTTGAAGAAAGAGAATCTGTGGCAGGTTCTCATCAGTCCGAGAATCTGGATGCTCTCCATGGTGTATTTCGGGGTTTCCACCACCATGTACGGCCTCACGTTATGGCTGCCCAGCGTAATCCAGTCGTTGTCGAAGCTCAGCTACTTCGTTACCGGGATCGTGTCGGCACTTCCATTCGTTGTGACTGCCGTTGTAATGGTAGTGGTCGGAATGCTTTCTGATCGCTCGGGAGAGCGGCGCTGGCACACCGCAATTCCAGCCTTTGCCGGCGCCGCCGCCGTGGCTGGGGCGGCTTATGGCCGCTCGGCGGTCGTCGTCGTAGCGTGCATCGCCCTTGGGATGGCTTTCGCGGAGGCGATGGTTGGACCCTTTTGGGCCATGGCAACTTCGCGGATGGCGGGCCTTTCCGCAGCTGCAGGCATCGCAGTCATTAATTCCTTGGCCAATCTAGGAGGATATTTCGGTCCCGACATCATTGGGTTCTTTCGCAAGCTGAACGGCGGGTTTCGGGGTGGATTGCTGGCGATCGGCGCGACTCTGGCCTTAAGCGGCACAATTGCATTGATCGTTGGCCGTCCCGGGTCGGCTCGTGCGGAGAAGTAGAGCATCCCTTCGACTCGGTCAGAGTAGGCTCTGCCGGTTGTCTCGATGGGGTGTCTCGCCACCGAGCCTACAAAAAGCTGTAAGAACTACCACTTCCACTTCGCTCAATCCCCTCTATTGTTTACAATGGTAGCTTCGCCTGACTACCATTACCGGAAGCCTTTAGAGAGACATACGGCAATTGGAATCGACAAACCACAACTCCAGTGCGGCCCCCACCGTCTACTGGCGGGTAGAGGGTAGCCTCCTCGACCTGACTGTGGTCCAGCCGGTGGCGTTTTTCACTTGGAACGCCCAGACCTTCAGCGAACGCTTCCGGCGGCGTGGGCTGATCTTCCTGATGGCGGTGTTGCGTCCCTTTCTTTACTCCACCAATCGCAAATTTGCTACACGGGCGGTGCATACGGTCCTGCGTGGCGTGACCCGTGACCGCTTGGATCTGCTGGGCGAGGAATTCTTCCACTACAAGCTGAAGCCGCAGCTCAAAGAACGAGGCGTGCGCAAAGTGCAGGAGTTGGTTCACGCCGGGGCAGATGTCGTGCTGGTCAGCCAGGGCTTGGAGCATGTAATGCGGCCCTTGGCACAGCATTTGGGCGTCAAGCGAATTGTCGCGAACCGATTGGAGTTCCGCGACGGCGTTGCCACCGGCAGGTTAAAAGAGCCAGTGATCCGTCCACGCGGAGCATTCGCGCGCATTCGTGAAGAGAATCCCGACGGCCGCCGCGCTCCAAAGACACTGGCGCGGCAACTGGACATTACAGTCGAAGAATTGCGCGCGGCGGTTATTCCAGCGGAACGCCAATCCATGGTCCTGCCACGCCCCATTGTTCACTTCGAGGGGCACCGGCAGGCACAGAACTTTTCCGTACGCCACTCTTTCGCGGGAAAACACGTGATGCTTATCGGTGTCACTGGCTTCATCGGAAAAGTCTGGCTGGCGAATACGCTTCTGGACCTGCCCGAGGTGGAACGGATTTACCTGCTGATCCGCCGCCAGAAGTCGAATCCGGCCGAGCGCCGCTTTGAGAAGATGGTGGAAGACTCGCCCGTGTTTGATCCGCTATTTGAGCGGCACGGCGACAGGTTTCTCGACTTTCTGCGCGACAAGATCGAGGTCGTCGAAGGCGACGTCACTCAACCGGGCCTCGGATTCACCCCCGAAATCGCGCGCCGTCTACAAAAGAATCTCGACCTCATTATTAATAGCTCGGGCCTGACCGACTTCAATCCCGACCTGCGGGACGCGCTCGCCACCAACACCGATGCCGCCGTAAACATCCTGGAATTTGTTCGAACCGCGGATCACGCCGGACTCGTGCATCTGTCTACGTGTTACGTGGCGGGGGAGCAGGACGGGCGCGTCAGCGAAAAACTGACACCCAACTACAATCCGCGCGGACTGGCGGACTTCGACGCCGAAACGGAGTGGCATTCCCTCCAGGAGCTTGTGAAGCAGGCCGAGGCGCAGGCAGAAAGCGACGAAGTCACAGCCGAACTGCGAACGCAAGCGCAATCAAAAGAACATGCGGCCAAGAACCTGCACGGTGCGGCTCTCGACAATCAGATTCGTAAGAACCGCGTCCGGTGGCTCAAGACGTATCTGACCGATGCGGGAACTCGTCGCGCCAAAGAACTCGGCTGGCCCAATACCTACACCCTCACCAAGAGCTTGGCCGAGTCGTTGGTCGCGAAATACGGGGCGGGATTGCCCGTCGCTGTGGTGCGCCCGGCAATCGTAGAAACCTCGGTATCCAAGCCATTCCTCGGATGGAATGAGGGCATCAACACTTCCGCGTCGCTCTCCTATCTGCTGGGCACATACTTCCGCCAGTTGCCCACCAACAAGAGCAAGCGGCTCGACATCGTTCCCGTCGACGCAGTTTGCAGCGGTATGACCTTGATCGCCGCCGCAGTCATGGATCGCAGACATGACGCGATGTACCAGCTCGCAACGTCGGTGACAAATCCCTGCGATATGGGACGGTCGATCGAGCTAACGTCTCTGGCCCATCGCAAACATTATCGCGCGCAGGAAGGCCTGGAGTCGTGGCTGCGCCTGCGCTTTGACGCGATTCCGGTTTCGAAGACTCGCTACAACCGCATGTCTGCCCCGGCGCAGAAGGCGATTGTGAAGTCGATCCAGCGCATCATGTCGCCTCTGCCTCTGAAGAAGGCTCCTCTAGTGAAAACCGAGCGCAGCCTGGAGCGCCTGGAAAAACTGATTGAGCTGTTCGAGCCTTTCATTTTGTTCAATGAGCATGATTTCGCGGCGGAGAATATCGAGAAGCTTTCCTACGCGCTTGTGCCCGAAGAGAAGGAAACTTTCGGATACGACACGCGTTCGCTCGATTGGTGGGAATATTGGATCAACATTCATATTCCTGCCCTGCGTCGCTGGACCTATCCGCTGATTGAAGGACGGCCTCTGGAAGCGCGGCCTCCTCGTACCTTTCAACTTGCGCCCGTTAACGGAGATGCCGTGAAGACCGGGACCGATGGAGCCACGTGGCGATATTCCTGACCGGATCAACCGGATACATCGGCGCACATGTTGCCGCCAATCTTCTCGACGGTCACGGTGCCTCCTTGAACGTGTTGGTGCGCGCGCGTGATCCGCAGGAGGCCCAGCTACGGCTGTGGCGCGCCCTGCAGTTGCACCTGGATTTCCAACGCTTCTTTGAGTACCTGCAGACGAAGGTCCGCATTTTCTGCGGCGACCTGACTTCTCCCGGCTTTGGCCTGAACCGGGATGAATACGATCGACTGGTGCACACGACAGATTCGGTGATCCACTGCGCTGCGTCGTTGAACCGTAAGTCCGAGAAGAGTTGCCTGAACGTGAATCTGCGGGGGACGCTCGAAGTGCTCACGCTGGCGCGACAGGCCGAGCACTATCACGGCCTGCGACGCTTCAGCGAGGTCAGCACCGTCGCTGTGGCAGGCAAGCGCAGCAACGAGGTGGTTACTGAAGACCACTCGATCGAGTGGGATCGCTCTGACTACGATCCCTATGCGCGTACCAAAAAGTTTTGCGAGCACATGACGCGAGTATTGCTGCCCGATACTCCGAAGACGGTATTCCGGCCGAGCATCGTTCTGGGTGACAGTCGTCACGCAGAAACAACGCAGTTCGATATGGTGAAGGCATTCGTGTTTCTCGCCGGACTTCCCGTGCTGCCATTTCGACCCACCGACAGAATCGACATCGTAAACGTTGATTTTGTCGCGGATGCGATCGCGACCTTGCACCAGAAAGATCAGCCGCAGTACGACACCTACCATCTGTCGTCGGGAACCAGTTCGCAGACGTTTCGCGAGTTAACGACTGCCTTGGCGGCCGTTCAACAAAAACGTGGTCCAGTGTTCTTGCCATTCGCTGAAAGGCCATTCTCCGGTTCGGTGAACTTTCTTGCTAACCGGAAGGGAGCGGCCGCCAAGGGCGCATCGCTGCTGAAGGTATTCCTGCCCTACCTCGTTTGGAACACGGTATTCGATAACACCCGAGTGACCTCGGAGTTGAAGAAAAAGCCGGTTCCATTTTCACAGTACAGCTTTCCATTGCTGAAATTCAGCCGCGAGAATAATTTCCAGTACAACTATGCCCCTTGGCCCGCGGCACGCGGAGGAACTGCCGCATGATGGATTTCGTGTTGGAGGCGTGGGTCAGCAGTAATATCGAGCGCGCGCGGGCCCGATGGATGCTAGGTGGAAACAAACCTTGGCAGCCGGGCGAAAAACTGAAGTTGCTCTTTGCTGGATACAACGGCACTCGCAACATGGGCTCCGATGTGCGTGTCGAAGAAATGCTGCGTCAGATCAGGCATATCCTGGGCGCGGAGCGCGTTGCATTCAGTGTGATGAGTCAGAACTTCGAATTCTCGAAGGGATACTTCGAAGACACAAGGCAGGTACACCTGCCCGATATTTTTCCGCCATTCTTGTCCGACGAGGTTCCCCGGCATCACGGCGTCGTCGCGTGCGAAGGTTCTATGTTCAAGAGCAAGTTCGCGAACGCTCTGACCACGATGATGATTGGTTCTCTCGGCATTGCCGCGGTCGAGAACAAACTCTCTGTCGGTTATGGAGCAGAAGCCGGCCACATGGATCCCATGGTCGCCAAAATGTGCAGCCGCTATTGCAGGAATTCTCTGGTCATCACGCGTAATGAAGAGTCGCGGACTGTGTTGCGGGAGCTTGGCGTTCCGACCGAACTCGGTACGGACACCGCGTGGACTTTTGAGCCGCGCCCCGCTGAATACGGACAAAGCGTCTTGCGCCAGGTTGGCTGGGATGGACGCACGCCCGTTCTGGTCGTGTGTCCGATCAATCCCTTTGAGTGGCCCGTGAAAGCCTCGGTGGCAAAAGCCGCTCTGCACAGCCTGACCGGCGCCTACAAGAACAGCCACTATCGCGGACCTTATTTCCACAACTCAGGCCCGGCCGCGGATCGCGCCCATCAGCATTACCTCACGTCGATTGCCAAGGCAGTCGACGCATTCCGCAAGCAGCGGAAAGTATTCGTCATACTGGCGGCAACGGAGCGTCTGGACGCGCGCGCGGCGAAACCAATTTCAGATCAACTGGGCGGAGTGCCGATACTCTCCTCCGATCACTACAACATGTACGAACTGGTTAGCATTCTGCGATGCTGCCACATGATGGCCTCGTCACGCTATCACGGCATCGTGACCTCCATGCCAGCGCTCGTTCCATCTGCAGGCATCACCATGGACGAGCGCATTCGCAACCTGATGCGCGAGCGCGGACATCCGGAACTACTGATGACGGTTGACGATCCGGATCTCGAACCGAAGTTGCTTGCAGCTCTTGAAACCCTGGCGACGCAGGGCGAACGCATCGCCGACGGCATTGCCCGCACGGTCGTCAAGAATCTCAAAGTGATGGCGCGTATGGGCGTTTTCTTCGAGGAAGAAGTCCAGCGGCGGTATCCGGATTTCTCCACGCGCACGGGAGATTGGAGTTGGGAAGATTATCTTCCGCCGATGAACGCCTCACTGCGCCAGTTGGTGTCGGCCTATAACTGAACACGCCGGGCCTCCGGTACAAACACTCATGCCATTTGTCGGAGAAATCTTTGCGCAACTCAAATCCGCTGCGAAAACTCCGGTACTGCAGGAGATCCGTGACGGCCAAGTCACGGGAGTGACGGGCGACGAATTCCTCGAACTCATCCGTAAAGCCCGCACATTTCTGGCGTCGAAGGGACTAAAAAAGGGCGACCGCTGCGGACTGTTGGCCGCCAATAGCATTCGCTGGATCGCGGTTGACTTGGCCGCAATGGCCGAGGGCCTGATCGTTGTTCCGCTGTACTTCCGGCAGGCCCCCGCGGAACTCATCGCCATGATGAAAGACAGCACTGTTTCATTGGTCTGCTGTGGGGATGCGGCGCTCCGGGAAGGGATCCATCAGAACTGGACTGGCGTGAACTGGCCCGAACCGCCTCCGCATATCCTCTTTGACGAGATATTCGCGGGAGTGGAAGGAATTTCGCTGGACCGCCCTCAAATTCGCGAAAGCGATGCGGTCACCATTATCTACACGTCAGGAACATCCGGCGAAGCCAAGGGGGTGGTGCTGGCAGCCGCGAACGTGGGATTCATGTTAGGGTGCACTTCCGCCCGACTCGACCAATTGATGGGAGGTCGATCTGGGCAAGACCGCGTTTTTCACTATCTTCCATTTAGTTTTTGTGCCTCATGGATTGCCGCGCTGACCTTCCTGCTTCGCGGGAGTCTGGTCACGCTCAACACCGACTTGACGAAAATTCCGAACGATATGCCGTCGGCGGCGCCACACTACTTCCTCAACGTGCCCCAGTTGCTCGAACGCATGCGCCGCGGCGTGGACGAACAGATCGCTCAAAAAGGCGGCGTCGCTTCCGCGATTTATTCACGGGCCAAGGCTGCATGGACGCGCCAGAAAGAGAATCGACTGCGAGGTTTCGATCCTCTCTGGCCTTGGCTAGCGAACACCATCGTCTTTCCGGCGATCCGTAAGAAAATGGTCGGGGAAAATCTCAAAGCCTTGATCTGCGGATCGGCGCCGCTCACACCCGAAACTCAAGACTACTTCAGTATGCTTGGCATCTCCGTCTTGCAGGTCTACGGGCTGACCGAGACGACCGGCATCTGTACCATGGACGATCCTAACCACTTCACTCCGGGACGAGTTGGTCCAGCGATCCCCGGCATTGAGATGAAGCTCGCCGAGAACGACGAAATTGTAGTGCGCGGCCCAAATGTTTTTCCCGGCTACTGGAACCGTCCGCAGCAAACGGCTGAAGTTCTGCGCGACGGCTGGTTTCACAGCGGCGACCAGGGCGAGACGGACGCCTCCGGCAACTGGCGCATCGTCGGCCGTCTCAAGAATTTGATCGTCTTGGGCTCCGGCCACAAGATCGCGCCGGAAAGCATCGAAGAAGAAGTCTCGCGCCATCTTCCGGCCGCCCAGCAAGTCGTGATCATTGGAAACGGTCGCGGATATCTCTCCGCCATCGTCACGGGAAATGTGACGGCGGAACAGGTGCAATCGGGGCTTGACGCAGTCAATCCCCAATTGCCGCACTACAAGCAAGTGCGCGCATTTCACGTCCGGCAAGAGCCTTTCTCGATCGAAAATGGATTACTCACCGCCAATGGTAAATTGAAGCGTGACTTGATCTCCTCGCGTATGAAGAACGAGATCGAAGAGATGTACCGCGTGAAGCAAGCGGTCTAGGTCAGCGAACGTTAGAGAGGGAACTGTGCCGGACGAAAACCAATTCAAAGGGCAAGCGCTCTGCTGGGATCTCAAGGATGGCATCATCGAACTGGCTCTTCACCGCGAGCCGCTCAATGAGATCAGCTCGTTGACCCTCGAGGAGTTGGAGAAGTTTGTCAAGGCGCTCGATGGCCTCAGCCGCGAAGCGCATGCTCTTATCCTGCACAGCACATTGAAAGCAGGCTTCTGCGCTGGTGCTGATCTGCGCGAGCTTTACCAATGGATTCAGGAGTACGGCCAGGAGGAAGTAGGCAAACACGCTCGCGAATATCTGGAGCGAATCCACGCGGTGATGAATGCTCTTGACGCCTCGCCCCTGACAACAATCGCCGCCGTACACGGCGTAACATTCGGCGGCGGCTTTGAGTTGGCCCTGACCTGCGACCTGATCATCGCCGACAAATTGGCCCGGTTTTGTTTCCCGGAGCTTCGCTTGGGCCTCATCCCCGGATACGGCGGAATCCCGCGCTTGAAGCGCGATCTGGGCAATGCGACGGTGCGTGACCTGCTGCTGACGGGCCGCAGCTTCAATACGACCAAGGCACAGCAGATCGGCCTGGTGAGTCAGGTGGTTGCCGAAGGGGAAGCTCTCCGCGCTGCCCGCGCCACGGCCGTGCAGATGGCAAAGTTTGATCGCACTACTGCCGCCGCGGCCAAGCGATTCATCAAACCAATTCCACGCGAAGAACTGCGCGAGGAAATCGACATTTTCTGCCAGTTGCTGCTGCGGCCCGCGGTGCAGGCCGGACTGAAGAGATTTGTCGAGAACACCAGCGCCCAGCCGTATCTACCATAGACGAAACTGAATTAGAATATCTGCCTATGGAAACCGCCGAAAAGACGCTCGACGAGATACTCACGCTAGCCGCCGCGCATTTCAAAGTCCCGCGCGAGAAGCTCTCTCCCGACGAAGATTTCTTCAAGGCGCTTGGCATCGACAGCCTGCAGACTCTCGACTTGCTCACGAAGTTGGAAAATCACTTCCGCGTCGAACTGCCGGACTACGAACTGCAAGGCGTCACCGATTTTCGCACCCTGGCGGCCAAAATTCAGGCAAGGCTGTAAGAGGGATGGCGTTTGAGAACGCACACACTACTGAAAAAGTCGCGCAGGAACATCCTTGAAGTGACGGTCGAGATTCGGCAGGTAATGATTTGATAACTAATCTTTTCTCCGTCTCTCCGTGCCTCTGTGGTGAAATAAGCCTTTAATGCTCGATCTCCGCCAATACACCTGTCTCGGCGCCGCGTTACGCGATGCCCTCGACCGCTTTTCCGCCGAAGTCTGTCTTATCGAAGCAGAGCGCGACCGCGAGAAGTTGCGGCTCACATACTCCGATTTCAGAGAGATGGCGCTGCCGCTCGCGCGTGCTCTCGAAGACGCCGACTACGATGCCGGCGACCGCGCCGCCATCATCATGACGAATCAGTCAAAGTGGCTGATCTCGGCATACGCCATCTTTTATTGCGGAGGCGTCCTGGTTCCACTGGACTACAAGCTAACGGCAGCGGAGCATCTGCAACTGCTCGCTCATTCCAAGGCCAAGGTGCTCATCGTCGAGTACCACCTGTGGCGGGCCATTATGCAGTCGCCCGACTTTCAGAAGATTCAAACCAAGATTGTTTTGGTGAGCGAAGCTCCGCTGGGCGTGGATTTGGCCGGCGCGTTTCGCTGGGAAGATTTCAAACGCAAAGGCGCCCCCGATTTCGTCATGCGCGAGAAAGACGACGTCGCTTGCATCGTCTATTCGTCGGGAACGGGCGGCCGTCCCAAGGGTTGTGTCCTAACTCACGAGAATTATCTGGAACAGTGCCGTGCCTTGACCGCCTGGTATCCCTTTTGGCCAGGAGTTCGGTATCTGAGCATTCTCCCGACGAATCATGCGATCGATTTCATGGTGGGCTTCATAGGACCGTTCGTCTGTGGAGCCTGCGTCGTGCATCTGCGCACCTTGCGTCCGGAGTTTGTGCGCGATGCCTTTGTACGTTACCGAATCACTTACGTGTCGCTGGTCCCCATGATTGTGAAAAACCTTGAACGTGGCCTGCGCGCCAAGTTCGACGAGTTGCCGTCGTGGAAGCGGGCCTACCTCGATGCCATGATCGCCATCAACCGGTTGCTGACGCGCCGCAGGCCGAATGTGAAACTGAGCCGGATGTTGCTCTCGAACATCCACCGCGGGTTTGGAGGCGAGGTGCTCGCCTTGATCACCGGCGGAGCTTTCATGGAGCCCTCGACCATGCAGTTCTTCTACGACCTGGGCCTTCCCGTAGTGAATGGTTACGGCCTTACTGAAGCAGGCACTGCGCTTACTCTCAACGATCTCAAACCATTCCGCGCCGACACCGTCGGCAAGCCTCTGCCGGGAGTCGACCTGCGAATTCTGAATCCGGATACGGACGGAGTCGGAGAAGTAGCTGTTCGCAGCAAGACGGTTATGTCGCATTATCTCGACGATCCTGAACTGACTCTGGAGACGATCGTCGATGGCTGGCTGCTGACGGGCGATTTGGGCCGGTTTGAGAGTCACGGTCATCTGCAGTTGTTCGGACGCAAGAAGAATATGATCGTGACCGAGGGCGGCAAAAATATCTATCCAGAGGATATTGAGGCCGTGTTCGACGGGATCCCGGTGAAGGAATATACGATCTTTGCAGCGAATTACGTTTGGCCGAAAAAAGAACTCGGGCGCGAGAGCCTAGTCTTGGTGTTGCGGCTGGAACAAAATCAAAAATTCGATGACAAGTTACTGGCAGATATCTCGGTGCGCAATCGCCGCCTGCCCGACTTCAAGCGCGTAGGCGGATATTTGATCTGGGAGAAAGATTTTCCGCGAACTGCCTCCATGAAGATCAAGCGGCAGGTTCTGGGTGAAGAAATCGGCAAGTCGGTTGGACGGGAAGCAATCGTGGGCTTGTAGCCGACAACTGAGACCAATTGTGTCGCGCGAACTCTCGCTGCGCATTCCTTTGTTGTATCCGTCGGTCAAGAATCTTGGGACAGACATATCTTGCAATTGTGAATCCGGTGGCGGGAGGCGGTCGGACCCGCAAACTGCTAGGACCTGCTTTGGAACGCCTGCAGGCGGGAGGCCTGGAGGTCAACGTCGCAGAGACCCACGCGTCCGGTGACGCAACCCAGATCGCACGAGAAGCATACGGACGCGGCGTCCGCAACTTCATCGCGGTTGGGGGCGACGGCACTTCGTATGAAATCGTGAATGGCTTATTTCCGCAGGCGCTCGGCGCTGAACGTCCAACCCTCGGGTTCTTGCCACTGGGCACCGGAAATTCCTTTCTGCGCGACTTCACTGATCGCGGCGTGGAATACGCAATCGAGTCGCTGTTGGCCCATCGGAGCCGTCCCTGCGACGTGATGCGTTTGCGTCACCGCACCGGTATCATTTTTTTCATCAACCTGTTAAGCATGGGATTCTCTGCGGACGTCGCCACGCTGCGCGCGCGGCGCTTCAGCGCTTGGGGAGAAATCGGCTACCAGGCGGCGATTTTTCTGACGCTGGCTCGCTTCAATCGCAGGCCCTTCCCGGTGCGAGTCGGCGGAGCGCAAGGCTTCGATGAGCGCCCCTGCCTGTTTCTGACTTTTAACAACAGCAAGTTCACCGGCGGCACAATGATGATCGCTCCCCAAGCCGAGATCAACGACGGCCAAGTGGAATACGTTCGTTGGGGTCCGATCGGCCGGTTGGGATTGATCCGAAATCTTCCGGGCCTTTATGACGGCACGCATGTCGAGCATCCGCTGGCTGAGCGCAAGGGTTCGCAGCGGATTGAGTTCAAACTGGATGCTCCCGTTGACGTGATGGTCGATGGCGAAGTGCTGACGCTGCATTGCGAGGAGATCGACGTGCTTCCCGGGGCGCTCAACGTCGTCGCCTGATCTCTAGCTACCAGATTCCCGTGATATAAGGATGAGTCATGTCTGAAGAACGAAGGAAGCGGCAGTCGCAACGCGAAGGCAACACCGATGAAGGCAAATCAAAGAAGACGCTGACGTACGGTGTCGTCATATTCCTGCTCGCAGCGGCATTTTTTGGGGGGCGCTACTACCGCAATCATAAGTACGATTCTTTCGCCAAGTGCCTGGCTACCAAGCAGGCGAAAATGTATGGCCTCTCCTGGTGCCCGCATTGCATCGATCAGAAAGAGATGTTTGGAGATGCATTTCACTACGTGCCCTATGTGGAATGCGGGATCAATGAGACAAAGGAAGAGACTGCGGAGTGCAAGGCTGCTGGATTGAAGTTGTTTCCCAGTTGGCAGTTCGCCGGAGAATCCCCGAAGGAGGGAGTGTTGTCTCTCGAAGCCTTGAGCGACAAGACGGGGTGCAGCCTGCCGTGACGGACTCCGCGATGGTTCCAGCTTCAACGCTGTCGCGTGTCGACCGGATACTCTTTGTAGCCATCGCGGTTCTCGCGTTGGCGGGTGTCATTGTTTCGGCTGTGTCCCTGCAACGCCACTACGCCAAGTCTGCGACCGAATTCTGCGATTTCAGTCAGCAGTTCAGTTGTGACATCGTGAACCGAAGCCAGTATTCGACCATCCAAGGGATTCCCGTTGCTGGAATCGGAGTCGCTGGTTACGCCGCATTATTCCTGCTGGCTACGTTCCGAAGGATCCGGGCCGAAACCCCAAACCAACTCCTGGTTGCCGCGGTTGCGGGATTGGCCTTCGCTCTGTATCTGACCTACATCGAGGCCTACGAACTGATGACGTGGTGCATCTTGTGCCTGATCTCGCTGGTAGTCATCTCTCTGATCAGCATTCTGGCAATCGCAGTTAAAGTCAGAAACGCCAGAGCGTGAGGCGGGATCTCCGTTATATCCTGATATTGCGTTCGCCTGATGGAAGAAATCCAGCAAACTGAAGACGTCGGCCCTCCCGCGGTGATCCGAGTGCAATCCGCTACTGGAGACTTGCGGCTACACGAATTTCACAGCCGCATCTTCCGGAACACCCGTTTCCTGCGCGTGTGGCTGCCGTCCGGGTACGACGACTCAGAGAACTCCAATCGGCGCTATCCGGTTCTGTACCTGAATGACGGTCAGAACCTCTTCGAACCAGCGACGTCCTTTAACGGAGTCGAATGGCAGGTTGATGAAACTGCCGATCGCCTGATTCGCGAAGGCGCGATTCCGCCGATGATCATCGTGGGCATGGACAATGCCGCCCGAGAGCGCATCCGCGAATATATGCCGCACCGCTCGCTGCATCCGGTGATGTTGCGCGTATATGGCACGCGCTATCCCAGTTTTCTGTTCAAAGAGGTCATTCCGTTCATGGTGCGCAACTATCGCGTGGCGAGCGAGGCTGAGAATACAGGACTCGGAGGTTCTTCCCTCGGAGCACTAATCGCACTGTACACGGCGGCTGTGCGTCCAGGAGCGATAGGGCGTTTGCTACTCGAGAGCCCTTCCCTCTGGGCTTCGAACCGGCAACTAATCCGGCAGAGTCGTGCCGTCAAGCGTTGGCCGGAACGCGTTTTTCTCGCCACTGGAACCGCTGAAGCCGGCCGCAAGGATAAAGACCAGAGCATGGTCGATGATGTCCGCGAACTGGCGTCAATCCTGCGGCGTGCTGGATTGGACGACCAGCGTCTCAAGCTGGTCGTCGATGAGGGCGCTTCGCATCACGAATCGGCCTGGGCGCGCCGTTTTCCGGATGCCCTATCATTTCTGTTTGGCGAGCGAACCTAGATTCGTCTTGTCGTCACGGGCGTTCGCACTTGCTACAGAAGTGGAGATCTTCCAAATCAGATACACACTCAGCGCCATTGCAACCACCGACGGCTGGACGTGGGTCCACCGGGCAAAAGGCCCAAGCAGTGGCAGCATATACACCAGATAAAGGAACGTTCCCAACACCCGCGTAGAGGTCGTGGGCGGCTGCGCCACGAGCCAGTCGGCGAGCAGAATTAGCGCAGGCGCCAGAATCACCAGATCGTAAACCGTGAGATGCGGCGCCACGAGCACGCTCGCCAACAACAGCACTGCATAGCGCAGAGGCAGAGGCGCGGACGCACTCCGCTTCCAGCACGCAATCATTAATCCAAGCACAACCACGGCACTTACGATGTACAACATGAGAGAGATGCTGGGCCACGGCACGAGCATCGACCAGAACGTCCGCAGCGAGTGGGTTTGATACAGCTTGGGTTCCAGCATGGGCAGCACCGCCTGCACGTTCCACATTGTGCGCACCCATTGCCGTACTGACTCGATGCCATAGTAGAGAATTCCCAGAAAGAGCTGCGCCGCCGCCGAGATAGACGCTCCCGCCAGGGTCTTCCACGCGCCGATCGACAAGAACAAGATTGCCCCGGCCACTCCTAGCTGTGGCTTGAAAATCAGACAGCCGAAAACAAGCCCAGCCAGAATCTCCCGCTGATCGCGCAGCAGAAAGAACATCAGCACGAAGCAGGCAAGAGGGATTGCAGAGGTCTGACCCCAAGCGATCAGATGAAAGAATGCGGGGAATGCCGCGGCGAGAATGGCGACCGTGCCTCTGTATTCGCGCAGGCCCGGACACCCGCGCCACACAGCATAGCAGCAAAGTCCGTAGAGAATCGCGCTCCACACCCACCAGCAGAAGAGCGCCCAACCATACGAGAGACGAGCCAGAGGCGCGAAGACGATGGAAACCTGTGGCGGGTACAGGGGCAGGTATCGAATACCCGCAGCTTCCGGCACTCGTCGTGCTGCCAGCTGGGTCTGGGCACTGATGTCGTATAAGTCCGCTCCACGGTATTCGTCCGCGACCAACCCCAGAGTATAGAAGTGCAGAAAGTCCGTGCCCTTGAGATTGCCGTTGCGGTCGCGCAGTCCTGGCGTCGCCAGGTTCCATGCGTAGAACGTCCACACGCAAAGCGCAAGAATGGCACCATGAGTGCGCAACCGCCGTGCCGTGAGCCACGTTGCTGGTGTGGCTGCGGTGTTTGTTGCGAGCGTCAAAGCGCGCCGACTCCAGCCAGAGACGCATCGTCAGGTTTGTCCGGAGACTCAGTCACCAAGGCGCGGCATAGCAAAATCAAGAATAAGAACACCACCACCGGAAGCGCGAAACTCGAGTAAAGCGGGGCCGACCACATCGCCAAATACAGTTGGTCGTGCAAATTTGGCCGAACAACCATCAAAATCGCCGCCAACATCCAAGGCAGGACTCCACCCCCGCAAATCAGGCAGAAGATAAGCTGGTTGAGGCGGCTTCCTTGCGTCAAAAGTCTTCTATATCGAATCCCAAGCAAAATCGCAGGAAACAATAGCACCTGATTAAACAGCGCATTCACAGTCGGCAGCACACTCACCGTAAGCGTCATTACGAAAACCAGGGCAATTGCAAACCAGACCGAATTCCCCGGCGCTTGTCGCACGCGCCAACAGAACACCGTCACACCCAGTATCGCGAGAGTTGAACTTACCCAGAACACAGCCCGCGGCAGCAACGTGCTTAGCAAAGGCGGTGCGTACTGGTAGTCGGAATAAGCCGCAAGCGCGCTCGGATAGCGCATCAGCCAACCCGGAAGAAGATACTCCGAAGCGAGTACAAGTACTAAGAGCCCCAAGCCAAAGCCCCAAGCCAAAGACTTTCTGAGTCCCCACGCACTCAGCGCCCAAAGTAAAAACCACGCAATCGGGAAGAAAGACATCTGTGGCTTGATGGTGGCGATCGCTAACAGCGTCCCGGCAAGAAAGAAATGCCCAGAGACCACGCACAACGAAGCAGCAGAGATCAGGCCGGCAACAACGACACCGAGTTGCAACAGGCTCAACCCCTGCAACATCGGCAGGCACGTCAGGCCCAGAGAGAATACGACGACCAATGCAGTTCCCGCCAAGTGCAGGCGCAAAAATCGCAACCAAAACCATATACTGCACGCCGCGACTGCTGCCAGCAACCACCAGAACACAATCTGCACGGTAGGAAACTCCATGAAGACTGTCGGAGCCATGAGAAAGACGACATACGCCGGATAGGCAAATCTTTTTTGATCCAGCCGATCGCTCGCTAAAGCGGGATTCAATACCCGGCCATAGTAGGCAATCTGAATTTCTCGGCTAACCTCGGGGCCGTACGGATCACGGTGATGCAGCAACAGTTCCCGGGCTCCATACCAGCGTGGATAGAGGTCTGTTAGAGGCTTAGCTTTTGTCGATCCGGCGTCGGCCGTCCCCATTTGCAGCGCACCCGGCACATCACGCCAGTAGAGACACAGACTGATCGAGCAAGCCAGCAGCATCACCAGGAGAGCCTGTTGCTGGAGTTTTGCCGTGATCGCAGACATGATCTCCGCGGAGAGTTCGCGTTCCTCTCAAAAAGTAGATTTCAGTCGAAGTACGGTAACAGCTTCGGCGACGGGCTATCGCCGTCGATCAACCATACTTTCCGGTCCCGGAAGTATTGGAGCAATTCCCCGTTTTCCTTGCCCATATCGCGCGCCCATACAACCTTGGCAGCATCAATGTTCGACTCGTTGTAAACCCACTCCCGATCAACATCGTGGTGCGCCCCGTAGCGTACCAGCACCAGATGACGGCCAGGAGATCGTCGAATCTCACTCAATACTCTTGCGCGTTCCAGATTGCCTCGAGGCCATGCCGGTTCAATCTGTGTGCCGCTTACTGCGGCGCAGACACGCAGCAGAATCATCCCGCACGCCAGCAACGGGATCGCCCGAACTACGGCCGATCCCAGAGGACGCCTCGCTGGCCACCCGCGTATGTGTCGTAATCCTTGGACCAAAACAATGTACAAAGCGCCGGTAGCCGGCGAGAAGTAATGCGGCAGGCTCCATGTCTGCACCGAAAAACCAACTACCATCGCCCCGCAAACCAGAAGTGGCAGAGCCGTCTTGCGCCTCCATATTACCCACGGCAGAGCCAACAACGGGATCGTAAGCAGCGGGCCAAGATAAAATTGCCACCAGCTTTCAAGCTTCTGAGCGGCCCGTTCCACGTATCCCGCGAGTGTGAGATTCCGATTGAATTCACCCAACTCCCATCGATAGTAATCGCGTATGACTTCATGGTGGTATAGCGGCTCGGGACGCGGTCTCTGCCAGATGAAGTAGGGTGCAGTCGCATACTGTGCGCGATTCACTTGATAAGTCATCTTGAAAGGTGAACCAGTCACGCGAGAATAGTAATAACCCGTGGCTGCCGCTCCCAGAATGAGCACAACAAGAATCGGAAGGACGACCCGCGACACAGTCAGACGAAACTCTGAACGTGCCGGGCCCACCATCCATAACAGCATCGCAACCGCAATCGGAATGGAGAAAACAAGGCCCTCATAGGGCCGGCTATTGGCCAGAATGACAAGCCCGCATGCCAGAATGAGCGATTGCCCAACTGAGGGATGGCGTCGCAGCCGCGGCCACGCTCCCAGCACCAGCGCTCCGCCGAGCGCTGCCACCGACGCACACCAATAACTGTTCATCCAATAACTGAGAATCCCGAGCCTGAGCGCGGCGAGCGTCCCGCCGAATAAAGCCCATCCCGGTGGCACCCACCCCTGCAGCATCCAGCACATCGCAGAGCACATGGCCGCAGTAATCAAGAGCTGACCAATCCACGGATGCCCCAACAATTGACCGACCGCAAGCACCAGTCCCTGCGCCGGAGGATACATCGACATATAGGTAGGCTGCTGGATGATGTGGAAGCTCTCAAAATGCACCCACATTGGGTGGGTGGGATTCGTGATTCTTCCATGCGCGAAGGTGTCTGCCGCGAGCAGGTAGCTGAACTCATCGTTCCATCGCGGCTGAGGGATTCCGAGGATCGGAATGAATGCGACTCGAACGGTCAGAACTCCGACCCCCACGGCAAATACCGCAAGCTTCCGCCGCCGTGCCAGCCGGCTGAATGCGCTCTGCAACGATTGAAATGCGGATGATCGGGCGGTTTTTCGCCTCGACGAATGCGAGCGCCAGATCAAAAGGACGGCGCCCATCATCAAGACTGCTTCGATAATTGCAATCAGCGCGGGAGCGAGCCGGACGTAAAGGGTCTGCATCTTGGTGAGGGCGAGCCCCGCTCTAATTTATGCCAGTCTCAAGCTCATGAGGTATGGCCTCCACGCGGAGCAGCGTGGAGGCCCCTCTCTACTGGCTGGCCGTTTCCTTCTCGCCAATCTCCTCGAAAAGGCCGTCAACGATCTGAATCATCTCGTTGTCAACCACACGATTCTTGGAGATGGCTTCTTTCAACGGGATGGAAACAATCTTGTTCGACCGCAGCGCAGCCATGCAGCCAAATTCGCCGCGATGCACCATATCAATCGCGCCTAGCCCATACCGTGTCGCCAGCACGCGATCGAACGCACTCGGTGACCCACCCCGCTGGATGTGTCCCAGCACCACCGCGCGGGTCTCGAACCCGGTACGCTTCTCAATCTCGCGGGCGAGAATGTTTGCAATCCCACCCAGCTTCGCGTGACCAAATTCATCCTTGCCCATGTCCTGGAGGATCGGTGCGCCCGATCCGGCGTCGGAAGAAAACTTTGCGCCTTCTGCGACGACCACGATCGAGAAATAACGCCCGCGCTCGTGCCTTTGGCGAATCGACTCCGCAACCTTGTCGACATCGAACGGCCGCTCCGGAATCAGAATCACATCCGCGCCCCCCGCGACTCCGCTGTACAGGGCGATCCAGCCCGCATCGCGGCCCATGACTTCAACCACCATCACGCGGTTATGGGCTTCGGCGGTGGTGTGGATCCGATCAATCGCCTCGCACACAACATTGCATGCGGTATCGAATCCGAATGTGTAATCGGTTCCGCCCAAATCGTTGTCGATTGTCTTTGGCACCCCAATGACTTTGATGCCTCTTTCGTGAAGCTTCTGCGCGACCGACAGCGTGTCGTCGCCGCCGATCGCAACAATGGCGTCAATCTTATGCTTGTCGATCGTGGCCATGCAGCGGTCGATTCCGTCTGGACGCTTGGATGGGTTCGTGCGCGAGGTCCGTAGAATGGTTCCGCCGCGGGGCAGAATTCCCCCGACCGCGTCCAGATCCAGCGCCATGCTCTTGTCTTCGATCAGACCGCGCCATCCCTCCAGGAACCCCACAAATTCATCGTGATAGTGGAACACGCCCTTACGCACGACCGCGCGGATCACCGCATTCAGTCCAGGGCAATCGCCCCCCCCAGTTAACATCCCAATTTTCATCGTTTGCTCCTATTTGTGTATGAGTGCAGAATGAAATCCTCCGAATGCACCCCGGGCATAGGGGCGACGAAATGGCCCGACACACGAGGCAGAACATCTTTCGGAATAAATAGAGTAACACTAAATCGACGCGCTCCAAAGCCAAAGAACCCCAAAGAAAATCGTTCAGGCATGGCCTTGCGCGCCGGTGCCACATGGGCATTGCACTCCCGCTCAGGATTCGACACAATGCTCGTCGGAATGAACAAGACGTTATCGATCTTTGCCTGGGGAGTAGTGGGTCTGCTTGGTCTTACGGCGATTGCCGTGGTGGCCATTCGTCGCGGTGAGCCGATTAACGCACTGTGGCTGGTCGTGGCAGCCACATGTTGTTACGCCCTCGGCTACCGCTTCTACAGTAGATTCATCGCAGCGAAGATTCTTGCTCTCGATGCGCTCCGCGCTACGCCTGCCGAACGATTGGAAAACGGGCGCGACTTTCTGGTAACGAATAAATGGGTGGTATTCGGCCATCACTTCGCCGCCATCGCGGGACCGGGACCCTTAGTCGGGCCGGTGCTCGCTGCACAGTTCGGATACCTTCCCGGAACGCTCTGGGTGCTGGCTGGAGCCGTCTTCGCTGGCTGCGTACAAGACTTCGTGATCCTGCTTTTTTCTGTCCGCCGCGACGGCAAATCTCTTACGGAAATGGCCAAGGAAGAAATCGGGCGCATCGGTGGTTTCGTGGCCTATGCGGCAGTCATCGCGATTCTCGTGATCCTTCTCGGCGTTGCAGCCCTCATCGTCGTTAATGCGCTGAAAGACAGCCCTTGGGGGACGTTCACCATTGCCATGACGATTCCCATCGCCCTCTTGATGGGACTCTACCTGCGCCGCATTCGTCCTGGCAAAGTGCTCGAGGTTTCCGTCCTCGGATTCATCCTCGTACTACTGGCAATCTGGGGCGGACGCTGGGCCTCGCTGAATCCCACCATGGCGCACACCTTCACTCTGCAAGGAACGACGCTCGCGAAACTCATCATCGTCTACGGCTTTGCTGCGTCCGCTCTGCCGGTATGGCTGCTGCTCGCACCGCGTGATTACCTCAGCACGTTTGTGAAGCTCGGGACGATCGCTCTTCTAGGCATCGGCATTGTCGTGTTACATCCCACGTTGCACATGCCCGCGCTCACGCGGTTCGTCGACGGCACCGGGCCGGTATTTGCAGGCAAAATCTTTCCCTTCGCGTTCATCACCATTGCCTGTGGCGCCATCAGCGGCTTTCATTCGCTAATCTCGAGTGGGACTACGCCTAAACTCATCGCACGCGAGACCGAGTCCCGTATCGTGGGCTACGGCGCCATGATGGCGGAGTCCGCGGTCGCGGTCATGGCCATCATTGCTGCGTGCGTACTGCAGCCGGGTGTCTACTTCGCAATCAACAGCCCTGCGGGCGTCGTCGGGCAGACCGCAACCGCCGCGACCGCGACCATCTCTTCCTGGGGATTTCCCGTGACCGCCGCTGATATGCAGGCCCTGGCCCATGCGGTCGGCGAGCAGACTCTGTTCAACCGTACTGGCGGTGCTCCCGCATTCGCGGTAGGCATGGCGCACATCTTCTCGCAGAGTCTCGGAGGAGCCACGATGATGGCGCTCTGGTATCACTTCGCCGTCATGTTCGAGGCTTTGTTCATCCTCACCATCCTCGACGCGGGCACGCGCGTAGCCCGTTTCATGATTCAGGATGCGCTCGGGCATATCTACAAGCCTCTGGGCCGGACGAGTTGGTATCCCTCCATCCTTGCCACGAGCGCGCTCATAGTCGGCGCCTGGGGATACTTCCTCTGGCAAGGCGTGAAAGATCCGCTGGGCGGGATCAATTCTCTGTGGCCGCTGTTCGGGATCGCCAACCAGTTGCTGGCCACGGTCGCACTCTGCGTCGCAACTACGATTATCGTCAAGATGCACAGAGCTCGTTACGCAGCCGTCACTCTGGTTCCGCTTGCGTGGCTGGTCGCGGTCACATTTACCGCGTCATGGCATAAGATTCTTGATCCGGATCCGCGTATCGGTTTTCTGGCGCAGGCGCGGATCTTAGCCGCTGGCCCGGCGACGAATGCATCCGCGCGCCTCATCTTCAACAATCGCCTCGATGCCGCTGTAACTGCCATCTTGGTGGTGATGGTAGCGCTGGTCCTGATCGAGTCGGTGCGCCAATGGGCTGGAGTATTAACCGGAAGGGAAGACGCGCGCGTAAAGGAGACGCCCTTTGTGATGACGCGTCTTGCGGAGGAGAGAGGATGAACGGCATCGTGAAAGCGGCACGAATTGTGGTGGCGACGCTCCGCGAGATTTTCGATGAGGCCGCGTACGACCGCTTTTTGCTTCGAAAGCAGATGGCATCATCCTCGACCGCCTACGCCGCCTTCCGCCAGGAATTCGAAGATGCCAAGACACGACGACCCAAGTGTTGTTAAGCGAATAACTGATTTTTGTTTCTAACTTAGGAGAAGGCCGGGTGCGCCATCTTTCGCGCCTTTTGCGAAAGGTGGGATTCGCAAATCCAAACATCCTCGAGGTGGGAAGAAACCGATGTCATCCAAATCGTCCGTAACAACGAAGATGGTGTTTTTTGTCCTCGTCGCGGTTGTCCCGCTAACCTTCGCCCAGAGCGAAGACTCTGGCCAAACCATGCGCCCTGTCATTCGCGGACGCCACGCCGCCGTTGCCTCCATGAAAGCTGAAGCTACCGAAGCCGCGCGCCGTATTCTCGACGCAGGCGGCAATGCCTTCGACGCCGCCGTTGGCGGTCAGGCTGCGCTCGCAGTCACCGACTTCTCCCTCAATGGCATAGGCAGCGATGCGGTCCTGCTCATCTACAACGCCAAAGATAAGAATGTCTATTCCGTCAACGCGGAGCCTCGCGCCCCTAAACTTGCCACCATCGAGTGGTACCAGAAAAATAATGGCGGCAAGATTCCGCAGAGCGACGGACTCCTCTCGGGCGGCATCCCCGGAGTGGTAGACGCCTGGTATACGCTCCTCGACCGCTGGGGCACGATGAGCTTTGAGCAGGTTCTGCAGCCTGCCATCGACCTCGCCGAGAACGGGTTCCCGCTCAGCGAATACGGCGCTTCCTACATTGCCGAGACGAAGAAGATTCTCAAGTACCCGACAACCGTCAAGATCTACATGCCCAACGGCCGCCCTCCGAAGGCTGGCGAGATCCTCAAGAATCCCGACTTGGCCCGCACCCTGAAGAAATTAGTCGAGGCCGAAAAAACAAATCACTCCAAAGGCAGACACGAAGCCCTGAAAGCCGCGCGCGATCGCTTCTACAAAGGCGATATCGCAAAGGATCTCGCAGCATTCTCAGAGGCGAACGGGGGCCTATTTCGCTACGAGGATTTCGCCGAGTACACAGCGGAAGTCGAGTCTCCAGTTTCCATCAACTATCGTGGCTACCAGATTTACAAGAATCCATCGTCAAGTCAGGGACCAACCGAGCTCATCGCGCTCAATCTTCTCGAAGGCTACGACCTCAAAGCGATGGGCTTGAACAGTCCCGAATATCTGCACACCAGCGCAGAAGCCGTAAAACTCGCCATGGGCGATCGTGAAAAATATCTCGGTGACATGGACTACATCAAGATTCCCTACGACGGCCTTCTCTCGAAAGACTACGCCCGCGAACGCCGAAAGCTCATCGATCCCACCAAAGCGTCTCTCGAACTTCGCCCCGGCTCGCCCGAGAAATTCGCCGACTCGTCGCGCTTGGATCGCCCCGTGCACGAAGTCCTCGACGGCGATGCCCGCCACGACGGCGACACCAGTTACATTGCTGTAGTCGACAAAGACCGCAACATGGTCAGCTTCGAGCCCAGCCTGCACGATCTGTTTGGCACAGGCGTCGTCATGGGGAACACAGGCCTCATCTTCAACTGTCGCGGCGACTACTACTCGCTGGTTCGCGGCGAGGCCAATGCCCTCGAGCCCGGCAAGCGCCCGCGTAGCACGCTGCAGAGCACATTGATCATGAAAGACGGCCAGCCTTACGCAATCCTGGGAAGCCCCGGCGGCGACGACCAGGTAATTCGAACCATCCAAACGCTGATCAATATGATCGATTTCGGCATGAACATCCAGCAGGCCATCGAAGCCCCGCGCTGGTCATCGCGCGCTTTTCCGGCCTCGCCCTTTCCCCACACGATGCATCCCGGCGACTTGGCAGTTGAATCCCGTATCCCTGAGTCCACGCGGCAGGCACTCATTTCGCGCGGTCACAAACTCCGCGTAGATCCTCCATGGTCCCTCGGCTCGAACGCAGGCATCGTTCTTGACATGAACACGGGAGTCGTCAGCGCCGGAGCCGATCCCCGCGTCGATGCCTACGCCTGGGCCTGGTGAATGAAAAACAAAAGGTGAAACCACGAACGAAACAAAGGAGCACTATGGACATCTCCGATCAAGATTTCCTTCGTGAACCTATGTGCCCTTAGTGGTTTATGCGTTTTCTTGACGTATCCGCCTCTGCAAACCACTAGGACCGATCCCATTTCCGCGATACACTTCCTTCACATGCGAGTCTTGGGCATCGACTGTGGCGGCGAATATACGGGCTTTGGCGTGGTCGAGATGTATGACAGCGGCAAGCTCTGCTGTCTGACCTGCGGCGCCATCAAGCTTTCTCCCCGCGAAGATCTGCCGCGCCGCCTATCCCGCATCTTCACCCAACTGGGCGAAATCATTTCCGAGCATCAGCCCCATGAAGTTGCCATTGAAGACGTCTTCTACGCCCTCAACGTGAAGTCCGCCCTCAAGCTTGGGCAGGTTCGCGGCGTGGCCATGCTCGCAGCAGCCGCCGCCGGTTTAGAAGTCGCCGAGTACTCCCCCCTGACCATTAAATCGTCGGTCGTCGGCTACGGACGTGCCGAGAAACAGCAAGTGCAGCACATGGTCACACGTCTCCTCGATCTTTCCCAGCCGCCCGAACCCATGGACGCCTCCGATGCCTTGGCAATTGCGATCTGTCATCTGCACACCGCTGGCACCTTGACTCGCCAGCGTGCGGCGGCACGATAGAATTCCAACCGCACTCTTTTTTGGCATAATGACGTGTTCCAGTTGTGGGCGAGACGGCGAGAGCGAATCTGAGGCGGATGACCGGAACCAGACAAGCGGGATCACGGGGTATCAGGCTCAAGCGGAGCTTCCGCTGTTTATTCCTGATCATATTAGCCGGAAGCGTGGCGCTACTGGGGACTCCCCCAGCACGCGCCGCCGAGTCTGCCACGGTCACCTTCTCGCTAGACTTCCCCAACTCCGATCCGGATCACTATTCCATCGCCGTGCAGTCCGATGGCCACGCTCACTACGAGTGCTCGGCAGTCATCTCAGAGGCCTCCGACGAACGCGAGACCTACCAAACCGAATTCACACTTTCAGACGCAACCCGCGCTCGCATCTTCGATCTGACCGCCCAATCTCATTATTTTTCCGGTAAGGTCGACTCCGGCAATCGCAAGCTGGCTTTCACGGGAGCCAAGAAACTTGCCTACAAAGACAGCCAGCGCGAGTCTGCGGCGGAATACAACTTCTCCCCGCAACCCGTGATCCAGCAGTTGACTACGTTGTTTCAGAGTATCGCTGCCACGCTGGAGTTCGGCCGCCGCCTCGCCCATTATCATCGCTACCAGAAATTGGCACTGGACGACGAGTTGAAGAAGATGGAGGATGAGGCCCGGCGCGGAAATCTCATGGAAATTCCGGCGGTAAAGCCCGTGCTGCTGGAGATTCACAATGACAGTTCTGTCATGAACGTAGTGCGCGTCAGGGCACAGCGAATCATAGACATGGGATACATCGCGCCTGCACCCCGCTGACCGTACCCCAAGTACCTGTTCAGAGAACTAGAAACGCCTCAGCCGCCGCCCTCCGAAAATGGCCCTTTTGACCCAAGTTTTACAACTCCCACGCCAGAACCGTGTTCTAATAGGCAAAGACAGACCCCGGGGGTTGCCATGTCCAAGCTCTCGCACTCCAGATTCAATATGGTTCTTCTAACGGTCGCTGCTTGCGCGCTATTGGCTTTGCCTGCCTTGGCCGATTCGCAGGCCCGCATCGTACGCTTGAGTGACGTTCAAGGTTCGGTTCAAATCGATAAGAATACCGGCCTCGGTTTCGAAAACGCGTTCCTCAACCTGCCCGTCACGCAGGGTGCTCAAATCAAAACGCACGATCGCGCCCGCGCCGAAATTGAATTTGAGGATGGCAGCACCCTTCGCCTTACCCCCAACACCACGGTTCTGTTCAGCACGCTCGGTCTGAGTGACGCCGGCAAACGAATCTCCGTGATTAACCTCGTCGAGGGCATGGCTTACGTGAACTGGCTGGGCAAAGACGAGGTGACCCTGAATTTTTCTCGCGAGAAACTCACCCTCGATCACGCTGCCCACTTCCGCGTCGATACCTCGACCGAAGTTGCCAATCTCGCAGTCTTTAAGGGCGATATCAACGTCGACGGGCCCGCCGGTGCCCTCGTTGTTCCGAAGAAGAAAACTGCCGCGTTCGACGCCGCCGACAACGACAAATACAAGCTTGCCAATAATATTGAAGAAGCCCCGCTCGATTCGTGGGACCAGGAATCCAATTCCTACCACGACCAGTACGCCAAGAATAATTCAGCTCCCTACGGTTACGGGATGAGCGACCTGAACTATTATGGCGCGTACAGCAACGTCCCCGGCTACGGCATGATGTGGCAGCCTTACTTCACCGGCGTCGGGTGGGATCCCTTCATGAACGGCGCTTGGTCGTTCTATCCCGGCTACGGCTACATGTTCGCCTCGTCCTATCCCTGGGGATGGGCGCCGTACCGCTACGGCAACTGGATGTTCGTGCCTTCCATGGGATGGATGTGGCAGCCCGGTGGATGGAATTCCTGGCTGGCCGTGCCGCGTTATAGCGGCGCCGTTCCGTCCAATTTCCGCCCGCCCGTTGTCCCCGTTGCCGGAACCGGGGGAACCGGAAGTACGGTTATCGTCGGTCGAACTGGAGTTGGTACCGTCGTCAACCCGTCGCGAGTCGTTGTAAACGCCGGTTCGGCAGGCTTGGGAATTCCGCGCGGTGCGTTCGGAAATCTAAGTCATATGAACCATCAGGTCGCCAAGTCCGGATTCGTCGAGGTGCGTCCCGCGCCTCAGTATTCCACGACGTCACCTAGCACCTCGGCGTGGCCATCAGCCAGCTCCAGCCCGAGCGCGTCAGGAAGATCGTCTGGTGCAAGCGCACCGCGAAGCACAATGTCGGCACCCGCTGGCCGCAGTAGCGCACCTGCAGGGCATGCGTCCAGTGGCCCGCATCGTTAGAAGGAATGCTCGATTGATTGTAAGCAGGGCGGCGAAAGCCGCCCTGTTTATTTGCCAGTAGCACAATCGTGGGAAGTCTGGAATAACGATGTGGAGACAGCCGCTTTCGGCTGTCTCGTCCAGCGCGAAGCGCGCCGAATCTGCTAGGAGCCTGTCAAACCACCACAACTCCCGCATAGCCCACAACCATGTCGCGATCTCCTGAGATATCTCCCGACGTCGCATACTTCACCAACTCCGCCGACTTCGCTCCCAACCCTCGAGCGGCCGTCAACATCACGACCGCCGGCCCGTACCCGCACATGCTGATGTCCTGCTGCGTCACCACATCGAATAGCCCACGCGGGTCCAACGTCAGAATCCGCTCAATCGCGCGATGATCCTTCGCTCGCGTTACCACGTCTGACTCGTAATGGTTCATGTCGCTCGACGCCACAATCAGGACGGGATCCTTCTGCGCCGCAATGACGTCGGCCAAAGCCATGCCCAGTTGTTCCAGAGTCTCAAATTGTCCCGTCCCCAGAGCAATCGGTACGAATCTCAGCTCGGGCTGTCGCAACAGAAGAAAGGGAAGCTCCACTTCAGCCGCATGCTCGGCGCGGTGCGCGGCGGCATCTTCCTGCAGCGCAGGGAAGCGCGCTTTCAAGGCCGCCGCTAGGTCGGCATCAATAGCGACGTCACCCAACGGCGTCTGCCACCCGCCTTCACTCATTACAGCCAGGGCTCGACCCATGCCCGTGTGGTTCGGGCAGAGGACAATGCAGCGCTGCGGTACCTCCAGACGCGCAAATACCGCACCTGCGACGTGTCCGGAATACATATATCCCGCGTGCGGTGCAATGCAGCCCAGGGCCCGCAACGGAACTTGCTTCACGGAACTCGCTTGTGAAAGATAACCCTGCGCTTCCATGCGCAGGTCGTCAGGATCGCCAGGATAAAAACGTCCCGCGACTGCGGGATGACGCAGAACGGTAGTGGACATTGCCCCTCCTCGCCCGAGCGGGACCGGCAACATTAATGCTAGGACTCGGAATGCGCTTCGCGCAAGGCGCGATAGATCGCCGCGCTCTCTTCTAAGCTCAAAGTCTCAGCCCGCGCCGTACCCTTGACCTTCGCCTCCGCGAGCGCCCGCTTCAACTCTGCTCCTTCATACTTCAATTTCAAGTTGTTCCACAGCGTCTTCCGTTTTTGTCCAAATGATTGCCGCAAAAAATCGATGAAGCCATCGCCTGCCACCCCTAACTTCTCCTGTTGCGGATCAATGGTCAACCGCAAGACCGACGAATGCACTTTTGGCGGAGGCACAAACGCTCCCGGCGGCAGCGTGAACAAGTTTTCCACGCGCGCATACAACTGTGCCGTAGCCGAGAGTATGCCGTAGTCGCGACCACCCGGCTCTGCAGCGATCCGATCGGCAACCTCGCGCTGCACCATGATCACAATGCTGTCGAAGTACTTCGAGAACTCAAACAGCCGCAGCAGAATATCGGACGTAATGTAGTAAGGAAGATTCCCCACGACCTTTACCGGCTGAGGCTTGAGTTCGATCCCCGGCTGGCTCAACCCAGGCTTTGGTCCGAAAAGAGAGTCGAAGTCGATGGCCAGAACGTCAGCCTCAATGACTTCCACATTGCGCGCCATGCCAAACTTCAGCCGTAGTTGTGCCGCCAGTACGCGATCCAGTTCCACCGCAATCAGTCGCCTTGCCCGCTTGGCGAGCAACGACGTCATAATGCCTCGGCCCGGCCCAATTTCCAGCACCGTGCTCTGCGAAATGTCACCTAGAGTCTCGACCACGCGTGCCGCCAGATCTTCTCTGGCCAGAAAATGCTGTCCCATTTTAGGCTTGGTTTGCGGACGGCGCGTAGATGCTACCTTTGGCACGTTGACCCTCACTCACTCGGGAAGTAGACTTTGAAGTCGGTCCAGGCATCCTAGCTGCCGGACCCTCTGGGCCCGAGACACACTGATAATAATAGCGTGCAACGCCAAAAACGTGCCCGCTCCTGGGAGGTTCCGCACTCATGAACATCGCATTTGTGGCTTCGGAAGGCGTGCCGTTTTCGAAAACTGGCGGCTTGGCCGACGTCGTTGGCGCTTTGCCCCGTGCCTTGGCGTCCCTTGGACATCAAGTTAGCGTCTTCCTCCCGCGATATCGGCAGACCAAGCTTAGTGAGCCCGTCACGGTCGTTCGAAGCGTAACCATTCCCTTCGATGACCAGTACCGCTTTGCCTCCGTCGTCAGCGGCGGCTCTCAGGGCGGTGTGAAGTTTTATTTCGTCGAATATCCTCCCTACTTTGATCGCGACGCCCTCTACGGTACCCCCTCTGGTGACTATCCCGATAACGCTGAGCGCTTTGCTTTGTTCTCCCGAACTGTGCTCGAAGCCACGAAAATCCTGGGCGTCCCCGATATTTTTCATTGTCATGACTGGCAGTCTGCTCTCATACCGGTTCTGCTCCGCACCGTCTACGCCGAAGATCCCGCCTTCCGCGATGTGGGCACAGTTTTCACCATTCACAACATGGGATATCAAGGGCTGTTTCCTCCCGATACCCTCCCGCTGTTGATGTTACCGTGGGACCTCTTCACTATGTCGAAGATGGAGTTCTTCGGCCAGGTGAACTTCCTGAAAGGCGCTCTTACGTATTCTGACTTCATCACCACAGTCAGCCGGAAGTACAGCCAGGAGATTCAGACCGCGGAATATGGCTTTGGCCTCGAGGGTGTCCTCCGCGACCGGGCGTCCACCGTGACCGGAATTCTGAATGGTGTTGATTACGAGGAGTGGAGCCCGCAAACCGATAAGTTCACAGCCGCGAAATTTTCGCCGCAAGATCTTTCTGGCAAGGCCAAGTGCAAACAGGACCTGCTATCTGCTTTTGGGGTCAAGAACGCCGATGCCAAGCTCCCCGTAATCGGAATCGTCTCGCGCTTCGCCGCTCAGAAAGGCTTCGACCTGATCTCGCAGATCGCGGACCGCCTCGCCCGCGAAGATATGATCGTCGTCGCGCTCGGCGCCGGCGACAAGACCTACGAAGAAATGTTTGTTCGCCTCAATAAACAGTTTCCCAACAAGATTGCCGTCAAGGTCGCCTACGATAACGCCATCGCCCACAAAATCGAAGCCGGCGCCGACATGTTCCTCATGCCTTCGCGCTATGAGCCTTGCGGCTTGAATCAGATCTACAGCCTCAAATACGGCACAGTCCCCATCGTCCGCGCCACTGGCGGCCTCGACGACACCATTGAGCCCTGGGACGCCCGCACCGGGAAGGGAACTGGTTTCAAATTCACGGAATACAACGGCGAATCGCTCCTGCTCACGATCAAGCAAGCCTTGACGGCCTATCGCGACCAGACCTCGTGGCAAGCCTTGATGCGCAATGGCATGAATAAGGACTTCTCCTGGAACGCGTCGGCCCGCGAATATGGGAAGATCTACGACCGAGTACGGCAGGTGCACGGCACCCTGTCGTCGACCGAAAAGGTCTTAGTCTAACGAGCCTGTGAATAATAATGCCGCGCTCTTGTGCTGAGCGCGGCATTCTTTTTACTTGCTGAGTCGGTGAAGTTTCTTGATCTTGTCCGACCTTTGAGTGTGTCCGTGCCAAGCCCTGTTGGTACCGCGCAAAGACTGCAAATTCCGCTGCGCACTTGCGGAACTCGGCCCAGCCCACCACGAAAGGTCGAAGCCATCATAGACTGCGTTGTTGGTGACTTTGGTGATCGCGCTTCCGTCCGCCTGCATCGTGTAGATTTCGAAATCCCGAGTGTTCACCGCGTCCTGATTCGACTGAAACACGATTCTATCTCCGACGGTGAGCGGATTGTAGTTCCAAACACCGTCGACGGGTGCGGGTCCGAGTCGAGTCACTGCAGTGCCGTCCAGGTTCATTGTGTACAGCGTCTCGTTTCCGTTCTGTTCTCCACACCATCGGCTAAACAAGATCTTCGTCCTGTCGTTGCTAAATGCCGGCATCTCGTCGTATCCCATGCAGGTAAAGTTGGCGCCTGTTAGCGGAATCGGGTTGGTTCCATCCGCGTTTATGATCACGATCCCATCTTGCCAGACACCATTCGGTGCCCAATCAAGTTCCGCCGCGATCTTCGTTCCGTCTGGCGAAAGGGTCGCGGAAAACAGATCCACCCCCCATACCTCGGACGAGAACAATTCGTGCTGATTTGAGCCGTCGACGTTCATGATCCAAATGTTGGTCCAGTTATTCACATCCTTCAGGTAGAGGATTTGCTTGCCGTCCGAGGAGAACTGCGGCCACCAGGAAAAACCGTCGAGCGTCAGTTGGGTCGCGTCTCCCGTACCATCTGCGTTTGCTACGTACACATCGTAGGTGTTGTCTGGTGCCACCACATTGAAGGTCCCCTTCGTGCCATCGTTCGACAGCGTCAACGATTCCATCGCCACCGATACTGGATTGCCCGTTCCCTGATCGGTCACTCCACTGATGCCGAGATTTCCATCCGTGCCAAATGTGCCGATCAGGGGCGTCATCGAAAACGGCAGCGCGTCCCCGCTAGGCAGTTCCTCGAGGAAGGCAAACTCGGCCGTCACCGAGACCATCGTGTTCGTCGTCAGCGCCGGATCGGCAACCGAGGTTGCGACCACGTGGTAGATTCCGACAGGCCAAGGCGCCGTGTAGATTCCGCCCGTGTCAGTCGATGCGATTGTTCCGCCTTTCTCTTCCTGGACGGACCACGCCACGCGAGTGTCGCTCAGGTTCTGGATGTTCGCCGTGAATTGCAGGTTCTGTCCGACAAGAAGGTTAGGGTTCATGGGTGAAATGCTGATGCTGGGTTGATTCTTGGTGCCGCTGACATTATTGCTGCTGCCACCGCAGGCAAGCAGCCAAACGAGACCAGAAGCAAGAACTAAAAAGGAGAGAGTCTTGCGCATACAGGCTTTCCTTGGGAGGTGGCGATCCCAGGCCTGCAGTCACGAAGTGGGGAGAGCCGGAGGCGACGGCCAAGCGTCCGCCGTGCGGCCTTCGTGCAGGCTAGTGTCCGTCGGGGAGCGGACCATTCACCTCCACGTATGCCACCCTTATAGTCCCGAATCTCAGCTGTGAATCAACAAAAAGGTCGGCTAATATAAAAAATCCTTGCAGTCTGGCAGTTGGACAGTTTCGCCATTTGTTCGAAAAACTTGACAACCGCCCGACTGCTACAATCCGCAAGAGTATGGCTGTCCCTTCCCACATGCCCGCCTTCACCCGCACCATCTTCCACGTCGATATGGACGCGTTCTTCGTCTCTGTGGAAGAGCTTTTCGATCCATCTCTGAAAGGCAAAGCGGTCGTAGTGGGCGGACAGCGCGACGAGCGTGGTGTCGTCTCCGCCGCCTCCTATGAGGCCCGCAAGTTTGGTGTCCATTCCGCCATGCCCTTGCGCACTGCGGCCAAGATGTGTCCCCATGCCATCTTCGTCAATGGACATTCCGAGCGCTATCGCGAGTGTTCCGAGAAAGTCCACAAAGTCCTCGGCGCGTTCACACCTCAGGTAGAAATGGCCTCGATCGACGAAGCCTACCTCGACATGACCGGCACCGAACGCCTGCACGGCCCTTCGCTCAAAGCCGCCCACGCCCTGCACCAGAGCATGAAAATCGAGACCGGCCTCAATTGCTCAGTCGGAATCGGCACATCTCGTTTGATTGCGAAAGTCTCGTCCGCCCAAGCCAAGCCCAACGGAGTGCTCTACATCGTTCCCGGCGAAGAAGCCAAATTCCTCGCCCCTCTCGACGTCCGCGAAATCCCCGGCGTCGGCAAAGTCATGGAAACTCACCTGCACGCCCTCGGTATCAAGAAAGTTGGAGACCTGGCCCGCCTCGAAGAATCCGACCTCGCCGATCGTTTTGGAAAGTGGGGTCTCGCTCTCGCTGGCAAGGCTCGCGGCGAAGATGCCGGCGGATGGTTCGACACCGAAGTCGGAGCTGACGTAGGCGCCAAGTCTATCAGCCACGAGCACACCTACAACGAAGACACGGCCGACACCAGCCAGCTCGAATCCACCCTGATGCGCCTTTCCGAAATGGTCGCCCGGCGTCTGCGCGAATCCCAATTCCACGCGCGCACCATTCAGCTCAAACTTCGCTATAAAGACTTCACGACCCTGACCCGCGCCCATACGCTCCCGGCACCCACCCAACTCGACACAGAAATCTTCGAGCAGATCCGCACTCTGTTTCGCAAGAATTGGAAAAGGGGTGTCCCGGTTCGTCTCCTCGGTGTGCAGGCCTCCCAATTTACATCACAACCCGATCAGATCAACCTACTGGAAGGCAACCGCCAGCAACGCTGGAAAGATGCCATGGCCGCTGCCGATCGCCTGCGCGACAAATTCGGCGAATCCAGTGTTGGCCTGGCTACGGGCATGCGCGGAGGCTTCCGTGAACGTATCCACGAGAACCCCGCGAGCCTACCAGGCAAGAAAAAAGGAACAGACAAATCGTAGCGCCGGCGTCCCCGCCGGCTGTCGCGGAGGCGTCTCACCTGCGCACCCAACCTCTTATCACGTAGGTTGTAGAAATCCTGTGACGCCGAACGTTCTTCCAACACCTGATCTTTTCGCCATGGCCACAAAGCCTGACCTCACGGAATCTCGCCTTCTTCCCGAGACTGGATCTGAACCAGCGGCGTCTTCTCCCCCACTAAGCGAACGCTGTTTCCCCATCGGTTGGGTGCCTCAAAACCAAGTCGCAACTTTCTCATCACCGCGCCTGCGGAAAGCGACGCCTGCACTAGATGTCCCACCTTAACCGGTCCAGCCACCTTCACATCTCGAATCCAGTGCAACGCACTGCTAATGCTGCATCCGCACTGGCTGCAATCTGGATTGCCCCCAAACACACAGGGCTCAACGCGAGTCCGCAAGTCAGCGGAGTAGTTCATAGACATCTTCGAGAACAGGCAATCATTTGGGTTTTTTGGCGGATTCACGAAGGCCCGCGCCATTCCCTCCGGCACCAGCAACTTCCGATACACGCGGCCCAACCGCGGCAACTCCCGCGCAACCCACTCCCGATCCTCCGGCATGAGTCGCTCCGCGCTCTCCTCCCCCATCTGCGGGCTATACAAGCTCACCCAAATATGATCAACCTCGGCTCGCGCACTCCAGAACGAAACGTACTCCTCGAGATACGACGCCCGCGACAACATAGGCCGCGTAATCACCCAATGCACGTTGATCGAGAGCCCTGCCACATTCTTCAGGATGCGCTCATAGGTCGCCGGCTTGCGGCGCTCATCGTGATGCTCGGGAAGCCCGTCTATAGAAACAGCGACGCGGAACCGAGGAATCTCCATCCACTCACGCGGAATGGCGATTACTCCGCTGGTCACTACCATTGTAAAAACGCCCATCCCGCTGAGTGCAGGTAGAATTCGTCCCAGTTCACGATGCCGAATCATGGGCTCGCCACCCACCAGTGACACATGCAGGGCCTTATGGCGCCGCACGAGTTCGAGCACTCCATCCACGAGCGCGTCCCCGCGAAAATCGCTGAGGTCCCGGAGGGTTGTCTCTCCGCCCAGATGGCTGTCCCCGTACGCATAACAACCAGGACAACTCAGCGGGCACTCGCGCGTGATCTCAATCGACAGCATTGGAATGTGACCTTTGAGAACACGCCAACCGGCCCACGCCAGATCGCGGGGCTTCAGACTTGGGCTCGACTGTACGGCTGACATATACCCGCCTTAGATGCGAGGGGACCTTCCGCGATGCCATCTTTGCGCCATGAAATTTCAAATCGGAGCACCAATCCCCCTATCTCCTTGATGAAACTGCTGAACTTGACCACGTTCTGCCCCCAGCACTAAGATTCCCCTTCACTTAACAGGCCTGCTTCGGAGCCCTCATGCGCAAACTTCTGTTCCCGCTATTCGCCTTCGTCGGTGCGTTGCTACAAACTACATCAGCCCAGTCCACCCCTCCGCTCCTCCTTCGTTTCCCCGCCGTCAGCAAGACGCAGATCGTCTTCAACTACGCCAACGATCTCTGGATCGTCAGTCGCGACGGTGGCGACGCTCACCGCCTCACTTCCGGCGTGGGTATCGAGGCCCTTCCATATTTCTCCCCCGACGGCTCCCTGATCGCCTTCACCGGCGAATACGACGGCAACCGCGATGTCTTCGTCGTTCCCGCTACCGGAGGCGTGCCCCGCCGTCTCACCTATCATCCCGCTGAAGAATACGTAGCGGGTTGGACCCCCGACGGCAAGCAAATCTTGTTCAACTCTTGGGGCAACAGCTTCATGCACTTCGAGGATCAGCTCTACACGGTGCCCGTCGAAGGCGGATTTCCTACCCAACTTCCTCTTCCCATTGCCGAGGACGCTTCTTACTCACCCGATGGAACTCACCTCGCCTACGTCCCTCACCCCAAATGGCAGCAGGCCTGGAAGCGCTACCACGGCGGCCAGACTACTCCCATCTGGATCGCCGATCTCAAAGACTCCAGCGTGACCAAGATTCCCCGCGACAACTCCAACGATCACCACCCCATGTGGGTCGGCGACACGATTTACTTCCTCTCCGACCGCACCGGGCCCGTCAGCCTCTTCGCCTACGACACCCGGACCAAACAAGTTTCCGAAGCTCTTCACAGCGATGGCCTCGATTTTAAGACCGCCTCCGCCGGTCCCGACGCCATCGTGATCGAGCAGTTCGGCGCCATCAAGCTCTACGACATCAATACTCATCAGGCCAAGAACGTAACCATTCGCGTCGTCGGCGACGTCGATGCTGTGCGGCCGCACTTCGCCAAGGTCGAGCCCAAACGCATTCAGAATTTCGGCATCTCTCCTACCGGTGCCCGCGCTGTTTTCGAAGCTTGGGGAGAGATTTTCACAGTTCCCACCGACAAAGGCGACATTCGCGACATCACGCGCAGTCCCGCCGTCGCCGATCGCGATCCTTCGTGGTCGCCTGACGGCAAATCCATTGCATACTTTTCTGATGAGTCCGGAGAGTACGAACTTGCCATCCGCGATCAGAATGGCCTGGGGACCGTTCGCCGCATCAACCTCGGCAATCCTCCGACGTTCTTCTATTCCCCCGTTTGGTCCCCCGACAGTAAGAAAATTGCGTACACCGATAAGCGCCTGCAGTTGTGGTATCTCGACCTCGACAATCCCACACCGAAACTCGTAGACACCGACTACTACTGGACTTTTGCCGCTAATCAGATCGGACAGACGTGGTCCCCAGACAATAACTGGATCGCTTACACCAAGCAACTTCCCAGTGGCCTGCATGCAATCTTTGTCTATTCCCTCGAGCAAAGCAAAACGTTTCAAGTTACCGACGGCATGAGCGACGCGCTCAACCCGATCTTCGACAAGAACGGCAAGTATCTCTATTTCACGGCATCGACTAACGTCGCCCTCACAACCGCGGGTCTCGACATGACCAGCGACGAACACCGCGTTTCTCGCAGCGTCTACTTGGCCGTTCTTAATAAGGACGACAAGTCTCCGCTCGCGCCCGAAAGCGACGAGGAGAAACCGAAAGACGAGAAGAAGCCGGATCAAGCGAACGAGAAAGGCAAAGCTGCAGATCAAGCCAAAGAAAAATCGAAAGATAGGAGCAAGGCAGACAAATCGGTCGGCGACAAAGACAAAGACAAAGACAAGGACAAGAAAGACGAACCCGTCGTCGTGAAGATCGACATCGATGGTATCGGTCAGCGCATTCTCTCGCTCCCGATTCCAGCGAAGAACTACCTCAACCTGCTTCCCGGAAAATCAGGCATCCTGTTCCTTTCCGAAGGCCCGATGGTCTTTGCTGTCGACGACGACAATGCTAGTTTCACCGCCACCATACAGAAATTCGACCTCAGCAAGCGAAAGGTCGACAAGTTAATGGATGAGGTCAACGATTTCACCGTCTCCTTTGATGGCGAAAAGATTCTCTACCGCAAGGGGGATTCATGGTCCACCGCCTCGGTCGATGATGGCCCCGCTTCTGGCGGCGCGCCCCCCAAGCCCGGCTTTGGACCACTCAAACTCGACGGATGGGAAGTCTATGTCGAACCCCGAGCCATGTGGAAGCAGATTTACAACGAGACGTGGCGCATTGAGCGTGATTTCTTCTATGACCCGCACTATCACGGTCTCGACCTCGACAAGGCCAGGAAAAAGTATGCTCCCTATCTGGATGGCATTGCCTCCCGTGAAGAACTCACCTACCTCTTCCAGGAGTGTTTGGGCGAAATGACGGTGGGCCACATGTTCGTCGGGGGCGGCGAAGCTCCTGAACCCAAGAAACTGAAAGGCGGCCTTCTTGGCGCCGACTACAGCCTGGAGAATGGCCGCTATCGCGTCGCCAAAGTCTACAACGGTGAGAATTGGAATCCCGGGAATGAGGCCCCGCTGACCCAACCCGGCGTCAACGTAAAAGCTGGAGATTACATCCTTGCCGTGAACGGCCGTGACCTGCATGCCTCCGATAATATCTTTACCTTCTTCGAAGAGACTGCGGGTAAGCAGGTCGTCCTTAAGGTGGGTCCGAACCCAGATGGTAAGGAGTCACGCGAAGTCACAGTGATTCCAGTCGAGAGTGAAGAAAACCTGCGCCACCTTGCCTGGATCGAGGACAACCGCCGTCGTGTTGATCAGGCTACTGGAGGCCGCATTGCGTACGTGCACGTTCCCAATACCGCAGGTGGCGGGTACACCAGCTTCAACCGCTACTTCTTTTCACAAGTCGGCAAGGAAGGCGCCATCATCGACGAACGGTTCAATGAAGGCGGGCAGTTGGCCGACTACATTATCGACTACTTGCGTCGTCCCATGATGAGCAAGGTCGTGACTCGTGATGGCCACGACTGGTCGAGCCCATCCGAGGCGATCTACGGACCTAAGGTTATGATCATCAACGAAATGTCCGGGTCCGGCGGGGATGCCTTGCCTTGGTATTTCCGCAAAGCCGCCATCGGCCCGCTAATCGGTAAGAAGACATGGGGTGGCCTCGTCGGAATAGGCGGCTATCCTGAACTCATCGATGGCGGCCGCGTTACGGCTCCACGTGCCGCCATCTATGGCCTCAACGGCGAATGGGAAGTTGAAAACCACGGCGTTGCCCCTGATGTCGAAGTGGATCTCGATCCAGCTGCTTTCCGACAGGGGCACGACGCTCAACTCGAGAAAGCCATCGAAGTAGTCATGCAGCAATTGAAAGAGCACCCCCTCCCCGAAATCAAGCGTCCCCCATATCCCAACTACCACGAGCACGACGATCTCGGCGTCAAGTGAGCCGGGACTACCTTATGCCCACAGCACGACCCCGCGCGCTCCCTTGGCCAGTCACCCATTTATGGGTGACTTTTCGTTTGTCACCCAATTTTGGGTGACTACTTGAAAATCACCCAATTATGGGTGACAATAGCTTGCACCCAAAAAGAGCACATGAATCGGGCCTCCCAGCGTTACATCGCCATCATTGCCGACATGGTTCGTTCGCGCGACCTGTCCAGTTCCCAGCGGCGGGCTCTCCAGCGCCGATTCAGCCACCTGATCGACAACCTCAATCGGGAATACCGAAAGGCGATCGCCGCCAAATTTGTCATTACCCTGGGCGATGAATTTCAGGGAATTCTGCATTCGGCAGCTTTGGTCCCGGATCTAATCTGGCATCTCGAGCAGAACTTTCCCGAGCGCGAGCTGCGTGTCGGCATCGGATTCGGAACGCTCGACACTCCTCTGCAAAGAGTCGCAATCAACGTCGATGGTCCCGTACTGCACGCCGCTCGGGCTGCTATTGACCGTGCCAAGAAAGCCAAAGCCCTGGGTGGCGTGTTCCATGGTTTTGACGATCTGGACGACATCTTGAACGGCATCGCTAGGCTTCTTTGGTTTCACCGTTCGCGCTGGACTCCTGCGCAACGAAGCATCGCAGGCCTTCTTCGCAAAGGCATGTCACAAATTCAGGTTGCGGAAAAACTGAAGATTGCCAAACAGGTGGTTTCCCGGCAGGTTCTCGCCGCGGGCTGTTTTCAATACATCGCTGCCGAGAATGCATGGCGTATGATTCTTCAACAGCAAGTCGATCCCTTGCTGAGCTCAAAACATGGCCTCTCCCGTCGTCATTAGCGACCAGTTCTTGCTGTGGTCCCAGTTGCTATTGCTCTGGACTCTTGCCGCGTACGGAGTCACGCCCGATCCTCTCCATGGTGAAACAACGCGCTTTCGATGGACGCGCTGGATCATTCTGCTGGTCTTCCGCGTCCTTGTTTCGGCTGCGCTTGCATTCGGCCTGTCTAGCTCGCTGAGCCTGTCCGCCTTAATGCTTTGCATCTCCTTGTTTCACCCGCTTCTTCGCTATCGCTTACCCATGCATTGGCTCGCGGAGTGTGAAGGCTTTTGGATTTTTGTGTACATGCTCTCTAGCCTTGCTGCAATTCGTGGCCTTGACCTTTCTACAAATTGGGTGCTGTCGTCGATCTCTCCGGCGCAACAGGCTGCCCTTTGCATTCTGGCGGCTGCACTGTTGCTCGTGGTTCGCGGAGGGACGTACATCGTTCGTGGAGTGCTCAGGAAATCTGGAACTTTGCCGTCGCACGAACCGCCTGACTCTGTTGAAATCTTTGTTGAGGTGCAACCTGTTCCATCACAGCCGGAAATGAGTGATGCCACCACGGCGGATATCGCAGCGGTTGCCGAGGAACTGTTGCCCAAGACTGTCGACGTCGAGGAATACAATCGTGGCCGCCTGATCGGCAACCTGGAACGAATCGTCCTCACCATCGTGGTTGCGGCAGGAAGTTATGCTGCTCTTGCGTTTCTGGTGGCCGCCAAAGGAGTGGTCCGTTCCGACGAATTCGAAAGAAATCGGGACTTTACCGAATACTTTCTGATCGGTTCTCTCTCCAGCGTCCTCGTTGCTCTCTGTGCTGGAATGGCCTTGCGATTTGCCTTGATCCGTCTATGGCCAGACTTGCTTACGCTACAAATTCAGTAGGCCACTTGTTTCGAACGGAAATCTCAATAGCAGATTGTGTCCGCGAATTTCAGTGCGCCGATGCCAGTATCGATCCGACGCCAGGCTTGTACCCGTAGTAGTCGCCGACTCGCTGGAGATGCTCGATGATCTCCTCGTCGTAGCGCTGCTTCAAGATCGGACTCAATATGTTGTGCTCCGCATTAGGATCGGTCTTAAGGTCAAAAAGATAACTTTGCGCTGGCGAATCGTAAGTAGCGTAAAAGTACCGTCCATCAGCGGTTAGAATGCCATACACCGCGCGCACATCTGACGCCAGCAGAAGATCCTGAGGTTGATACAGGTCGAGCTCCTCTCGTGTCTCGGCAAACAGAGGGCGACCGTAAAGCGGGTGGTTCACGACGGGCCTGTGTCCCAGCAAGTAATATAGGGTCGGCGTGAGATCAGTGAGCGTTGAAAGGCGCTGGTCATCGTACACCAGATGCTCTCGCATCTTCGCGGGCAAGTGCACAATAAGCGGGACCCGCATGATTTCCGGCCAGATCGAGGTCGAATGACTGCTCCGTCCGAATTCACCGGTTGCATCCCCGTGGTCGCTGGTTACGATGATGATGCTGTTATCGTACATGCCCCGCTGCTTCAGATAGCGGAAGAACTCCCCGAGGCACTGGTCGACCCAATGAACCTCGTACGAAATCCGGATGCTCATTCCTTCTGGCGCCTGCCAATGTTGCGAAGTCGGCGACGGCACTTCGTTCCTCGCAAACTGGTGCACGTTCTTAGGCTGCGCGTAGAGAAATAGAGGCTCCTCTGTGTTCCCCTTCAGGACATCCATTTCAGCCTGTGCCTGCTTGAGGGTTTCGCCCAGCTCCAGTTGGTTCCAAAACTTCTTGTCTGCATCGAGCCGTATGACGTGGTCGTCTGCGGGAAGTAACGTGCTTAAGACCTCGTCGACGCTGACCATCATCTGATAATCATCTGCGTGAAGCATGCGGTCGAGGCTGTTGAGCCGCGAGAAGGGTTGCGGATAGTGCGCGTGCAACATCATTGCCCCTGACCAAATAGCCGGTTCGGAAAGCGAGGTCCCGGCGTACTGTGAATACACGTTGTGCAGCACTACGCTGTCGCGAGCGAATGCATCCAGATTCGGCGTATAGTCGACGCGAGGATTGTATGCACCCAGATAGTCCGGCCGCATCGAGTCGATCACGAACAGGAAGATGTTCGGCCGTGAACCTTGAGCGGGGACGAACTTGTCCACCAGTTGCACATCCACGCGCGCCTGCGCATCGCGGATGTTGGTATAGTCGCGCAGGATGCGGCAGAGATCGCCGCATACTTCGCTACGGCCGTTGCCTAGGATGTGATGCGTCAGTTGAAATGAAGTGTCCTGCTCGCCATAGGACTCGAGAGCGAGCGAGATCTCATCGTCCGTGGAACCAAGTGGCCTGCTCCAAAAGATTTCGCTGGCCTGCAATAGCTTGTACGCTGCGCCGCAACCCACCACGACAAGTACGATCGTCAGCACTGAGTATTGGACGCGCGCAGGTCGCAGACAAAGCAGGCAACCCGAAATCGCCACCCAAACGATAAGCGTGACAGTCCCTTCAAGGAATCCACTCCAATCTGCTCCACCGATCAGAATGGGAAACAAGATGGCGACCGCGAATGACACTGCCAGCAATAACGACGGGACCGTGCGCGCTCGATAGCTGCTGGTGGAAGTTCGCGCCAGCTTGAGGAATGGAAGGACAATCGAGAATCCCCATAGCGTCAATCCTAAGGCGAGTGCTGCGGCGTAGGCTCGCGCAGACCATCCTGCAAAGCTCAGAGCATTCTCCAGGAAACGCGAGAGGGCAATCCAGAGCGAGGCCAACACGAGAGCGCTTACACCGACGCGTCGAAACCGTGTCGGATTCGCGGTCCTGGCTGCGATCAAGAAGACCAGGTTCATGACGGATACGATTGCGACGGCAAGCACCAGATGTGAAAGCAGACTCCACAGCGTGAGTTCAGCATCTGCTAACCGAAAGCCGATGGTTCGTGCTTGATGGTAAACGCGGATCCGCGAACCCACCGTATAGATCACCGAGATCGTGGCAGCGATCAGAACCGCAGACGAATATCCCAAGCCGTGGTTGGCGCTGCTCCGTGTTTCCGTCGCTTCAGAATCGGTTTGTCTCCAGAGCGCAAGCAGAAGTAGGGGCACGAGTGCGATGAGACTCCACCAATAAGCTCGGCGAGTATCTTCGAGCGTCGCCAGGAATGGATGAAAGACGAGGTAAGTTCCAGTTGCAATGATGACCACGATTCCAGAGACGAACTCGCGCCGTTTATTTCTCCATGCAGAGCGCGCATTCCAGTTCGCCGCGACTGCCGCAATGACAGCCAACCAATACAAAGAAGCTTGGTGTCGGACGAACCATGGCATCCAGGCATAAGGCGGTGCTTTGATGAGAAAGAAGAACGTGTAGGGCAGAAACGCGAGCAGGCAATAGATCGACGTGAGAACGAAATAGGTTCCCGAAACCAGCCGCAACAGCGAGTTTACCCACAACTTCACAGTAACCATTTCTATGGCGACACGATTCCCACGGAACGTGACGGACGATCCGCCTTAATTTTCAGGTACAGCGGCAACGTCGGCAAGTTACCGTAGCGCGGACCTGCGTTAAAAGGGCAACCAGATTGCCTTCGAATCAGCTAGGCTGAAGACCGTCCGTCGCAGTAATCTGATGTTGAGGTGATCGTTCGGGATGGCGAACCGGGCTGTCAAAAGAGCTGCAGTGGCGACTTCCGCGGCGTCATTGTTTGCCCGCAATTTCTTTAAGCATCCGTCGATGCTAGGTTCTGTGATTCCCAGTTCCAGGTTCCTGGTGAAAAACCTATTGGACCGAATCGACTGGGACCGCGCGCGCGTGGTCGTGGAATTTGGGCCAGGAGTCGGCACTATCACGCGCGAGGTACTCAAGCGGATGCGTTCCGACGCGGTGCTGATGGCTATCGAACTCAATGACGAGTTTGTGGAATACCTTGGCGCGACCATCCATGATCCGCGCCTGCGGGTAGTTCACGGATCGGCCGAACATGTGCGTCGTCTACTTGCCGAGCAAGGGCTTGCATCGGCCGATTACATCATTTCCAGCATCCCTTACAGCTTGCTTCCGGAATCCTTGCGGCAGCAGATTGTTGACGAGTCGCGGCAAGCGCTAAAAGCGCATGGTTCGTTGTTGGTCTTTCAATTCAATCGGGCTTTGTTGCCTTGTCTCAAGTCCAGCTTCGGCTCGGTCCAACTGAATTTCCATTTTCTCAACATACTTCCTGTACTCATCTTCCATTGCACGCCTTAGGATCTACAGGGGTGAAAAACAGAAACTTCCCCGTCGCGAAATTTGGAACCCAAAATCCTGAAACCACAAAGGGCACTAAGGCGCACGAAGGAAAACAGGGTCAGAACAGAAAGGTTCATCGAGCATGGCCGACTCGATCTTTCCGCTCGAGATTATGGCTCCATTGAGCTTTGATTTCGGGACCTTGAATTCCATCGGGCTGCGAGTCCGCAGAAAATATTTCTGCCAGATCCCTGCTCGGGGATGATTTTTTTTCATTATGGGGTCAGTTTACCTTTTGGTAATCCCCTCCCCCCTCTCCCCCCGGTCTATTGAAATCATGAACTTAGCGGGAAACTGAAAAGTAATCCTAGGCCTGTAATCACTTAGGGGCAAAATCTTGAATCCTAAGGACTTACAGTCCGCGGTGGGGTCCTTGGCCAGACCGCGCACGGTGCTATGGTCCGCTAAATCGAGGCCCCTGCGCAAGGTCAGATGTCACAAGGGTCTGTGAATCGCGAGTGTCCGTGGCTAAGCAGGGAATGACCCGACTATCAGTAATGGAGCGGGGGTGCGGCACTCAAGATTGCCCGGCGAAGCGCCGCACGCTGTAGGCGATCGGCAACCCGATTACGATCATGTGCACGACCAGGCCGAGAATCAGGTCATAGAGTTTGTAAGGTCCTCGCGCATGCAGCGCCGAGAGGGGTAGCACGACAAGATTCATCACCTCTTCGACCGCAGCGCCAAAGAACAAGCCGCAGACGATTGGGTGCTCCGTCATAAACTCCAGCTTGCGGCTTGCGGCGTAGTAGACCGCGGCTGCCGAGCACGCAATAAAGAAGTGCAGGAATACCCCTAGAACATAGGTGCCGGCACCGCCATGGAACGCTTGCCGTCCCAGCAAGCCCGCGGCGATCGCCAACGGAATGTCCCATCCAAACAGAATGCACGCCTGCGTAAGATCCAACGCTCCGGCAACCAGGCCGCCGACTCCGATCGCTAGCAAAGCGTTCGACTTTTGCCGAACCGCAACAAGTTCTGTCATCGCGATCCCCCGCAATCTACTCTGCCTCAGACGGCGACGAGGCAACACGGTGAGCTAAAATCTTTGCGGTCAACAGCTCTCCTTGCCGAAGTCAGATTCCCCAACGCCAAAAAAAAAGTAAGAAATCGCTTGCAAATTATAGTGATATAGTTAACTATATCACTATACATCGGTCAGCCTGATCGCCCGCAATGCACTGGGCGAGGGAAGAACCGAGGCCGTTAAGGAGAATGAACATGAAAACCCTTTACTTAGTGATGTCCGTTGCCCTGCTGTCTCTTTCCACCGTGGCTTTCTCGCAGTCCGACGCACAAAAGGCCTCCTTGGCATCTGTTCCATCCGAGGGGCAGAAGTCGTTCACAACCATGAAGACCCTGGCGGGAGAGTGGGAAGGTCCCGTCACCGTCCGGGAAATGCCGGAGATGTCAGGCGGCAAAGCCTTGCACGCCTCAATGCGCGTGACCTCCCGGGGACACGTCCTGGTGCACGAGTTTCAAGAGGCGGGAACGCCATTGGATGCGACCAAGTACGACCATCCGGTGACAATGATTTACCTCGATGGAGAAGAGTTAACACTGGTTCACTACTGCGACGCGGGGAACCGGCCGCGCATGACTGGTAAGATGTCGCCCGATGGGAAGACGGTGGAGTTCGAGCTCAAGGACATTAGCGGGAGCACGGAAGAGCACATGCACCATGGGATATTTACCATCATCGATGCCAACCATCACACCGAGGATTGGACCTTCATGATGAACGACAAGCCGATCCACGCGCACGCCGACCTGCACCGGGTCAACTGAAGCGCGAGGTACTTTTGCTAACGTCTACGTGGAAACTCTAATGGACCGTGAGTGGAATGACAGTCAGCCGATCTACCGCCAGCTGCGCGACCGCGTGGTGGCGATGATACTCGACGGCGTGCTGAAGGAGGGGGATCCACTTCCTTCGGTGCGGACGGTCGCGGCCGAATATCGCGTAAACCACCTCACGGTTCTGAAGGGATATCAAGAGCTCGTCGACGAACAACTGGTCGAGAGCAAGCGAGGTCTCGGCATGTTTATCAATGCCGGCGCGCGCAATCTGCTGCTGCAGGGCGAACGCCAGAAGTTTCTGGCCGAAGAATGGCCGCGGGTCTACGCCAACATTCAGCGACTGGGATTGAAGCCGGAAGAACTGCTGGCGGCCGGTGCACCGCAGCGGTCGAAACCAAAAGGCAAAGAGAAAGAAGAGGAGCGCTGAACCTATGGCATGCATAGAGGCCCGCGGCCTGCGTAAGGCGTTCGGAACCACCGTCGCACTCGACGGCATCGATTTACGGATCGAAGAAGGGCGCATCCTCGGGCTCATCGGTCCTAACGGCGCAGGCAAGACCACCGCGCTCAATGCGATTCTCGGCCTCACGCCCTATCAGGGAGAACTGAGGGTTCTGGGGCGTGATCCCTGGCGCGAGCGCGATCAGCTGATGCGCGATGTCTGCTTCATTGCGGACGTGGCTGTGCTGCCGCGCTGGATCAAGGTTTCGCAGGCGCTCGAGTATGTCGCCGGCATCCATCCCAGATTCGATCGCGCGAAGGCGGAAAGTTTTCTGGCGAAGACCAGCATCCGGCAAGGCAATAAGGTCAGGGAGCTGTCGAAGGGCATGGTGACCCAGTTGCACCTTGCGCTGGTCATGGCGATTGACGCCCGGCTGCTGGTGCTCGACGAGCCGACGCTGGGTCTCGACCTTCTGTATCGCAAGCAGTTCTACGATTCGCTGTTGAATGACTACTACGACCGCAGCCGTACGATTGTCGTGACCACTCACCAGGTGGAGGAGATTCAGAATGTCCTCACCGATGTGATGTTCATGCACCGCGGACGAATCGTGCTGAATTGCAGCATGGAAGACTTCGAGTCGCGGTATGTGGAATTGATGGTGAATCCCGAGCACGTGGCAGCAGCCCGGGCGCTCAAACCGATGCATGAGCGACAAGTTCTCGGGGGGAGCGTTCTGTTGTTTGATCGCGTCGACCGCCAGCAACTGGTTGAGCTCGGCGAAGTGCGCACGCCGAGCGTGGCTGATCTGTTTGTTGCGGTGTTGGGAAATATGTCGGGAAATATGTCGGGCAATCACGCCGGCCCGGCTCAAGGAGTTGCCTTATGAACACTCAGTCGAACGCCGTGACACGTTCGCCCCTAGAATCGCGTGCTGATGCGCCGGCGGTCATCTCGGAGGGTCGGCGCATGTACTGGGCCGTGCGACGGGAACTGTGGGAAAACCGGTCGATCTATATGGCACCTCTGGCCGCTTCCGCGATATACCTTCTTGGCTTCGTGATAAGCACCTTGCATTTGCCCTCCAGGATGCGCGCGTCAGGGCAAGGCGGGGACTATCTGCATGGGTTCATGCTCGAGTCATGCGGCTTCGGGGCACTCGTACTGATGGGGACCATGATTCTCGTTGCGTTCTTTTACTGCCTTGACGCATTACACAGCGAACGTCGCGATCGGAGCATCCTTTTCTGGAAGTCGTTGCCGATTTCCGATCTGACAACCGTGTTCTCGAAAGCGTTGGTGGCGGTCGTTCTTCTTCCGTTATTCGCATTCGCGATGACCTGTGCCTTGTGGTTCGTAATGCTGTCCTTCAGCAGTGTGGTGCTGCTGGTACGGGGAACGAGTGCCGCCACTATCGCGAGTCAGTTGCCCATTTTCCAACTCTTGCCGGCACTGCTGTACCACCTGCTGGGCATTCATGGGTTTTGGTACGCGCCACTTTACGGCTGGCTGTTGCTGGTCTCCAGCTGGGCACGTCGCGCGCCCTTTCTTTGGGCTACGTTGCCACCACTGGCCATCGTCGTCGTCGAGAAGATTGCCTTCCACACTTCCTATTTTGGTGGCATGGTGTCACACGTCCTCAGCGTAGGCATGGACGACCGTATGCAGTCGAAGGCGACAGGTATGGCGGCTATTTTGGTACCGCATCTGGGTGTAGGTGAATTTCTTACGAGCCCGGGCCTGTGGGTAGGACTTGCGGTCACAGCGATATTCCTCGCCGTAGCAGTACGCATGCGGCGATCGCAGGGACCGATCTAATTCCGAGTCGGTCTCCGAAAGAGAAGGCGCCAGTATGACTACAGCTGTGAGGAAAGAACGAATCGCAAGGACGTCGCCGCGTCACAAGGCCAGGGTTGTCGGCGCCTTTTATCTAGTCACCATTGTGACGGGAATATTTGCCCAGGGTTTCGTAAGCGGAAGGCTCGTGGTCGACGGCGACGCTGTCGCGACGGCAACCAACATTCTGGCGCACAAGGAACTGTTTCAGTGGGGTTTCGCAGCCTATCTCGTCGAGATGGCGTGCCAGATTTCTATGACAGCCTTGTTCTATGAATTGCTTAAGCCGGCGGGCAGGAGCATCTCGCTGCTGGCCGCGTTCTTAGGCTTTGCGGGCTGCATCATTAAGACTTTTAGCCGCGTGTTTTTTATTGCCCCCCTATTCGTTCTGGGAGGCGCGCACTACTTGAGCGTATTCAGCACGGAGCAGTTGCAGGCGCTGAGCCTGCTCTTGCTCAGCGTGAATAGTCATGGCGCCGCGACCGCCTTAGTGTTTTTTGGATTCTATGCATTGTTGACTGGCTTCCTCATTGTCAGGTCCACGTTTCTGCCTCGGATTCTGGGCGTGCTGGGAATCTTTGGAGGCCTGGGCTGGCTTACCTTTCTGTATCAGCCGCTGGGATACCGTCTGTTTCCCTACGTCGCTGGCCTCGGCATTCTTGGGGCGGCTTCACTTATTGTTTGGCTCCTCGTGTTCGGGGTGAACGAACAACGATGGAATGATCAGGCCAGCGCGTTTGCTCCGGCAGGTACGCATTCCGGCGCAGCGATGGAACATTGTTTAGGAACTCGAGCATTATGAACCACCGCTCGGGCCAGCTATAATCACGCCCGCGCGATGATCACCGTTTCCAAAGAAGACTATCTAAAGGCGATTTTCGAGGCTCAGAGCGAAGGCGAAAACGTCATCTCGGCCACGCTGGCTAACTGGCTCAAGGTGTCGCCTCCCGCAGTCACCATGGCCTTGCGCCGTTTGAGGCGGGATGGTCTGGTCAACGTTCGCAAAGACGGGCGCGTGCTGCTGACCCCCCAGGGAAGCCGCATTGCAAAATCGATTGCCGTACGCCACCACCTGATCGAACGCATGCTGACCGAGATCTTCGGCATGCCCTGGTACAAAACCCACGAAGAAGCGGAGAGACTGGAGCACGCCGTTTCAGCGGAGTTTGAAGCGCTGCTGGTGAAGAAACTGGGGCGTGGCGGATCTTGTCCGCATGGCAATCATGCCATCGTCGATAGCCCCGCTAAGCGACGAAAGGCCGGACTCACACTGCTTTCAGAAGCGGAAGCTGGCGAGAGCTATAGCGTCGCGAGCGTGTATGAACGGGATGCCGTGCTGTGCGAGTTGCTCGACCGTCGGGGCCTGCGGCCGGGAAGCGAATTCCATTTACGCGAACGGAACTACGACCGAACCCTGTCTCTTGAGACCACCGAGGGCGCGGTCGTGCTAGGGACGCCAGCGGCAGAGAAGATCTGGGTGCGGCCCGTCCGGTCCGGGAGACTTTAGTTAGCTATAGTTAACTATTTGTAGTATACTTACGCTAATTAATGGGAGGGGAATGGCAATCAAGGATCCACGCGCCGGCCACGTCTCGTTAGAGGACGTCCACGGCACCGTCGAGGTTCCCCACCACCAGGCAGGGTTTTGGGAGCAGTGGCGGGCGTTCGTGGGGCCAGCCATCCTGGTCAGCGTCGGCTACATGGATCCAGGAAACTGGGGAACGGATCTGCAGGCGGGCGCCCGCTTCAAGTTTGAATTGCTGTGGGTGGTCGGCGTCGCCAGCCTGATGGCTATCTTCATGCAAGTCATCTCCGCCCGGCTGGGAGTGGTGACCGGCAAGGATCTTGCCCAGTGCTGCCGCGATTGGTATCCGGGATGGACCCGCTATCCCAACTGGCTGATGAGCGAGATGGCCATTGGCGCCTGCGATCTGGCGGAGGTTCTGGGCAGCGCGGTCGCCCTTAATCTGCTGTTCCACATCCCGCTGTTGTGGGCGGTCATCATCACTGGAGTGGATGTGCTGCTGCTGCTGGCCTTGCAGGGCCTGGGCATTCGCACGATCGAAGCCGTAGTGCTGATCCTGATTGCCACCATCGCTGGTTGCTACTTCATCGAGATATTTGTTCTTCCGGAGACGCAGCCGAGCTTCCTTGAAATGGGCCGCGCGCTGGTGTCGCCGCACTTCCATCAGGTCGGAATGATCTACGTGGCGATCGGGATCATTGGTGCGACCGTGATGCCGCACAACCTCTACCTGCATTCGGCGTTGGTCCAGAGCCGGCAGTTGCAGAAGGATGAGAAGTCGATACGCCGAGCCATCCAGTTCAACACCATCGACTCGACCGTTGCCTTGACCATCGCCTTCTTCGTGAACGCAGCCATTCTGGTTCTCGCGGCGACCGTATTTTTCGGGAAAGACAGCATCACGGTAGCAGGCGGACAGCTGGTGAAGTTCACCGCTGACAGCGATTGGATTCGCGTCGCGTATCTGACCCTGGCCCCGTTGTTGGGAACCGTGGTGGCGAGCACGTTGTTTGCCGTGGCTTTGCTGGCCAGCGGACAGAGCAGCACGATCACCGGCACTCTCGCCGGCCAGGTCGTCATGGAAGGCTTTATGCACTGGCGGATCCAGCCCTGGGTGCGGCGGCTCATCACCCGGATGCTGGCGATTTTGCCAGCGGTTTTCATTATTGGATTGCGAGGCGATAGCAGTGTTACGGATCTGCTCACCCTCAGCCAGGTGGTGCTGGCGTTGCAACTTCCATTTGCCATGTTCCCCCTGCTGCAGTTCACCAGTTCCCGGAAGCGAATGGGAAACTGGAAAAACGGCTGGTTTTTGTTGATTGCCGGCTGGACCAGCGCGATTCTGATTACAGCGATGGATATTTATGGCTTGCCGGATTCGCTGAAAGCTGCATGGCAAGTGATTGCCGGTGGATGACTCTGATGTCGAACGGACAACTTTATGTATGACAAAATTCTCGTGACCTTAGACGGCACGCCGCGAGACCGGGCAATTATCGAACACGTCAAGCAGCTTGCAAAACTTGCCCACAGTCGCCTGGTGTTGCTACACGTAGCCGACGGATGGGCCGCCAGAACCTACGGGCAGGACGCCGTAAGTCCCGAGATTGCCGAAGACACCGCCTACCTGGAAAAGGTCCGCTCTGAATTTCAAGTCATGGACATCCCGACGGAAGCTGAACTTGCCTACGGTGAGCCGGTCAAAGAAATTATCAAGTGGATTCAGCAGAAGGGCTGCGACCTGGTAGCCATGAGCACTCATGGGCACCGCTTCCTGGCCGATATTTTTCTTGGGACCACCGCGAGCCGGGTGCAGCACAGCATCAGCGTGCCTGTGCTGCTTCTGAGGGCGAAGTGAGCCTGCGATGATGCGAGCCTGTCCGATGCTGCTGTTGGCGTCGTTGATGGTGGTCACGACTTCAGCCGCAGCTCAGCAAGAGTCAGGTGGGGCCAAGAAGCCTTCCGAAGAAGCTGAAGAATTAGAACCCACCGCCAACCCGGGCCGGCCGACGATTGCGACGCCCGCTACCCTCACGCCAGTGGGCTACTTCCAATTTGAAACTGGCTACCTGGGCGCGTGGCGTTCTCCAGAATTCTCATCGCAAACAAGTTTCAACGAGGTGGTGAAATTTTCTTTGACGCGGCGGATTGAATTGATCGCCGAAGCCGGACCCTTTGCCAGTTCGGTCGTGCAAAACCAGACTGGCATCGGCGCCGGAGGAGTGGCATTGGGCGTGCAAGGCGTAGTTTATGACGGAGAGGGTGCCCGCCCGACAATTGCGTTGAGTTACTTCCGCCAGGTGTACGGCGGAGACACGCCTGACCTCGATATTGGAAGCGCCACCAATTCATTTCTGTTTTTGGCGAGCGCAGATTTAAAAGGCTTTCACTACGACGCCAATTTGTTTTTCAACGACGTCGTCGACAGCACGATTCACCGTGCCCAGTTCGGGCAGACGCTCTCGGTTTCGCACGCCCTCACAGAGAGGTTAGGCCTGTCCGGAGAAATATGGCATTTCACCCAGCCGTTGCTACACGGCGATGCCGTTGCGAACCTGTGGACTTTAAATTACAACTTGAGAAAAAATCTCGTGCTCGATGGCGGATTCAACCGCGGACTAACCAGCACCTCCACCCAGTGGGAGGTTTTTTTCGGATTCACGTATTTGTTGCCTCATAAACTGGCGCTAGGGAACCATGTGAAACACGAGTCACGGAAGGAGCCCATACAGACTGCCGATCGTCGGCCCGATCGGATCAATTGCTAGATGGTTTTGGCAACTCGCGTTACCTCGAATGGAACGCATCCCTTTCAATGCTATTCAAAATGTAAGAGTGGCCTGCAGACCGAGAACGGCCGCCCCGTTTCCATTCGTGCCGCTTGTGTTCCAAATGTATTGGAAGTCGGGGACCAGAGTCAGATAACGCTTTGCCACCCACTGATAGTTCGCTTCAAAAAGTTTCGCGGCTGATGCGCCCGGAATGTATTTGCTGGTCTTCCCATAGATCCAGCCGACGTTGACGCTATCCTGCTTGCGTTTCTTGATCAGGCCTTCGTAGCTGAGTCCGGCACCACCGAAGACTGGCATCGAACTGACCAGTTGTTTCGAGCTATAGGCCCAGGCTCCCCAGATGGTGAGTCCCTCAGAAGTGCCCGGCCCTCCTGGGCGGTATACCATCTGTTGCCCCAGCACAAAGACTCCTGCGTTGCCATCGCTTTGAGATGTGCCATCGGGAAGCGTGGCGAAAGAGTTGTTGTCGGCAAAGAAGCCGGCTGTATATTGTCCGGGCTTTCCTTCGTCCTTCGGCCCTTGGTTGCGCAGATAGCTTGCCTGGGCCGTAACCAGCACGCCCTTGTTTCCTTGCTGGAGGGCAAAGACGTTTCCATTGGTAGCGGAGTACGGATTGGTGTTGAAGATGCCTCCCGCAACCTGAACGACGGGGGTGATGTTGTATAGCGCCTGTACGCCCCACTCCAATCCGGGTGGCGGTCCGGTGTAGCTCAGATCGTTGGAGACCAGGGACACTGGCGTTGGGTTGATCGCAAAACTAACGTAATTCTCAAGAACGGGCAGTTCGGCGAAGGTGTAACTGGCAGCCAGATGGCCGGCGGCGATGGTCAGATCATTGTGAAGGAGTTTTTGCTGCAGATACAACTCCCCCATGTAAGCTCCGATCGCGTAATTCTGATTCAGGGCGAATACGCTGTTGATGGAAGCAGTCAGGTTGCTCCCGGTGCCGGACGAACCGGAGATGTAAAGCGAAAGGCCGGGAATCTGGAGTAACCTCTCGAAATTGACATCGAGTGCGGCAGTAAATTGACCGGTATATCCCCAGATCTGATGGGGACCGCCAGTAATGTTGGTCTGCAGGGCGGAGTAGTACGAAGCGCTCGGCGTGATGCCCAGCCTTTTGGCTTTCTCGCGAACCCCGTTCCAGTCCGAGGTCAGGGTCTCGTCCCAATCAAAATCCTCATCCTTGCAGCCAAACCGTCGTTTGCCGGGAGTCGCTGCTCGATGGCAGTTCAGTTTTTGGCGCTTCCGCAAGGTTGGCGCCGAAGTGCCGGGAGTGCCCGTCGTTGAATCGGGAACTTGCGCCTGCGCAGAGGGGGTCGGGGTTGGGCCAGGAACGGGATTCGCGTTGTCGACCAGCTGCGCGAGCGCCAAACCAGGCCATCCGAGGGCCAGCAGGGTTGAGAGACGTACGAGCGACGCTATGCGGTAACCGATACTGCGGAAATCGCTCTGCAGAGTTGCCCCTTCGTAGAGTGCTTCACTCGAATCAACTACTAGTACGGCATCACGACCTTGTCACTGTTATCCTCCGCGTGAATGGCCAGCGGCCGCACCTGTCAATACCGACAGTTGTGCCAAGCTCAGCTCGCGCACATAGTTTGGGCGGCCGTATGACGCAGCAGAACCTGGGGGTACACATTCCGACACTCCTCGACCGAATTCCCGATGAGTACAAACCGTTTGCGGCGATCAGCGTGGGCGCGGTTGTGCTGGTGTTCATCGCCCTGTTCCACGGAGCGGGTCTGCACTGGATTCTCGTTCAGCAGACGCGCGCCGAAAAGCGTCTGCGACTAGGAAAGCCACGGCTCTTTGCCGCCGCAGTTCAGTTCGGATGGTCTGTCTTCCTGATGCTCGACTTGCATATTGCGGAGATCTTTATCTGGGCTTTTGCGTTGAATCGCATTGGTTTGATCGTTCGCGCCGCCGACGCAATCTACTTCTGCGCCAATTGCTACACCACCCTTGGCATGGGAAGGGTGGACGTCGGAGAACATTGGCGGCTCGTGAGCTCCATCATCGGCATTTCCGGACTGTTTACGTTCGCATGGACCACCAGCGCACTCGTAGAAGTTGTTGCTTCGAATCGGCGACTCGTCGATCAAATGGAAGAAGAGCGGATACAGCAGATACGCATGCGCTTTGCCTTGCAAAAGCAGCAGTGGGTAACCATGAAAACGGAACGACAGGCGGAGCGCTCGGAGAAAGCAAAGGAACGGGTCGCCGCAACTGGCGTGTCGCTGCGTCAGAAGTTCAAACTCTGGCGGGAAGAAAGACGGAAGATAGCGGAACTCCGGATCGAGAGGCAAGCCGAGCAGGAAGATCTTCGCCGTCAGGAGCGGATGAAAGAAAGGGAGCTTTGGGCTAAGAGCGCCCCACATATCGAGGACACGGATTTGCAGTAGTGCTTCCTCTTCAAAACAACCGGTGCTCAAAACGGGCAGAAAACGAAGGCCGGGTACCCCGGAAGCAAGTTCCGGATCCCGGCCCACGTTTTAGTTCAACTTGACGGAAAGCGCTGTTAGTTGCCCGAGCCTGAGTTCGACGCAGTGGTCGGAGCCGCCGGAGCGTTGACGCCCGTACCGTAACGGATCAAACGCGGGAAGAAGGGCGTGACTTCAAACGGCATCTTGTCGCGCGCCGAAGTGATAGCGACCGGAGCTGTCTTCACCATCTCCGCTTTATCGTCCCAGGGATTGATCTTCACGCGGCCGCCCAAGGGCAGAGCCGCAATCTGATCCAGTTTCGAGTTGTCGAGCGCCGGGCCTTGCGTGGCCAGCGCCGACAAACGGTTGACGGTGCCATTTTCTGCCAGTGGATTGCCCAGATGCGTCGTCAGCAAAGCGTTCAGCTGCGGAGCGCGCAGTTGCAGCGCCTTCAGGAACAAGCCCACGTTGTCCAGTTTCTGCGCGTACGGCGAGTTTTTCAGAAGATCGACAGCCTTTTTGTCGGCAGCTTGTTCTTCTTCTGGAATGTGCTTGAATCCGAGGTTCTGATAAGTGCCCTCATCGGAAAATAGCATGCGATCGTTGAACGCATACTTACTGCCCAGGTTGTGGCCGAGCACGATGTGCGCGAGTTCGTGAGAAAGCACCGCAGCCAGGCTGGCCTCATCCGGAAGCACGTCCACCAAACCGCGGCTGATCACGATGGTGTTGCCGACGCTGAACGTTTCCAGCGGGGAAGTGAGCAGCACGCGCGTGCGTACCGGGCGCGGCAGGTCAATATTGTTGGTGACCTCCAGGTTGTTTACCACCGTCTGGAGAATCCGGTCGACATCGCCCGCCGGCGCAAGCAAGCCCGCGTTGGTCAAGCGCTCAACAACGTTGTCTTCCGCCTGCTGCTGCCATACTCTCTCGGCTTGCAGTGGGGAAGCGTCTTGCGCAGCGGCGCTCTCGTCGGTCACGCTGTCGACTCGAATCTGTGTCAGTTCGTCGTCCTTGCCGCCCTTCTTCAGGTCATAGCCCCAGATGCGGGTCTGCGCCTTGAAGGCCAGCTTGTTCTTTACACCAGCGCTAAAGTCGCCTTCTTCGCTGTAGATGAACGATGGCACCCAGTAGCCGGGGATCAGGTTCAACCGCCAGCTATCCATGTGGAAGAAGTAGGAATTGCGGGGCGAGGGAACATACGTTCCGTTCAAGCGCACGATGTTGAAACCCTGATCTTCTACCCAGATGCGGCCGAGGAAGCGGCCTTTGCCGGCGCCTTTCTTGGGAGTTACATCGAACACCAGGCAGCGGACGTCGCCGAGAAATTCGCGGCGTGCGTAGCGGAAGTCATAGTGCTCGCGGTCGAAGTCGCTGCGGTCGGCATAGACCATCCACGAGAAGCCCATCGGCTGATACTGGACCTTGTAGAGCTTCTGGAAACCGCCCAGCAGGCGGGACTGCATTCCCTTGTCTTCTTCTTTCAGATAATCTTTGCGGTCGATGGTCTCGCCCATATCCAGGCGCCCCAGGAAATAGTGGTCCGCGCTCGGCACCGGGCCGAGTTGTGGATCGGCGGTCAAGTTCTGCAGATAGGTTTCGACCACTGGGGTCCGGGTAGCAAGCGCCTTGATCAGACCGTGCTCGCGCTCAATGAAGAGGTTCACCACCTGATCCATCGTGGTTGGAGTGGGCACAGCGGGAGGTGGCGCAATCTGGGCCGGCGCCGCCTGCGAGGCCTGTGCCTGGGCGGATTGTTCCGTTGCCGGGCTCGCCTGCTGAGACGGCTGTGACTCGGCCGCCTGTTGTGCCGCCGCGCTCATCGATGCCAGCAATACCGCAGTGAAAATCGCTTTCGAAGTACGCATGACTCTTTTCTCCAAGTTCTTTTGACCCTTTGTTCCTATACCGCTAAATGCCCCAAACTACTTCGCCAAAACTTGTTAGTACGCCATCTGGAACGTTACGTGAACCACAGCCGTGGAATCCATCGGCTGCCCGTTGCGCAATGCGGGCTTGAACCGGATTTTGTTCGCCGCTGCGATGGCAGCCTCGTCCAGTCCGTGACCCAGGCCGCGGACGACGCGATTTACGCGTAAGGTTCCATTCGCGGAGAAACTGACTTCGAGAAGCACTTCGCCTTCCAGCTTCAGGCTGCGCGCTTCATCGGTGTAAACCGGGTTCGGCTTGAAGGTAATTTCCACCGGAGTGCTCGCGGGTCCGGAGTCCGCTTGCGCGATTTTCGGACCGCCATGCACCACTTGCTCCGATCCAAATCCGCCTGTCGCTATGCCACTGCCTTTTCCGTTGCTGCGGCCGTCGCCATTACCGCCAGTGGCAATGCCGTTGCCGAAATCGGCGCTCGCTACGGTGCCCTTAATTCCTTTGGCGCCGCCCGATCCATTTCCTTGTCCTGCACCCACGGGCATGTCAAAACCGCCAGCCTGGGCTGCGTAAAGCTTTGCGCCCTGCTTGCCTGTTCCTGTCAAGCCATTGGGATCGCCGAATCCGCCGGTCTGTACCTTGTCCACGGCAGCATTCACGGTTGGTTTCTGAGAACTTCCACCGAAATCTCCGGTGTGGACGAGCTGCGGACGAGCTCCACCCACCGCGATCTTCAACTGTGGAGCCGCAAACTGGTTGACCACGACTTTCGGCGCCTCGATCGGTTGCGGCGCTTCGCGGCGAACTTCGTGCGGTACCACCAGCTTCGGTTGTTCGAAGACCGGCAACTTCACCGCGGGCAGGAGCTTCGGATGCACCTCGGGCGCAACTTTTATCGGCACCGGCTCCGGCCGTAACGCCGGCATGGGAATCAGTTCGGTGACGTGATATTGCCGCAGCTCCAGCTTTTCCGGCAGAAGATAACCCAGGTTGATGACGATCAGCAGGACCAGCGCCACCAGGCTATAGCTGGTTGCGAGAGCCCGTTTGTTGATCTTTCGTTCGGGCAATAAACCGAGTTGAAATCCGCCGTAAGCCGTTGCCATCAATTTCGCTCCATAGGGATCCCGGTCTGGGGAGATCCGCCGGGACTTGGAGTTTTAAAAATACGGGAGATAGGACAGGGGGTAAACGTGTCAACGGCTCTTGACCTTAGGTAACCTTTTGCCGTCCCTTTCGGGGAATGGGCCCAAAACGGGTACGGGACGCCCGTTCTGGCCGCATCAATCCGAGGAAACCAGTAAGAAATACAAAAGGAAAGGGAGAAAACAGGGAGGATACGCGAAGGTTATTCTCGACGTTGTTTTAGGGTGCTTAGCAGAGTTCTCCCCGCGAAGCGTTCTATGAGCTGCGCCGTCTTAGGGCAGAGAAGTACCCAAACACCGGAATCCCAGCCAGAATCACGAGCATGCCGTATCCGGAATTCGGCCAGTCATTTTTGAATGTGTAGCACAACAATGCCGCCGCCACCGCCACGAAAACCGTCGGCACGAAAGGATAGCCCCACATGCGATATGGACGCGTCGTCTGTGGCTCGCGTGCGCGAAAGACAAAGATTGTGCTGCCGGCGATCATGTAAAAGAGCCATTCGGCGAAAATCGCCAGCGAAAAAAGCTGCCGAAAATTCGCACCCAGCAGCAACAGCAGAATCGACAATAACGCTTGCACCAAAAGCGCCACGGACGGAGTATGAAACCGCGGATGAACTTGGGCGAGCGCGCGGAAGAAATATCTATCCCGGGCCACGGCGAACGGCACACGGGCGCCGCTCATGATGGTGCCGTTCAGACCCACAAGCATCGATAGCGCCATGCCCGCCGACACAATGCTCGCTCCAACTCTCCCCATCACGAGAGCGACCGCATCCGAAGCCGGGCGTGGGGAGGCAGCGATCGCGTCGGCAGGGAGCACGTACTGCACTCCTGCGTTGACCAGCACGTACAGCAGTCCCACGGCCGCCACGCCTGCGATCAGCGCGATAGGAATGTTGCGCTCGGGATTCTTCACTTCACCGGCCACCATGTTCAAATCATTCCACCCGTCATAGGCCCACAGGGCGGCCACCAATGCCGCCATGAAGCCGGCGATTCCGCCTTTCGCCCCGGCGAAGGTGCTTGCGAAGTTGCTCCATCCCCGGCCCGCGGAATTGCCGATTCCGCTGAAGCACACCACCACGATTCCCAGAATGATGGCGACTTTCAGAAGCGTAAAGACAAGTTGGAATTCGCCCGCCTTCTTCACCCCGAGGTAGTTCATGAACGAAACGAGAACGGCGGCGGCGATGGCGAATATCTGCCCCCAGGTTACGGCCAATGGAGCGTTGATTGCGTTTAGCGAGAAGAAAGAGAAGATCGGGAAGGTCCCAAGGATCCGCACGAGCCCTGTGACGATGGTCGCAATCGACGCCGGCTTGGCAATCACGAACCACGTCCAGGCATATAGAAAGCCGCCTAGTGGACCGTAGGCATCGCGCACGTACACATACTCGCCGCCAGTCTGGGGCTTCATCGCACCGAGTTCGGCGTAGGTGAGCGCCCCGGCAAACGACAGCACTCCGCCGACGATCCATGCCAGATACACGAGCTTGGCAGAGCCCACCGCCTGCATCATTTCCGCAGGTACCAGAAAAATTCCGCTGCCAATGATGGTCCCTACGACCACTGCGGAAGCGTGACTTACTCCCAGATCGCGGGACAGTTCGGGGCGGGAAAGAACGGGCTCAGGCATGAAGTGAGCCAGTATACGCGAGCGCATCAATGGCACAACTGCAAAAGTTCCCTTTAGTCGCTAAGAGGAGTGGACAGATCCCGCGCGGTGAAGGTCGCAAGGTACCCCACTCCGAATGTAACCGTTGCCCCGATCATCACCCACCATGTCCACGGCACTCGCGTCCCGAGCCACAAATACAAATCCACAGCGAATCCGCAGGCCATTCCCACCATCGCACCACGCTGATTCGCCCGGCGCGTCAGCACGCCTAGCAGGAACACCCCAAGCAGCGCTCCGTAAGCCACCGAAGCAATCTGCAGGCCCACTTCTACGACTCGCCCGACCTTATGCAGCGCAATCAACGCGAGACCAAACAGCACGAGCGCCCATGCGAGCGTCGCCAGTCGCGAGAGACGCATCTTCGTCTTCTCATCGGCCAGCGGCCGCAGCCGGACATAGAAATCCATGATCGAGGTCGACGAAAGGGAATTCAGCGCAGCACTCAAGTTCGACATTGCCGCCGCCAGAATCGCCGCAATCAGGAGTCCCGAAATTCCATGTGGCATGCGCGTGACAATGAATGTCGGATAAATCCGGTCCGGCCTTCCAAACGTTGCTGACGGCACGCGATAGTAAGCCCACAGCATGATTCCTACCGTCAGGAACAGCGCAAACTGAAAGAGCACGGCGAGCCCGCTCGAGACTAAAGCCGTCGCCGACTGTTTCTGCCCACGCGCCGCCAACAGCCGCTGCACAATCAGCTGATCGGTGCCGTGACTTGCTACCGTAAAGAACGCTCCGCCGATCACCCCCGCCCAGAACGTATAGGGAATCCAGACGCTGGTGCTGAAATCGAACAGCTGCAACTTGCCTGCACCAGCCGCGGCCGCGTGAATTGCCGACCATCCACCGGGCACGAGGTGCAGAATCGTTACGAGGCCCACCAGTGTTCCACCCACATAGATCGCCGTCTGTACCACGTCGGTCCAGATCACCGCGGCCAAGCCGCCCTCAAAAGTATAGATAACCGTCAATGCAGTGATGATCGCGATCGAGGTCACCTCGCCCGTCCCTAGCGCGATCGAAACGACAATCGACACCGCATATACGCGTACGCCCTCGGCTGCGCCTCGCGTCAGCAGAAACAGGCCTGCCGTGAGCGAACGCAGTCCACGTCCGAAGCGGCGCTCAATCAGTTCATACGCCGTGTAAAGATCGCCGCGGAAGTAGTGCGGCAGCAGCACAAAGCTGATGACGATCCGGCCCACTACGTATCCCATGACGACTTGAAGAAACGTGAAGTTCGTGTCGTACGCTAAGCCCGGGATGCTGATGATCGTTAGCGTGCTGGTCTCGGCCGCGACGATCGACAGCGCAATTGCCCACCACGGAATATCGCGTCCCGCCAGAAAGTAGTCCCGCAGCGACCGCTGCTTCTTGCGAAAGCGCAGCCCAAACAGGGTGATGCCTGCCAGGTACAGCCCGATGATCACAAAATCAAGATGGTTCAAACCCATAGGCTTTTCGGGGACACATCAGACAACCTTGCGTGGAATGCTGTCCGCCGCATCGTAGGCCTCGGAAGAAATGGTCACCATCCACAAATCACAGTCGCCATGATTTCGCACTGCAATCGAGGCCCCTGGCGGCAGCAACACCAGCACCGAGCCACCACCGTCGAACTCGCGGTGCTGCGCCGGCGATCCCTCACCGTCGTCCCAGTGCAGCGACCATTTCACTCCCGGTAGAGCCATGATCGCCTGCCGCCGCTGCAGATGATAATGATTCCCGCGCACAGACCCCGGTTTGGTCGACGCCAGATGCACATCTCCCATGCGCCCCACAAATGCGAGCGCGTCGGCCGGAGTTGTGAAACTGAATCCACGCGCATCGCCGCGGTTGGTAAGTTCCGTGATTTGAACTTTGTCTTTCATGTGATGGTCCGCGAGCAATTCATTATGGAAGCAATCCTATCTTTCCGCGAGTGAGACTCTGGGGTCCCCGGTGACGAACCTTTACAAGTGACGTAACGGGTCGCGGCTCTGTGTTAGAAATATTCCTTGTCCTACTATCTCGGCATCGACGGCGGTGGCACGAAGACCACCTGTGCAGTGGGCGACGAAGCCCGTACGCTGGCGACGGCAACCGCCGGACCCAGCAATATTGTCCGCGTCGGAGAGGCGCAAGCCCGCGAATCGCTTCTGCGGTCAGTGCGTCAGGCATGTGCTGCGGCGGGCATTACTGCGGCGCAGGTTTCCCGCACCTGTGTCGGAGGCTCCGGGGCCGCTCGCCCGGAACTAGCGGAATTCGTCCGCAGCGCTCTCGCCGAAATCCTGACCACGCCCATCGACGTGGTTGGTGACATGCAAATCGCGCTGGAAGCCGCTTTCGACACCGGCCCCGGCGTGATTGTCATCGCTGGCACCGGCTCCATTGCCTACGGCCGCGACGAGCAGGGAATCACGGTTCGCGCTGGAGGCTGGGGATTCGCCATTGGCGACGAGGGCTCGGCTCACTGGATTGGCCGCACGGCGGTCAATGCTGTGTTACGTGCCGCCGATCCTCGCGCCGCGACTCCTTCGAACCACGCGCCGAGCGGCTCGCCGCTAGCCACGGCTCTTCTGAAGGCATGGGGAGTCAGGTCGCTCGACGATCTTGCTCGCGCCGCCAATTCGATTCCTCCCCCGGATTTCGCCCGTCTCTTTCCAGCGGTAGCCGCTAGCGAGGACGAACTGGCGACCCATGTTCTCACCCGCGCGGGCAGGGAACTCGCTGCTGTAGCCGCAGTTGTCATCCACCACCTCTTCGGCAAGGATCGCAATGCCGTCGTCCCGGTGGCCATGACCGGAGGCGTCTTTCGTCACGCGCCGCTCGTGCGCCAGGTTTTTTACAATGAGCTTGCCGCCATGAAGCCTAGCGGCGAACTTAATCTGGAAGTCGTGGAGCCGGTTGAAGGAGCTCTCCGGATGGCGCGTCGGGCCGCATCGAACAGAGACTAGAGACTAATGTCGGAGGCGGCTGATTTTAGTTCTTGCTCGGATGTCCCGGAACTCAGATTTCGAATGTCATCCAGATTCGCCAGCAGCATGAATTCGGAAACCGAGAACTCGACCAAGTCATATGTGCCGTTGGAATCCACGGCCAATGAGGCGGCGCTAACACGTCCGGCTGACGACGCATCTCTCACGGCAGACCTTGCGCTCGCGATCGTGAAAGACCGGGACCTCTCCTCGGAGGTCATCGAACAAATTGCCCGCAATGGGGCGGCGATGAAATCGCGCAAGCTGCGTGTTGCCCTTGCGGCCCATCCTCGTACTCCACGTCGCATCGCGCTGCGTCTCATCCGCGAACTCTATACGTTCGATCTCATGCAGTTCTCACTGATCCCCGCGGTCGCTGCCGATCTGAAACGCGTAGCCGATGAACTTCTGATGGCTCGCCTCGCTTCGATCACTCTGGGTGAGCGCCTCGCTTTGGCGCGGCGCTCTTCCGCAATGGTGGCCTCCGCTTTGCTGCTCGATAAGGAAGCGCGTGTCTGGCAGACCGCACTTGAAAATCCTCGCGTTACGGAGAACGCCATCGTGAAGGCCCTCTTGCGACCGACGGCGACTCCCGCTTTCGTCAAGGCCATCTGCCACCACGCCAAGTGGTCGCTGCGACCGGAAATTCGAATGGCACTCTTGCGCAACGAATACACCCCGCTGGCGCGCGCCTTGGAATTCGCCAAGCAACTCCCGCCCGCACAACTGCGCGATATCCTTCATAACTCGCGCCTGCCCGAAAAAATCAAAACATATTTGCGTAGGGATTTAGACAGGGAAAAGAAGAGAATCTAGCTTCTGACAACTGACAACTGAGAACTGAGAACTGACTACTGACTACTGAGTACTGATGCCCTTACTTACCGCCCGCCGCCAATCGGCAGAATCGCTCCCGTTGTATACGACGCCGCAGGAGACAAGAGCCACAACACTCCCTCCGCCACTTCATGGGGCAGCCCCGCTCGTCCCATCGGGATGGTTCCCATCATTCGTTGCAGTCGCCCAGGTTCGCCGCTCGCAGCATGAATTCCAGTCTCCACCAATCCGGGCGCCACGGCGTTCACCCGAATCCCTTCCGTCGCCACTTCCCGAGCCAATCCAATCGTGAAGCTGTCAATCGCGCCCTTCGAGGCCGCGTAGTGAACCCATTCACCCGCTGCGCCGGTGTGCGCCGCGCGGGAAGAAATATTCACAATCGCTCCGCCGGACCCGCCACGCCGCGTCGACATCCGGCGCACTGCCTCCCGCGCGCACAAGATGGATCCCCGGATGTTGACCGCGAAAACTTGATCGATCGCCGTACTCGACACTTCTTCCACGCGCGCAAACCCGCCGGTGATTCCAGCGTTATTCACTAGCCCCTTGATCGGACCCAACTCGCGCTCAGCGGTCTCAAACATCCGCACGATGTGATCTTCCTGCGAGACGTCGCCGTGAATTGCAATCGCACGCCCGCCGCCCGCAACGATTCCTTTGACGACTTCTGTGGCCTCGCTCGCGCCGCTAGAGAAATTCACTACCACCGCGTATCCGCGCTTCCCAGCAAGGGTAGATACCGCCGCGCCAATCCCACGACTTCCCCCAGTCACGATCAGCGTTCCCAGTTGTTCAATGCTCGCCATAAGGTTGGAGGGACAGCCAAAGCAGAAGGCTCAAACGAAGCGCGAAAGGCTAAACTCGAAACTTCTACACCTTTACCGGTACGCGCTTGCCCCGCAGTAACTCCAGGACCTCGGCGTACAGCCTCTTGCGAGTCTCATGCCGTTCATAAGCGCGCGTAATATAACGCACGCTCACTTCAATACTCGATCCGGTCGGACGCACATTGATCGACGGTTTGGCCGACAGCGATTGCACCCGGTAACGTGTCGTCGAATGCGACCACTCCGCCTCTGCCTTGCGCGCATTCTCCTCCGTCTCTTTCTCAACCACCTTCTGCAGCGCGTCGATGATGGCGTATGGATCCTGATCGTTCGGAATTGCCAGTTCCACCTCGTCCCACATCCACTGCCCCGAAGTCGTGAAGTTGAAAAAGTGCCCCTCGATCGCAAACGTATTCACGAACGAAACCCTGCGACCCGTAGGATGTCCGGCGTCGGTCCAGTTGCCGGTTTCCAGCAGCACCGTTTTCAGCAGTCCCACTTCAATCACTTCCCCTGTCACGCCGTTGATCTCGACCCAATCGCCGACGCGCAGGCCATTCCGACCCATCAGGACGAACCATCCAAAAAATCCGACGATGAAATCCTTCATCGCAACCGTCAGCCCGGCGCCTGCCAAGCCGAGCACGGTGGTCGTCTGATTCGGCATGCCGAAAATCAAGAACGCGATCAGGACCACGCCAATCGCCTGCGCCGCAAATTTTGCCACCGCCCGCAGCGTGTCGATGCGCTTGTTCTCCGTCTTCATTCCTTGGAACAGCTGCTCAATCAGCCGGTTCGCCACGTACACGGCCACCAGAACCAGCAGTATCCACAGCATCGACTCAATCATGCGGTGCAGGGCGGCTCGTTCGCGATTCTCTACTAGCACAATCCAGTTGGAATAAATGTCGCTGAGCGACTGCTGATCCTGCAGTCGCCTCCCGAGGTCCGCCAGATTTTTCTGATCGCGCGTAAACTGCTTCAGGGAATCGAGTGCTGCCGTTGCCGCCGCCTTGGAGTCCTCGCGGTTCGCCGCGGCGTTGCCCTTGGCAAATCCCTTCGCCTGCTGCTTGGCCGCCTCCCGGCTCTCGATCTCCTTGTCGACCTTCGCCTGCAGCGTGGTATGGCGTACCGCCAGGCGCTGTTGTTTGGTAGTCGCTTCCTCTTGTGCCGCCTGCAGTTGCGATTTCTTTTCGCGCAGCGCATTCCACGCCCGGAAAACGTTCAGGAATGTGCGGGCCTGGTAATCCTGTTCGTACGGGTTGACGTTCGACCCAGCCGCCGCTCTGGGCGCCTGATCAGAAGCATCATGCTCCGCCTTCAGGCGCTTGATCTTGGCTTGCGGATCGCCGCCAGCTTGCTCTAAATCTTCGGCCGCATCGTCCAACTCGTCCTGATCCAGATCCATCTGCGCTTTGGCGACATCGATCTGATCCTGCAGGTTATCCTTCTGTGCTTCCGGCGCAGCCGCCAGTTTGCGCGTCAGGACAGCGATCCCCTCCTGATCCTCTTTCACCGCCTGCGCGGCCTTGTCCTTGCGCTGCGCAATTTGTTTGGATTCCGGCGAGAGTGCTGGAGGATTTTCTTCGGCCGTCCGCAGCGCATCAAAGAACGCCAAGTCGACTTCGTGATCGCCGACTTTCTCGGCTTCATGCGCCAGCGTCTGCTCTTCCGGGGTGCTCGCCAGGGCCGTCATTCGCTTGGCCGTCTGCAGCGGTCGCTGGTCCACCAATGGACGCTGCGTAGAACCTTTTTTCCGTCCCAACAATGTCTTGTTGGTCGTGGTGGGCGTGTCCTCGCTCACGGCCGCAGGCTCTCGTGTCCACACGATCCCCACGATGGCCGCAGCCACTAGCAGAAGCAGCACACTCGCGGTTATCCACTGCCGAGCTTTCATCGCCATTTCGAAATCCGTTCGTCGAGATGCAGATTGCTGCTTCTCGGCTGGCATGTCAGATCACTGTAACAAGAAACGACTCTTCACGCGACGGCCACAAGTCGTAGTCCTTCCTGGGAAGGCCGCTGGATTCACCCTGCAGTCGACGTCGCTATTCCCGTTCGTAATCTCCACGGCATTGACCGTTGTCCCTAAAATCACTGCAGGTGCAAATGCTGGAATCTCTCCAATCGATTTTCGAAGAACCATGGAAACCCGTGTCTCGCCCGGCGCTGGTGGCGTGGACAGTGTTCTACGTCGCGTTCCTCGGCTATGCATTTTCAGCACACGGTGGATTTCTCTTCATCGACAGTGCGAACCTCATCGTGCACGAAGGCGGACACAACCTGTTCGGCTGGTTCGGACCTACGCTCGGCCTGTGGGGGGGCACGTTACTTCAGTGGTTGGTCCCATTTTTGCTGGCTGCCTACTTTTTCACGGAGCGCCAGACGTCAGGCTTTGTCTTCTGTCTGTTCTTCTTCTTCGAGAATTGGCTCTACACCGCGACTTACATGGCGGACGCGCGCGCCCAGGTGTTGCCGTTGGTAACGACCGGCGACCCGGATTTCGTAGAGCATGATTTCTTCAGGATATTCTCCAACCTCGGCGTTCTCAATCACGACACCCAGATCGCGGCCGTCGTACGGCTGTTAGGCTGGTGCGGCATGCTGGCGTGCGTTGCATGGCTGGCGACTCGGATCCGCGTTAGCGATTCCGAATCCTGAAAAGCCGCCCACCGGACCGCGCCTAGGGCACCCAATCCCCAATAAAGATGTTGGTCTCGTGCGGAGCCTTGGCGTTGCGGTTGGAAGCCCACACCAGCTTTTTTCCATCCGGCGAGAACATCGGGAAGCCGTCAAAGCCATCGCTGTAGGTCACGCGCTCCAGTCCGCTGCCGTCGGGATTGATTAACCACAGCTCGAAGTTTCCCATGCCCCCGGTAGCGTGCGTCTCCGGATCGTAATTCGACGAAAAGATAATGCGCTTCCCATCCGCCGTATACGCCGGACCGAAACTCGCTGCCCCCAGGCTCGTAATCTGTTTTTTGATACTCCCATCAGCCTTCATTGTCCAGATTTCCAGGGATGTCGGACGAATCAGATTCTGTCCCAGCAACCCTCGATAATCCGAAATGTCCTTCTCTGTTTGAGGATGGTACGCCCGGAAGACAATTGACTTTCGGTCCGGTGAAAACGTTGGTCCGCCGTCGTAGCCGAGTTCGTGAGTCAGTTGCTTGACGTGAGATCCGTCGGCGTCCATCGAATAGATATCAAGATCGCCGTTCCGCATTGAGGTAAACACAATTTTCTTACCGTCGAGCGAAATCGTAGCCTCGGCGTCGTAGCCCGGAGTTTTCGTCAGCTGCTTGAGATTCGATCCATCCGGATTCGCCGTGAAGATGTCGTATCCCGAATACACCGCCCACACATAGCCTTTCGAGAAGTCAGGCCGGGGCGGACACTCTGGGCTTGCCAGGTGCGTCGACGCGTAAAGAATCTTCTTCCCATCGGGATAAAAGAAGCTACACGTCGTGCGTCCCTTGCCGGTCGAAACCATGTGCTGGTCCGTGCCGTCGACATTCATCTCGAAGATCTGATCGCATTTCACATCGCCATGCGAGGACTGATAAATCAGCTTCTTGCTATCCGCTGAGAAATAGGCCTCCGCGTTTTGTCCTCCAAACGTCAACTGGTGCACGTTGCGCAGATGCTTCTCCTGCGCGGTGGCCATGTCGGCAAGGTTGGAGGTCTGGGAGAAAATCGCCTGCAGGGACAGGAGAATAAAGACTAGGCTGACGAAGATAGGGTTCATATCGATGGCCGCCAGTTTAGCAAACTCGTTTGACCGCAACGATCTTCTCGGGTTCCTCTACGATCGTTCCCCGCGATCCTGGCGGTACTAAGTCTGTTTGATTGGATGGACGCGAGGGGTAGAATGACGGCGCGCATTCTTCGGAGGGCACTATGAAATCTTTTCCACTCGCTCTAGTCGTCGCCTTCGCAGTGGCAGCAATAATTCTTCCCATCGCGCGGCCTACCGTGGCAGCCTCCCCGAAAGCCACCGCCGAAACCCTGAAGCAACTCGAAGCCGAATTGATGAAAACCGCCGCCGACAGAGGGTCGCAGGGATATATGTCGTACTACGCCGACGATTCCGTCGAGGTTCCGAACGGCGCGCCGCTAATTCAGGGCAAAGCGGAGATCGCCAAAGGCATGGGCTTCCTCGACGACAAGAACAATCGCCTCATCTGGACTCCCGTCGGCGCCGACATCTCCGCTTCGGCTGATCTCGGCTACACCTATGGCACCTTCGAGTTCCACAGCACGAGTAAAGAAGGCAAGCCGACTGTTGACTATGGCAAATACACGAGTATCTGGAAGTTGCAAAAAGATGGAAGCTGGAAAGTAGTGCTCGACATGGGCAACGCCAGCCCGCAACCCAAATAGGCTGTCCTCTGCTGCGCAGCTTCCAACAAGTCTTCGCTGCGACTACGCCGCACTTCTTTGCCAGCTCAATGGTGTGCTTTCCCAAGCCACAAGCTCTATCTCCGGAAGTGATTCCGGATCGCCTCCGCCTGCGTCCGCGTCACCACCGCCGATAGCGCCGCCGGATCCGCCTGTTTCACGGCCTGCACGCTGCCGAAGTGTTCCAGCAGTCTTCGAGTGGTGCTGGCTCCCACGCCCGGAATCTCCAGAAGCTCTGTAGAGCGGTCCCGCATCTGCCGCCGCTTTCGGTGAAAGGTCACTGCAAACCGATGTGCCTCATCGCGAATCAACTGGATCAGGTGGAGCACCGGAGAATGATGATCCAGCGCGACCGGATCCTTCTCTTGCCCGTACACATATAAAATCTCCTCACGCTTCGCGATCGAAGCCAGCGGTTGGTTAATAATCTCCAAGGCCTCCAATGCCTGCGCTGCCGCGTGCAACTGTCCCAGCCCACCGTCAATCAGTACCAGGCTCGGCATTGGCTTCTCTTCATCCCGAAGACGCTTATACCGGCGCGTGACTACTTCCCGCATCGATGCGAAATCGTCCACGCCGTCGACCGTGCGAATAATGAACTTGCGGTAATCCGATTTCTTCATCTTGCCGTCTTCCCACACCACCATTGAGGCAACCGTCTCTGCCCCCTGAATGTGGGAGATGTCGAAACACTCAATCCGCTTCGGCAGATCCGGCAAGCTCAGCACTTCCTGCAACTCTTCCTGAATCTTCCGTGCATTCGGCTTCAACACGCGGAACCGCTGGTCGTACGACTGCTTCGCATTGTTACCAGCCAAGTCGATCAGGGAGCGCTTGTCCCCGCGCAGCGGTACAAGAATATGTACGCGTGCCACGCGAACTCCCTCGCCCGCGTGTTGCTCCGAGAGCAAGTCTTCCAGCGCCTCGCGATCCTCAAAATCAACCGGTACGTAGAGATTCCGCGGCACATAGGGTTGGCCAATATAAAGCTGCTTCAGCAGCGCCGAAAAAAACTCTCCGGGATGAAATTGCTCGTGTGGAGACGGCCGCTCGCGACCCTCGGTGGCGAGCGAAGCTTGGCTGTTCGCGTCGCCAAGCGTTTTCATGCTGTTATCCCGATGCGGCGGGGAGCCTTGATCCTCCGGACGGCCGATGGCGGCCGTCGCCACATCGTCCGAGATGTTTACGGCATCGGAGGCAAACTCCGGCAACTCTTCCCAGAAAAACTCGCGCCGGTCCACCATCTTGCCGCCGCGCATGTGAAACAAATTCACCGCCAGCATCCCGTTCTCGAAGTGATACCCGAACACGTCGGCGTCATCTCCCTCAGCCGCTGCGATCCGTTGCCGCTCCTGCAACTGCTCCACCGTCGAAATCAAATCCCGATACCGTGCTGCCCGCTCGTACTCCTGCTCCGCCGCGGCGTGCTCCATGCGGGCATGCAGAGACCGGCTCAAATCCGTCGGCCGCCCTTCCAGAAACAACTTCACGTCCCGCACGGCCTCCTGATAGGCCTCAGGCGTGGTCAACCCCTGCACGCACGGCCCCAGGCATCGCTTGATGTAGTACTGCAAACACGGTCGCGGATGGAACCTCGTCAAATCCACCTTGCACGAAGGAATCAGAAAATTCCGGTGGATCAAATCAACAATTCGGTAGGCCAGATTGGCAGGGAAGTATGGTCCGTAGTAAGCGCTACCATCCTTTCGCAGTCGCCGCGTCACGTAAACTCGCGGCCAGCGCTCGCCCAATGTCAACTTCACGTACGGATACGTCTTGTCATCCCGCAACAGGATGTTGAAGCGCGGCTTGCGCTGCTTGATTAAATTGTTTTCCAGCGCCAGCGCTTCTTTGTTGTTCGCGACCACGATGTAGTCAACATCCACCGCCTCACGAACTAGCGTTCCGGTCTTCGCATCTTCCCACCGCCCTTCGTGAAAGTAGCTGGCCACGCGGCTGCGCAGGTTTTTTGCTTTACCGACATAAATCACTTCCCCCTCGGCGTTCTTGTACAGATACACGCCGGGCTCGGTAGGAATGGTGCGGATTTTAGCCTGCAAATCCATGGCGCGAGGCATCTATTCTATTGGATGGAAAAGCCAAACATTATGTTACAAAAAGGACTGATGAGTTCTATGTCGGTGTCTTCAGCATCTTCCTCTCGAAGTCTCCACGTTATTTTTATGACGGTCTTGTTTACGGCGATTCTTGCCTCGGCCCAGAGCATCACACCAGCGCCACCGAGCCAAGCCACTCAGCCTCAAGTGACGAAGTCCCCCGCCGGCAAGGAGGAGGAAGCCGCCCGTGCCGCTGCACGCTCCACGGCACACCACTTCGATCGCGTCCTCATCATCGTGCTTGAAAACGTTGACTACGAGGTCGCGATCCAGGACAAGAACCTTGCCGAACTGGCTGCGCGCGGGGCCAGCTTTACCAACTTCCATGCCATGTTTCACCCGTCCTATCCCAACTACCTGGCGATGGTGGCGGGAACCGATTTCGGCATCCATCGCCGCGGCCGTTTGCTTGCCGACAACCAAGTCAACTATCCCGCGGACGCTGCTCACCAGACCATCGCCGATCACCTCATCTCCTCCGGTCTCGATTTCAAGCAATACGCTGAGGAACTGCCGCTGGGAACCTGCCCCTGGAATATTTCTTCGCAGCATGTTGCCGAGAAGAGAGGTAATTACACGCGACGCCACGTCCCTTTTCTTAGCTTTCGCGAAGTGCAAGAGAAGTGGTGCGACCATGTGATTCGTGTCGACTCCAGCAAGTCCGACAACTTCTTCGTGCAAGACGCCCGCAAGGGGCTGGTCGCCTTTTCCTTCTACTCGCCCAACATGAATCACGACGGCCACGACACCAACGTCCAAGTCGCCGGAGCGTGGGTGAAAAAATTCCTCGACGAATCCTTCCCTGAGAAGCTGCGCAAGGGAACCCTGGTCGTCGTCACTTTCGACGAATCTGGTGGCAACACCGACAACCGCATTTACACGCTGCTCCTGGGCGACATGGTCAAACCCGCGAACCAGCAGGATCACAAGGATCTGGCGGAGCACTACACTCACTACAACCTCTTGCGAACGATCGAAGACAATTTCGGCCTCGAGCCTCTCACAGCCAACGATCGCGAGGCTGCCCCTATTACCGATGTCTGGAAATAGCAGGCATCGCGTGTGTTACACTATTGCAGTATGAGTCATACACTCACGATTCGCCTTACAGAGGAACTGCTCGCTTGGCTTAAAGCGAAGTCCCGCCAGACCGGCGTACCTGTGGGCCGGCTCATTCGCCAGCATCTCGAATCCGCCAGGTCCGGCGCAGAAAAGCAGCGATTTTTACGTCATGCGGGCGCGATTCGCGGTGGCCCTCCGGATGTGTCCTCCCGCAAGGGATTCTCCCGCTCATGAAAGGCATCGCTGACACAGGATTTATCGTGGCGTTTGCCCGCGCGAATGATCGACATCACGCTTGGGCTCTCGACGTCGCGAAAGAAATTACTGAACCCCTTCTAACCTGCGAATCCGTTCTCGCAGAAGCTGCGTTTTACCTGGAATCGAGTTCTTACGTTCTTTCGCTGGTCGAAGATGAGATGTTGCGAGTGGCATTTGACTGTTCGCGCCACATGCCCCAATTGAACGATCTCGCGCGGCGTTACGCTGATCGCAAGCCCGATCTCGCTGACCTTTGCCTTATTCGTATGAGTGAGCTTTATCCTCGTCATACCGTCATCACGGTGGATCAAAGTGATTTCCGCGTGTATCGGCGAAACAAACGGGAGACAATCCCACTCCTCTGCCCACCTCGGGGTCGTTGACTGGTAGCCCTTGAGTCTTACCGTATAAAATTTCCATCCTGTATGTGGGTTTGCATAGTTTCGCCGCGCTATGCACTTTTCTGCGCCTTCGCAAAATAACCGCAAAGCGTTGAAAACGTATATACTTATTGCCGCCCTGGCCAGGCCGGGAAACTGGCATGTGCCGTGCACAAGTAAAGCCCGTAGTCGAGCTGTGGAATCATTTCCCGGTAATTGGAAATTACAGATTTCCGGTCGCCAGAAAGGCGTCCGACAAGTTCTGAAAGTTCAAGAGACTTACCAAGGAGCCTCACCCTATGAACCGCACTTCGTTAGTGATTTGCCTGGCAGCCAGCATGGTGGCAACCGTTGGCTGTTCCAGCAAGAACTACGTGAAGTCACAAACAACGCCACTGATCAACAAGACCAACGAGCTCGACGATCTGACCGCGAAGAATTCGAAAGACATCAAGGACGTTGACGCGCGGGCCCAGGCGGGCATTCAGGCCGTGAATGCTAAGACCGCCGAAGTCGAGCAGAAGGCTCAAACCGCCGGACAGAACGCAGCTTCCGCCCAGCAAATGGCCGATGCCGCCAACAGCCGCGTAGGCGTTCTGACCAACACTGTAGCCAATCTCGACAACTATCACGCCGTCGCCGAGACCTCGGTAAAATTCGGATTCAACAAGGACAATCTGACTCCTGAGGCGCAGCAAACGCTCGATCAGCTCGCTGGCCAGATCGCCAGCACCAAGGGATACATCATTGCGCTGGAAGGCGGAACGGACTCCGTTGGACCAGCAGACTACAACTATGATCTCAGCCAGCGCCGAGCCAATTCGGTGATTCAGTATCTGGCTACCAAGTACAACGTGCCCGCGCACAAGATTTACGTGATCGGTCTCGGAAAAGATAAGCCCGTGGAGTCGAACAAGACCTCCAGCGGTCGTGCTGACAACCGCCGCGTCGATGTCCGCCTCATGACAAACACCGTGGGCGACACTACGCAGCCAACCGCTGCGCCGGCCACGAGCAATCCGTCATCGATGTGAGTTGTGAGGCCCGGGATCCCTCGCTTCACTCGGGATTTCGGCGCGCGGCTCAGACGCCGCACAAGCGCCTCAAGTTTACCCTCCTCCCCGGAGGACTTCGCCAACCAGGCCGCTCAATGCCTCCCCCTGAGCGGCCTGCTTTTTTGTTCAGTATCGGTGTTGACCTGCAAACTCCGTGGCTCTTGCTGAGCGTCTTCTTGTGGTTAAAATCTTTTTCTACGAATCGGCGTAAAGAGTTAGGATTTCACGCATGCCAATGAGCGCACTCTCCCGCCGCACCTTCCTTGCGATGTCTGCCACCTTGCCCTGGGCCTTCAGGAGCGCAGCTTCTGCCACTACCATCCCGGTGGGCCTCGAGCTCTACTCCGTGCGCGACTCGCTCAAGCAGGATCCCGATGGCACCCTTCGCGCCGTCGCGAAAATGGGCTACCAAGCGGTCGAGTTCTACGCTCCGTACTTCGAATGGACCGAAACCGAGGCTAAGCAGACTCGCAAGTTGCTCGATGATCTCGGAATGCGCTGCTATTCCACCCACAACGATGCCGATTATTTTATTGCGAAAAACATCGACCGGGCACGCGACTACAACCTGATTCTCGGCAGCAAATATGTAGTCCTCGCCTGGAGCGATCCTAAGACCGGCGTCGATGGCTGGAAGGCAATTGCCGACACGCTGAACTCCGCCGCCGACAGGCTCGCCCCCTCGGGTCTTAAGACCGGGTATCACAACCATCAGGCCGAATTCACCGGCGCGCCCGGCACGCGCCCCATTGAGATCATTGCCAAGAACACTAAGCCGTCCGTGATGCTGCAGCTGGACGTGGGCACCTGCCTGGAAGCTGGCGCCGATCCAGTATCTTGGATCCGAGCCAACCCGGGACGCATTCGCTCCATCCATTGTAAAGAGTGGTCGCGCGATCCCGGCAAAGGCTACAAGGTCCTCTTTGGAGAAGGCGTCGCCGACTGGAAGGGTATTTTTCAAGCGGCCGAAAGCGTGGGTGGCGTCGAGTACTACCTCATCGAACAAGAGGGAAGCCGCTTCCCGGAACTTGAGACCGCACAGAAGTGCTTGCAGTCGTTTCGCGCCACTCACGGTTGAAGGTAAAATAATCCTATGCGTAGTTGTCTTGTTTTAATATGCGTTGCATGCACGTTGGGTGTGCGGGCGCAAAACTCCACTCCCTCCAATTCCTCCCCTTCGAGTGCGCAAACGCCCAGTTCGAAGTCAGCGCAGGATCCTAAGCCGTTGACTCCCCGGAATCCCAATCTGACCCCACCACGATCCGACCGCGTCGACGCCGATACCCTCGAAGATGCAGGAGGGCAAAGCTCGAGCAAAGACACTCTTATCGATTTGAGTCCCCCGCCCGGGGATGACAAGGCTCACCCGGAAAGTTCAGACCTATTGGTAGACGAGACCGCCGCGCCCGGCAACGGCAACGTAGCTGAGTTTCATCCCTGGAACCCGCACAAGGCCGCGAAGGATATTGAGGTGGGAGACTTCTACTTCAAGCGCAAGAACTATCGCGCCGCTGCCGACCGCTATCGCGAAGCGTTGTACTACAAAGACAACGACGCCGAGGCCACCTATCACCTCGCCGTGTGCCTGGAAAAATTGGATCAGCCCGACGATGCCGGCAAGGCATACGAAAGCTATCTAAAGATCCTGCCTCACGGACCGCAAGCAGAAGAAGCTCAAAAGGCGATCGACCGGCTAAAGGGCGCCGCTGCGAATGTGAAGCCTGCTCCGTAAAACGCGACCGTGAACGTTTACGCTCGGAGCCATTGTGCCTGCGCGAACTCGCAGAGTTGAGTTGGCTCACCTATGTTTCCCGATTTTGATTTTGGCCTTCCGGTCGTTGCCTTCGACATTGCCCGCACGACTCTGCTTGCCTTCGCCCAGAATCAGATTGGACGGCCACTTCGGACCGGAGTGGGCCAGGCCTTTCGATCGCGCAGCCGCATCAAGAATGTCGTCGAATGCGTCCAGGCACGCGTGCACCATCTGGTCTCGCAGTACGCCTTCAAAGCCGCCGCGAATAATCAGCATAGCGGCCCCGTGCATCAACGACCATACTGCGAGCATGAGTCGCGTGTGTTGCCGGGGCCTCCCGCCGAGACGTATGGCGACCCGTTCACGCATTAGATTGAACGACGGCCAGGGTTCGTGCAGGGAGGGAGGCTTGGCCACCCCGTCAAACAGCATCTCGTAAGCGTGGCTGTGTTTGAGGGCAAACTCGAGATGCTGTTGAAACGCCTCGCGAAGAGTCTTCGTGTCACTGAGGACGGCAAACAACTCCCGTCGCGTTTCCATGCGCAGCGAACGAAGAATGTCATCGCGGTCGCGGTAGCGCTCGTACACCGTCGGCGTAGTGGTGCCGGCTGCCTTGGCCACCGCGCGCATGGTCAGAGTCTTTTCGCCGCCACGCGCCCACAGGCGCGATGCCGCCCCAAGGATACGTTGCTCCAAATCAGGATCGGGATGCCTCGGCACCATCGCCTCCAATAACGCTACTGCTTATTTCTTGAACCACGTATAACTAACGCCGTAGAATATACCAACCGCCACTATCGACAACCTCGCAGGGTGGGTCTCATGCGAACCGCGTACCGACGCAGTCCTCCCCATTACGGTTTTTCGGGATCCACCTGCGTTTACCCCAGGACAACGAATTGAGGAGCGGTGAAAAGTTCACGGACCTAAGCGGGCAATCGCATCGGCCGAACCGTTGTACCGGTTCTCTTCCACGATCGACGGCCGGACCTTTCACAAGCAAGGCCCGAACCCCTAATTTTTCTCCAACTCCAACTGCATAGCCAGCCGCATCACCGGTGCGGCAAGCTATTTCTCAACGCGAATAAATTCACCGGTAGATGCATTCACAGCTACCGTCAGCTTTGCTCCCTCACGACTAGTCCCATAAATCACATGCCAGGTCAATTCATTCGTGTTGTGATTCCAGTCGCAAATGTAGGTCACAGGCGTGTCGGGCGTCTTCTCCAGAACCTTGTCGCCGCCGTGCTTCTGGGCGGTCGCGAAAGCCTGATCCGAATCGATTTTGAGGAACGCCATATCGAACACTTGCGTCGAAGAGTTCGATGGACTGTAGCTGTCTTCTCTTCCTGGATCCACCCCGCGCGACGGCGCCCCATCGGCTGCACTTCCTGACCAGGTATATGCCTTCGACGAGCGCTTGCTGGGCGAGGCAAAGCTGCATCGCCAGATGGCCCACTTGCCATCGTGACCGTTGCCGTCGCTGGTTGCGGTCGACTCAATCCGGTAGGGCTGCGCATCCTGATTCCAACCGCGCGCCGCCACATACAGTTTCTGAAATGCAGAGCGAGCCGTGATCAGCTCCGGTCCCTTCACTTCCGGCTTCGCAGATTCCGCTGGTTTTTCGGGTTCCGAGGAGCACGAGCTTAACAACGCCAGAAGCGTCATGACCAGCGCAGCCAATAAACCCGCATAGATGTTGCTGCGAAACGCGCTTCTCTGATTGGATGATGGCTGATTCCGACTGCTCTGCAGCGCCGTTCCCGACATCTTCGCTGCCATTGCGTGCAACTCCCTAGGGGCAGGGCTGGCCGTCTTCATGACATCCTTCCTGTGATAACGTGAATGAGTTTCTTGTTCGCGCAACATTCTAACCGAAAGGGCGGAAAAGGTAAGTAACCCTCGTGGACCCTCGTCTGCAAAAATTGCAAGCAGAGATTGCCGCAGCCGTCGCGCCCATGTCGCCTGCGCAACTGATCGCCCACCCACCCGGCAAGTGGTGTGCCGCTGAGGTCCTGGAACACTTGTATTTAACTTATACGGGCACCATCAAGGGATTCGAGCGCGTCGTCGAAGCCGGCAAGTCCCTGGCCACCGCTCAAACCTGGGCACAGCGAGGCAGAACCTTTGTGGTTGTGGGACTCGGCCATCTGCCCTCCGGCAGGGAAGCCCCGCCCGTCGCTCGCCCCCGCGGAGTTCCCCCCGAAAAAGTGCGTGCCGAGATCGGCCCGAAGATCGGAGAGATGGATGACATTATTCGCCGCTGCGAAGAAAAACTCGGGTCGCGCCAGAAACTTCTCGATCATCCCATCCTCGGCCCGCTCACGGCAGACCAATGGAGGAAGTTTCATCTGGTGCATGGCCTGCATCACGTAAAGCAACTTCGCCGCCTGCGTACGCAAGCGTAGCGCCGGTGCCTCGCCGCCTACGGTAGCAAAAAAATCGAGCGCCGGAGCAAGCTTCGGCGCTCGAATTTCCAAACTGAATTTACGGCTCGCGGACTGATGACGGCACTCCTGCTTTCCGTGCATCTTCCTGCGTGTCTTCCAGTTTCTGTTTGGCGTCTTCGAGCGCCTTCTGCTTGTCCGCAATCTGTTGCTTGTACTGCGCGTCCTGTTTATCCCAGTCGCCGGAGTTGCGCATTCTGTTCCCCGCGTCCGCATACATTGCGGCGGCACGGATTTGATATTCGCGCTGCAGTACATCCAGTTCACGGGTCAGCAGATCGATTTGATCCTTCTGCGCCGCGAGCTTGTCGGCCCATTGCTTCACCGCATTCTCCTTGATCTTGTCGTCGTCGGGAGCTTTGGGCGTGCTGGTCAGCGGGGCTTTCTCGGGTGACGCAGTTTTGCTATCCGCACCTGGCTTGGCATCACTCGGCGTGGAGTTCTCCGCCTGAGTCGCTTTGGCGTCGGTGTCGCTGCTGGCCGCCGGGGCGGCCGGTTGCCCTACGATGGAAAGTTTGTCTTCCCTGGGCAAATTGTCGTTGTCGAACACTTTCGGCTTGGCGGTGCTGCCGGGATCCTTTCGGACCTGCCGGGCGTACTCGCCTAAAGACGAACCGGAGGAAGAGTTTTGCGAGGCTGTCGAACCCTGATTCTGTGCACCGGCCGGAACGCCGGTCAAACCCAAAAGCAGCACGAGACCAATTCCACTGCATGCAATATGTTTCATCATTCCACCTTTTCCTTCACGCTTGCGTCTGTTTCGCCCTGGCGGCTATCCGCCGCCGTGGCCTGTCCTTCGAACTCAATTTGCGCCGCTAGCCGCGGCCGCTCCCTGCACGGCCTGAGTCTTGGTCAAGAATCCGCCGATGCTGCGGTCCAATTCCGTGGCCTCGTGTGCAATATCCCCTGCCAGTTGCTGCGCCGTTTCCGCATCGCGGCTGCTGGCAAGTTGCTGCGCGCAGCTGGATATCGTGGCCAGCGACGTGCGCAATTGCAGTGCCTTCTCCGCCGAAATCTCACCGTCCAGTTGCTGTTGGCGCCGGATCTGTTCCAACTCGCTCATGTCGTTGATCAGGCAGGCCGCACCCAGCAGACTCCCATCCACCGACGGCACCGGAGAAATCGTTACCGCAATGAATCGCTTTGCGCCGGCCGGAGTTTCGTACTCGGCTTCCACGTTGCACCGCTTACTTTCTTCCTGCAACACTTCGCGGATCTTGTCCGCCATTCCCACGGCTTCATCGCTGTTGTCATCCGAGCCCGTACTTGTTGTCTGAACCTTGGAACTGACTAGAGCTCCGCGAAAAATATCTTGCGCTCCCATCCCGGTCGGGGAAGCAAAACCGAGAATCGCCTTTGCTGCCGGATTGGCGGTCTTGACCAGCCCATTCATGCCGAACACCAGCACTCCGCACGATAGATTGGAAAGCACCGCCTGGCTGAAATTTTCCGTGGTACGCAATCGGCGCTGCTCGGCTTCCGATTGCACCTGCAGTTCATGTTTCTGCTGCTTGAGCTGCTGAATCACGGTGTTGTAGAGGTGAAGCGGCAGCGTCTCCAGCGTCGGTTGCGCGGTGGCTGAAAAATTTCGTTCTTCCGAAATGTTTTGCTTGAGCAGCCGCATGAAGAGCAAACCGAGTAGAAACGCAAACGTCGCGCAGAACAACACGATGGCAGCCCGCAGCAACATCGGATTGGCTAGCGCTCTCACCAGAGGCCTCCATACCAGTGCAGGAACCGGTTACCGAAGAAAAATGCAATCATCGCCATGCTGCCCAAAAAGACGCCAAAGGGCATTTGATAGTTCCGATAAACCACTTGCGCCGATTGCCATCCGCGCCGCCTCGCCGCCTGCGCATTTGCCAGTCGCTTCATAAAGCGGTGCGTACGCTTCACCCAAACCACGAAAACGGTTGTCAGTCCGAAGAAGGAGCCCGCCAGCGACGCCGTGAAAATCGTGAAGATCGTAAGCTTCATTCCAAGGAATGCGCCCACCATTGCCATCAGCTTGACGTCGCCAAAGCCCATTCCTTCGTTGCCGCGCCATCGCAAGTAAATTGCGCCCGCACCATATATGAACGACGCACCCAGAGCTGCGCCCAGGAGAGAATCCAGCAGCGACAGAACTCGCAACGAAACGTCTCCACTGAACGGCAAACTGACCACGCCGGGCAAGAACTGCGACGCCAGATCATTCACGGGAACCAGAACGCTGAAAATCACGCCCAGCGCCAATCCGGGCAAGGTCAACTTGTCGGGTAGCAATTTGGTTTCGGCGTCGGTGAAGATCAATCCCAACAGCAGGAAGGCGAAGGTGCAGAACTTGAGGGTGGCCAGCGTCAGCCCGAAATACCAGTAGCACGCCAGAAACAGCACGCCAGTCAGTAATTCAATCATCAGGTAGCGCGGTGAAATCTTGCTCCGGCAGTGCCGGCACCGCCCGCCCAGAATCAGCCAGCTCAGTACCGGAATGTTGTCGTAGAACGCGATCGGTTCTTTGCAGGTGGGGCAGGCCGAACGTGGCGTCACCACCGAGCGCCCCAGAGGCAGTCGATGAATGCACACGTTCAGAAAGCTGCCAAAAGCCAGCCCCGCGAAAAAGATCAACGATGCTATGACCGGATCCACGTTTTCTCTCATGCTCTCCCCGTTGACTCGCAGCCGCGCGCGCCTCTTCGGAAGAACGCTGATGTTTCTTCTTCTTGACTGGATTATAAGTCGATCAATCGGCGGGGACTAAGGTACTGAAGTCACTGGCCAAACGGCCAGTGGGCGGTAAGACATTGACCATCCTGAGCTTACCGTCCAACTTCCCAATAGCGGTACAGGTTCCATCGGGTCCGCTTCAGCGCGGTCGCCCGGTGGGCGAAAAACTGAAGACTGGCCCGGAGCGCGCGCATCGCGCTCCGGAGCCCATCATCTCCCAAAACTCCCAAGCGTCAGAATCCTTACTTTGCCTGCAGGCCTTCGATATGAGCGACCAGGTTCGCAATTCTCTGCTGCACCTGCGAATCGTGGCCCTGGCTAATGCTCGAGAACAGTGGTCCCCACACCGGCATATCCTGACTGCCGTGAGACGGTGTCATAGCCTGTCCGCGGATCACCGCCGCCACATGCGATGCCGGATACTTTCCGCCATTCTTCTGCGCCAGCGTGGTCAGATCGGTGGGCGGAGTCTTCATCGCCGAAGCTGCCGGCCCGTTACCCTTACCGTCTTTTCCATGGCAAACGGCGCAATAGCTCGCGAACATGTCATTCCCGGCGTTCGATGGGATGTTGTTGATGGGAACATGCTTGACCGTCGGTGCAGTCTGCGCCGGGGCCTGTTGCGCCACGGCCAAAGTCGAAACTACTACTAGAATCACAGCCAAACTGATGAATTTCATTACACGCATATCCTTCCTCCTAGGCCTTTCCGGGCCAAAATAGCCACAACCATGCAGTCTAGGCGCGTGTCCGAGAGTGGAATGTGACTGGAATCACAACTATTTGTGACTCCCGAAGAGCCTGCTGGGAAGGTCTGATTGGTAAAGCGCGGTATGGTCCGTGCGTGGGAATGGAGCGATTGTCTCAATCTGTACTTCACCGTTCTGGACGGCCTCTATCTGCAGTCGGACCGAGACAAGATTACGGAAAAGCGAAGCGCAGTAACTCTCCCTCCAGAGTGATGGCCGAAGGCTCATTCACAGGAAGCACTCCCTTCCAATCATTCCAGGTGTGCGGCACCAGTCGCGTCTCCGCCCGAGGCACTTCTACCCAACCGTCTGCCGTCTCTTCTCGAAGCAACATGGAAAACCCAATCCCGGCCGAGCCCTTCCCAGGTGACGATTCGAGCTTCCATTCAAACAAGCTCGCCGCCAGTTTCTCGCTCAGCGACTCCCTGGGAGCGAGGCACAATATCCATCCGGGATTGGCGACCGCATCTGGGTGGATTCGGCGAAGATAATCCCGCGCCGACGCTCCGGGTACCGCGTCCACGACGTGTGCTCCGTACTCGCGGGCCACCCGCACCGTCGCGTCGCGCGAGCCATGATCGACTACGAGAATGTCATCGCAGGCGTACACCGTCTCCAGCGCACGCCCCAACCGCAAGGCATCATTCTCCGTGTGCAGCAGCGCCGTGATCCGAGCCATAAGAAACCGACGAAGGGAGTGTACGCGAATCAGGAAGGATTGTGATGGCCAGCTTGCGTCGGAGTGAAAGCTTTGCCGCGCGGGCAGCTCTCATTCAAAAAGCCGTGTCATCCTGAGCGGAGCCGCTCTTCAGGCGGAGCGAAGGATCTTGCGCGGATCGCCACAATTCTCGTTGAGCACCCAAGCCACGCCGCCCTTACTGCGAATTCCCCAATTTCTCCCGGTTCGAGTCTGCCTGAGCCGCCTGCACCACCGTAATCGGAGCCTGTAGCGTAAAGCTCAACACAGTTTCCGACGGCAACTTAATCTGCTGTCCTTTGGTCGCCGCCTGAACTCCGCCTCCGACGCCGGCTCCCGCTGCCGAGCCGATCGCCGCGCCTTTGCCACCTCCGGCAATCGCCCCGATGATGCCCCCAATGATCGCGCCCCCGCCGACCTTCTCGGCAGTATTTTTTCCGCGCGAGCTTCCTTGCTTCTTGTACTGATCCGTCTGCAGGCCGTAAGTCTTTCCTCCCGACGCAAGGCTGTCGAGTTGCAGCACGACTTCTGACTGCCCTGCAAACTTACCCGCGCTCTTTACCGACACCAAGTGGCCCATCAATTCAACACCCGCGGGTACGGCTTCTTCTCCATCGGAGGTGAGCGGAGCGTTTAGCGTCGCGCGAAAGGTTTCACCCGTCTGATTTTTCTCGCTGTCAATCGGATCGATCAAACGCACCGTCAACTGCGTTCCCTGATCGATGATCAGATTCTTCGGCGCCGGAGGCGGAGGAGGTGGGGCCTGCGTCATAGAATTCTCCGGCGCGGCATCTGCTGGCTGAGCCGCCGTATCGGCAGCATTCTGATTGCTCGCGCTCATCTGGTTCGTATCCGCGTCATCCGCGGAATCCTGCTTCGTCTTCGATCCCCGAGAGCCGCGAGCCTTGCTGCTCTTCTTCGCCACGGTGGGCTTTGGTTTATCAACCGGTGGAGCGCTAGCGCTAGCGCTTTGTGCTGGTGACGCGGTCTCACTCGCCGGTGAAGCGACCGCAGCCGGTGCCATCGCCGTAGCATCCCCAACCCGCAGATTATTGACGACCGTTCTCACTCCTGCAACCGATGCTGCCTGTCGTCCCGCCACCTCCCGCTGGGCGTCATTATCGACGGTTCCCTCCAGCGTCACGACTCCGTCATCGGCCTGCACCGCCAGTTGCTTGCTGGAAAGTCCGGAATCCTGGCTGAACTTGCCTTGAACGTCGCTGGAGATTTTGGCGTTGTCAGGCTTCTTCGCACACCCCGAGGCCATGCCCAAGACGATCGCCAAAATGAAGCAAGACAACAGGGAATTGATTTTCATGCTCGACTCCTGACACGTATACACCGGGCCGCCCCGGCCCATGCACACATTTTAGATGCAGCGAAGTTTTCTTGCAGATGTAAACCGCAAAAGGAATTCACGGTGGCGGGCGAAAAACGTAGCGCCGGCAGCCTGCCCTGAGCAAAGCCGAAGGGTCCCGCCGGCTGTAGCCGGGCCGTCCCGGTCGCGCACTCTCGCCTAGTGAATGAACTTGTAGTCGACGATCGATGCCGCCAGCGCCCCGTTCTCTTGCTCTTCCGGGGGCGCTTCTTCACCTTTGGTCGCATCTTTGGCGCGCATCACGCGCCCCTGGCACACGACGTTGCTGTTCTTCTGGCCGGAAATTTCTTCCGGCATCTCAAACACCATCTCGATCAGCGCGTTCACCGGCAACTGTTGCGGCCCGTTGAACAGGACGCCACTCTGGCTGATGTTTTCGATGATCCCTTCATGCCACGTGCTGGTCTTGTTCACGCGATAGCGCAAAGGAATATCGAGCTTCAGCCGGCGTGCGCGAGGCACCCACGAAGGCCGCTTCTCCCGCGTGTGGCTGCGCCGCACCGTGGTCTCGGGCTTGGCATGTTCCACGCGCTGGGTTCGGCGCATGGTCGTCCAGTCATATTTATATTCCGCGGCGCACAGCAGGCAGACCTGGTAATAATCGCCATCGCCACCACGACGCGGCCAGGAGAACTCGTGAGAGCAGCGCCCAAGCATAAGCACATCCATGAATTTTTGCGGCATGTTATAACGTCCGGGTGACCGAACCCTCGGATGCAGGCCCATCATCTCCCGAAGCCTTTACTTTGGGTAGGTTACTTTCGTGCACATGCCGCCCCGTACACGACCCTAAATTCTATGGATGCAAGCCCTTACCTTGTGGAAGCCTTGGGGTCTTACGATGCGATCGGGTAGGCAGTTTGATTGAACAATGCGGCCCCGCTAGCTTCTCGCTGGATCTCACCCACTACCTGCACCATGTATCATCGCCCCATGCCCGTCCCCATCCCGGACGTCTCCGCCTTCATTCTCGCCGGCGGCAAAAGCACGCGCATGGGCACGGATAAAGCCTTCGTCGAACTAGAAGGCCGTGCTCTGCTAGCCCGAGCTCTCGACATCGCCCGTTCCGTCACACACAACGTGAGCATCGTAGGCGACCCCGCAAAATTCGCCTCTTACGCCCCGGTGATCGAAGACATCTTCCCCAACTGCGGCCCCTTAGGCGGAATCCACGCGGCCCTGCGCTCCTCCTCGACAGACCTAAATCTGATCCTCGCCGTGGACGTCCCCTTCGTATCCACTGCGCTCTTGGAGTACATGCTCGAGCGCGCGCGCAGGAATACAGCAGTCGTCACCGTCGTGCAAACCGCCGGAGGCTACCAACCCCTCAGCGCCATCTACCGCCGCCAATTCGCAGATCTGGCCGACAAAGCCCTGTGTGCAGGCCACTACAAAATTGACTCCCTCTTCACCGCCAACACCCAAACGATCACGGAAGAAGAATTGAAAGCGGCAGGCTTCTCACAAACAATGTTTCGCAATCTGAATACACGCGAGGAACTGGCCAAGGCGAGCGAAAAAAAGTGCTCTCATTGAACGAAAAGCAGTCCGTTCCGGCGTCAAGAAGGCCTGCGGCCGGCTCACAACTTTCGTCCTTTAATTTATTTCTGGGCTAGTATGTGGTGACGAATGTCTAACGATTTCTTCACCGAATACTCTAGGCGGAGTGCTGACGAGCTTCTGTCGTTGGCAGCTGATCGGGCCTCATTAACGACGGACGCGGCGGCCGCCTTAGACGCCGAATTGCGGCGGCGCAATCTCAAGGAATCCGACCAGGCCAAATATGAGCAACTCGTCAAGCCCGAAGAGCAGCGTGAGGCAAAGAGGCGACGCCGGACACTACTAGGCACTCGGAGAGACCGAAGTTCGTGGGTAGACCTGCTCTGGGCTCTGATAGTGATGGCTCTGGTGTCGTTCGCATACCTTGCATTATCCAGTCGATATCACATGAAGCCCGATTGGCAGGAAGCAGCCGTGCATGTCATGTTCGCGTCAGTCTCCATCGCCGTCGCTGGCAGCATCTTGTGGCGAAAGATCGGGTTCTGGATGTCGTTGGTGATCTCGTCTGCCACTCATCTTGTCGTTGTTCATGCTTGGATAATGCGGGCTCGCAGTTTTAGCCGAGGTCAGGGGAAAATGGCTGTCTTGCTCGGCTTTGTGCTGTTCTTTGCTGTCTACGGAATTGTGTGGAATCTAGGACGGGGCTTCTACGGCGAAGAACGTTCTTGAATGGTTGGCGAGAGACTCGCCAGAGCGCTCATCTACCCCGAAGCAAACCTGTTTTCCTTAGGCTCGCTGGTGAAATCACTGATGACAACAGTTACCAAATCCAGAGTCGTCATTTCTTTTTAGAATGAAACAAAACTATGCGCACTGCTTCTTGCATCTTTGCCGCACTGCTAAGCCTACCGTCGCTCGCACAGACAGCCAAACCCGCCCAACTTCAACCCTCCGCCTTGACGGTTCGGCTAACCGATCAGCTAGGTGCGATGATAGGAAAGGCATTGGTGTTGCTCCATTCAGACGCGCTTGAGCGGGAAAACCCGAAGCCCTTCAACATGGAGCTACGCACAAACTCAGAAGGGGAGGCCAAGGGCGAACTGCCGTCCGGCTTTTACGATCTCTTCATTGCGTCGACCGGATTCGCCCCTCGCTGCGAAAAGCTCAGGGTACGTGACGGGAAGGCAGTTTCAGTCAAAGTCGTTATGAAAGTCGATAAGCTGATGTCCAATGAATACGGCGACCGCTTCGAGAAGTAGCCCGTCAACTTTGGAGAAATTCCCACTACGCTCATCGACGGGCTCGTCGTAGAATTCTTCGCAGAACGACTAGGGATTAAGCTAGAAGCTAGCAGCTAGAAGCCGCCTCATGCCCGACGACCCCAAACCCGCCGCCCCCTACATCGAATTCCGCGACGTCTCCAAGGCCTTCGGCGACAACGTCGTCCTCGATCACGTCTCTTTCAACGTCCTCCCCGCCGAAACCGTCTGCATTCTCGGACGCAGCGGCGTCGGTAAATCCGTCTCCCTGCATCACATCATGGGATTTCTGAAGCCCGACTCCGGCCGTGTCATCGTCGCCGGCGAGGACATCACCGACTACACCGAAGAGCAACTGGAACTCATCCGCAAGAAAGTCACCATGGTCTTTCAGAACGGAGCTCTCTTCGACTCTCTCACCGTCGGCGAAAACGTCGCCTTCCCGCTGCGCGAAAGCCGCGAGCTCAGCGAAGAGCAGATCTACCAGATCGTCGACGGACTACTGCAAATGGTCGGCGTGCAGGAAATGCGCGACCTGCTCCCCTCCGACCTCTCCACCGGCATGAAGCGTTCCGTCGCCATCGCGCGCGCCCTGGCCGCGCGCCCCGAATGCGTCCTCTACGACGAGCCGACCACGATGGTCGATCCCCTCATGGCGCAGCTGCTCGGCGACCTCATTAAACGCCTCAAGATTCAACTGAACCTGACCAGCATCGTGGTCACGCACGACATGCGCCTCGCCAAGAAACTGGCCGAGCGTGTCGTCTTCCTGCACGAGGGCCGCGCCATCTTCTTCGGCACCTACGCCCAGATGGAAAAATGTCCCGAACCGATCATCCAGGAATTTCTCGAGCTCGACGAGTTGAAACTTGAAGCGTAGAAAAAGGAGTCAGTAGCCAGGAGTCAGGAGTCAGCAAAATCGACCAGCCTGACTAACTGCCCCCTGACTGACTACTGGCCACTGACACGTGCCTGCCAAAACCAACGCCGCCCGACTCCTCGACCAACTCGGAATTCGATACGAACTCCGCGCATACGAAGTCAATCCCAACGACCTGGCCGCGGAAACGGCGGCGGCGAAGATCGGATTACCTCCAGAGCAGGTCTTTAAAACCCTGGTAGCTCGCGGCGACCGCAAAGGCGTCTCCATGGCCGTGATTCCCGGAGATCAAGAATTGGATTTGAAAGCCTTGGCAACCGCCACAGGCGAAAGAAAAATTCAGCTGGTTCCCGTAAAAGAATTGCAATCGCTCACCGGATACATCCGAGGAGGAGTCACCGCCCTGGCCGCCAAGCGTGACTTCCCCGTATATGTCGACGAAACCATCGAGCTCTTCGAGGTGATCTCGATCTCAGCCGGCCAACGCGGCCTCCAAATCCTGCTAGCTCCCGCCGACTACCTCCGAGCAACAAAAGCCACACTCGCCGCCTTGAGTCAGCCCAAGATGAGTTCCTGACTTACCCCACACCGCTTGTACGGTCCTCCCGACTGTGGTAACAAAGAGGCCCATGAAGCACGCAGCCGTCGTCGCCCTCCTCACGCTCCCCCTGGTCGCCCTGGCACAAAATCCCGCACCGACGCCTTCGGCCTCCACCGTCCTGAAAGCCGCCCGCCTCCTCGACGTCCGCAAAGGCGTCTATCTCGAAAACGCCGCACTCTGGATCGAAGGCGATCGCATCAAGGAAGTCGGCAAAGCCTCCGACATCCAATCGCACGCGCCCAAAGCCGCCAAGGTCATTGATCTCGGTCGCGTCACGCTTCTCCCCGGGCTCATCGATTGCCACACTCACATCATGGCGCGCATCCCCGAAGGCGACGACGGCTACATCCTTAATCTCGCCACCAAATCGCAGGCCTTCCGTGCCCTCGAAGGTGCCTACAACGCCCGCATCACGCTGCAAGCCGGGTACACCACCATCCGCGACGTCGAGAGCGAAGGCTCCGGCTACGCCGATGTTGCCCTGCGCGATGCCATTAATCAGGGACTCGCCGAAGGCCCTCGCATGCAGGTGTCTACCCGCGCCATCGCGGCTGTTGGTCAGTACAACCCGTTTGGCGTTTCTCCAGACCTCACGAATTTTCCCACCGGAGCTCAGATGGTCAGCGGCGTCGAAGAGGCCCGCCGCGCCGTCCGCGAACAAATTGGCCACGGCGCCGACCTCATCAAAGTCTACGCCGACTGGAGCCATCCCACGCTCACCGTCGACGAAATCCACGTCATCGTCGAAGAAGCCCATAAACAGGGACTCAAAGTCGCCTCCCACGCCACCACCGCCGAAGGCATCAAGAACGCTGTCACCGCCGGAGTCGATTCCATCGAACACGGCCACCGCATCGACCGCGCCGACCTGGAGTTGATGAAATCGAAGGGCACCTTCCTGGTCCCCACAGTCGGCGTGATTGATGCCGTCATCGAGCGCCAGAAAAATGATCCCGTGACTCCCGAGCAGCAGAAACATATCGACACCTTCCTGCAAGGCAGCCGGCAGAAAATTCAAATGGCAATGAGTCTAGGCGTGAAAATCGCGGCCGGCTTCGATGCCGCCGAAGCCGAAGGACAAGGCAAGAACGCAAACGAACTCATCGCCCTGACCAAGCGCGGCATGCCCCCGCTGGAAGCGATCCGCGCCGCCACCATGAACGCCGCCGAATTGATGGGATGGGAAGACAAAGTAGGCGCGCTTGAACCAGCCCACTACGCCGACGTGATCGCCGTAGAAGGCGACCCGCTCACCGACATCACGCAGCTACAACATGTCCAATGGGTAATGAAAGGCGGCGCAGTAGTGAAAGAATCTCTCCCCTCCGCGCACTGAGGCCATATCGTGGAAGCGCGTCGGGAGGAGTTCTTTCGGGTAGCGCAGCTCTTTCAGCGCTGCGATAGAGTCCATTTTTTCCCTCAGGCTTTAGCCCCTGCGGTGCCCGAATAACGATTGGCAACCGTCCCTAAAATCCCTGCTGCACCAAATCCTCGACGGTCAAAGAGCTCTCCACATCCCCCCGCATCATCTTCTCCACGTATTTCGCAATCAAATCCGCTTCCAGGTTCACCGGATCCCCCGCCTTCAGCGAATGCAGATTCGTCACCTCGACAGTATGCGGAATGATCGCGATCGTGCATCGGTCTCTCTCCAACTTTGCAACCGTCAAGCTGATTCCCTCAATCGAAATCGATCCCTTGTACACGGTGTACTTCGCGACATCCTCTGGCATTTCGATATCCAGCCACCAGTTCTCCGACTCCGCGATCCGGTCAAACGCGATCAGCTTGCCGACTCCGTCCACATGCCCTTGCACGATGTGGCCTCCAAAGCGCCCATCCGCCTTCATCGGCAATTCCAGATTCACCAGCGCCCCTTCATGAATGCGCGAGAACGAAGTCCGTACCCAGGTCTCCGGCGCCAGATCCGCACAAAACGATCCCGGCTTAATGTCAAGCGCCGTCAAGCAAACTCCACTCACAGATACGCTGTTCCCAGTCTGCAATTCTTTCGGCGCGTTCGTCGCTGAAACCGTAATCCGCCGATTCTCCCCGCGCTGCTCAATCCGTGACACACGCCCAACCTCCTCCACAATGCCAGTAAACATGAGTCCCTCCAAATGAACCACCCATCATAAACCCGCCAAAGGTTTTACCGCGGAGTCGCGGTGTCGCGAAGAAGATTCTCGTCCTCTGTGTTCCCCCGTGTCCTCCGTGGTGAAAGCTCTTCACTCCCCATACGGATCCCGCAAATACCCCTCCACCGCGAAGTCCTCCCCGAACCGATGCAGATGTAACTGTCTCACCTGCGCCGCCGAGTTCATATGATGAAACCCCGGCCCGGCCGCAAAGGGAATCGATCCTGTCCCCGCCAGAATCTTCGGCGCATAATAAAGAAAAACTTTGTCCACCACATTCGCCGCCAGCGCCGTCCAATTGACGGTCGCTCCCCCTTCAATCATCACCGACGTTATGTCCAATTGACCTAGCCGCCGCAGAATCCCCGAGAGATCTGGACGCCCGTCTGGCATCACCGCCGGAACCTTCTCAAGTCGAATCCCCAGCTCTTCCAGTTGCGTCTGCTTCTCCGTATCTGCCTCTGAGAAGAAGACGAGGACGTCCGACTTCCGTTCTGCCGCCACGCTCTGTACCAGCCGCGAGTCCACCGGTAACCGCAGCCGCGAATCTAGAATCACCCGCAGCAACGGACGGCGCCGAGCCCGCCCGCTCCGATCCGTGAGCAGCGGATTGTCCGCAAGAATTGTTCCGGCCCCCACCATCAGCGCATCATGCTGATGCCGCAACTCCTGCACGTGCGCCCGCGCCACCTCGCTGGTCACCCATCCACCCGCAGGAATCCCCACTGACCGGTCCAGCGCCTCAGCCGGCGGAGGCGCAATCTTCCCATCCAGCGTCATCGCCGCCTTCAACGTCACCAGCGGCGTACCATGCCGAATGTAGCGAGCGAATCCTTCATTCAGCCGACGTGCCTGCTCTTCCAGTCGTCCGACTTCAACGTGAACGCCAGCCGCGCGCAGCTTCTCAAATCCCACTCCGCTGACCTTCGGATTCGGATCGTTCATCGAGGCAACAACACGATGAATGCCCGCGGCAATCAGCGCATCGGTGCACGGAGGTGTGCGACCTTGATGCGCATGTGGTTCCAGATTGATGTAGAGCGTTCCGCCCCGAGCCTTTTTCCCGGCGACTTCCAGTGCCAGCACCTCGGCATGCTTCACGCCAGCGTAGGTGTAGATGCCAGTGCCAACAACGTTCCCGTGAGTATCGGCAATCACCGCTCCAACATAAGGATTCGGTGACGCCAATCCCACCCCTTGGCGAGCAAGTTCGAGAGCACGGTGAAGATGTTGTTCGTCAGTCGAGTGAGCAGACATGCAAGATGGAACGACCGTGGAAGAGCGGCCCTTTAAGGGCCGCGTAAAGTGACTCAAAAATAACTGGGGGCTTTAGCCCCGGCGTGCCTTATCTGCGCGGAGGAAAGCTCTTATACGAATCCTCTTCAATCTCCGCCACCTCTGCCCCACTCCGTCCAGAAGGCCCGCGCTTCACCGGAGCCATCACATAAGCATAAGGATCGCCCGGAGGTGTCGCCTTTTTCCCAAGCAATTTCTTCAAGAAGTCAACCATAAGCCGGAACCGCGAAGGTCTTTCAGCATCCCGCATAAGCCTCTCCTACTCAAACAGAGAATCCACAAACTCCTTCGGATCAAATGGCAGCAGATCCCCAACCTTCTCGCCCACTCCCACATAGCGCACCGGCAATCCCAACTCGCGCGAGATCGCCACCACGACTCCGCCCTTAGCCGTCCCATCCAGCTTGGTCAAAACAATCCCTGTCACTCCCGCCGACTCGGTAAACATTCGCGCCTGCTGCAATCCGTTCTGCCCTGTAGTCGCGTCCATCACCAGCAAAGTTTCATGCGGAGCCCCCGGAATAATCCGCTGCGCAGTGCGCCGCATCTTCTCCAGTTCCGCCATCAGGCTGCTTTTCGTGTGCAGCCGTCCCGCCGTATCGACCACGACATAATCCATTTTCCGGGCAGCCGCCGCCTGTAACGCATCGAACAAGACCGCCGAAGGATCCCCCCCCGGCTTGGTTTTGATCACTTCCGTCCCGGTCCGTGAGCCCCAGATTTCCAGTTGATCAATCGCCGCAGCCCGAAAGGTATCCGCCGCGCAAAGCAAAACATTCTTTCCCTGCGACCGGAACACCTGCGACAGCTTTCCAATCGTAGTCGTCTTGCCGGTCCCGTTCACCCCCACGACCAGGATCACCTCGGGCGCCCCATCCACGGTCTTTACCGGACGCGCATTCGCCGAATTCAAAATCGCCAGAAGTTCTTCCTTCAGCAGTCGCTTGAGTTCCGCCACATCTTTAATCTGCTTGCGATCCGCCTTCTCCCGCAGTTTGCCCAGCACTTCCTGCGTCGTCGTGCTCCCCAAATCCGCGCCAATCAGCGTAGCCTCAAGGTCATCCAGCGTATTCCGGTCGATCTCTTTTCCAAACGAAACAACTTCCTCAATCCGCTCCGCGAGATTCTCGCGCGTGCGCGTGACCGCCTGTTTCATGCGATCCATGAAGCTAGGCTTCTGCTCTTCGGTAAGGCTGCCAAACAAAGTCTGAATCATAAAAAGCTCAGAGTAGATTATAAGGGCAAGAACGGAAGACAACGGAGGGTCAGCCTATCGGCTCAATGAAAGGTCCTTACCGCGAACGCCAGAAAGTAGAAGAAGCAAATATCCACCAATAATTTTTCTTCGTGATCCTTAGTGTCCTTCGTGGTTTATGGTTTTTTCTCAGCCTTTGCAATCAAAAGCTCTTCAGGAGCGTGAATTCCGGCACTCACTCTCCCCGCCCCCGAGCGATCGTACACCCCGAGCACCCCGCACTCTTCAGATACCGATAGAACCGCGCCTCGCCCCGCCCCTTCCAATACCGGTTCCGGTAATCATCAATCCCCGGCCCCGCATGCAGGAAACTAAAAAACGCATGTCGCGACGGACGAATCACAATCCCCACATGCCCTCGCCAGACCACCAAATCCCCAGCCTTCGGCCGCGAAACGCGCTGAAATCCCTCGACCCCGTCGTACAAATCATCCGAAGGCGCGTACGCATACGGAAACCCCGCTCGCTGATAAATCGCATGCACCAGGTGGGAGCAATCGCGCTCTCCCGGCCGCGGATTCTTCGAGCGCAGCGCCACCCCAATCACCGCCTGCCGATTCTTCGAGCTTAAGCCGCGCGCGCGGCTGCTTCGGGACTTCTCCTTCACAGCCGTTCTCGATAGCACCGCTTCCGGCGTGCCTGAAGTCTGCACCCCGAGATCGCGACCATCGCCGCGAACGCCGTCCTGGGCCCACAACATACCAATCCCCAGCCACCACCCCAGCACCATCGCGAGTTTGGGCATTCTCCGCATGCCCCATTTTGATGCCGATTCTGCGTCCCACGCTGGTTACGATTGTGCAGGGACCAGATAGCAGATCGAGCGGAATGCTTAAACCTGCACGGATTCTACGGAGGCATCTCCGTCCTGTCGGTGACTTCACGCCTGGGGCAATATCTAGAAAATACCGCCCGCATTTAGATGTGCAGAGTATCTCTGGTCGGTTTGCCGGATGTGGTTGAGCAGCCAGTCATTCAGAAACACAACCACCGTGAGTGCTTGCCCGCCCTTCAGGGCCGCAAGGTCCCGTTGCAGTCGTCTCGCCTCGTCCATGAAGATCAGATGCTCGCGCCGGTGGGAAGTCAGTTGGGGATACTTCGTTTTTTCCAACATCGCTTCTTCCGTTGCGAAGTGATAGGTCGCGTAATCCGTCAATTCATCGATCACCTGAGCTACAACGGCTTTTCTGTCTCGCGCGGACATTGCGTCATGCAGTGTATTAATCAGTTCGAACAGCTTCTTGTGGTCAGCATCGCATTGCGAAACCTTCACGCTGTAAGACTCATCCCAGGTCGTCAAAGACACGAATCGCCTCCAAAAAGGATCAAGGACCCTCAATCTGTTCTCATCGGCACCCTCGCGCAACATCATTAGGACCCGCGCCTGGCATTGAGGCAGTCAGGTTTCGTCCGGCCTTACCGCAAGGGCGGTTGATTTCGACGTCCGGCCGTCTTGTTAGTCGCAGATTGAAGCCCAGAAATTTCAGCGGGCGGAATTCACAGCGATATAGGCCAGCCCCACAATCGAAACGGCAACGAAAACGTAAGGCCACAGGTCGAGAGCGCGTCTCCAACCCGATAGTGATGAAGAGATTTGCGTTAAGCGTCTCTGCATGGCACACCCCACACTGGGACAAATTCATGCCCACGTCTTGCAAAGACGGACGACGGCTTAAGGTAGGATCGTCGCCTTGCAAGGCCGGAGCGACGCGAAGTGGTTGGCAGCACTATACCCAGCTTTTCGCCTCGCGGCAGCCACAATTTCTTGTATGTTCGGAATTTGTAACTAGTCGTCTCTGTTAAGTCCAATTTCTTTGGCGTTGGCTCGGAAGCACCAAAGCAGCAGTGTCCATTTGCCAGCTGCGCATCGCTGACACTCGACATTATTGGGAGGACGTCAGCAGTTGACCGGCTGGGGGTACCGTCGTTGCGAAGTATCCCGACGACCCCCAATCGTCGAAGGAGTTTTCGGAAGTCGCTAGTAAATTTATCTCCGAGCTTCACCCGAAGCCCCGGAGAGTCAGTGCCGCGGCGTGACCTTCGATGCGCTCGCCAGGAGAGCAATGCCTGCGTTGGGCAAATGTCATTCGTTACGAATCCCCAAAATCGGGACAGGTCGAGCGGAGGGCATAACTCCGTAGACGAGTGCGCCCCCCTCCGTGCTCATCTTGCTAGGTCTTGCTATTCAGCACTGCAACCAGCGACTGGCCTTCGCCCGATGGCTTGACATCGGTTCCTCGCACGATATCGGTCGCGGTCACCGTCTTGCCGTATAGCCGGTAGTTCGCGTCATTGTCAGGTTCCACCGTTGCCCCGCCCAGCGATACGCCGGCGAAGACTCCTTTTGCCCGCCCATATGTCAGGACGTCGACATCAGCTGCACTGGCCGCAGTGGCGCCCGGGCCCGCTGCTGCCGTTGCATCTGAACCCATCTTCGTCTTGCCGTTCAGGACCTGATTCACCACTTTCGGATTCATCAATAGCAGGACGAAGTCCGTGGTTGAACCTCCTACCTGCAGGCCAACGCTGGCGCCACCGATGGAGAACATCGCAGGCGCGGACCATTTGCCCTTGAAATCTTTGCCCCCGCGGCACAGCAAGGGACCGCGCCCGCCGCTGCCACCTACTCCGAAACCGAACTTCTTCACACCCGGCAGAATGAGCACGCAATCCGCCTTCGACAACAGATCCGGCGGAATGCTCTTGCTGTCGACCAGTCCTTGTAACACCAGGTTGGCCTGCCGCAGAGTGTCCTCGTCCTTCTCCTTGTCCGCAGCTAACAAGGGAAGTGTCATCAGCAACATCACGAACGAAGTGAGAAAGCAGCACAGAGCCTTCCCCGTAATTCGCTCGGTCATCGTTTCAAACATATTTTTCAGCATGGCGTTTCTCCTCCGATTAAGGGTTGCTTGCTGGCCTGGGGCGAATCTTGACTGAATGCATGGAACCGCGTCATTTAGCTTGAGCCAGAAATTGACGGAGGGAAACTGTCAAAAGGCATAGGGGCTACCGCCGCCCTGAGACTCTGTAGCGGAAGGTGTTGGAAGTGTGGCGCAGTCGGGGTCGATCATGCGAGGTGCTGCTTCGATTCGACCGTGAGCACACCTCAATATTGCGTTTTTCCGGATCACTGACGACCCCGCTAACCCGAGTACGCGCGATCGCGCAGGTGCTCGAACAAACCAGGAATACTTCGCTGCGATGAGTCCTCTGTCTCCCGAGAAGCGGCAGTACCGGTGGCCGGGCATGTCTCCGCCGCTCCGCCTCGCGTTGCCCGCAAATAGTGCGACTTAAAGGATTGTTTGGCGCGATGAACCAGGACTCTGAGGTAATCACGGTTTACGCCAAAATCGCGGCATACTTCATCCTTACTCCGCTCGTCCAGGAACACGGCCTTCAACAGACAGCGATCCTTTTCTGGCAGTTCATCGAGAGTCTGCCGAACCCGTTGCTGCATTTCCCGCAGGCCGATAGCATCACAAGCTCCAATGGCTCGGTCGGGGATGGCATCGACGAACCCCTCGGGAGCCGAAATCTCCCGTTTTTCCAATCGACGATGCTCGGACAATACGTTGTTGCAAACGGAATTGACGAAGGCTCCGAGACGGCCCGGTTCATGGATACGTTGTTCTGCGAGAATCCGCAGGACGCGCGTGAAGGTCTCTTGCCGAACGTCTTCGACTGACGCAAGCGAGCGCAAACGCTTTCCCACCTTCAGGCGAATCAATTTGCCAAAGTAGGCTACGAAGTGCTGTTGCGTGCTCAAATCGCCAGAACGAAGCCGATTTAGATAGGAACTGTCGAAATCCTCAAAATGCAATGGCATGGCTCCTCCCATGGTCTGGGTGAATGGGCCCGGGTCCCCTCTGCCTGTTTTCCTCGCTGTTTCGAAAAAGCGGACGTTCTTCGTGAAAGTGCTCTGTTCGAAATACGGACCATGTTGGCCAGGGGCACGGTCCATTCGCTAGCAGCGCTACCGTCTCACTAGAACAACCTTGAGACCGCTGCCTCCCAGGAGGAAGTGTTCGCGATCATGCCTCTGAAAGGAAAAAACGTCCATGGAGAGCGGCTGAAGCTGTATGAATTGATCTGAAGAATTGTCCTGGGCTAGAAATGCACTGTGTTAACGGCCTTTGCAAGTCGCCCGCAGCAATGTTGATTGCTCATTCGGCTGATCAGCAGCTGACTCGTATACTCTTTCTCCGAGAACCATCGTCCTCTTTCGGCAATATCACCGTACACTCGGGTCAGTGTGTACTGGTCAGCACGACTTCGGAGCGCGAAGAGTACGCACTCGCATCGGCCATCCTGAATTCCTTGGCAAAATCCAGAAAGACTTCGTCGGACTGCTGGTCGTTTTCCAGCAAAGTGATGACCACCGTCTTTGGCTTCCGCCCACATCTCTTGGGCAGGTTGGTGAAAATGGAACTTTGCATGGTCACGAATTCGATTGGAATCCGGAAGGCCCCGTCTTCCACCGTCACCTCTCCCGATTCACCCGGCTTTTCTTTGGGATAGACAAGCTGCACACGGACCTTGGAGTTCGCGCTAGCATTTCCGGCGACGCGCCCCTTTACGATGACGGTTTCGACCGGGCATTGCGCGCGGGTAACGATGCAAAGGATAAGAATGGCGCTCACAATCCCAGGGAGTGGCTTCGTCGGGGCAGGCAGCATACGCATCTCACATGATCGCGACAGAATTATCCCCCGGCGCCTGCTTCCGAAGCAAAGCCGAAACGAAGGTTTCTGTCTGATCGCGATCACCCCGTTCAAACGTACCGGACGACCCGCTGCTCCTCGCCCGGCCTCCACCTCGTTATTACTAGCGCCGCGCCACGACCAGGATCATAAAGCTCCCGGGCTTGGCGGCCGGACGTCCCGATGCTCCCGGCTTCTGTTCCTCAAATTCCGCAGTGGGCAAATAGATCTTCTGCGTTCCGGGATCAACATCCATTGTCCTCGCCCCAACCGCGGTGGTCACAGTCTGTACGATCTCGAACTTGCCAGACATGTTCTCGGCTGCGACATTCAGCTTTCCATCTCGGCAACTCGCGAATGCCTCCCCGCCGTCGAACCTAGTCGCGTCCACGCCCGCGCCGATCGGCAAGTCTGCAATCACCTTGCCGTCGTCGGTGCTCATCACAATCAGCTTCTGCGGATTTCGACATCCAATAAACAGTCGCCGCTTCGTGGGATCGATCGAGAGCCCTACTGGTGCGCCACCCGGAGCCACCGGCCAATGCGCCAATACTTTCCTCCCCTTGATGTCGACGACCGCGACTTGGTCCTTATCCTCCAAATTGATATAGACCTTGCCCGCGCCATCGGACGCAAGAAACTCGGGCTTGCCGCCCAACTCAATCGGCGGATCGATCGACCCTGTTTTCGGATCGACATCCGGCTTCAGCGTCATCAGCACTCCGTTGTCCCCTGAAACCACCAGCACCAGTCCGCTGGCCTTGTCGTAAATAATGCCGTCCGCATCGGGCTGTGCCGCGATCGTGCCCAGCACCGCATTCGTCTTAAGATCGAAAATCACGACTGCACCGTTACCGTCGCTGATGAAGCCTCGACCAGCCTCCGGAACCACAGCCACTCCATGGTTATGTTTCTGTCCGGGGATGTCCCCGATCGTCTTGCCCGAATCGTCATCGATGACCATCGTGTGCGTGCTTCTCGGAACGTACAGGCGATGATTCGCGCTGTCCACCGTGATGTAGTCCCACCCGCCCTCACCGCCAACATGAAATGTCTTTTCGACCACCCATTTGCTCTGCGCCGCAACCTGTCCGCTCAACGTAAACGAGATCGCCGTCAGCAGTAACGCAGCCAATAAACTCCGAAAGTGCATTTGAGATCCTCCACAAGACGTTCCAACAATGTCGGACTAACCCTAGAGCCGGAACATGAAAAATACCTGAAGGTCGGGTTGCGCAAGCTTTTCCCTTATTCGCCGCACGTCACCATCATCCATTCGGCGCTTTTCGAGGAAGAACCCTTGGTTGAGTTGCGCCTTTTGCTGCGCTTCGTGATATAAGCCAATGGCGGCAAAGATCGAGGGCGTGTGGCTGTCTCCTTTTCCCATTCCGTCGTCACAACGCTTCCTCGCGACCGGGTCTGGAGCCTGCTCACCGATATCAACAACTGGCCAATGTTCTCCGATATGTATTCCGACCTGCGCTGGGACGGAACTCCCTGGGCCGAGGGAAGCGCGCTCGTCGGCCAGTTGAATTTCCCAATCGTGGTCTCCGGCCGGTACGTAATCCGGAAGTGCAATCCTCCCGCTTTGATTCGATACCTATCGCAAACACGAGACGCTGGGTTCGCGACAGAGAGAACGATCAACTTGGAGGAACTGCAAAACGGCACCCGAATTCGGGTGGAAGCGTATGTTGTCGGCGAGCCCGAGATGCCGGGCGGAGCCTCAGAGTTTTTGAGGAGTCTCACTTCGCGGTGGTTCGATGAGTTTGCTCGCTTCTGTGACAACGAGGTCGCCGCCGACCCTGACTCTCAGATTCAACCCGCCGATCTCCCCAAAAAAGGATAGTCGCCGCATTTCAACCAAGCGGCGAGACGTGCAACAATGGTTTTGACTAGAAGCGGATTGGACACTGGAGCGCTTCCGCACAACGGAGTCGAGCCATGTTTCTACAGCGATCCCGGGCCAATTACAGGCTGGCGTTTCTTGCCCGGGGACTCCTCGCATTCTGCGTTGTCTCAAGCCGCCCGGTAGCCTGGGACCAGACTTCTGCAACTTCCTCCCAAACAACCCAGTCTCCCCCACTCAGTTTCGTGCGCGCATTCTCATCAGCGGACGATGTCAGACCCGAACACCCCGTTCTGGACCGCACCCTCAACATCATTGCCGGCCCCGCGGATGCTGAAGTTCGCGTCGACGCGCTGAAATCACCGTCGGCCGTCGCGACGGACTCCAGCCATCGGATCTTCGTCGCCGATCCCGGCGTCCATACTGTGCACGTTTTCGACTTTGTTCACTCGAAATATGATCGCTTGGATCGACATGGCGACCGTCTTCACACCCCTGTATCGCTCGCTGTCGACAGTCAAGATAACCTCTACGTCCTCGACCAAAGCAGTAGAAGCGTGCTCGTCTACGACTCCAATGGAAAATTCCATCGTCGTCTCGGAAAGCTGCGAGGAGGAGAATCGTACTTCGACGATCCGTCCGGGATCGCAGTCGATAAGTCTTCGCGACGCACCTACGTCTGCGATCGGCAAGGCCACTTGATCTATGTAATGGACGAGCGTGGAAAGCTGGTTCGTAAACTAGGCAACCGGGGCGGTGGTACCGGTCCCGGAGAGTTCCGTTTCCCCACCGTCGTCGCCGTCGCTGGTAATGAAGTCTTCGTGCTCGATACCGGCAACAAGCGCATTCAGGTTTTCGATACCGGCGGACATTTCCTTCGCGCCCTGAACCTGGCCTATGCAGACCGACGCACCGGATTGGCTGTGGACAGCCGGAGCAATATCTACATTAGCGATTCCAGTCTGGACCAGATCCAGGTGCTTGGTCGCGAAGGGCAAAAGCGCTACACGTTTGATTGCAGCACGGTGAAAGGCGCAAACTTCAGCCATCCATCCGCCATATGGATTGACGCAGCTCGCTCCCTCTACGTTGTGGATTCTCAGAACAACCGCGTAGGAATATTTAAAATCAACGGCGACAACGCTGCGCCATGACACAGCTTGCTAGCGAACGCTCAGCTCCGCGAGACAGTGGCGGCTTGCAAGCCATCCTTTTGCTTGCTCGTTTACGAATGCTGGAAGGTCGTCAAAGGAATCTTCAGATTGGATTGCATCTTTAATGACACAGCACTGGATGCTCCCGCCCCAGAATTTTGCGCAAGTCACGCACTTCATCCCCTGTGTGAATTCCCAGTCATGGCTTAGCAGACCTGACAGTCGACGTCCTCGTCTTTTGGATCTACAGTTTGCTTCTCCACAACGTTCAAACGATTCCAGCCTTTCACAGAAGGAGCAAATTATGCCTCTTACGCCCGAACTACGCGATTCCATCGCTAGCGAATTGAAGAGAATCGGAGCCGATTTGAATCTCTCCGACGATCAAAAGCAGAAGGTTCAGGCCTTCATGACGGAAGCATCTGAAAAATTGCAGGAGTACAAGCAACAGAACCCGAATGCATCCAAGGAGGATCTGATCAGGAGAGTTGCCGAGAATCGTACTGCGATTCGTCAACGCCTGGTAAGTTTCCTGACACCCGACCAGCTCACAAAATGGGATTCCGAAGTAGCCAAGGCCAAGGAGTTCCTGGGGCAGAAGCTCGCAGCCTGACTGCACGCTGACGACTGGTTGTTTCCTGACCCGCCGGGTGGCCGCTCGGCGGTATTTTTTCGCCTCTATGACGACCGGTACATTCCAGCAGGGAAGTGCGCAGCGAGTCAGCAGGGAAGTCAGGCAGCTTTCGTCTCATCCTGCGCGCTATAGATCATCAACTCCGTCTGAGTCGACCGAATCACCTGCTGGATGCAAACGATTGCTTCATCAATCCGCCGTTGCGCATCGCGATCAAACAATTCGGGATTCGCGAAGACCTCGCACCTCATCCGCTGTAAGACCGCCAACACGTACTCCGCCTCATCCACCGTTCGTTCCATAAATGTCCTATTCGTACCGCAACGCCTCAATCGGATCGAGACGGGACGCGCGTATCGCCGGAATCATCCCGCTGACCAATCCCACCAACGCCAGGATTGCGGTAGAAACCAACACGCTGACCGGAGAAATAATGAGCCGAATGTCGCCCGCTTCTCCGTGCTGCGCCAGCGCACTATAAAAGGTGAGTTTCCCCACAGAAAACGAAATGACGTATGCAAGCACAATTCCCAAAAAGCCGCCGAAGAAAGTAATCGCAAGCGCCTCCGACAAGAACTGCACCATCACATCGAAGCGGCGAGCGCCCAATGCCTTCTCTACTCCGATCTCACGCGTTCGCTGAGTCACGCTCACCAGCATGATGTTCATCAGCCCTACGCCGCCAATCCCCAAAGTCAGGGTTCCAATAAAGGCGAGCATCACCTGCAGCGCAAGAGTAATGATGCGAAATTGCGAAAGCTGCTCCATCATGCTGAAGACGAACAGAGCCCGCTTATCGTCGGCACGGAAATTGTGTTGTGCCGCCAGCGTGTTCCGAACCGACTTCTCCACGCTGCCATAGTCGTTGCCGACAAAATCTAGCCAGATCATGTCGATGAAATACGTATTGCGGAAGTCGCTCATGGTGGGGAAGGGAATATAGACAACGCGATTGATGCTGTTCTCGCTGCCTTCCTGCGGTCGGGGCTTCAGCACCCCGATGACTTCGTAAGGAATGCCGCTGATTCGAATCTTGTCGCCTAGAGGGAAGCGGCCTGAAAACAGCTTTTCCCTGGATTCCGATCCCAGCACGCAGACACGCGCGCGCAGTTGCAAATCTCCTGCGCTGTAAAAGCGACCGAGATCCAATTGCAGGTTCTGAATTTCCTGGAGCGCGGCATTGCCACCATGCACAGTCCATGTGTACGAACGTCCCTCGTAACTGACGGGCACATCGATAAACGATTCGGGAGTAATGCGCGTCACTTCCGGCACATTCACCACCACCCGATCGATGTCGTCCGTCGTCAAGCGGATGCTGGTGCCGGCCTTGTTTCCTCCCGCCTGCATCGACGTGCGCCCGCCGGCGACCCCCATCGCTGCCATGCTGGCATAGCTCCGGAATATGTTGACGATGGCAGTAGAGAAACCTGTGCCGTAGGCCAGCAACAGCACTACCGTGGCGATTCCCCACGCCATTCCCAGCATGGTGAGCGCACTTCGCTGCCGGTTGTTCTTGAGGGACCGATACGCTTCCGAGAAAACATCTTTCGCCTGGATCATTCTTTACTCCTGACGAAGGGCCTCTACGGGCTGGAGCAAAGCTGCCCGCCGCGCCGGATACAGTCCGGCAACAATCCCTGCCAAAGCAAGACTGCCCATGGCGAGCACAGCCGTCGCCGGATAAATGTGCGGCAATTCGAATCCATCGATCGGCGGCGCCAGTCCGAATAGTTTGGTGGCCACGTAGGCCCCGCCTACACCAATCGCGCCGCTGATTCCGGTGAGCATCAACCCTTCCATGAAAAACTGGAACAAGATGTTTCGCCTGGTCGCGCCCAGCGCCTTCCGCAGCCCAATCTCTTTCGTGCGCTCGCTCACCGACACCAGCATGATGTTGATCACTCCGATTGCCCCCAGACCGAGTGTCACCAGTCCGACGGCTCCCAGGAACGTATCCATGGCATCGGAAATTTTGCCCACCATCTCCGCCGTGGCGATCGAATCCCAGTCGTCAAAAGCGTCTGGCGTCTCAGGATCAAAGTTGTGATTTCTCGCAACAATACTCCGCACGGCTTTCTTCGCTTGTTCATGCTGCTGTCGTGTGATCGGCTGGTAGGCTACGTACTTAATCGCCTTCGCGTTGCCTGAGCCCTGCATCGGGAAATAGATCGCCATCGTGGTATACGGCATGATCAGGCGCATGTTCTGGCCGTTGTTGTTTCCGTGTCCAACCTTCTGCAGCGTTCCGATCACCTCGAAGGGCACGCTATTGATAAGGATCGTGGCCCCCACGGCTGGCCTGCCGGGAAACAACAGGCGGACAAATTCGCTTCCAATCACGCAGACGTTATGACGCTCGCGTTCGTCGTTCCAGTTCAACCAGCGCCCTTGCTCGATCGGCTGGTAGCGAATCTCTGAGAACTGCGGCTCCGAGCCATCCACATAACCGTTGCTGCTGCCATACTCACTCACCAGGCGCAGGTCGCCGCGGTAAATGATCGGCGTGGCGTTCCGCACAAACTGCGAGCTTCGAATATCCAAATAGTCCTGGTAATTCAGGTAGTACTGGCGCGAGGAAAGTTGGCTGCTCCCAACCGCCGGAACCCGTCCGTTGTAAATCTGCATGAAGTCTTCGCCGAAGCTCGCCAGATTTTTGCTGGTTCCCGCGCGAAAGCCCTCACCTAATCCCACCAGCAGCAGCAGCGATCCCACCCCCCACGCAATCCCAAACATGGTGAGGAACGAACGAAGCTTGTGCGTCCACATGGCCCGTAACACTTCGACGAAGCTGCCGGCAAATCTCCTCATAATAGAAAGTACGAACCTCGGAACCGCAAAGTTCATACTTACTCCCTAGTACGCGTGGGCTTCGTATCATTTCTGCATGCCGTGATCATGATCACAGCGACGCGTGGGCTTTATCAGTGTCTTCCCCTAGCGGCACAATTCGCTGACTGTTAATTTCGTGCGCTGGGATTGCCCGACCTGAGACCTGTCAATTGGCGGGCTCTTCGGAGAGGCAAGATCGTGCAAGACACATTCATGCTGCGCGGATGAAGGAGGGAATGTCTGTGACGTTAATCACACCGCGAGTACTCTGCTTCCTGCGGCAAACACTCTGCAGCTACGTTGCCTTCTACTTTTGGGGCTCGAATCCCCGGCCGATCCGGAACACGTGGCCGTCCGGATGGCGAAGATGCATCTCGCGGACATGCCACGGCATATCGGTGGGCGGAAATGTTACTTCCAATCCGGCGGCGACGCAGTGCCGGTGCATCTCGTCCACGTCGTCCACCCAAACCGACATCCAGACGCCCTTGTCGCCCTCTTCGTCACCGTCCCGCTGAAACGTGGTGGTGTTCGCTCCGCGACCGCGGCCTCCTTGCGCTCCTTGACAAAGAAAGATGCAAGTTTCCTTGCCCGATCCAACTGCGCCAAATGTCGGAGGCGTGCCCCAGTCCCACAATTTCTTCCATCCCCACTTCTCAAACCATGTGAACGTGCTGCCGATGTCAGACACGTTCAAGATCGGTGTCAAACCTTTGGCTTCCATAACCGAAGCAGGATAACACCCGCGGACCAAGACATTTGGCTGCGATTGCAAAGATTGCCAATTCAATCATCGTGGGTCAACACGGTATTTGTGGTAATACCGCGGTAGCGGTTGGGATTATATTGATCGCAACGTCCTTCGGAGGACATTCGAGGAGAAATCCATGAGGCAGAAGATTCTCAGGGCGATCATCGCAACAAACTTCGTTCTGGTCATGATGCTTGCAGCGTGGCCAGCGCAGGCAGAGGCCGCCAAGGCATCGTATCCCGCCATGGCACCGCTTGAGCAATACCTGATGCCGAATCGCGATGCCGAGATAGCCTTGGCTCGGACTGCGGCCCCGGAATCCATCTCACGCGATGCCGAGGTTTTGGTCCTGGGACGGAACGGCTATGAAACCGCAGTCAAAGGCAAGAACGGTTTCGTATGTGTTGTGCAACGATCGTGGACCGCAGGAATCGACGATCCGGATTTTTGGAATCCCAAGCTGCGTGCTCCCATCTGTTTCAATCCGTCCGCCGCACGAACCTATCTGCCACTAATCATCAAGAAGACCAATTTGATATTGGCCGGACAATCCAAAGCTCAAATGGTCGAGAACCTCAAAGCTGCCCTCGACAAGAATGAATTGCCCGCGCTTGAACCTGGTGCCATGTGCTATATGCTGTCGAGAGAAGGGTATCTAAGCGATCGCGGAGGGCACTGGCATCCCCACCTGATGTTTTTCGTTCCGGCAACGGACGCTGCGACCTGGGGAGCAGATTTGCCAGGCTCCCCGATTCTCGCAGCTGCCGACCCTCTGGATCGGCTGACCGTATTCTTGGTTCCGGTCGCCAAGTGGTCTGACGGTACGGCTGATTCCTCGGATAACCCCTGACGTGCATTTCCCGCGAGTCATCCTCCCACGAGGCAGATGTTCGCTGCCCTCGAAGGCCCATTGGCTGTGAGGCAGCTAGGAAACCCACTAGCAATAGACTCATGGGAATTGGCCGACGCCAGGGGAACAACGAGCGTATGAGGATTTTTCGACAACTAGGTTTCGGAAAATGATTATCGTGCTTTCCTTTGAAAGGTCCTGACCGACGCAAAGGCGAATCAAGACGCTTTGAGTTCATGCGTTTTAAAGGGATACAGCATCGACCTCGTGGTCGACACGATCAGTCACAATCCGCGCTCTTAAAGGGTAACTGTTGTAACCAAGCCAACACTCAGAACTCCCTCACCGGCTAGTTCGATGTGCGGGTGATTCCGCGACCATGTCCATCAAACCGATTCTCAAGCTCATGATGAATCATCAGCTCCTGGCCTTGACCGGCAGCAATGCCTTGCTGAAACCTCTCTATCAACTCAATTATTTAGTCGCAGCCAAAGAGAGCGGTCTTTTCGAATTGTTACGAGATGCGCCAAAAGATCTTGAACAGCTTGCCGAAGTTTATTGCACAGATGACAAGGCGCGGGAAGCTTTATAGGCTTGGCTGGGTCTGGGGGTTCGGCTTGGTTATCTACGATTGAATCCCAGGGGCTATGCGCTTAAGGGCTTGGCCAAAAAGCTGGCGTTGCCCCAGAACGATGCCGCGCTGGCCCTGCTTCAGGAAGCGGCGGGACTCCATTCCAACTTGATCTCACAGACCGTCGGCAAACTTCGCAATGGGGAACTATGGAAGCTCGAGGATCAGGATGGAGAAATCATCGCCAGGTCCTCGCGGATCATGGAAGCTTTCCAGACGGAAGCCATCGATCGATTCTTCCCGGCCTCTGGAGTTGCCCGCCTGCTTGAGATTGGCTGTGGCTCCGGTGTTTACATTCAACATGCCGCCAACAGAAATCCCTCTCTGACAGCCGTCGGTTTGGAGTTGCAGCCAAATGTCGCCGAGGTCGCTCGCCGCAATATCGCTGAATGGGGTCTCGAAGGGCGAGTGAGAATCGAAGTAGGAGATATCCGACGGAAAGCTCCCGACGAGCATTTCAGCATCGTCACGCTTTACAACAATATCTACTATTTCCCAGGTGGAGAGCCGAGTTTCGCTGCTCCAACATATCAGGCAGTTCATCCAGCCCGGCGGTTTTCTATTGCTGATCACCTGTTGTCAGGGAGGGAGCCTGGGGGTGGAAGTTCTCAACCTTTGGGGTGCTGCAACATTGACTGGCGGCAGACTTCCCACGAAGCCCGAACTCATCCGCCAGTTGCATGATGCCGGCTTTCCAGAGGTTCAAACAATTCGCCTGATCCCGCGCGAGCAGCTCTTTGCGTTCAAAGCACTCCCTCGGTAAAACGCCTGTATTACGGGCAAACCGAGAGTGAACCATCGCAAACCGTAGAGCGCTCATTGCCTAGCCCGGGTGAGGTCTCGCCATGAATAGAAACAGCGCTGCCATGAGAACCAGGGTCAGAGTCTCGATCAGCAGCGCATACAGAGTCAGACGTTTTGCCTGGTCAAAGTGCGCCAGCAGCCGGCTGAATCCCAACCCTACGATCACGATTGGCGAGCCCAACAACCGCCCAAGGCAGATCCATCCGAGGACCATCGTCCCTTGGGCGACTGCGGGAATACTGAGCACTCCCAGACAAAGCGGCGCTGTGAGGCTCAAGCCGACCATGATTTTGGAATATCGGATGTAGAGGTTCTCGGAGTTGCGGATAACCAGCGCCAGGAGAAAAGTGGGAACGAGTAGCATACATCCGAAGAGGATTCCCAGCATCCAGTCGCCGGCCGCATACATCCCGCCCGACGCTGCTACGTCTTGCGGATGGCGGACATACAGTATGTAACGCCCAAGAACCAGCAGGGTCGCAGTCGCCAGCACTGCGGCGTAACTTGCGGCCACGAGAATCAACTGAACCCGCAAAGGGATTGCTTTCATGTCGGCATTCTACCTGTCGTTTGGCAAATCTCTGGCGGCGATGGTTCCGTTATTTGCCCGGCCACGTGCTCGATAGCTTTTGAGAGAAACCGCTAGGACCACTACAGGCAGCGCATCCAACAAACCACTGCAGCAATCCCCTTGCTTCGAGCCTCGTTATGAGGCCCAGATGCACTCCTCCGGTATAGCTGTTGTAATATCGCTTGCGCGCAATATAAAAGATGAGGCTCTTGCGCCGCTACAGCGTGGGGCTTTTGTGCAAGTTTATCGAGTGATATTCTTTCTTGTTTGAGTTTGACGAAGCGATCAAAAACCTTCCGGGATCGACGCCGGCACGCGCGCTGGTTGTGAAACGCGCTCTGGAATATTTGGACGGCCTGGCCGCGGAGGCACGCGGGGACCGCTCGCTCCAGTTGGAGATCGCCACTGCATACCAAAAAGTCGCCGAGGTTCAAGGCGATCCCATGTATCCCAATTTGGGGGACTCCAAAGGCGCCTTGGAGAGTTCGACGAAGGCGCTGGCGATTCTGGAATCATTGGCCAGCGTGGAACCGGACAATCAGCAGGTGCAACTGGCGCTTGCGGGGGCCCATCAGCAGATCAGCGATGTGCTCGACTCTTCAGTCGATACGGCAGGAGCAGTTGCACATTCCGGTGAGGCGCTGAAGATCTACGAAAGTCTCGCCGGAAACCTCGCGAACGATGCTCAGTTTCAAACGGAACGAGTGATCCAGACGTATCACTATGCGAACCTGCTGAACTTGACCGGTGTCCTGGACCAATCGACCGCCGAATACCGGCAAGCGGTGGAACTGAGCCAGCGAATCATCGCAACCAATTCCTCGGACCACGAGGGCAAGATACACCTGGCGACGAGTCTCGATGGCCTGGGAAACGTTCTTCAAGAGAGGGGCGACACTGCAGGAGCGCTGGAGAATCGTCGGAAGGGATTGGCGATCCGCGAAGAACTCGCCAGGCTTGATCCGAACAACGCACATTATCGACGACAGTTGGCCTTTTCACATCACAACGTTGGATTGTCGCTGGTGGCAGCGGGTGACCTTGCCTCGGCTCTGGCACACTTCAAGCAAGAACTCAGTCTGTTTGAGTCGCTCAGCGCGGCCGATCGAAAAGACGTGCAAGCGCGACGGAACCGGTCGCTTGCGCACAAACAGATTGGTGACGTTCTGATGCGGACCAAAGATGTGCGGGGAGCGCTAACGCAATACCGCAGTGCCCTGGATATCGATCGCGACCTTACCGCCGTGGATCCCGGTAACTCTCAAGCCGTCCTGGATTTGTCGTTCAGCGAGACCAAAGTCGGATCGGCATTGGGAAAACTGGGCCAGACCCGAGAAGCCTTGGTCATTTTAAGGAGCGGGGTGGCGCGGCAGGAATGGTTGATGGCGAAGGATGCGAGTCACGTCCTTCTCTACAATCATCTCGCCAACAGCTACACGCTGCTTGCCAATTGCCTTTTGGATAGCGGAGATAAGAAGTCTGCCGTTAAATACTATCGAAAGGCGGTTGCCGCGCGTCTCACTTTGCTAGAGAAAAGCCCCAACAGCGGCATGAACCGGGGTGCGCTCGCGGAATGTTATGCCCATCTTGCGAAAGCACTCGGACCCCGTCACCCCGCGGACGCGCTGCAGCAATACAATGCCGCCATCGAACTACTGGAACACCTGACCGTTTCGGATGCGAGTAATGCCCAATATCGCGTCGCTCTGGCGGACGCGCTGACCAACGAGGCGCGGCTGTATGTGCGTATGGCCGGAGAAGAGGGAGCGTCTGCGACGCGTCTGGAGAATTGGACGAAAGCCAGATCCCTGTACCAGCGCAGCCAGGACTTGTGGGTGGAATTGAGCAAGGCCGGCAAACTGCCGCCAGCACAGGGGCAGGTAATGCGGGAAGTGAACCTCGAACTCGCCCGCTGCGATGATTCCTTGGCCAAGCTGCAACAGCTCCAGTGACTATTCGGATGCTCCGGAGTGCGACGCTTCGTATAGCCCTCGGATGTGGCACGCAGTCCGATCTCCGAGACTAGGGCTTAATCTCAAAAATATTCAGTGGCGATCCCCCAAAGACGATCCCGTTATGAAGGCCAAATCGCCAAGGTCAGCGTTCTTTCCTCTTCCAATGTTTGGGCAGTGGGGCAACAAACGAACGTAAAACTTTCACAGATCCAACATTTCAACGGCACGAAGTGGACCGTTGTATCCAGCCCGCACTTTGCAGCCGGGGAAACCCTCCACTCGCTGAAAGCCATTTCGACCAACAACATTTTTGCGGTGGGCGAGACGCCGGACAATCTTAACAATCGGATTCCGCTGGTCGAGCACTTCGACGGAACCGCCTGGAGCGTGGTACCGGTGCCGCGTATTACCAGTGGCGAACTGTTTGACATTGCGGTTGTTACTCCGTCGGACACTTGGGCCGTCGGCGGCACGGCAACGGCTGCGCTGACCATGCATTTCAACGGCAAGCAATGGAAACGCGTCACCGCCCCAGTCGCCGTTCTGTTCGGTGTCGCCGCCCTCTCTACGAACGACGTATGGGCGGTGGGAGATCAGATACCAGCCGGCTCCATCATTGAACACTGGGATGGCGTTTCCTGGAGCGTCGTCACCAGTCCCAACAACGGCAATACCGGCCGATTGAACGACATCAGCGCCATTTCGCCGACTGATATTTGGGCGACAGGATGTTTTCTTTGCGGCGATGTCGGTGGCGAGGTTCCCGCTCTGGTTGAGCATTGGAACGGCACTGCGTGGACCGTGAATCCGGCGCCGACTGAATTTTCTGGCGTCGCCGGAAACGCTGTGCTCGCCTTCCCTTCCGGGGACATCTTTGTGGGCGGCGTTGCCCAAGTTCAGTCAGGCGCTGCTTCGGTGATTATGAAAGGAGTAGAAGGTCAGTAACTGTAGTGGGCCACGGCAACGGCGGTCCACTCCGAAAATGTGACTCAGGCCGAACGGAAACCGTGCAGGAGCATGGTTCCTCTTCGGCCACCCAGAACAACATGCCTTTGGCACAGCTTTCGTTCTTAACGACGGGCACCCTTGTTGGTCGGCCAACTGAAATCAAAAAAGTGGATTCTGCGGAGAGTACTCAAGACTAACGTCGATGAGGTCGATGTATTTGGGGAAGGTCGCGCTCGCAGGTGAAGGTCAGAAGTCGCGCACCGATGACTTTATCCTCAAGCTAGCGCCGCTGGCCCGGCAGTGCCGTCGAATGGCACGCGGGAGCTATTCACGAAAATCATTACTAGGATTAATTTGGAATTGAGCAGCACTTGGGGGAGGGCTGTTCAGCGAAGCGCCCCGCGACTCGAAAGAGTTTCGGGCGCTTTCGTTTTTGGGACGGTATAGGTCGATCGCGCTCGCGCCCAGTCGCTGAGTCTAAATCCGAGATATATCGTCATCAATTTCTCGCTCTCCTCGGCGGGCGCTTTTCCGGTTCGGGTACACTTGGCGAGGAGAAACGATGAGTAAACAACGTCACAGTCGTCGGGAATTCCTGGGCATGACCGGCTTGGCCGCCGGCAGCCTTCTCGGCAGGAACGCATTCGGAGAAACACAAAGCTCTGACGCCGATCCGCGTCACGCCGATCTCGTCTTTTTCAATGCCAACATCCACACCGTCGATTCCCGGATGCCAAAAGCCGAGGCCTTTGCGATCAAGGGCGGTAGGTTCGTCTACGTGGGGAGCACAGCAGAGGCGAAGGTGTTCATCGGCAAGGGGACGCAGACCTCCGATGCAAAGCAGATGACGATCCTGCCCGGATTCATCGATTGCCACAATCACGCCGGCGGCGACGTCCTTCTCTATGAAGTCCTCGTCGGCAATCCCTATGACGTCGAGTTCGTCACCATCGCCAGCATCATCGATAAACTTCGCGCCCAAGCGCAGAAGACTCCAGTGGGCTTTTGGATCGACGGATACTTCTTCGACGACACGAAGGTCAAGGACAGCCGCCTGCTTAACGTTCATGATCTCGACCAGGTCTCAAAGGAACATCCCGTATGCGTCCACCATCGCGGCGGCCACACGTCCTTCTATAACAGCAAAGCCTTGCAGTTGGCGGGAGTAACCAAAGACACTCCCAACCGCATGGGTGGAACTTACGACCACGACGAAAACGGCGAACTGAACGGACGAGTTACCGATCGCGCCCGAGACGTATTCGACAACATAGGCAAGCGGGAGACGTTCACGGCAGAACAGAACGAACAGCGTGAGCGCGACGGGCTGGCCTACATCTCCAAACAGTTCGTTCGTTATGGCCTGACGAGCGTCCACCACGAAGACGATAATTTGTTTACGCTCCAGCAGGTGCGGGCGCGTGGCGAACTGCTGCATCGCGTGAGCTTTGAGACTAGAGGGGATATGTTAGAGGCGATGATCAAGAACGGGATCTGCAGCGGCTTCGGAGACGAGTGGATCCGCTTCGGCGCAACCTCGGAGCACGTCGCCGATGGATCGTTCTCCGAGCGCACCATGGCCTTGAGCCAGCCCTATGAGGGCACCAATCCTCCTTACAAAGGCAACATTACCGAGACGCAACAAGATCTCAATGCCTGGGCGGAGCGGGTACAGCGAGCGGGCATTCAGCCGAACTGTCACGCCAATGGTGATGTGGCCATCGACATGGTGCTGACCGCCTACGAGCGGGCACAGCAGGCCGCACCTCGTCCGGACGTGCGCCCCAAGATCACTCACTGCACGCTAATCAATGACGATCTTCTGCGGCGCATGAAGGCCCTCGGCGTCGTCCCGGCTCCTTTCACCACCTATGCGTACTACAACTCTGACAAATTTCATTTTTATGGCGAAGAACGGATGAAGCGGAGCATGGCGTACCGTTCTTTTCTTGACGCCGGAATTCGAGCCGCGGCCGGGTCCGACTTCAGCCCCGGTCCTTTCGCCGCTCTAATGGGCATTCAGGGCATGGTGACGCGCACCGGCTGGAACGGAGAGACCTGGGGCGCCAACCAGCGGATCAGTGTAGAGGAAGCCGTGCAGGTCAATACCATCAACGGTGCGTACAACTCCCATGAGGAAGCCATCAAAGGATCGATTACACCAGGCAAACTGGCAGACTTCGTCGTACTCGCGGATGATCCGCACACCGTGAGCAAAGAGAAAATCAAAGATATCGAGATTGTCCGCACGGTCACCGGAGGCTCGACCGTCTATCAGAAATGACCGACTCGTTCCTCGCTGAATCGCTGATCTTAGATTGTTTACAGCCGGCGCAATCAATCGATAACTCATCCTGACAGATTGACGTCTGCGAACGCTACGCGCCCTATTGTGTTCAGTAGTATGCTGAGTTATGCTGTCGGAGTTTCTGGAAGCCCCAGTTGTTCCACTTCTGCAAAGCCTCCGACAGACTTGCTGCTGCCAGGGCGTGCATCATGTTCCCGCAAGTACAGGGAAATCCGGTGTCTTGCTTCAGCGCAACGGAGGCATCGGGCGGGTCGCGCCGCGGTCCGAGATTCTGGTCCATCCTTCTTATCACAGCCGGCATTCTCTACCTTGTCACTCGCTCCTATCATCTCAACTACTTCGCCTTATGGAACGACGAGGTTTTCAGCGTAACGGTCGCGAAAATGCCGTGGCCGGGCATGTTTCGTGCAGTCGCTGACGACATCGTCCACCCTCCGCTTTTCTATATCTTGCTGAAGAGCTGGATTTATGTGGGTGGCTCCTCCGTGCTCTGGATGCGCCTGCTGCCATTTCTGATCTCGGTCGCGACGCTGGTTCCCTTGCTCCTGCTCTTCCGCGAGTGGAAGCTGTCGCCGCTCGAAATGACGTTGGCAATGGTGCTCATTAGCTTTAATGAGCTACTAATCTACTATTCACAAGAACTAAGGATGTATAGCCTGTTGGCCGGCCTCAGCCTCACTTCCTTGTGGCTGTTCGGGCGCTTACTTCACGGTATAGGTGGCGTGTTTTGGCTCGCAGCAACAAATTTCCTGCTAGCCTATTCGCACTACTATGGCGTGTTGTTTGTGTGCACCGAGGTCCTGTATTTGTTGTGGTGGAGCAACCGTAAAAAGAACTGGACAACCATGCTCAGGTTCCTGGTACCAACCATTGGCATTGGACTCACCTATCTGCCTTGGCTGTATCTGGTTGGCCGGGCCCTACGGAAGCATGGTTTGAGCGAGAAGTTGTCGGTGTTGGAACGTCCTCGATTTCGCGATGTCTTATGGTTCTACGAAAGTCTGAAGGGCCAGCCACCGATCCGCCACACGGCGCTTCTAGGACTCCTTCTATTTCTAATTCCAGTTCTGGTTGCGCTGGTGTACAGGCCGGAACGACGTGATCTGACTGTGCTCCTGACGTTGTTTGGTTTTTTCCCGCCGGCTGTCTCAATTGCGGCAAGTTATCTGATGCAGCAATCGGTGTTCGGTGCGCGGTATCTCATCACCGCGGTTGTGCCTTGCCTGCTGCTGGTCGCTATGGGTATTGCCGGAATGTCAGCGCTTCCGAAAAAAGTTATCGGCTCTTTGTTGTTAGCATGGGCGGTTCTATCCGGGGTATGGTTCACTATGCTGCCCGACAGGAAGGTACCTTGGGATACCCTGGCGCATTACCTCGCAGCCTCGAAGAGCTTGGTATACACATATGAACGCCACGAACAGACGCCGCTACAGTATTACGGGGTATCCACAAACCTCATAGACAAGCGCGAGGTCGAGCAGATTGAAGATCGGGATTTCTATCTTGTATACCGTCCGGATACCGTGGGGTCAGAACTTCAAAATCTGGAAAGTCACGGCTATGGTGTGATGGACAAATACATGGTCCATGGCAATGAGGAAATCATTGCAGTTCACCTGCGGCGGCAATGACTTCTTATCGTCGCGATCTTTACCGGGAACGATAAACTATTGTGGTTCTTCTCGCCGTTCTTGCGCCTGAGCCAGACTCCTATGAGGCCAGCGCCGCAGAGAAGTAGCGATGCGGGCTCCGGAACCGCCGCATCTTAGAGGAATAAACAGGGGCGATTGTTCTAACCAGGAGTTGCCTGAGTTCTCGGTGTGTTGCCCTCGCGCCGTCACTGGAGTTCGGCGTGACCGGACTGCGGCCCAGTCTAGGCGCGCGGCAGGGTAAAGATGCGGTAGACCGGAAAACACAGCAGAAACGTCGCGAGCAGGAGCAAGCCGACGCGCACCGCACGAGTCGTGAAGCGCTGGCTGATCGCGATCAGCAGTAGCACGGTCGCCAGCGTCACAGTTACTCGCACATATTCGTCGGAGCGCTGCCGGTCGAGAGTGCCTTGCTCGAATGCCTCAGTAGCCTGGTCGTTCAACCTGGCGGCCTCTTCCGCCTTGGAATTCTTATATTCCGCCATCATCTGAGGACCCGGGGGCGCATTCGGGTTGTTGAGCGGGTCCGTCTTGGTCCACGCTTCAAAGGCGGGACGAAACTCGGGAAGAAAACGACGTTCAAAAAAGTCAGCGAGTTTCTTGTCGCCATGGGCCTTCGCGTTCAGCCACTCCACCACGGTTGAGGCGTTGTAAAGACGCTCCTGATTAGCGAAGTTGGCCGCTCCCTCGGCCTGAACTCGCAGCTTGCTCGCCTGGCCGTAGAGTTCCGCCTGATGTCCGGTCCAGAGTGCTGCCTGATAGCCGCTCCAGGCAGTAGTGATGGCCACAATAGCGAGCACCGCCGCTTCGGCGATCTCCAGTATCTGGTGCCCCAACGATTGCGATGGATGGCTGTGCTCGCTGAGGTGCTGAGCGATTTCGATATTGGAACCTCCAGCTTCGGACATTGAGAAGGCCTCCTGGGCGATCGGAACAGAAAGCGCGGACAAGCAATGACTCACGCGAATGAGGGATCAGTCGCTCTGACCGACGGTGGCTGCGACTTCCATCTGGGCCGAGCAGTTACAGTCTCGAGGCTTTTGGGAAGTGACGGAACTGTCAAAAGCGACAGCTGCCAGTGAAGGGTAGCCTTCAGCTCAGTGTTCAAACCTCCATGCGCCGACTTGCAGTTCTCGATAGCTGTACGCAAGCACTGCTCCGAGGTTGTCCCCGGATTTAGGAGGCCCGTTTCAGCGGGTTATGTTGAACTGCCCCCGGTTGCACCCCGATGGCATAGAGGCAATAGGGGTGTCCTAAGCATTCACCTTCTCTCACTCTGTTCAGGGCTTCACCAAACACTTCCTTGTAAGGAGTCACATACAGTATCCACACTTCGCGAGGACGCTTGTTCAGTGAGCGCATAAGGTTTCGCGCTACGACGTTTGTGAGGTAGGGCGAGGCTGGGTTATAGAGGAAAATAAATAGAGGCTCTTCGGGAAACTCGAATTTGGTGAAATCCATGCAGACTGGATGAATATCACTGCACCTTTGCTCGCCCTTGTAAGAAGTTATATTTCGGCGGGAGAGGGCATGGAGTTCCAGGGAAAGTTCCACTCCAATGATTTTACGAAAAGGAAATTCGGACGCCATGAACAAGACTCTGCCCTTTCCCGACCCGAGATCGACAAACGTGAAATCCTCGAATCGAATGTCCAGCCCTACAAGCGCTTCCTTCAGAAATCGGCTAGGCGTCGGGAAATAGGCTGAAGCATGAATCCAGTTTGGATCCGCGATTTCAAGATCGGTCTCGTGAATTCTCGCGCTCGTTTCGATGTTGTGTTCCAGATCAAATCCGTCCCCCTCCACGATTTTGCAGACGGCCAAACTTCGACGATATCTCTTGACGATCCGGTATGGTAAAAGCAACGCATGCCTGGCCCTTCTGAGTACTCCTCCACCCGCTTCAGAGAAGGGAAACAGCCGTAACTGCTGTTCAATCATCTTAAAGATTCGTGGCATTGGCAGCGACCTCTCGGATCGGCGCTGATTAGTTCCCGAGGGCCAGAAACTTGGTTCACACACGAGCCGAAACAAGGGCGTGCACTATGTCCAATCGTTGCCGCCGTTGCCGACTCGCTCGACGAGAAGCGCCCAAAAGGAAGGTAAGAATAACGAGAAATTCCCTGACTTGAGAAGAATTTTGCTCCCCAAAATCCTCCCTGTCAAGATTCCTGGAGGCGGTGTGACGCCAATTACTGCGGCACTTCCGCTGTGGCGGAGACAGGGCTGGAACCAGCACAACTCAGCGTATAGTCTGATGGCGACCAACCATGGCTCCTAGCGAAAAAGAAAAGATGCTGGCGGGCGAGCTTTATCGCTCCACGGACCATGAACTTCAACGCGCCTTGGCCGACGCTCAGCGTCACTTGCGGCAGTTGAACGCTATTGCAAACGAAGATGGCGATCAGCGCTTCGCTATGTTGCGGAAACTGCTCGGGCAGATCGGCGCTAGCACTCAGATCAAGTCCCCCTTCATATGCGATTACGGCACGCACATCCGGATTGGACGGAACGGGTTCATCAATTATGGGTGCGTGTTCCTTGACTGTAACTTCATTTCTATCGGCGATGATGCGCAGATTGGGCCGGGCGTTCACATCTACACCGCGTTTCACCCGATTGATGCGGAAGTGCGCCGTAGCGGACTCGAAATGGCAAAGCCGGTAACGATCGGGAACAATGTGTGGCTTGGGGGAAGCTGCGTCATCTGTCCGGGCGTGACCATCGGAGACAACAGCGTGATCGGAGCAGGCAGCGTCGTGGTGAGGGATGTCCCTGCAAACCGGGTGGCCGTCGGAAACCCTTGCCGGGTCACGAGGGAGATTCCGGCTAAGTAAGGATAGAGGCGACTGTTAATTGTGACAGTTCCCATGGGTCCCTTCCTCGTGTCTACTTCAACGATAGCGTTCAACACGGGGAAATTGCTCAACCCACGATTTCCCCTCCTTGGGTGGCGCAGCTCTCTAATAACCCCACAAAGTTGTCAGACTGCGCCACTTTCTATTTGGCTTTGACGTGTGGGCGAAAGTACTCGCATCCTAGGGATTCTCCTAGTAGCAAAAAACCGCGCACTGCCATATGAGTAAACTGCAGGAGGATATCCTCACGGTGCGAGAACGATGGCAATAGAAGTTCCGAAAGCCGCTTGGATGCTCCGCAATGGTTCCGCCAATATAATTAGCGCGCGTCAGATTCTGGAAGGATGTGCTATGCGCAGATGGATAGCAGTGCTGCTTTTGACGATGGCGTCCTCTCTCACCTTGAGTGCGGCCAAGAAGGATGCCGGAACGACAACTCTTAAGGATCTTCAGCCCGCAGGTACTACCGACGATAAGGATAAAAAGAAGCAGCAGTACGATTTTATTTTCGAGGCTTCGGGAAACAATTACACCTGCCGGACCAGTCCGAAAACGTCAGTTAAGGCAACTGACTTCGTGGTGGGCAGCGATGTGAAGTACGAGGTCGACGGTGATAAGGGCCAGTTGAAAACCACGGCCGGAAAACAAGTGAAATGTACCGTGGTACGCGTCGAGAAGGCATCGGCACCCAGGCAGTAGACGGATTCAGCATCGTGGGTTAGCTCTGGGAGGCTGGCGTCGCACTGGCGAGTGCGAGAATCGCTGCGCCAAACAATAGCGTGTCGGCAAAATAGTTGATCCCCTCGATCTTGACCGCATTGCTCGGGTCTAACAGCGAAGCGATCAGCATCGGGCCATAGATGAATATGACCAGCAACACGATCCAGGTGCCGAGATAAGTTGCCGCCGTCCGCATATGCCTCGCTAGCAGGATGGCCGCCCCGGCAACCACGAGAATTACGCCCGTCAGGTAGCCAATGAGCAGGCGCCCGGGAATCCACGCCGGCGTCACTTTTTCCAGCGGCACTCCAAGCGCGCCCTCCGGATGCAGAAAATGTTCAACGCCATAAAATATGGCCGCGATCGCAATGACCACGCGGCCTAGTGTAATGAGCTTGCTTGCGCCTAGCTCGCGGCCTTGCTCTCGCCATGCCCCTCCCGCCAGAATCCACCCGCCGGCCCCAAACGTCATTTCGCGCAGGACAAACGTCCATGCAAACCTGTCTCTGGGGTGGGCGAGAGGTCCCCGTATGTCCATCGTGGCCACAAAAAGAAACATCATGATCCCGAATAGAAGGCCGGACCACCGCACCTGAATCTTGGTAGCCATGCTCAAGGACGCCGCCAGCAGGGCAAAGCCGACGAAGTACGCCCAAAACAGTCGCCACGGCATAAACCGGGGCACTAATGGTGCGACCAATTCGACGCCCGCGAGATGCAGGGCCCCGAAGACCGCCAAGGGAACGGCAAAACACAAATTACTTAAGACTGCGATCTTGTCCAGACCGCCGGCCTGTGCGAGATCAGTCCTCGCGGACCACAGCGCAACCACGAAAAGCAGGATGCCGGCGCCGCACATCGATAGCACCGTGCCGGACGTCGCGAAGAATATGGCGAGAGTGGTTGCGTGCATGTGTGTGCCAGGCATAGGCTCGCGTGCTATCTTAGGCACGTTCTCCCGGGCAATATAGCTGCAAATTGTACAACGAAGAGTCGGCGAGGAGATTCCAAGGCTCTTCCTGTGCCAGAACCAAGCGATTCGGGTGCTGCTCTACCCGCACTCAACGGCTGTCATTCTTCGAACTGAAGAGCTGAAATTCCCGGATATGCGCTTCCGCGGACGATGAAAGAATATTCAGGCGCACCCTGGAGGCAGTCACCGGCGCGAAACCATCAATCTTCTTATGACCGACCGCCTGGCCTTGGCTGACAGCAATCCATTTTCCCTGCTGGAAGACCTCGATGCTGTAACGCTCAATGAGTTGTCCAGTATTCAGCCATTCCATTGTCACTGCCCGGTCGAAAGAAATCGGTTTTTCGAATTTCACTTCGAGCACTGCATGATGCGATCCCACTGGCGCTGACCAGAATGTATCGGGATTATTGTCGAGCGCGAGTTCCTCTTCCGGTGTTCCCTGAATATGCTTTACCGCAAGGTTGTTGCCGTATCGCTGGCGAAGTGCGTCGCCAAATTCTCTCAGCCGCTGCACATCAGAATCGGGCAGCAAACCCCTGCGGTCGGGCGCGATTCCCAGGATCAGCTGCCCACCATGACCGACGGTTTGTTCGTAGGTGGTCATCAGTTCTGGCAAGCTCTTTACGCTGGATTCGTCGTTGGGATGCCAGAACCAGTGCTTCTTGCGCAGCGGCGTGTCTGACTCTACCGGACGCCATCGAAGATATGCGTGGCGGTCGATCACATTCCAGTTCTCGTAAGGGATCACCCCATCTTCATTGCCAACCCAGCGGATGTCACCGTATTCGAAGAGCCCGACGTCTGCAAATACCAGGGTGTTGGGCTGGTAGGTGCGCAACTCCTCGATGATGCGGGAAAAGTTGTACACATGGCCGGCACTGCCCGCACCGTCGAGCCAGAATTCTTCGAGTTGCCCGTAGCCTTGCGCTAACTCGTCAAGTTCGGCTGCATAATATTTGTCGTACTCCGCAGGGTTCGCATAGCGAGGCTCGTGTCGATCCCAGGGAGACAAATAAATCCCAAATTTCAATCCGTACTTCCGCGCCGCCTCTTCCACCTCTCTCACCATATCGCCTTCGCCATTTTTCCACGGGCTGTTCTTCACGCTGTAATCGGTCTGGGAGGTTGGCCACAGACAGAATCCATCGTGATGCTTGGCGACGAATATTACGTAACTAATGCCAGCCGCTCGTAGAGCCCGCATCCACTGCTCGGGATCAAATTGGGTTGGATTGAAAACCTTCGGATCTGCCGTCCCGTCTCCCCATTCGCGATCTAGAAAGGTGTTTGGGCCAAAGTGGATGATTGCGCCCATCTCCAGATCTTGCCATTCCACTTGTTGGGGCGAAGGCTTAAGGTCGCTTGCGTTTTGCGATAGAGATCTACCGGTTACGGCGACGAGTAACCAGAGAAGGACTGTGGCGAATGGCAACCGTGTGGATCGGAGCATACGCCCAAGACTAGCATTCCCGGCTCAGCATTCTCACGACCAAGCAGCCATTACTTCGCTGGCATCTCCGGCTTCGTCGGTTCGGCGGGCTTCGCCGCTTGTGGCTTGGCCAGTGCTTCCTCTACGCGCTTCTTGAAGTCGCCCTGGTCGTTGTGCGAAAGCCCGCTATACATCGACACAACGCTCATCTCGCACGTGGTGCCAACGGGCGCCAACGACACGTGATTCTTGCCTTGGTTAACCGCGCCAATAACGGACCAATGAATGGAGTGTTTCACATTGTAATCCGCAGTCATTTTGTCCTCGTCACTCTGCACATCTTTGTAGTTGTCCGGATTGCCGAGGGCGACTTTCACCGCGCCCCAAAGCTCGCTGCAAGGAACGGCATAGGTAGTCTTGTAGGTCTTGTTGCCCGCACCGAACGTCGGCAGAGCAAGCGCCAGCAGAGCTACGACCGCAACCGCAAGTCTCATCTTCATGACGTTAGATCTCCTTGTACGGATGTGCTTCCCGGCAGGTCAGAGGAACCGGAAGACACGTTTCCCGAACACGTTAAACCTAGTCCATCGAAATATCTTGTCAGTGCGCCCAATCACCAAGCCGGTGACCAGCGGAGTCGGAGCAATCGCGGAACCCCGATTGCCACACTGTTGACGTAATGCATGTTCAGGTTTTTCGTCATGCGTCCGAAAATTCGCTCAAACTTTGGCAGTGCCGCCACGTCTAACCCCCAACGGACTTCTGAAAGCGACTCAACCCAAGGAGTAATCCACAGTGAAAATGAAGCGATCTTCGCTCGCGCTAGTTGCGGTCACCCTGCTGGCAGCCTTTGATACCAGTCTTCACAGTCAGGCTCAAACGCAGAATAAAGCTCCCAGTCCGGCGCGCTCTCGATCGGATGAGATGTTGGACCGGTGGAACGACATTGGGAACAAACTCGTCGCCATGGCGAAGGATTTTCCGGAAGACAAATATGACTTCAAGCTGCAGAAGGACCAGCGCACCTTTGCCCTGAATCTTCTCCATGCCGCCGCACTCGATTTCGTCGTGATCCGCATGATTTCCGCATCGAATATCGGGCCTGACTTCGGCGAGGGCGACAATCCTTCGCGCGATGCCTTCAAGACCAAGGCCGACATCGTGAAGTTCGTGCAAGAGGCCGTCGCCGATGGAGCCCAAGTGATTCAACAACAGGGCGACGCCGGGCTGGATAACACCTCAAAGTTCTTTGGCAACCGGATGACCCACAACTCCTCCATCTGGACGTTCACCATCGAGCACAGCGGCGAGCACTATGGCCAGCTCGTGGTCTACTATCGTGCGAACAATTTGGTGCCCCCGGACTCGCGGCGCTAGTGCCGTATTCGGCCCATGAGATTTCAACCCCGACACTTCCGCGGCGATGATCAACGTGCTGTTCCAAACGGACCCAGAATGCCCCACTCTTTTTGCCGATGTCTCGCAAGCCGTCTTATAGAATGGCCGCAAACTTCGAAAGTGGGAATCGTCCACCATGAATCTGACGCGCAGAGACTTCGCCAAGCTGAGCACGCTCGCCCTGGCATCCCGGTTTGCTCCGAATTTACGTGCCCAAACTTCCGCCCCTCGGAAGACCGGCTACTGCGTCATCGGCCTCGGCCGCATCGCCGGACACTTCATGCCCGCCGTGCGCAACACCACCACTTCCCAGATCACCGGGCTCGTAAGCGGCCACCGCGACAAGGCGGACCGCATCGCCTCCGAGTATGGCGTTCCGTCCAACTCCATCTACAACTACGAAAACTTCGATGAGATTGCGCACAACCCGGCCATCGATGCGGTCTATGTCGCACTGCCCAACTCGATGCACGCCGAGTACACGATCCGCGCGGCCAAAGCCGGCAAACATGTGCTTTGCGAGAAGCCAATGTCAACCAACGTGGCCGACGCGGAAGCGATGATCGCCGCCTGCAAGGCAGCCCGCGTCAAGCTGATGATCGCCTATCGCTGCCACTACGAGCCGACAAACCTCAAAGCGATCCAACTCATCCGCGACGGGTCGCTGGGCCAGGTCCAGGCCATCGAAAGTTCCTTCGGCTTCAACATCTCCGCTGGAGAATGGCGCCTCAACAAGAAACTCGCCGGTGGTGGTCCACTCTTCGATGTCGGAATTTACTCGCTCAACGCATGCCGCTACCTGACGGGCGAAGAGCCGGATCACATCATGGCCAATGCATCGGTCATCGATCACGACGGCCGCTTCAACGAAGTCGAGGAGAATGTCTCTTGGACCATGAAGTTCCCCTCCGGCATCGTCGCCAGTTGCAACACTACTTATGGCGCCAACATGGAAGGCTTCTATCGCGTCCATGGATCGAAAGGCTGGCTCGAAGTCGATTCGGCCTTCGTCTACGAAGGACTGCGCTTGCGCGCGGACTGTGCGGCCGGGAAGCTTGACGAGCCCAACCCGGCCCGTGATCCCTCGCACTTCCAGGCCGAAGCCGAACACTTCTCGCACTGCATTCAAAATGGACTGGAGCCGCAGTCACCGGGCGAAGAAGGCCTGCGCGACATGCGCTACATCACGCAGATCTATCGTTCGGCAGGAATTGCCATCTAAAGCAGTGTCCCGGATCCGAGTCAGGATTGATGTGGCTTACTGGGTTTCGAAGTGGATTTATTGCAGACGGATGTGCTAGAATGCTTACTGCGTGTAACGTTTCGACCTCCCCATTTGATCAGCTGATCGTCCAGATTTTGCGAAGACACCCGGTGCTGAGGTGAGTTTGAGCTCAGACCCGAAGGTTTTTCGTTCCTCCAACGGGCGGATTAGCAGGTAATGCGAGCAAAAGAATCCGTTTGGCTCTCGTAAATCTGTATGCCCACAATGCTTGATCACGTATCATCCCTAATCCGTGCGCTGACGATTTGGTTCGCGCTTTTGCTGTGCGGCTTCGCCACCTCGCTCTGGGCCCAGGATTTGTCGGTGGTGGGTCAATTCTCGCCGGTGTTTAGCACGCCGTGGGCTCCCGTTCACCTACATCTTCTACCAACCGGCAAAGTGATTTTCTGGCCGGGATACAATTTCGGCGACAACGCTCAAATCTGGGATCCAGCTACTCAATCGTTCACCAGCACTCCCTTTGCGGGCTACAACCTGTTCTGCGCCGGACACGCATTCCTCTCCGATGGGCGGCTGCTGGTTACGGGTGGCAATCTTTCGATCAACTACGGACTAACGAGCAGCACGGCATTCGATTCAAGTTTAGGCACATGGGCCTCCCAGCCGGATATGAGTTTTCCGCGCTGGTACCCTACCAACACTGCCCTCTCTACGGGGGATATGTTGGTGACATCGGGCGAAATCGATCCCACGACGGGGAATGCCAGTACCCCGGAAATATACCAATTGTCGACTTCCACTTGGCGATCGCTAAGTACCGCCCAATTGCAACTGCCGCTGTATCCCATGATGTTTCAGGCCCCAAACGGTAAAGTCGTGAACGTTGGCCCGGGCACAACAACACGTTATTTGGACACAACCGGCACGGGCGCTTGGACTGCGGTAGGAATGCGAGTGGGGGGCGCCCGCGACTACGGCTCGGCCGTGATGTACGCGCCCGGAAAAATATTGGTCGTCGGGGGCGGAAATCCCCCAGTGGCAACTGCGGAGATCATCGATCTTGGCGCGCCCACTCCAGCCTGGAAGTTCACCGGCAGCATGGCCTATGCGCGCCGGCAACTGAATGCGACGCTACTACCGGACGGTCGCGTATTGGTCACGGGAGGCAGTAGCGGCGCGGGGTTCAACAACGCGAGCACGCCTGTGCTTCCCGCCGAGGTTTGGGATCCGGCAACCGGCTTGTGGACCCAGTGGGCCAGCCTGAGCGGTTATCGTGGCTATCACTCGACCGCGGTTTTGCTCCCGGACGGGCGAGTTTTCTCCGGAGGCGGCAGTACCACCGCGCAAGAGGGAGGTGGGATCAGTTCAGCGGAAATATTCTCGCCGCCATATCTTTTTCAGGGAGCACGCCCAACCATCACGTCGGCGCCGATGGGTATTATTTACGGACAGAAATTTACGGTGACCACGCCCGATGCCGCGAGCATCGCTCAAGTCACTCTGGTGCGCCTGGGGTCGGCGACCCACGGTTTCAATCAAAACCAACTCATCAATTTTCCTGCATTTACGCAGGTTACGGGCGGTATCAGTGTCACCGCTCCAAGCGGCGGGAATCTTGCCCCTCCCGGACACTACATGCTCTTCTTGGTCAACGGAAACAAAGTTCCGTCAGTAGCTTCAATCGTGCGATTGGACTCATCGCTGGAGCCGCCTCCTGCGGCACCCAGCAACCTGAGCGCCAGCCCCGTCTCCGACGATCAGATTAATTTGGCTTGGACGAATGGCGGATCTCAGAACGGCACCAAAATTGAGCGCGCACTCGACGGAATAAACTTCACCCAGATCGCTGTCGTTTCCGGAAACGCTTCCACATATTCGGACACTGGGCTGACCGCACAAACCCAATACACGTACCGGGCGCGTGCCTACAACATTGATAACAACTCGGCGTACTCCAACTCCATCAGCGCCACGACCTTATCGAATGCGCCAGCTTCGCTTTCTCCTGCAAGTTTGACGTTCGCGCAACAAGTAGTCGGCACCTCTAGTTCTCTGCAGCCCCTCACTCTGACCGCAGGCTCAAGCCCCCTCGGGATCACAAGTATTGCGGTTAGTGCCAATTTCACCCAGACTAACAATTGCGGGACTCGACTGGCGGCAGGCACAAGCTGCACGATCAGCGTTGTCTTTGCTCCTGGGGTCGCCGGCAACCTTACGGGAACGGTGACGATCACCGATGACGCGAGCAACAGTCCTCAGAGTTCCAGCCTCGTTGGTACGGCGGTGGCGGCGGTTTCGTTGTACCCGGCCGATTTAGCGTTCGGTGCGGTCTACGTCGGTGCGACCATGAAGAACACCACGAAGCTCACGAATAATCAGGCTGGGCCATTGACGATCAGCAACGTCGCGACTACTGCCGGTTACACACAGAGCAACAACTGTGGCACGACGGTGGCGGCCGGTGCAGGTTGCACATTTACTGTGACCTTTGCACCCACGACAGTCGGAGCCAATCCCGGGACTCTCACGATTACGGACGGTGCCAACAACAGTCCACAGATCGTAACGCTCGGGGGAACTGGGCTTGCGCCAGTGATTCTGAGTCCCGGATCACTGCACTTTCCCAACACTGTAGTTACCACCGGCAGCCAGGCGCAAAACCTCACTCTCACCAATCGCGGTGCGACTACCGTGAACCTCAGCTCGATTCTGGCCAGTGCGAGCTTTACGCAGAGCAACAATTGCGGATCCAATCTGGCCTCTGGCGCAAGCTGCCTGATCTCTGTGTCATTTGTGCCGACTGCTCTGGGAACGCTCAGCGGCAACGTCACCGTGACGCATGATGCCTATGGCAGTCCGCAGTCAGTCGCGCTCACCGGAACCGCGCTTGCCCCGCTGACCCTCAGCGGCTCGCAGATCACCTTCGGAAATCAGACTGTGGGCACTACGAGCGCGCCAAAAATCGTGACCCTGAATAATCGCGGTGGAGTCGCCATTGCGATCAGCAACATTATCAGTGCCGGGGATTATGCGCAGACAAACAATTGCGGATCCTCATTGCCCGTGGGATCGACCTGTACGGTCAACATAACCTTTACTCCCACCGCGAAAGGCATGCGTACCGGTTCCGTAACGATAAATGACAATTCGATTAACGGACCGCACGTGATCACCACGAGTGGGAACGGAACCTAGCAGAGACTGGACCATGACATTTCAAGGTAGATCCTTAATGCGGCTCTTTTGCCTTTCGCTTTTGTGTATTGCGCTGGCCACCCCGCTCGCTAGCCAAAGTGCAGGATCCTATCGAGTGATCGATCTCGGGTCGTTGCATGGCGGGAGCTCTTCGGCGAACGCCATCAATCTGGCTGGGCAAGTTGTGGGCAATTCGGGAATCACCCATGGCACTGAGACTTTTGCTTTCTTGTGGTCGCAGGCGGGCGGCATGAAGAAGCTAGGGACTCTACCCGGCGGCGAGCATAGCCGCGCTATGAATTTGAACGCGGCTGGAGATGTTGTCGGGGTGTCGAACACGGCCACTAGCGCGCACGCATTCCTTTGGCGCTCCGTTGCCGGCATGAAAGATCTTGGAACTCTTCCCGGGGACAACGGCAGTTCCGCATTCGCCATCAATTCCTCTGGAGATGTGGCTGGGTACTCCAGCGGACGCCGTGGCATGCGTGCGGTGGTTTGGATCGCGAGCACGCCCCACAGTCTTGGAACTCTGGCTGGCGGACGGTCGAGTCAGGCGTACTCGATCAATGATTCTGGCATGGTAGCCGGTGTATCCAACAGCAGCAGCGGAGAACACGCCTTCCTCTGGACGCGCGGCAGCGGGATGATCGACTTGGGATTGCTGCCCGGTGACAGCTCCAGCCGTGCCACTCACGTTACCCAGAGCGGCCAGGTTGTCGGCAGCTCGCGGAATGGTGCCAATGCTCGCGCTTTCCTGTGGACAAGAACCGGCGGCATGCAGAATCTGGGCACCCTGCCTACGGGGAAATTCGCCGAAGCTCAGGACATGAACAACCTGGGCCTGATCGTGGGAAGCTCCGACACCCTGCTCGGCTGGCGAGCCTTTATCTGGACCTCGGCAGACGGTATCCAGGACTTGAACAAGCTCATTCCCACGAGCTCCGATCTGGTACTCACAGCGGCTCAGTCGATCAACGACCGCGGGCAGATTATCGCCATCGGAGTGCCGAAACATGACCAGACACGAGATCGCATGGTGGATATGGACGACGAAAATCATGCCGGTCCTTCTCACGTTTACCTGCTGTACAAATAGTGCAATCTGGGGCCGCCGAAGTCGGGCATGTTCCACGCCGAATTCCGAAAGGCAATGCTATGCGCCTGCCTATGGTGGATCCTAGCGTCGAGGTGATCATCTCCGACGCACTTGTCTCGCTTTGACCGCGGTCGCTGAGCGAATTTCTTCCCGAACGATCAGCCGGAAGCGCTATCCCGTTCATTGCAGCTCTTGCTCCCCCGCAGACACCGGGTTACATTCGGCGAGTCGCAGTTTGCACGGTGTTCTCCCCTGTATTGTTCCTGCCTTGAGGTGGTTCGAATGTCGCAGCGTTGGCGCGCCTTACTTCTCTGTCTGCTGAGCGCCAGTGCGGCCGCTCAGGGGCGCTTCCCCACATCTCCCAACAATGCCACCACGAACTCGGGCCCCATTGATGCGGTCCAGGCCGGGATGGAGAACTTGAAAGTGTTCACCATGGATAGTCCCGGCAACAACCTGTTGAAGGTATACGCGCGCAAGGGCTATTACGCCGCCGCCCCACACACGAGCTCTAGCGAACGATGAGGCTGTGTCTCTATACTGCGCGTCGCTCGCGCCGCTGAACCTCTGCCCCGTTCTTGGCGCCGGATCCCCTATCGCAGTTCGTGCGAACCTATCAGTTCTGCCAGTTTGTTTTGAGGCTCGTGCCTCGTTCTAATTGACTCCAGTCACATTGAAGCCTGTCAGTCTCACTCCAAAAGGTCTGTCACAGGGCCTTATTGACCAATTCAGCAAGGAGCAATCAAATGGCGGAAAAAGTGAAGACCATGCAAAAGAAGCCCAACATCCTGTTCATCATGGCTGACGACATTGGCTGGTTCAACGCGAGCTGCTACAACCACGGCTTGATGGGATATCAGACGCCGAACATCGACCGGATCGCCAAAGAAGGTGCGATGTTTACCGACTTTTACGGCCAGCAGAGCTGCACCGCGGGGCGCGCGGCATTCATCACCGGACAGTCGCCCATTCGTACCGGCCTCACCAAAGTGGGGACGCCTGGGGCGACCCTGGGGCTCAGCGCCGAGGACCCGTCAGTCGGACAGTTCATGAAGAATTTTGGCTATGCCACCGGTCAGTTTGGGAAGAACCATCTCGGTGACCGCAACGAGCATCTCCCCACCGTTCACGGCTTCGACGAGTTCTTCGGCAACCTCTATCACCTCAACGCCGAGGAAGAACCCGAGTACCCAAACTACCCGAAGGACCCGAGGTTTCGAAAACAGTTCGGGCCACGCGGCGTGCTGAAATGCAAGGCGACCGATAAAGACGACGCCACCGTGGACGAGAAGTTCGGCAAGGTCGGCAAACAGACGATCGAAAATACCGGACCTCTCACCAGGAAGCGAATGGAAACCGTGGACGAGGAGTTCATCGGGTCGGCCCTCGATTTCATCGATCGGAAGTCAAAGGAGGCCGCTCCCTGGTTCTGTTACTTCAATCCCACCAGGATGCACGTGTTTACACACCTCAAGCCGAGTTCGGTCGGCAAGACCGGCTTAGGCCTCTATCCCGATGGAATGGTTGAACTCGACGGATATGTCGGACAATTGTTGAAAAAGCTCGACGATGTCGGCGTCGCCGACAACACCATTGTGGTTTTCACCACGGACAATGGTGCCGAAGTGATGTCGTGGCCGGACGGCGGCGCAACCCCCTTCCGCGGCGAGAAGGACACCAACTGGGAAGGCGGCTGGCGCGTACCCTGTGTCATGCGCTGGCCAGGTGTCATTGAGCCCGGTCGCGTCATCAACGAAATTGCCTCCTTGCAGGACTTCATTCCGACCTTCGCGGCGGCGAACGGCGAGCCTGACTTGGTCGAGAAGGTGAAGAAGGGCTATGCCATTGGAGGCAAGACGTTCAAGGTGCATCTCGACGGCTTCAACCTGCTGCCGTTCCTTTCCGGCAAGGAGGAAAAGTGTCCCCGTGAGGGCTTCATCTATTGGAGCGACGACGGCGACTGTATGGGTATGCGAATTGGCCGGTTCAAGGTTGTCTTCGCCGAGCAGCGCAGTACAGGCCTGGATGTTTGGCGCGCTCCGCTGTCGTCGATGCGTCTTCCGAAGTTCTTCGACCTGCGCGCCGATCCGTTCGAACGCGGAGAAGAGAGCTTCAAGTACAACGACTGGTTCATGGAAAACATACCTATCCAGTATCTGGCGCCGCCGCTTCTCCATAAGTGGCTGGAGAGCTTCAAGGAGTTTCCGCCGCGAGCCAAGGCTGCCAGCTTCACCATCGACCAGGTGGTCGAGCAAATGACGAATCGGGCAGCCTGATTTACTCGATCGCCGTATTGCAGTCGCGCGGAGTGATTTTGTGGCCGTCCTCAATGCCCGGAGAGGACGGCCTTTTTTGTTGGTTAACAATAGAAGAATTTATCCGAACCCCTAACTCCCAGTTGCACCCATGCGCCCAACGCGCCGATGCGGTCAGCTGAATTTGTCAACGAGCTCTGCACCTTGGTCGTAGCTCCCCCCGGTCGTAGCAGTTAGAAATACAACGCTGTGCGATACTTGCGAGACAGGTACGTCCCCTAGCTTAATGACAGACTGGTTCGCACGCCCCGTCCTGCACGTGGTCGACGTTGAGGCCTCCCTCCGCTTCTACGTTGACCGGCTCGGCTTCACCAGTCCCTGGCGCTACGACGAGGGCGGCAAAGTGCATGTCGCACAGGTCGATCGCCAGAGCTGCGCACTGATCCTGGCCGACACCTGGCCGGAGAAGGTTGGCAAGGGCCTGATGTTCATCTCCCTGAACGTCGAGCCGCAGACGCCCGAGGCGCAAATCGCCGCGTTGGATACCCTCCGCGCGGAACTCGAGGCCAAGGGCGTTCCTGTCAAGGACGGCTCCTGGGGCTACCGGCTCCTGGTCGTCAATGATCCCGACGGCAATCAGCTCTTCTTCAACTATCCCAGCGAGACTGCATCGGGCAAGAGTAGTTCGTAAACCTCTCCACTCACCCACAGCCGATGCCGCAACACCGGCCTTCCCATCATCTGGTTACAACGGTTAATAACTCCAACTCTCTCTTGGCGCGTGATCGTCTCAATTCAACTCGCTGTTGCACAACACTGCCGCCAGCGCCCTATCGGACGAGTGCGTTCCTTCAGTTCGCCTTTTCGATGTCGGGAAGTTTCCACGTCTTGTCGAAATATGCTTCTTGAGGCCCGTAAAAACGGAATATTGGAAACCAGCCATGGCCTTGAGTCGTCTTGATCCAGTTGCTTTTTTCCTTCGGTTCATTCGGGCCAAATGTAATGTCAATCGATCCGTCTGCATTCGCAATCGGTTTCGTGTAGCTGCTGACGGACGGCAACGGTTGACCGTTCTGCAATTCCGACCTGCTGATTGCATCGTACACAACGACCGACCAAAAATTATTGACAGGCACTTTCGGCGGAACGTGCAATCGGTAGTTTTTGTCGCCCTGCAGAAACTCGCCAGCGGCGTCTCGATACGTCCAGAGGTACTGCGAGCCTTGGCCAACATTTTTCGCCATCATCGCTGGAGAGTTGCCAGCCGCCATGTAGTAAACGTTGTTCCTCGCATCGATCTGCGGAACGCCGTCTCGCGTGAATGTGTAGGTCATTCCATCCGGAACGCCCTGCCACTTGCGGTCCGAATAATAGAAGACCTCCGGCGCTCGATAGGTGTTGACGCGCGCCATGGCTCCGCCAATACGCGCCGCCTCTGTCAGCAAAGCCTTTGTCTTGTCATCCGGATGGAATGGCTTGCCCTTCTCAATCCCGATGCTCTGCATCTGGAACCGTTCGAGCGGTCCGAAGATCTCGCCGGGTTCCTCATCGACGAGCATTGCCAGGAGTTCGAAGAAACGGAAGTTATCGGGGAACACGGTGTCGATGCTCTTACCCGAGCCGTTCATGAACTCCATCGGAGGCGGAGATGAGGCTCTGGCCAGCGGATAGATTTTGATCTGCTTCATCAGTGCGACCGCTTCATCAGTCTTGCCGTCAACTTGAAATCCCCTGACGGCGAATGACACTGAATATGTAGGAGGTGGAGAGGCAAAATACCCTCGGCGTCGCCTGCCCTTAAAGTCCGGCGGTAGAACCAGGAATTTTCCACCTTTACCCTGGTCCGGACCGAGAGGCCCGATGTCGGCAAGGTAGCGCTGCAGTCCGTCCTGAATGAAGCCCAAGCATGTGCGGAGGCGCTTCGATGACTGTCGGACCGTCGTTTTTCAAATCGAGATGAGCAATGGCATAGACTGTCTCGGTGTTCGCCGTCAGAAGTACCGTCCCGGCGTCCATGAGGTTTTCCCAAATGATTACCTGAGTCGGCTTCTTCGCTCCAAAGGCTCGTGTCCCTTCTCGAAGAGCGATTTCGCTAACTGGCATCAGCTGAGTCGAATAGACCTCAATGGCTCGACTGAGCTTTTGCAGATCGAGCAATCGTTGCGCCGCCTCAGCATCGGAATAGCCACCTTCAAACCTGAAATCTCCCACGCTCGTCTTCAAGGTCTCAGTGCTAATCCAACCGTGTGGGTCGGGGAATCGGGCGGGCGGTGACATTGGTCGAGTTGCCATAGCGTTTCGCACTCCTGGCAGGTAGTTAATTGTTTGGAGGGGAATCGCAGAACTGTCAAAACTCATAGTTCGATTTGCCACCTATCGACGTGATGACCGGAGCTGAGAATTGCCCGACCCGAGTCATTGAGTGTAGAGGCGATTTTGCAACAGCCAATGGGCTGCCGACGGAGGACTCTCCGTCTCAACGAATTGCGAATCTCCAGAACATTTCTAAAAACCTGAAACTTCTTTTCCACTCACCACTCCTATCCCCCGCGCGCAACTGATCCACCAGACAAATGTTCAATGTGTCTGTCCAGTTCAGCCCGCGACAAAAATACAGGAGTTCGAAAATGCGCAACGCAGTTCACATCCTCTGGATGGTCGCGCTCGCCATCAGCGTCGTATCCCCAACCCACAGCAACGCACAGGACGAGCATTCTAGCCATGCCGTCTTCGTCATGACCAATGCCGCCGACCGGAACGAAGTCATCTCCTACCAACGAGCCGCCGATGGCTCCCTGCAACAAGCCCACAAATTCGCCACCGGCGGTCGCGGCAGCGGTGGCAACAACGATCCCCTCGAATCGCAAGGCTCCCTGACTCTCAGCCAGGACCGCACTCTGCTCTTTGCCGTCAACGCCGGCAGCGGTGACCTCTCTGTGTTTCGAGTCCATGGCACCGACCTGTCGCTCGCCGACCGACAACTCTCCCAAGGCAGTGAACCGAACGCGGTAGCCCAGCACCGACACCTCGTCTACGTTCTCAACACCGGTGGCAGCAGCAGCGTAGTCGGTTTCTGGGTAAGCAATGACGGAAAACTCCATTCCATTCCCCATTCCCTCAGGTTCCTCAGCACCAACACCTCGGGAGCCTCGTCGTTAGCCTTCAGCCCCAACGGTCAGTTCCTGCTCGTTACCGAACGTGAAACCAACAGCATCGACGTTTTCAGGGTGCACGAAAACGGAACCCTGTCTCCCATCGTGAACAATCCCAGTGCCGGCCCCGGAGTCTTCGCGGTGGCATTCGCTCCCAACGGTGCCGCTCTGGCCGTTGAGACCGGCCCCACCGGAGGCCAAAATGCCTCGGCCATTTCGTCCTACGCCGTCAACTCCAACGGAACCCTCACCACCATCAGCGCCAGCGTTCCAACCCTTGGCGCCGCAACCTGCTGGAACGCGGTCACTCCCAATGGCAAATGGGTCTACACCTCGAACGCCGGCACCTCCAACGTCTCCGGTTTTACCGTCGGAGCGAATGGATCCTTGACCGCGCTGTCCGGAACCATCGTCGGGACCGACCCTGCAGGAGCCACCAATCTCGACATGGCGATTACCGCGGACGGCCAGTTCCTCTACACCCTCGATGCCGCAGTAGGCATGATCAGCATCTTCGGTATCCAGTCCGATGGCACCCTAACCAATCTCGGCACGGTCGACGGTCTCCCACCAAACGTCGGCTTCAACGGTATCGCAGCCAACTAACCTCGTAACGTGGGTTGCGGCAATCAAACCGCAACTCACCTCTTTGATCTTCCTCCGCCGCAATGACCCCGTAGGATCCGGTTATTGGCGAAATGTTTCGCTGGTATCCGCTCCCGAACAAAGTAGAGTCAACACTAACCGCTGGTCTGGAATCTCTTTGAACTCCGGCCGCGTCTGCCTTGCGCGCATATTTGCTTACAACAGTAATCCGAAAACTGACTTCACTTCGCTAGATGGGAAGCAGATTACTCGGTACACTAATGCATGCAACGGCTCAGCGCGGCTAGTGCAGTATCAGCCGACCCGCGCGGGAAGCGAGAAGATCATGATGCAGATCTCTGTGCGCAGCTTTGTCATCGCATTCTTAGTCGGCGCCACGGCCTATTTCGTTTTGGTCAGCGCGTCAGCCGCAAATCCTCAATCCGTCGCGGGACTCGACCAGCTCATTCCGCGCGAGAAGTGGGATGAAGCTGGCCTGAACAAACTCACGGCCCCTGAGCAGCAAAGACTGGCGGGCGACATCACGTTGCTACTTGCAACCGCACAAACGGCGGAGAACAGCACTGCAGGAACGAAAGACCGGAGCCAATGGCGCAAGTTGCAACGTCACATGACAAAGGATGATGTAAGGAAGTTACTGGGAGAACCGAAGGCGATTTCTGTTTCGAAGTTCGCTGAATCCTGGTACTACGTAGATGGAAACGTCACATACGACGGCAAGGGCCGCCTCGACATGTGGAGCGAGTTGTAACGGTGAGCCAGCGCCGCGTTGTGAAAGCAGTTTCTACGATGGTCGCAAGCTGACCGTTTTGAACGTTCGTTTGAAATATCCCCACTCGCTCACAGAGCAGTTTCTGAAGCGCAAGAAGGACGTCTGGTGACCCGACAGCGGACGAAGTGGACTAGCTTGCGCCAACCCTGATCTCTTCCCGCCAGTTCCCCCGCCGTACTTTGCCGGCCAAGTCTGGCCTGCCCACGGAGTGTAAATCCACAACAATTTTGGCTTCCGGCCAGAGACCCCCAATATCGTATTCACCGCGATTGGCTTTTTGAGCGAGATCGTTCAATTTATGGGCAGAAAGAAAGTCGGCTAGATCCTTGCGAAGCATTTGCGTGATTTATCTCCCAAATTTCGTTGATTTGCATGGTCCTCAATCATTGAAAGTTATTCCGATCTGCCTTGTCACCTAGGACATCTACTAGGGGGCGGCAAGCTCTTCGCCCAGGCCAATGCGACAAGCGCTGCCGAGTGGATAGCGTGCCCCTGCAAGTCCGACCTGTCACTTCTGCCAGTAGTAGCGATAGCCCCCACACATAAGATGTAATCTGAGGCCGCCTGCCGCTTGGTAGCAGGACATCACTCCCATGCCTGAACCCCGGATCGCACTAGAACCTGCCAGCCTGCTGACGGCCAATTCCGCCGAGGCTCCCGCAATAACCAACCAGAACTCAGTCCGACAGATAATTGCCGGTGCTTTCCTGCTGAGTTTGTTTTGGGCCGGCGTTTGTGTTCTGCAGGCGCAACAATCTGGTAGCGCGACCGTGGAGCAGAACCCCAAATTTCAGCCGCAACTTGTGACGAAGACGGTGAGCGTTATCAATCCGCCGGCTCGTGGGTCCGTAACCACGACCCTGAAGGGAACCGAACTAGCGCCGAACGCAAGCGGGCAGGCTAAATTGAAAATGGGAGAGATGGAAGTCACGATCGAAGCGCAAGCCAACGGATTGGCTGCGCCGGGCAGCTTCGGAGCCCAGTATGACGACTACGTGGTGTGGGCCATTACGCCAGCAGGAAAGGTGATCAAATTGGGAGTCATGGAAGCCAAGGGGAACCGATTCGAGTTGAAGACGAAGTCCGCCGTGCGCAGCTTTGCCATCGTGGTCACGGTTGAGCCCTACCAGCAGGTGACACGTCCGGCAGATATGATCGTGCTGGAGGTTCCTGCAGGAGGCCAGACGGTCGCCGCAAGTTGCGAGTTTCTCAAAGATGGCTACGCACCGGTTGGATATCGATTCCAGCCGATCGATACAGGAGCTGGCTACCCGCCGCAAGTCTTGCAAATGTACAACGCCCGCCGTATCGCAATGCTTGCCGGTGCCGAGGGCAACGACTATTTTCAGGTTGCCGACGAGTCGTTTAACTCTGTCCTCTCTTCCGCACAACGACAAAAGAAATTCACGGACGCAATCCTGAAGCAAGCGACCAGCGCAACCAAATATTTCGAAGCGGCTCGTGCCAAGGCACTCCAACCTCTGGTGCAATCGACCAGTTGAACAATTCCCGAGGCGAAGCCCGGATGGTAGTCCACTCCCCATAATGATCATTGTTCTGCTCCTTTCTCCGGAGCTCCTTGGTTGGTTGGCACCACCAAAGTCTACTCGGGGCTGGGAGCCGACATTGTGATGGAATCAATTACACTCATCTGGCCTTGCGCGGGGCACTTGAGTATCCCTCAATGAGCGCGAAGGTCTTACTCGATAAGTTAACGGAGCCGGTACGATCAACCGTGCGAGGCTGCATGACGGACATAGGAATGAGTTGCGGTCCATACTAATGCGAACGCCCCGTACAAGATCGGGCAAAGAACGTCCCATACAAGCCTCGCTTTTTTCAGAATCAGATAACGATCGAGACTGGTCTCCAGTTCCCGTTCTTCGGACCATATCGCGGGAACATCGTCGATGGGCAAATTGTCCGTGAGTGCATTCATTTGCTTACTAATCGGTAGCAGCCGATCAATAAAGGGACCCGCCTTGTCCGCACCGTATTTCTGCACGAGGTCGATCTCTTCTCCAATCTGCAATGGCTTCGTCGGTTCATAGATGCCGACCGATGCTTTCCACTCCCTCAACACAACGTCATGTTGTTCTTGCAGATCGATCAGTTTCTCCTTTACCACCTTGCCTGCGGCAATTCGTTGCTTTACGTCGGCCTTGATTGTCTCTTTGACATCGGCAATGGAACCGAAAGCCGACCTGCCTTTCACTCCAGCAAGTAACAGGTCTCCGATGACTCCCAGAACATACGCGATAAAGAAGTATCCTGTCACAGCAAACACGATCCACCGAGCACTCTCGGCGACGTTCAGATTCAGTTTGACGACTCCGGCATCTACGTCGCCCAGGGTTGCCAGTCCGAACGACAGCAGCAGCGCCACGCTAGCGGCAATGAGCAGTGCGGTTTGACGCGTACGAGTGAGTTCAGAAAGGAGATCAGCAAAAAGTTCGCTGAGAGGCTCGCTCAATCTTCCGCGATAAATATTGCCATGTTGATACGTTGCTGCCATGACGGACTCCTTGCCACCGAGTCTAGCATTGGCCCGGTCCAGTCGATATGCACCACAGTCTTTCCTCAACTGGCGATAAATCCCTGTTTCGTCAGTTATCCCTTTGCCGCGTCGGTGGCCTTTGCGAACACGGTGCCGTGCCAAAGGGTCTAATCCGTGGAGTGATCAAAGCTGTGGCTGGAATTGCTGCTGTGGTTTTTTTCCTTGCCCGGATGACAACCAATACAGGACTACTTCTATTCGTCGGGTCAATCGTCGTGCCACTCATTTGCTTCGGTTTGTTGAAGCTTTTGGAAAATGAATACGAGAACACGGGATACTGGCCAAATGACCACTTCTGTTCCGATTGGGACATTGCGTTTTGAGAGAGTACTTGTTCACGTTCTCCTCGTGGTACACTCCGTGGAGATTTTTCAACGGGGCTTCGCGCAGATGTCCACATTCGAGTGGCTCGGTTTGGTGCAGCTGGCGTTGGTCGCGCTTGTGGGGTACCTGGCAAAAGATAAGAAGACCTGGCTCGCTTGGACTGGAGCTGCGCTAATTGTTTTCCTTATCCTTGAAGCAAGAAACCGCAAGCGGCAAGAAAAACTTGACGATAATCCGTCATCGTTCTCGCGCCAGACATGAAGTTCATAACCATAGTCTGCGTCTTCGACACAGATTACGAGCGCGAACCATTCGTTCTCAGTTGACGTAGTATCCCCATTTCACTCAAAATGCCGCGGAACAGGGATTCTGAGTGTAACGGCCTGCCTGTCCCTGACCCGCGCATAGTCAGCACAACCATCGGCAGGGGACGCAAAATGAGTTCGAATGCCATGCTGCAAAGGATGAAAAGGAAGTGCTAAACAAGGTTGCGCCATTCCGAGCGAGGATAGAGAAACGAACCCGATTCGCGCTCATAGAAGGTCATGGACGTCGCTCTTCGCCGCCCAATTGAGTCGTATGCGAGGGCATTGGTTTAGACACCGGCCTGATTCTCGCGAGTCTCGACAGAATGCCCTCAGCTTTAGTGTGGAGGATGAGTTTCTTGATCCGCTGCCGGTCGCCCGCAGGCCACATCTCATCGAGCGTTTGCCATGCCTGCCCTTCCCGGCCGCTGTAGAGATACGCAAACACTATTTCGAGCACGATTCTCCGCGCATCCTTAAAATCGGCCTCCAAAAACATCCCAACATCACCCTCTGCGATCTTCGCCTTCGCCAGTGCAATTTCGCTGTCATATTCGTCGATAAATTGCGAACTGACGTCCCGCAATCCTGCAAGGTCAACTTCCAAAACCACTCGCGGAAGCGGCGTGCAAGTGTGGCACAGACCTTCAAAGTAGTCGAAGGCTCCGTCGCTAGTCATGATTCGGAACTGCCCGCTGGCAGGCGCTTTGAAGAAGAAAAACGGCGCCTCGTTTTCGATCGAAGGAAGGATCACTGGCTTCTCGCCCAAACTGGCGATCGCGTACATATAACGGCGGTGCTCGCCGCCGGAGTAGCCCTCGAGAATTAGACTCGGTTTTCCGTCCCCAAACACATCCTCGTCCGTGCCCTGGTAAATCGAGACTTCCCAGTCCTCCATGAGAAGAATCTGATTCCCCGTGCGATCGACGAGATAGGCACGGCAGCGAGAGTCATTGATCTTCGGGACCGGAACCAGCCGCACGTGAAACGCACCAACCCGGAAAGACACGGCCTTGCCCGCTCGCCTGCAACCAACCCGCTCCACCTTCTCCCAGTTGGGTTTCGGCCACTCCGCCTGTCCGTACAAACCTGACGCACAGAGCAGCGCGACAGTAAGTAGCAAGAGCGCACGCATACGACCAAGTTTAACTCAGCGACTCACGGGCTAAGGCTTGGACTCCGGTCCTATCGTGCCCTCTCAATTTTTGCTCGGGGCAAAACGCACCAACCGTGACTTTCTTGTAGTGCACCGTTTGGAACATCGCTCAAAGGCTGCTGATCAAGGAGAACACTCTCCCACTCGACATGTACCCGACATAGAGCGGGACAACGCGTGACCCACGGGTGGGCGAGTGTGCAAACCAGCAGCACGCTTGGCCGTTATTCATCTGCGATAAGAGCGGCATGCGCTAATGAGCGCTCGTGCGGATCCGCGCGCGGGGCGATCAGCAATGGTTGTCCCTACCGCGACCTCATCGTTAGCGAACTCCCTGATTTTTGTCGGCCCCATGCTTCCCGGTGACATCGGATGCGTAGAATGAGGGGAGACGCTGTATAAGCAAATCAGAGGCAGGGAGCAAGTGGCATGGAATCACAGATCGAACGCAATCCCGAATCAAATCCAGCCAAGGCAGAGGCCCACATCAAAAGTGCTCACCAGATTCTAAAGGCACTGCAAGAGAAGATCGGCGAGCATCCAGAAATCGGCGCGGCCATTACGAAGCTGGAGATGGTGCTGAATGATCTGGCGATCCAGACTGGCGGCGTAGCGGACGGGCGTGGGCGTGTCTAGGGCGGTCAGAGATAACTGCAGATAAATCCCCATTTCACTCATTTGTCCCGCAAAAAGGCGAACAAACGACGCATGCTTGTGCTTTGGCCTGCTTGCAACAGTTGCTTTTCCCCGTTTAAGGTTGTTCCGCCTTTGCGGTTACGAACAATGACAAACCAACAGCTGTTATCGCGATACTCAACCGACCTAGAAATAGCGCAGATCCTATTGAGGTTTCATCATGACCACTCAGCAGTGGACGTATTGCAAGCGTTGCGTGAAGAGCTTGCGCGTGTGCCTGACACTGTTGCCTTGAAGGCACTTGCCGCACGGACTGCCCGAGGCTTGGGCGGCATGGAGTCTATCGGCGAGATGGCAAGCGCTTTAAACGACAAGCTACTCGTAAGTCTCGTATCCGTGCACTCGGAGAAGAGCGCCATTTCGCTCTTGTTGAAATGGCCGTACCAACCACAGGCTCGCTCGTAATCGTTTTTCAGGTTCAGACTCTCGGTCCGACCCATGCATCTCTTCGGTCACTTACTGCGATCATGATTACTACTTCGAACTCCTCTTCGTGAGGAGCGGGACGCCCAATCAATTACTCGGTGTTCGACTGCACACCATGGCGATTTCCGGGCTGTCCCGCGTGCGAACCGAACTTCTTCAACTGCTCGTAATTCCATTCCTTGCGCATCATCCAGAACAGTTGCACAGCCAATCGGCGAGCCATGGCGACTTTCGCAATCTTCCGTCCGCGCCGCAGCACCAGATGAAAATATTTGCTGCGCCACTCCGGCAGACTGCGCACCGTCACCTGCGCCGCCTCCACCAGCAGAAAGCGCACGATCGAACTGCCCTGCTTGGTGATGTGTCCCAGGCGCCGGCGATTCCCGCTGGAGTCTTCCAGCGGCACCAGTCCCAGATAACTCGCCACCTGTTTGCCGCAGCGAAAGCGCTCCGCGTCGCCGAGTATGAGCACAAACGCCAGCGAGGTTAACACGCCCACTCCAGGATGCGTTCTCAGCCGCTGCGCCGCAGGGTAGTTCTCCACTTCGCGTTCGATGGCCTGCGTCAGCTCCGCAATCGATGGATTCAGGCGGTCCAGCAAGTCCAGCAGATCGCGTCGTCGCCGGCTCGCCCATGGAGCCAGCGCGAACGATTCCAACTGCTGCCGTCCGCGCTCGCGCCACAACTTCTTCTTGCAGTGCAAACCTTCGTTCAACGCCACCGCTTGCAGTTGATTCATGACTCGCGTGCGCGCCTGCACCATGCGATGCCGATGCCACAGCAGTTGCCGCAGATCCCGGTTTTCCCAGTTCGGCACCCAGATCTTCGGAAAGTCATCCTTCAGCATCAGCTTCAGAATATGCTGCGCATCCTGGCGATCCGTCTTCTGCTTCCGCCCCCGCTTCGCGCGGATCTCGGCCGCGTCGCCGATCCATAACTCAAACTGCAACTCGACGACGAGACGTTCGAACCAGCGTCCGTGCCCACTGGCCTCCATGCCGATGCGCACTGTTTCGCCCCCACTCGCGAGACCACGGTAATACTTCTCCGCCTCATCGGGATGTGCCAGCCGTTTTTCCTCGACCTCTCCGGTCGTAGTGTTGAGCAAAGCTATTTGTTGAAACTCGGGATGGAAATCTACTCCTATAATAATCATCGTTCGGCTCCTTTCTCCCGAGCCGGTTGGTTGGTTTTGCCACCACCAACTCTACTCCGGGTATCGGAGCCGACATTGTCATGGAATCAATTACACTCAAGACCCCT
>CAVSVS010000017.1:0-519701 GCA_963731405.1 uncultured Acidobacteriaceae bacterium | reverse complement strand
TTCCCGCAATCTCCCCTCCCACGAAATGACCGACCACGTTCATGATGGCTGCCGCACCTAGCACGATGAAAAGGTCCTCCAATTCCAGAAGCATGAATGTCACTCGCGTCTGTAAATTGCGATTCACGGGTGTCACCTGCAATGGCATCGCCTCACTCCCTAACGCACTCCGGCCGTTCCGTGCTGAATCCAGAATTCTCCTAAGCGCAACAGTCCCGACAGCCCGAAGCAGCACATTGCTGCGACCAGGTTGCGCACCCAGGCTTCGCCGATCGTCATTCGTTCGAGCAATCCCGCAAAGTGCACGACCGCGAGCACCACCTGGCCGGCCCCATACAGTGGTAGAAGAACGTTCCCCACCCAGTTCACTAGCGTGAGGGATTGAGATCCAGTAGCGGTCCGGATTGTTCCAGGAAGCTTGATTACTGAAGGACTCCATAACGCGCAACAACCCAGAGCACATCAAAGAAGCCAGCGCCGCGTAACCGAGCTGTTGGTACTGCTGCCCCTTACTGAAGCGGTAAATCGCGGCCGCGGCGAACAAACCTGCCATGGTCGGCATGATGACGTTGCCCAGCCAGTTCGTCAGGTTGAGCAACCCGTTTGAAAGATTCACAGGATCACCTCCAATCCTCATCAGCCGGCCATGGCCTGGACCAGCTTCCAAATGGCCGAAACACTCAAGAACGCAAGACCCGACCCCACCAGCGGCATAAATGGCCGATGGCGCGCGTAATTGAAAATCGCACCCACAATCGCCAATCCTGCTGCTTCCGGCAGGATCGTCCCTGCGAGAAAGTTCCAGGCCGCTGTCAGCATGTCGGTGGTTGCGAACTCCGACCCGCTATTCCAACTCTGAAAAAGCTGGACTGTGCCGGATGCAGACAGCAGAAACATGGCGGACACGATGGACCCGAGCGGGCTGGACCCCTCGGCCGCATCGAGTGCAGCCTTCAGCACGCAGAAAGCGGCGAGCACGGGAGTCAATCGCGCAACCACAACGTTCGAAACGAAACCGCTGAAGCTCGTCTGCAAGCTTGCGACCCACGAACTGCTGATGCCTCCGCCTTGCGCAGGCATTGCGATACCCTGAGCCGCAAACCAGGAGAGCAACTGCGGAAGCGTCAAGAAAATTACCGACCAGAGGGCCCATCGCTGGAACCTGCCGCCCGCCTGGAAGTTCACGCCGCCCTCCTGCCGCAGTGCGATCCCTGCCAGCACCATCGTGCAGATGGCGGCCGGAACTGCCATGTCGAACAGCAGTGTCAGCAGATCGACGATGATTTGGGGTAGCGTCATTGCCTGAGCACTCCGCAGTGATAGTTCTTACTGCACGCCCGCCGTGCCGTTCTGAATCCAGAACTCGATGAGGCGCGTGAGGCCCGAGATCACAAGCAGTCCCGCCGCTGTCACCGCCCACCGCATCACACCGCGACCCTGGGAATAGGAGACGACTGCCATGACCACCGCCAGGGCCGCCCCCACAGGAGAGATCACATTGCCGACCCAGTTCACGAGATTGAGAACTGTTCCTTCGGGTTGGGCCGCGGTTTGACCTTGTACGGCTTGGCCCGTCTGAGGCGACTGCCCAAGGTTTTGGGCGTTGGACACCAGGGGAGAAAACTGGAGCGAACAAATCATAAGCAGATAGACAAGAACAAAATTGCGGCTGGCATTTCTCCGATCCGGCAATCTCATATGCTCCTCTTTCGCGATCGCGCTTCAGTTTGATTTCCGCGTTGCATGCAAAAACATACGGTCGTTTCAGATTTCGGACAAATCGGATGGTTGGTTGGGCTGCTTTCAGAGCCCTGTCGCGGGCTTGCAGCCTACAGAATCGACGTTTCGAATCTTCGATAGTCTTGCGATGCCCATTGATTTCAAAGGATGAGGTTCGCTGTCGAGGCGTGGGAGCAGAAGAGTTGTGCGATGAACAGATGTTTGAGTTTGGTGCATCTCACAAGCACCGTTGGACCCAATCAAACAATCCCGGTGAGTTAACTTCCTGCTCCCTAAGACACCAAGACTTAACCCCGATTCAGCGGGCACCTAATCGTTCTCCGGTCGTCCGACACTCAGTGCGGCGGCACTTTGTTATGGATGGAGGCTCAACGTCTGGGTCGATGACCTGGACGACTCAACCAGAATCCCCCTTACGCTCCCACAATTCCGTTTCTCTATAGCTGCCGGGTAGCCGAAGACTCGAAAGTCGGCCGTTTGGGAAACACAAGCAAATGCTTTGGACACATTACACGTTGAGAGCGAATCCTGAGAAGGATTCACTTACTTCTAACATGCTGGGGGAGAAAGACCATGATTCGCGACGTCAGTGCGAACCTTGCATCACTATCCTCAGTCAAGGTGCTGGGATGCGCTATTTGCTTTCTCATCCTTGAATACCCGCCGCAGTGGCGGGTTTTGCAGTGCCTCTAGCTTGATTTTCGTATCGCGACTAGCAACGGACCGTCCTTTGTCGGACCCAACAGGACCGCAGCTAGCTATGGTGCATGCGGGTGCAAGGAGTGACGCAGTCAGATCTTTCGAGACACCATCGCCGAACCGAAGGCGAATCGGAACGCCTTGACACTCAGAAATCGACCTAAGCTCCGGCGGCGATATCTACGCTCACGCGAGTTACGCGATATTGAGTAACGGTTCCGCAAAGTGCGAGTGCAGGATTGAAAAGTGCCAAGTTTATTCCATCGCTAACTGAACTTCGATAAATGACGCCTTGATACCCACAGTTCTTTATGAACTCGCAAAGATATTGGCTTGGGGTGTAATCAATAGCGGCGGACTGCGGAACAACAGGCCGAGTCAGTTCATCGCCCAATCGCTCCAGAAAAAGCAGATCGCTTCGCATCTTTCCGATATCAATGGCATCTACAAGCAGGAATGGGGACACCATTTTTCGAGGGTCCCGTAAATCAATGAGTTTCAGTTTGGGCCGTGTTGTGAAATCTGCGACACATGCTTGTTCACCAGTGTGCGGACGAATCTCAGCTATGGCTGTTACCGGGCTTGAACCGAGATAGAGATACGGAATCCCCGCCGGGTTAGCCCTCCCGTGCGACGCAACCCGTTTTGGAGGAGCGCCCATTTCGCGCCCCCTAAAAGGCGTATCACTCGTCTGAATTCGCGCTCGGTACCATTGAGTCGGAACTTCGTCGGCGTCAGGTGTGAGGGGCGACAGGAGAGCTTCCAGTCGGTCCAGGTCAATAGTGGCCTCGGGGAAATAGCGGTTGTGATACATCCAACTCCTCGCGTAGCTTTTCCCATTCACTCAGGCGGTCGATTGCGGGACCGCTTGCAGGCACGAATTTCCGTCGGACGATCTTTCCATCATTCAGTATCCCGGCAAGAAGATCTTTGGCCCGGCGGTCCTCCATCCTCGGGTGCTCGAACATCGCCCAGTCCTTGCGGAACCATTGAACGAGGAGCTTGCCCGTACGGGTCTTTACGATACGCGCTCACGAGCAGCTCAAAATACTCGGTTAACACTCTGGGCGACACCACGGCGACATCTTTAGTCCTGCAGTAAGAACACCGTCCTCTTGCAGTTGAATGAAGGGGAATGATACTTCGGCGTAAGCCGCGATCACCAAAACACTCAGCGCAGCAATTCATCGTGAATTATTCCGTCTTCCGGAAATAATCAGCCAGGGTCTCGATGTGGTGATTCATCGAAAGCTTCTTTACGTGCCCCAAGCCGGGGAAATGCCCCTGCTTGTGAAGAGCCCTGAATTCCTTGATTGCGCTGGTCTCAACGACCTTCGAGTTCGACTTGTTAAGGACTTTCATCATCTTCGCAAGTGCTTCGGCGAATTTGCCCGCCGGATCTGTGGGCGCGTCCTGCCGTTCGGACACGAAGTGATAAATCCACATCGAATTGTCCTGGTCGGGATCGATAAACGTCAGATGGATCGCAACGGCATAAGCTGGTCCACCAGCCTCGCTGTAGTCATCTCCCACGATCAGGAAATCTCCGAACCCATCCATGCCTTCGTCCAGAAAAGTGGCATGAAGATCGGAGAAAGGCTCAAGCGGTTCGTAATCTCGATTGCGTTTGCGCTCGAAACCGTCTCTCAGCAGAATTCTGTTTCCGCCACTGAAGTGTTTTTGATATAGCTTTCCGCAGTACTTTTCAAGAAACACATGCGACTGATCTTTGGCTTGCTTGCCCATCTTTTCGGCTAGTAACTTCGCTTCTCCGAAACCAGCATGGATCAGAACCGGCGAATGGGACGCGTGATCTCGATAACACCCCAGCGCCCCAGCGGTAGTCGTGTCGTGCTTCAGAAGTATCCCAGCTGAAATGCCGGGGAGATCCAGATACTTTTCTTTAAGCAAATCGCTGAGTGGTGTTCCGGAATCAGACAAATCCCCGTGGTGTGGATTAACGATGACGATGGCCCGTCCTTCAACTTCCGCAACGGCATCCAGTGCTCGATTCAGGCCGCCGAGGACGTCTCTGACTGGCTCGATGATTGGGCAAAAACCGGCTTCCTTGAAAATTGGAGCCATTTCTCGGATGCAAAGGAGGTCGAATTGCTTTCCGCGAAAATAAGGATGATACATTCCTTCAGGCCCACCCCATGGCGTCCGTCAACGGTGTGTTCACTGCGTCAACTAGGCGCTGATGATCCAGTTTGCGCAATGGAACCGAGAGAGCTGCGGTTTGAAGGGAAGGGGGGAGCTGATCAACCAGATCTGCAAGCGGTAGCAGATTGCGCGTGCGTTTCAAGACGCGAACCATTCCTCCATGCGCTTGGATCGGGTCGAGCTTCATAAACGCCTCGCGTAAGACTGCATGCAGCTCGGTATTTGGCACGCGGGGGACCGAGACACCGAAGGACGAAAGGATCATGCGCGCCTCCTCCGTCCGAATTGAATCGAAGATCGCGCCAGGCGATGTACGCTCAGGCCGGTCGGCGGCGTCCCGCAAGGTCGAAATCTGATGACGGCTATTGAGGCAAAGTATTCCTACAAAATCCGGGACAGTGTTGGTCACCGCGCGGATGTGGCTCTCCGCTGCTATGACATAGACCTTTGCAAACACGGTGGCATACGCTGTGATCTGGCGCTCTAGTCTGGTGAGCGAGTCACGCTCCGACTTCACCTCGTACACGGTCGCGGTCCCATTCAGAATTGCAACATCGGCTTTGCATCCGCCCACCCGAAACTCGTTGATCATAGATGCGGTCTGGAGTGAGTGTATCCCGAGGAGAATCTTGTGGGTGAGGGCGGCCTTGTAGATGTACTCGTGTCTGTACCCCTCGCGCTTCAATAATGAAAATGCAGCCTCGAAGACCGTATAGACGCGCTCGGACAACGACATCGAGCGCAGCAGTTGCGCTTGGGTTACCAGCCGCGTAAACAGAGGAGATCTGCCTCTCCGGGCCATTTCGTGAACGACGCTCGACGAAAAAAGCCTTGAGATTGCGGCTACTTGATCTGTCGCAGGATTGAACATTTTCTGTGCACGAACTGTGTTTCTCATCGCCCAGCCTTTCCTTTGATTCTAGACCAGTTCCCCCTGGTTTCGAGCTGAAATGTTTCATGTAGATCCTTTACTTTCAACCAGATATTCCATACCTCGCCGGATTACTACCCGAAAATGGGCGTGTTGCTCTGCTAGCGATTGCGGGGCGGTCACGAATGACTGGTAAGTTATCTTGCGGGAGCACACTTGGGCTGAAGCAGCCGACAGACGCTCCCGCCGAACCTTCCTAATTGAGAACCACTCGCCTACTGCACTGGTTGGTTGCTTGCGGTGGGTTGGTTCAGCTCTTGCTGCAGCTGCAACAACTGACGCAATTGCTCAACATTGGCGGAGCTGGATGTAGGGACGCCCCGCCCACTTGGTTGCAGGGAAGTCTGATTTGTCTTGGGTGTCTGCTCGAGGACCACATAGATCGGAGTATCCGCCGAAATAGTCACGACGATGTGCTGGGTGATCGCTAGTCGGGAAACCTCTTCATCTCCTGCCTCGCCGACATTGTTGCTGACACGCTCCCGCATGAGATCCGACTCGCTCAGTGGCTGGTTCAGACTGCCTTGTCCCACCAACATCGCGCCAGCTTGGCCGATTCCCGACAACGACCTGACCAAGACATTCTTTCCCGTGTTCTTCCCTTCAACTTTTCCTTTGAGCGGCCGCAAGTCCAAACCCGTGGCGGCGGCCTCGATGGGAACGACTGCACCATCCGGCATCAGCAGAGAATCAAACTGGACGTCAACGTAACCTGAACGATCTCCGTTACGGATGTGGCCAACCGCTTTTGCACCCGCAGGGACGACAATCTCTCCGTCGCGCTCATAGTTATATTCGATCACAGCCAGGACAGGTGTTCGCACCGCGGTGCTGGCCGCTGATTCCAGACGGGCGCGCAATCGAGTGCCAGTCGCCAGGCCCAATCCCAGTTCCGGCGCTGAATTATTGATATCTCGGGCTTGAGTGCTGGTTGAGTTGGCAGAGACGTTTCGCACGTAGATCAACGAAGCCTTCTCCATGGCCTCGCGCTCAGCTTTACCCAAGTCTGGAGCCTCGGCACCGCCGGTACCCGAACCTGCCTGATACGGTGGTGCTTGCCACTCCTGCTGTTCTCCGAAGGGTGGGATTGCACCCAAGGTCCCCGCTCCGCCCGCCCCCGGAGCCCTAGCTGCCGACTTCGTCGCAGTTCGCTGTAGATCTCGTTCGTTGACGAAGCCTTCGTGAGATTCCTTTGTGACGGGCCGGCCAGAATCCGTGACGGGAAATAGACTCTTGTCGTTGCTTGCGTTGCCGTTCTCCAAGGCCAAGTCGTCTGCAGCAGTGGTACCGCGACTCTTCACTTTCTGCGGCGCGCCTCGATGGGTCATAGATGTAGCAACGAAGATCAGAAGGGCGACGACGATCGCTCCGGCTCCAATGATTACGAACCGGTTCTGTTGGATCTGCTGCTTGGCTCTCTGCTTTGCTCTTGTCGCAACCTCCGGCAGTGGAAGAGAAACAAGCGCAGGGAGTGGCACATCGTTGAGGACTTCATTTCCTGCTGGTTCCTGAATCGCTCCGGCGTTGCCGTTGTCGCTGTGCCCGTTGGGACGAGTCACTTTGCACCTCCCGGGACCGGAGCCACAAACGCAATCGGTGCCAGCACAGGACGATCGACTTCTTCTGCCTGGGCTACCGCAAGCAGGAGCCTTTCGCTGGACTCCTTGAAAGTGGGGCGATCGAACACGACGATGCCATCGGCTCTAGCCCCAGGCGCGAGCCTGCGCGAGGTGATCCAATAATCTTTGATCGCCACAGGCTCAGCCTTTATCGCTTTTCGATGCTTGCCTTTTGATGTCCCCGCAAGCTGTATTTGCGGCGGCAGTACTTCAATGGTCCGTGCAGAAGAGTTCAGAACGGCGAACGGCACAGCCATCTGTTGCTCTTTCTCTATCGCCTGTCCTACCGCGACCTGCAGTTGCTTTCCTTCCCAGTGTGGATTCTCAATCCGTTCCGCCCTGAGCAAATCCTCTTTCGGGCCGCCGATCTTCTCTTGGGGAGTACTGACTGGACGACTCTCTGTGGCAACGTTCTCTGTTTTCCCGACCATAAAGATGGGATGAGTTGATGCAATTAGGAAGCTGTGGGGGCGCTCACAGTAGAGCACGTAGTCCACGGGTTCGCTGCGGTCTGCCTTGCCTTGGCTCACCAGGCTCAGTGAGATTTCATGGCCCCCTCTGGTCGTGATCAGGGCGTTGGTTTCCGCAGGTTTCGCGCTGGTTGCTTTAAAAAACACCAACTGCGGCTCAGCATCGGAGTGTTCAGCCTTAAAGGATCCCGGATCCCCAAGCACGACCGAACTGACCTCTTCTAGCACTCGCACCGAACTGACATACCCAGGCCGGAGATGCAAGACCACAACCTGTTCCGGGTCGACATTCAAATTCACGATTCGCGCCTGCGGAAGCTCAGTTTGCGCCAGAGTGATGTGGGGGAACAGGAGCCCGATCGTTATCAGATGCACCAAACTCAAACAAATTTTCATCTCACATCTCTTTCCGAACTGGGATTCGTCGTTCTTGGATTGATTCTTGTTTCGCGAAGGTAAGCTGTTCTGATCCTGGCTACATAGCTGACTACATCGGGATTCCGATAGGCGAGGGTTCGTCTGCCGATTACGTCTTCGCCGGCATAATAGGCTGCGACCACAAGCCTCAGATCGTCGTGAAACAGTTGCATCAGCCACGCGAGGTAGCGCACGCCTCCGGAAATGTTCTGCTCGAGATTGCAACGATCTCTTACTCCCAGCCGCCTGGCTGTCACAGGCATCAACTGCATCAGCCCCACCGCGCCTTTAGGTGAGACCACGCATGGTTGCCAGTTCGACTCGTGTTCGACAATTGCACGCACTAATGCGACGGGCACTTTATAACGTTGCGCGTAGGCTGCGACGTAGTACTGGGCTTCCATTCGTTCCTGTGGTTTGGGCGTTTGCGCCCAGCAAAACGAAATTGCAGAAAGCACTTGAGCCATGATGAGTGCTGGCTTCATGCCGCGCTCCTTCGCAGAGCCTCGGCGCTGTACTGCTGCGCGTCATAGATCAAGCTGGCAAACCCATCCCGCAAGAGCAGCTTGCGTCGATCAGCCTCGGTCTTAGCCAGCAACGGCAGGAGAATATCTCTCATCTCCGGAATAATTTGTTCACTTCCCAGAACTTTGAGTGCCTGCGCGAGATCGAGAATTTCCGAGACAGAGGGTGGTTTTTCCAGGCTCCAGCCGCGAAGCGCCTTCGCCAGGCCTGCCATCCCTGCGTGAAATTCGTGCGTGGAATCAGGCGTTCTCAGGGCAACGATCTCTGCTTCTCGCTCCGTCGTCGGGTGTTCAACACGAAGATAGAGACTCCGTCGGCGCAGTGGATCTCCGATCCGTCTCTCTTCATTCGAGGTCAACACAACGAAGGGAATACTCCTGGCTTTGATCGTGCCGAGCTTCGGGATGCTCAACTGCCACACGCTCAGTAACTCGAGCAACAGCGCCTCAAATGCGTGGTCCACTTTGTCCAGTTCGTCGATCAGCAGGACACAAGGCTTTTCGCACTGCAACGCGCGCAGAAGCGGCCCGGCGCCGAAGAAGTGGAGGCTATGCAACTCCGCCCTAAGGGATTCCCAATCAACGCTGACAGACTTGGTTTTGAGTTCAACGCAAAGCCTTTGAAGAGGCTCATCGAACTTGCCGATGGCTTTCTCTTCGTTGATGCCCTCATAGCACTGCAGACGCTCGACCGTGGTGTCGGCTGCATCCGCAACCGCATATGCCAATTGAGTCTTTCCGCTACCGGCAGGGCCCTCCAGTAGCAACGGCTTTTGGAGTCTCGCCGCCAGATACACCGTAGTCGTAGCGACTGAATCGGCGATATAGCCGGCAGCGTGAAGCCTTTCGGCGAGTTCTTCGAGAGATGAAAACACTCCTGCTCCGTTCTGTCCGACCTGAATTCCGGTCCTGAACGTGAACAAGCTAAGCCCGAATGAAATTTCGGTCAACTCGGCGTGGTTCCTCGCCTGAGGAAAGCTGCTGCAGCCCTCAGGCAAGTTTTGACTGAATTCTCGATTTGCTCTACAAGCGGTGCACATGGAGGTCCGTTGTGACAGCGAAAACCGGAAACAACGAGAAGCGATTCTTGGGCACAAAGGCGGCAGCCGAATATTCAGGCATTCCAGCCAGCACGCTGCGGGTGTGGAGATCCCAAGGTGGAGGACCGAGATTCTACAAACCCCGTGGACGCGCGCTGTATGATATAGCCGATCTGGATGAGTTCATCCGATCTAGCGTCCGTGTTTCCTCTGTGCGCGCAAGCAGGGAGGAACGGAATGTCTATCTACCCACGGGGTGATGTCTGGTACTACCTCTTCTATATCAATGGAAGGCGTTACCGTGGCAGCACCAAAACCAAGAACCAGAAGCAAGCAGAGCGAGTCGAGGCTAGAAAACGGGTTGCGGCAGAGGCAGGAGAGTCTTTGCGGCCCAAACGAGTACCGCTGGTGCGCGAGTTCGGCAAGCAATTCGTTGAGTGGCTCGACAAAACGACGCTCGCCGAGAACACAAAGGCCGATTACAAAAACGGCCGGCGTTTGATCCTGAAGACCCCGTTGTCCGGGATGCGAATGGATCAAATCACGGCCGATGACGTTGAGACCACAAAATTTCACGAATCGCCCCACAGCCGGAACTGTGCCATTCGCACGCTGCGCCGTATGTTGGGTAAGGCCCGTGATTGGAGAGTGCTTCGTGAAGTGCCAAGGATCAAGACGGTCAAAGTCTTCCCCAGGGACCGAATGGTCACTGTCGAGGATGAGAAACGACTCTTGGCAGCATGCAAACGCCCGTTGAAAGATGTGCTGACCATCATGCTGGACTCTGGACTGAGAAACGGGGAAGTCGTCAGGATGCGCTGGGAAACGATCAACTGGGAAGGCGCCTTCTATTTCAACCCCAGGGGTAAGACGCGTAGAGCTCGTCGGCCAGTGCCGTTGAGTGAGCGCGTGATTGCACTTCTCAGGACAATTCAGCTTGAACAGTTGGGCCTACGCGAGGGTTGGGTCTTTCCTTCGAAGAAGTCTCGCGCAGGCCACATCGGACTGAGCGGACTCGAGCACGCGTTCAGAAATGTTGCTCGAAAGCTCGAAATTCCGGATGCCCTGAAACTGTACTGCGCGCGGCACACGTTCGGCACAGTCGCAATGGCGGAGACCAAAAACCCGGGACTGGTGAAGGAAGTCATGGGGCATGAGAGTCTCACGACGACGATGGGCTATCTGCATCCGGAAACGGCGCAGATCAAAGTCGTCATCGATCGGCTGAATCAGCAGAAGTACGTGATGTAGCAACAGCCACAAAAACAGCCACAGTTACGAGTAAGTAAACGAAGGCGATGGATGGCAAGTCCTTGAAAAGATGGTGAGCGCGGTAGGAATCGAACCTACAACCTACTGATTAAGAGTCAGTTGCTCTGCCAATTGAGCTACGCGCCCACGGTGGGGAATTTGGCTGGTAGGACGAATAAAAATTATAGCATCTGCTAGACGCTTTCTGCTGCGCAGTGGGTGGTGCAAGATTTGCTTTGCTCGCCTGGTCCTTGGGCTAAACTAGCCAACAACTTCTCGCCACCACGTGGGTTCAAACTTTTGGAGGCCTTCCTCATGCTCAGGAAACTTTTCTGTCCAGCCGCTCTTCTCCTCTTCGCAGGAACGATTCTGGCGCAAAGCAATCCACCAACAACCCCACCGCCCGCCCAGAGTGGCCGGGGACAGGGATCGTGCTGGCAGCAGGCCGGCATCGAGAAGTCGGTCGCGGACCAAGTCCGTTCCATCGGACGCGATGCTCATTCTCAAGTTGTGGCCGTCTGCTCCAACACTTCGCTGACCCCGCAACAGAAGCGGCAACAGGTGCGGGAGATCCACCAACAGACCAAGCAAAAACGCGAAGGCCTGATCACTGCTGATCAAGAGAAAGCGCTGACAGCGTGTCAGCAGGCGCGCAATGGCGGACCACACCCGGGCATGGGAGATGGTTGCGGAGACCTTCCGCGCAATGGGTCGCAGCCCAATGGCAATCCGAACGGAACACCGGACAGTGGAAGCGGAAACCCTCCGCCGTCGAACCAATGATCACGCTCTGAACGAATCATTCAAGAAATAGAAAAGGCTCGCGACACATACGGTCGCGAGCCTTTGCCAATTAGAACGCAACCACCGCACCGGCGGTGCACATTCGCCAAAGAACGAGAACTAGGAACGCTGCCGAACTTCCGCTGCCAACCCTCTTGCATCGCTCGTCGAGGGTCGACGCGGCGGCAACTGATCCGCCCCGATCGGCGGACGATGCTCGACCGTACCGATCACCGGCGCTTCGTCCATGCCATCGGCATAAGCCATGGACGCGAAGCGCTGCTCGCTGCACATCCGATCGATCATGCGTTGCTGCCGTCCGTTGAGAACTGCGTGAGGAAGAATCGGAAAATTGCGAAACATCCAGAGCAGATAAACGCGCTGAAGGAATGAAGGCATTACGTACCGCGGACCGATCGGTGTCTGCACTTGCACCACACCGGCCGCCAGTTTTTCAATCAACATAACCTGGACCCACCTGGAACCTGAAATTGGCCAGAGCAATTCTAGGGCCGCCATTATTGCACCGCGATGAGTGCAATGGGAAGCCCTTTTTCAAACAATTACGCATATATTAATCCAGCCACACGTTTTTGGAGCAGCCGGTGGTGCATCGTTGGGGAATATCCCCCGGCCCCCGGTCCTAAAACGGGTATTAGACCGTCGCTTCGGGGAGGATGTCCATGCGGCGGATCTGGGCGGCCACCCCGAACTCGGGGCCGTCTTCTTCGACGCGCACGATTGTGGCCTGGCAACAGACCCAACACTTCTCGCCGGAGGTGAGTTCTGGAGGGAGGATGAGGACTAGTTCGACGTCGGCCCCCTTCTCCATGCGGGACTTGGTATACAGGAAGACTCCGTTGGCGCTGACGTCGCGGGTCTGGGCCGTCTGATCGACTCCGTTGATGGTGCGCACGCGCGTGGGAACGCGAGTGGAGATGCGGGTTCCAGCGCGGCGTTCGGTGTCAGCTTTCATAGGGGCCAAAGGGACCACCTACTGTACACCAATGGCGGGAATTGGGCGAGCGTTCCGGGCTCCGATGGGAGCCCGGAGTTCAGATTGGGACTAGATGTTGGGGCGCTTGGAACGGGCGGCGGGAACCACCAAGGCCTGCTCCATGGTGGGCATGTTGGTGCCGCGGAGTTTGGCTTCGGTCTCGTGCAGCTTTTCGGATTGCTCTGTCTGATAGTAGGCCTGAACTAGCAGCTCGAGGGTGAAGGGATTGTCCTGGTCTTCTTCCAGTTGGGCGATTGCGTCCTGGTATTTCTTCTGGTCCATGAGTAACGTGCCTGAGGCGCCGTGATAGGAACTTTGGATCACGCGGTTGCGGCTGCCGTTGGCGAGTGCTTCGAGTTCATGGAGCGCCTTTTCGGCCAGCGGTTCATTGCCGGCGTGAGCGGCGCGCACGGTACGGTTGCGGAGGATGCGCGACATCTCTTCGTCACGATCCGATGCCGAAAGAATGGACTGATGACGCAGCGCTTCCTCGGCCAGCTTCAGGTGCTTGAGGGCGACGTTGTCGTCGGCCTGATATTCGGCCAGATGGCGGAACGACTGCGCTTCCTGCAGGTTCTGCTTCTTGGCGTGCGCAGTCTCCGCAATCTCGGTGTATTCCTTGTCGGCCTCGGCGTAGTTCCCTTCCCGGACGAACGTCATTGCTTTCTGCATGCTGTAGGTGAGGCGGTCGCCTTCGTTGTGGGCGAAGCGGATGGCCTTGTCGTATTCGACGCGAGCCTGCTCCTGATTGCCCATAAGAGCGTACGTGTCTCCGAGACCGAGTTGCGAGGTTACGAAGTCGGGATCAAGCTTGAGCGCGGCGCGATAGTGCAGGAGCGAGCCCTCGAAGTTCCCAGACATACGGAGGAGTTCTCCGTAGGAATCCTGCGGGTTGGGTTCTTTGGGAAGCATCGCGATGTAACGCTCCATCGCGGCGAAGGCCTTGGCGAATTGCCGGTTGCGCGCGTCGACGTACGCGAGATCGTTGAGCGCCGCGGGATAGTTCTTGTCGATGGAGAGAGCCTTCTCAAAGAAGCGCTGCGCCTGGTCGTTGCCGTTTTCTCCCATGAGCCAGTTACCCGCGAGATAAAGAAGATGCTTGTCGCGGGGATACATCTCGAGCATGTCGTTCATGGCCGTGATGCCACCGAGGAAATCGCCTTCCTGCACTTTGGCGATCCAGGCAATCATGAGTTGTTCGCCGGGCGTGAGTTTGGGTGCGAGTTCCTTGGCCTTGGCGCGAGCGGCGGTGACTTCTTCGGGATTGCTGCTGTTGAAGGCGATCCAGGCCCAAGCGACGGCGAGGGTCGGATCCTCTTTCACGGCAGCGCGCCAATCGTCGTTGCAGCGCTCGAGGTAGAGATTCTCGTAGTCCTCCATTCCCTTCCGGTAAAGCTCACGGGCCTGGGGAGAAGCGGTTGTGACGGGGAGCGTGGTCGATTCACCCTTCTTGACGTGGTGCGCAAACAGCGGCGCGGCGAGGGACAGACCAAGAGCGATCACAGCACAAGCGCGGATGGATAGAGTGCGACGCATCAGGATCTCCGAGAACAGAGCTTTGTGGGGAGGGAATACGAGATGAGGGTAACATCGGCGTAATCGGGGGACGAGGTGACGAAAGGGTGGGGACGAGGGTTAGCTGCTAGCTTCTAGCTACTAGCTTTGAGCTCTGAGCTTTGACCATTAAGCTTTCACCTTTGACGGTTGAGACTGCTGAATACTAACTTCCTGACTACTGGCTACTGGGACTGGGCAGCGAAAATATTTTTGGTGGAATGGGGAGGCGGCTGGTCTGATTTCCTGTTTTGGGGCTGGGATTACTGAATGGTTAACCCTACCCCCCTCCCCCCCTCGGTCTCTTGGAATCATGGGGTTAGGGGGAAATCGTCCGCAATATCTTGCGGCTCAATCGGTTACGGGCAAAATCCTGAAAATACACAACTTAGCTTCTGCCTAGCTCTCGGTGGCCAGACGCTGCGCGGAGGTATTCTGACGCAAATGCGGGGGTGTGCGCAAGGTTAGATGTCACAACGGGGCTGTGGATTTTTGAAGCAGCTTTCAGAAAGGTGAACATACCGCATCGAGCCAAGCGTTCGCAGCCCACCCATATCTTGCCATTTACACAGTCGGGTCTTCCCAGTAAATCTTGGGCTCAGGTGTCGCAAGTGCCGCCTCGACGAGTTTAATGAATGACGGCCAAAGCGCTGCCGAAACTCGAACCTTCCAGTTGCAGAGAATGTTTTCGTGATCGACCTGCACTATTCCGTACTCACGGTTTTGAGATTTCTGATTGAAGTCGAAGCAAATCGCGTCAAAGTTGCCAGTGTCAGGACGGCCTATCTGCACGTACCCGGCTGGGATTAGTAGCTCAGAGAGGCTGCCCTTGGCCGCTGAGGCTTCCTCGGTGTATCCATTCGAATCAGAATCCCATCCAAAAAACGAGATTCCCAGCACATCGAACGTGGGAAATGAGTACCTTGAGAGGAAAGACTCGAAGGATTGAGGCAGTCGCTTTGGCAGCTTCTCTTCAAAGATGCGGAGCCGCGACGCATTCTGTTCCTTGCGGATTGGCACCCCGTGATCCTTCACCATCAGTGCAAAGGACTCGATTACCTCATCCGTAGCGGTTGACATTCATGCCTGATTCTAAGGGATTCCGGATAGTAGGGAGTATGATCGACGGGCGGAGATGCATCATGATGAACCCAAGGCTGACTCTAACCCTGTCGCTGGCCGCTGGTTTGTTAGGCGGAGTCTTCTCGCGTTACGTAAGTCCAGAAAGTGTTTACGCGCAAACCGCCGCGCCCCAAGAAGTGCGCGCTCAGAAATTCACCCTGGTAGATCAGAACGGCACGGTGCGCGGTGTGTTTGCCGTCGATAATCCCGTGGAGAAGGGTGGCCATTCCGTTATTCGACTATTTGATATTGGGGGACGTGAGGTATGGAGCAGCAGTCCTCCGTTGGAGAAACTCGTTAACCAGTGAGAATCGAACGGCCTTCTTTGACTACAAATTGAACCGGAGACGGGATCGGTCACAGCCGATCCGTTCGACTTCCGGCATTCGAAAATCCCCACTTTTGCCACTTGAAAATCTCACTTTTGCCGCGAAGAGCGCAGCAAAAATGGGGCACCCACGGTGAGAATGATGCACAAAGAAAATCAAGCTCGGGGACACCGTCCTCAAAGCCAGTGCCTGGAACTGCCCTCATGTCAGGGAGTGATCTTAAAGGCGGTACCGATCGTCGTGCCATAAAGGGTTCCCGCCGAATCTAGAATTAAGGGGCCTGTGGGCTGTCCTGCACCACCGGCTCCGCCATCGAATCGGTGGAGAATATGCTCCGCCCAATAACCGCTCTTTCTCGGAGTGAGTTTGAAGGCGATGCCACACGTGTCTGTTCCCTGGCAGTTGGCATGGCCTCCGCCAAAATAAGTTGTACCGTAGAGATTTCCCGCCGTATCGAAGACGAGCGTTTGCTCATCACTCCGGCGTCATTGATGGCGTAAGGGATCGTCGCGAAGAAGCCAGGAATATGGATTCGCACGAGCTTACCGTTGGGATTGCGAAGAAATCCGTCGACCCCGCGAGAGACTCCACCGTATCCAACAATTTGACCGGCACGGTTAATGCTTTGGGGGATTGTGTCGAGAAAAGTCGGGCCGTCGAACTCGGTAAGGAGTCCATTTGCAAGGCGCACAAAACCGTGCGGCCCGGCACTGAGACCAATGTAAAGACCGGCAATATCGCCATTCTGATTGATCCTGAGAGGCATAGTTCCCTCGTTGTTCCCTGTTCCCGCGTCGGGGGCGTCAAAAGAAACGAATACGGACTTCTGGGCCGCGACGGGCGCAACCGAGAATACGGCTGCGATCACAACCCAACAGAGCTTTGAGAATCGTGCAGAGGAGAATCGGGGGTGATGGGATATCACGGAAGCCTTTCGTTGGTAAGAGTCATACAGTCTCCCCCGGTGGGAGCAGTGGTCAAGATGAAAGGAATTGCAACCGCATTCGTGGTGGGTATCGCCGTAACGCCGGATTGAAATTGCCTGCGAAAATCCGCCAGCGGCGCGCTATTTACAGTCGGAATATTTTCCGCCGTCAAGGCCCGAGCTGCGGCAGCATCGTTTCCCATCCCTTCGACTTCGCTCGGGGCAGGCTCTTGCAAAATACGCAAGGATTGGGGCACCCTTGGCGGGAATGATGCTTGCAGAAAATCAAGGGTGAGCACCCACCAATATGGGGCTCCCCTGGGAGAACGGCACACAGAAAATCAAGCGCGGGCCAGCCTAGGCAGCGGAGGACCGTTTGGCATCCGCTTCGCGCAAGCGCTTGGCATGTTCGTGGAGCGCTTCGCGAAGCTCCTGAATCACTTGGTCGAGTTGGTCGGGCTCGCGAGTGCCGAGCGCCTTCGTGACAAGGGTTTCAATTCGGTCGGCCAGGCGGCGATTGGCGGGGGACATACATACCTCCTATCGAACGTAAAGCATATCTCTCTTAGATGCGGATCGGAAAAAGAAAGCAGTCTTGTTCCAGAAACCGGAATTGGGATGGTGTCGTCGAGAGGCAGGGAGAAATCTTCTTGCTGATCGGGCATGGGATACCCGGGGGAGGAGCAATGCACACAGAAAATCAAGCGGGGGCGGCAGGCGTCTATTGTTTAAAGACCAACGCAGGGCCGCTGACACGCTTACCCTTCAGGTCGACTGTGACCTCGACACGGTCGGCGATTTTGATGAAGGGAATTCCTTTATTCATCCCATAGTCCTTGCGGTCGAAGGCCATGGTTCCTTTGATCTCGCCGGAGCCGGTTCCTTTGCCAGTAATGGTAAAAGTCAGCGTCTCGGGTTTCGAGACGCCGCGGATGGTAAAGGTTCCGGGAATGTCCAACGTGTTGGGACCAGTCTGGACAACCTTGTCGGAGTGAAAGGTGATCAACGGATCCTGCGTAACGTCGAAGAAATCTTTGCTCTTCAGCTTGCCGTCTTTCATGCCGCTTCCGGTGTTCACGCTATCCGCCTGAATCTTGATGTCCAAAACGCCGGTCGTGACATCGGGCGAGGTAAACCTCATGGTGGCATCCCACTTGTCGAAGGTGCCCTCCAGATCTACCGAAGCTTTTACGTAGAAGGTAATCTTGCTGTCTTCCGGCGTAACCGCGAAAACAGGGATCGCGTCCTGGCTGAATGACGGGAGCGCGGCGGCCGCTAAGAAACAGAGGACAGCGAATCGTAAGCTGCTGAGTGTGCGCCTCAAAAACATGAATTCCTCCCACCGCGTTGCCAAGAGCGCGACGTCGTGAATCGGAAACGACTTTTGGGACTATCCCACTGATCGTTGCGCTGCGGTACTGTCAAAAGTGACGTGCGCGTGCGGGGGACAGATCCGGCGTGGACGGCGGATACTTCAGTTGGTCAACGACCCGCGACTAGGCGAGCAACTGGCCGGCCGGGTGGGCTTTCAGTTGCGCGATCTTTCGGCCGATTTGCACCGTGTTGCGGCAGGTTACCGGGCACGACTCGCAGGCGCGGCAAGCTTCGAGGCCGCGGCCGGGGGCAACGCTCGCCAGCATGTCGTGTGCGACACCGGAATTTCGGTATTGCACAGCGTACATGTGCGCCCTCATCAAGGCGGGGATATCGACGTGCTTCGGGCAGTCGTCGCGGCATTCGCCACATTGCTGGCAAAACTCCGCGCGTGCTGAAAAACTCTTGTCCGCGAGAAACTGTTCTTCTTCGATCGTGTAGCTCAACGTGCGTGCCACGGCAAAGTCCTGTTCGAGATGTTCGTAGGTGCTGTAGCCGGGGATTGCGGTGGTGATGAAATCGTGATTCAGCACCCATTTCAGCAGAGCCGTTTGGCTGGCCGCCGGTAGTTGCTTGGGCAACTTCGCGTCGGGCCGGACCGTGCCGCCCGCCTGTGTCTTCATGGCAACGATTCCGATTCCGCTTTTTGCGGCGCGCTCGATCGTGCTCAGGATTCCTGCATCGTGCGCCATGGTGTAATTCAGCGTCACCAGGGCGACGTCGAACACGTTCAATCGCACGGCCTCATTGATGACGTCTTCGGTTTTGTGCGTCGAGATGCCGATGAAGCGCGTCTTGCCGTCCTTTTTCAGAGCATGCAACGCTTCGAGAGGACCGTCCGCGCGCGCGACCTCCACCGAATCGACCGAATGGTGATACAGGATGTCGACGTGATCCATCTGCAGACGCCGCAGGCTCGCTTCGACACCTTCGATGAAGCGCTTCTTGGCTTCAGCGGCGCTCGGCGGGCGACTTCGCAACATCTGTTTCGTCGAGATGGTCACATTGTCTCGAACGCCTAGATCCTTGATGACCTGCCCTACCATCTCTTCGTTGCGGCCTTGCTGGTAAACGGCGGCGGTATCGAAGTGGCGGATTCCCAATTCGTAGGCCCGCCGCAATATTCCCGGTACGTCCGCGTTCATCACTCCCATGCTGACGATCGGCAGCGTGATTCCAGTCTTTCCCAGAGTCCGTTGCAAGATGGGACCGGTCGGCGTCTGTGTGGAACTGGCCAGGAGGAGGTCGGTTCGCCCGAACACCGTCGCCGCTCCTGCCAATACGATCGGTTTCACGATGAATTCCCGTCGATTCCACTCGGTCCGCTTATTCATGACTTGGCTCCTAAGATGGTGTTGCGCATGTTGCGTATTTCTGGCCGGTGCGGTTTCAGGGCAAGCTCTGTGCCGTCTTCTTTAGAATCTCAGCCCCATTCTCGGGGGGATCCAGCAAGATGATCAGGTAACGATCCTTGGTCCGCGCGATCACCCGGCCTTCGAAATTGTTTTGTGCCCGGATTCCACCTTCGCCCAATTCTGGCGCGGCCACGCATTGACCGCTCTGTCGGAAATGTTGGGCGAGTTGCTGCAATCGTGTTTTCGCGCCAGCCACATCATTCGCAAGGGAAATCAGCAGTTTGCTCGGTTTCTGAGCCCACGCGTAAGTCACTACATACGCCGGTGCCAGGAACGCGTGTCCCAGCGGATCCTTCCGCATGTACTGTTCGGAATGCTTTACTCGATGTTCTGCAGGAAGCCTTTCCAGCAGAGAAGGCGGAGTGCGAAGTCCACCGATTCGCGCGGACAGGGTGCGGGCAAATTGATCGAGCAGCGCATCCGCGTTCGGGCCGGATCCTGAAAGTTTCACGTAGTAGTGGTCCTGCAGGAAGTTGAGGGTTCCTGCACTGCGGTAGCCTTCCACTCCAATGGCGACGAAATGATATCCGGGCGACCGCTCCGCGGCGTAGACACCGAAAGCATCCTCAGGCTTGCCCATGTCGTAGAGGTCGGTCGTCAGTTCCGCGCCTCCGCTCTTGAAATCCTGATGCAGCAAACTGCGGAAGTCATAGAGAAGATAAATGTCTGCGCCGCCGTCGATGTACTGATAGAGCGTGTCGGGCTTATAGACGGAGGGCTGATCTTGGGGAACGGCGTGGCCAGGGAGAGGTTGGTTCAGAAAGTTATTCGGTTGTTCTTGGGCGACCGCGGAATTCTGGGCATGAGGGAGTCCTGCCGCCAACACGACCAAGAACAGCGCGGTACGCCATCTTGGCAAAGGCCTCATCGCAACACTCCCTCTCTCTTGCGAATGCTAAAGAGCGGTATCGGACCGAACCATGATTTCCGTCACGTGGGCCTGTGATTTGACGTGATCTGGGAATGGACGGCAGGGATGTGGGAGCAGAATCGTTTTCCGCCCCTTCGACTTCAGTGTGACAAAACTCTCACTTTTTCGCAGGGGGTGGGAAAAAATGGAGCACCCGTATTCAGTCGACATACCGCGTTTGTACACTCAGGCTTACCAGTCCCGTCGCACCGACGCTATTAGAACCCTAGAACCCCTACATGGAAGAATTGCCAGTAGACGTTGCTCGAACAGGGCGATATCGTCGCGACATCGAATGGGGGTGGCTATGAAGGCCTCGATTGGAAAATATGTTGTAGTCGCGCTGATTGCATTAACGATTGGACTGCGTGCAGGACATGCTCAGATATCGAATCAACTCGACTTCAAAATGTCGCAGCCGTTTACGGTTGCGAATACCACGCTAGAGCCAGGCAGTTACGTCATCAGACCGGTTGAGGGGGCAGGTCAATCGGTTGTAGAGATTGCGAGTACGAGTGGCCGGCCGGCTGTCATGGTAGACGTCGATTCGGCTACGCCAAACTCGGCGCAGGGCAGCAGTCAACTCGTCTTCAACAAGTACAGGAATGTACTGGCGTTATCCCAGGTCTTTCCAGGAAACGGGAATACGGGATACCAATTGGTTCAAGGGCATCCCGAACAAATGGCTGCAAAGACGGAGCAACCTACGAAACAAACTGTCGCTACGACCGCCAAGTAACGGACGACCGGTGGTGCAGATGGCATGAGGCTAAAATGAGGCGCCTGTCCGGCTAACCAGGAGGCGCTGCCGGAATTTTCTAGTATGAAGCACAGCGTTCGAGCAGCATTCTGGTTTAGCTTTTACCTCTTTCTTGTTTTGCTGCCGCTGGTCATCGGTGCGGTCGCGCGGCAACCGGGAGGACAGCGGGCACTAAGCTTGGAGTTCTCGGTCGCGTGTGGATACGTGGGCCTGGCGATCATCACCTTCGAGTTCGCCCTGGTTGCGCGCGTGCAGTTGCTGGCCGGAGCTTTCGGGCAGGATGCCCTGCAGCACTTCCACCGGCAGATTGGGTATGTCGCGACAGGATTCATCCTCGCTCATCCGATCTTCCTGTTCCTCAACGGATATCCGTGGACGATGCTCAGCCCTTTCGCGGGGGCGATGCTGTGGATGTGGCGATGGGGAGTCATCGCCTTCTGGGGGCTCTTTCTGTTGGTCGCAATCACGGTTGCTCGCAGACATTTGAGGATCTCGTACGAATCGTGGCAATTGATGCACCGGGGAGTCGCTTTGGTGGTCGTGTCGTGCGCGCTGATCCACGTACTGGCGGTTGGCCACTACTCTCACTCAGTCGCGATGGAGTGTTTGTGGGGCGCTTATGTCGTGATGATTCTGGCAATCACGGTTCGATATCGCGTTCTCGGGCCAATCGCGCAGTGGCGCAGGCCGTGGGAAGTCAGCGAGAAGATCTCGGAACAGGGGAACGCGCATACATTGATTCTGCGCCCCGTAGGGCACGACGGTTTCGATTTCGAGCCGGGCCAGTTTGCATGGCTCAACCTAGGCAAGACGCCATTTCACATCGAGCAGCATCCTATCTCCATTTCGTCCTCGGCGGAGAAAGAGCGGGACGGCTCGGTGGCATTCACGATCAAAGCGCTGGGAGACTGGTCGGGAAAGGCGGTGCCTGCCGTGGAGGTTGGAACGCGCGTCTGGATCGATGGTCCCTACGGAGTGTTCTCGTCTGACCGCGAACAAGGGCCCGGCTATGTACTCATCGGCGGTGGCGTAGGAATTACGCCATTGCGATCGATGTGCGAGACGATGGCCATGCGGGAGGACAACCGCCCTGTCGTTCTTTTTTACGGAAGCCAAGACTATCAGGACGTTACCTTCCGGGAAGAGTTGGAACAGCTCAAAACAAAGATGAACTTGAAAGTAGTCTTCGTGTTGCAAGAGCCACACGATGGCTGGGCCGGGGAAAAAGGGCACATTAACGCAGAGATGTTGCTAAGACATTTGCCACGCCAGTACAAGCGGTTCCAGTACTTCGTCTGCGGTCCGTCTGTTCTTATGGATTCGATGGAACAGGTACTGCCGACAATTGGAGTGCCAGCGGAGCTGGTTCACACCGAACGATTTGAGATCTAGGAGCGGATTCTCTGTGCGTCAAATGATCGTCACCCGTATCGTGATCTTCGTTGCTTTCCTACTTGCGGTTGGCTGTCTGCTGTTTTCCAAGATCGTGAGTCAGTAGACGCCCCACTGCGAGCGGATCTCGGTGCTGTCGAAGATCCCCACTCTTGCTGCAACAGACACGGCAAAAATGAGGCGCCTATCGAGCTCCGCCACTCCGATCCGACGATCATGCTTCTTTCTCACTGGTGAAATTGACAGTCGACCAAACAGAGAGATTCAGACGCACTAGACGCTTGCCACAAGTGAAAAGGTTGAATTCGAAAAGGAAAGAAATATGAGACGAAACAGAATGCTGGGCGCACTTGGATGTGCCCTCCTGGCTGGACCGATGTATGTGACCGAGTTGGCTGCGCAGGATACACCAATCGACGCGCGAGGGACGCAGGTGGGTACGGAGGAGACGGCGGCGGCATCGACCACAACGAGCGATTTGCAAAAGGCAGTGCAGAACCCGGTAGCGAGCCTGATCAGTGTTCCTATTCAGAACAACAGCAATTTCGGGGTTGGGGCTTTTGACCGTACGCAGGATGTGCTGAACATCCAGCCGGTGATTCCCGCCAAGATCAGTAAGAACTGGATGCTGATTACGCGGATCATTCAGCCCATCATCTGGCAGCCGTATCCTGATCAGCCGACGGGCGGGGAGTACGGTTTTGGGGATATGAATCCAACGTTCTTTCTGTCGCCCGCCAAGCCCGGCAAATTGATTTGGGGGGTGGGGCCTGCGTTTGCGATTCCGACGGCCACCAACCAGATCCTTGGCCAAGGCAAGTTCAGCATGGGGCCTTCGGTGGTCGCGCTGCTACAACCGGGGAAGTGGACGCTGGGAGCTTTGGTGAATAATGTTTGGTCGATTGCGGGATCGGGCAGCCGTCCGGATGTCAATCAGATGTTGCTGCAGTACTTCGTGAACTACAACCTGAATAAAGGCTGGTACTTGACGATATCGCCAATTCTGACCGCCAACTGGAACGCGAGTTCGGGCAATGTGTGGACGGTACCGTTCGGTGGCGGTGTGGGTCGAGTGATGAAGCTCGGGTTTCAGCCGGTGAATATCAGCGCGGCATTTTATGGCAATGCGGTGTATCCCTCCGGGACTTCGCCATGGGGCATGCGACTGCAGATCGCCTTCCTGTTTCCCAAGTTCACCAAGCAGCAGCAAAAGATGATGATGGAACAGAAGCTGAAGCAAATGGAGCAGGAAGAGCCGAAAAAGTGAGTGCGAGAATGAAGCCAAATGGCGCCAACCCCTCGGGCCCAAGGTGCTACAAACTGTCCGGCAAGCCGCCTTTGAGTGTGAGTCAAAATTGGCGTTTAAAAAAATCCTGAAAAAACAGCTTGGATAGTGGCCCGATATGAGGTATTTTGGCCGACATTGAAATTGGAGCAGGGCTCGGTTCTCACCAAGCCTAGATCTGGGGCATTTTCGATCGCGAATGGAAGACACCCCCTGCCTTCCGCGACAGACAGCAGGTGAGATCAGGTCCCGTCGGCTCCGTGAGGGGTCCAGCCGTGAAATCATTCGTTCGCCTGTCCGCCTTGATTGCGTTTTCCCTTTTGAGCTGTGGCTTGTTCGCGCGGAATGCAGGAATGCCGCAGGCCGTGGAGGGAAAGCTTCCCGCTGCTGCGAATACTGCTGCAACGCAAGGCGAACCGCTTGCGGCTTCGCCGCAATTCGTGATCCCGGGACCACTGAAGCCATTTCTGCGTCTGGCGGGAATCAGTCAAAAGGTTTCCGCCGAAGAAGTGCTGCCGCTGCTGAGCCGGAATGTGTTTACCGAAGGCTTCCAGGGCACTTCCCGGCCGACAGAATTCCTCGTGCTGTTGAGGCGATACGTGGTGCAGGCCAGGGAGTTGGCGGAATTGGCCGGCCACACCGGGACGGTGATTCGGGTCTCGAATTGTGACGACGCGAGACCTCTGCTGCTAATCCTCGGTTATCGAACCAAGGGAAAGTGTGGCGATCCGGAATTGTCGTTGCAGACAGAGGATGCGGAGAGGGCTTTCCTGGCGATTGATTCTGGTTTCCCGATGGCTGAACTGGAGCAAACGTTGCAAGGGGGAAAGCCGTTCGAATACGCGTACTACTCGACGCCCGCGCCAGTGCTCTTCAACGAGAGCGATTGGACCAAGGCGAGCACGAAAAACTACAAGGAAAATAGCCGGGACTTGCTGGACACGCTTTTGAATGATCCCCTGCTGGCGCGCTTGTATTGGGCGATGTCGAGAATCGACCGTGAAACTAGCGAGTCAATGCGGGATTCGATCGGGCTCGGGAAACTGCTGCCTTACGCGGCGGTACTGGACTTTTACGGGAGAGGCCTGTGTATTCGGGATGGCCGAGTGCAGGTGCCGGGAGGCGCTCCGGCAGAAGCAGCATGGAAGGAATTGGTGGGAGCGAATCCCGGGTCCCCTGCCGCTTTCGTTTCGAAGCTGCTGGCCAAGGATAAAGGATGGCTGATGGCCTATTTTGATGTGCTGTCGCGGGTGAATGCAAGACAGCAAGCGTACTTTGTGAATGCGCGGCGGCTGCGTCCGTTTTACGAGGGGTTGCGCGCTCCCGATACGACCGTGGCGGCGACAAGGGGCACTTTCAGACCCGCTCCGACACTGTTGCTGCTGGCGACTCGATTGCAATTGGAAAGCAACGGCGAGCCACTCACGCCGGGAAATATCGAGGTGTGGAAAGACCTTTTTCTCGCGGGGCACAACACGAAGCTGGCGCGGAAGTGGAAGACAAATATTTCCAGTTCGGACCAGTTGGTTCAGATCATGTTCGCGCTGTCGCGCGGGTCCAGCGAAAATGGGGCGCTGCAAGTCTACCTGGCCATCAGTGAACTCGATAGCCGGCGTTCTCCGGAACATCGACTGGCCCCGACAACGGTCCAATTGCTGGCGCAAAAATTCGAGGAATACAGCGACCAGTACAGGATTTTCTCAGAGTTCCCGGAACTCAGCGATGAATCCATTGCGCTGTTCTTGCAAGTAGCGCAAGGCCTGAAGAGCATGCCAGGAGCGGTGCGTGGGAACGCCTTCGGAACCTTTCAGGCCAGCGTAGGGATTTGGCAGATCCTGGCTCGCCAGGGAGAGATTGCGGAAACGAACATCAACGAGTCGTGGCAGGCGATGATAAGGCCATATGCGACGATTCGAACGGCCGCGCAGTTGTATGACGCGGGTCGAAGCTCTCTGTCGGAGCTGTTCCGCTTCTCGACTGGCAACCCGAAAGGCTCGCAAGACGAGATCATCGACTTGCTGGCAGGGCCTCGGCAAAACACTCCAGAGGGGAAGCAGGTACACCGGGAAATTTCCGCGCGGATTCGCTCGGTACTGGACGACCAACGGCTCGTATCGCTCGATACCCTAATGACCATCGGCGACGCTCTGGCGGATAAAGCGCGTGGGAAACAGCTGCCAGAGTACATGATTCTTCTAGCGGGTCAGACGCGGGAATTTCAAATGCCCCGGCCCATCTTCACGAACAGCGAGAGATCAGAATGGGCATCTGGAATTTATAACAACCATCACACCGACACGCAGATGCAAACCGACTTACCAAAACTTCTGAAGTCGTCGACGGCTTCGAAGGCGCAGATCGAAGAAGCACGCGGTCAGCTGGCGTCGTTTCTGCGAGACACACTGGTTGGTCTGAACTACGCCTACTACGAACCACCCGGCGCCCAGGCGTTGCACAATAACCCACTATTTGTGCGTTCACACGATTTCGCGGGAGACACGCTTGAGGGCCTGAAGACGCCGTGGCAGGCGCCAGAGCTCTTAGGGCAAGGTTCTCCAGCAGGCGGAGGCGCTCATTTTGTGGGCTCCCTTGCCGATCTTCCGTATGCCTTGGCGGAGCTCGAACAAGATTTCATTTCGCCAAGCAGCGTTCAAGCATTGGTCTGGCAGGAATTAACGCCGGAGCTTTTCACGTCTGCAATTGTGCCGCGATGGTGGGACGTGAGTCCGCTGGAGTTGCATGCGATCGCTCTCTACCAGCGGACCGGGGAAGAACTTTTGCTCGCGTCAGAGAAGGACGAGGCGTTACGAAGTAAGGTACTGGGCATTCTGGCGGATCGCTGGCTGCCGCAGCGCTCGCGGCAAGTCGAGCAAGCCATGCTGGCGGATCGCGTGGCAGCAATTCTTCCGCAGATCATGCCGGCAGACACCTTCTACCTGGCGGCGGAGTTTCTGACGAAGTATCCCGACGAGTCGGGAGTGTGGGGCAGCGCGATGGTAGAACTGCAAACGCTGTGTCGACAACATCCGGAGCAAGTAAGTTGGAAGCGGCTGTCCCACGATTTTGGAACACCGCATCCCCATATGGCGCAGAACTATGGTCTGGAATTGCTGAATGTGGCGCCGATGCCGCCATTTTCCGGATACTCAGCCCGTTTCCTGGCGGAGTCGTGGGACTCGCCGAATTTGTATTGGGCACGGCTGGCGGATGAAGGGGGATATTCTCCGGTCATGTTGAACCAGTTCGTGCCGGAGCTGACACGGATGATGGTGGAGAGGATCTTTGCGACGGATTTTGAAGACTGGCCGGCCCTGTTGCGGGCAATGCACGAAGCGGGGGCAGATTTTCGGGAGGGTAAGTTGAATTCGCCATCGAGGATGAGCGCGGTTCAACATTGAGTTCGTTCGATCAACGGGCCGATCCTGCACGCGTTCAGATACGTGGTGGCAGAGTAAGGAAGTTGGAAACTATGGGGAAAAAAGTATTTCCGTTCATCCTGGTGGTAGTGGTGGGGATGCTGTGCGTCGAAACCGGAATCGAGGCGCAGGAGAGCCCGAATTTTCAGGTCGTGGTCAACATGGTGCAGCTGAATGTAGCGGTCACCGACAAAAAGGGCAACTACATTACGGGACTGCGCCCGCAGGATTTCTCCATCACGGAAGATGGCATTGTGGAGAAAACGGCCACCTTCGCCGAAGGCGATGAACCTACGCGCAGCCTGCGGGAGTTGGCCGAAGATTCATCGGGGGCGCCAGGTGACGCGGCAAAACGTTCGACTAACGGCGTGTCGCCTCAGGATCTTGCTTCTCTGGTGAACGGCGCCAATGTATTTGTGCTGTTTGATACCAGTGACTACATGTATCGCGGCTTCGTTTTCGCGCAAGATGCGATTACGGAGTTTATTCGCTCACTGGGAAACGCCGACAAGATCGCGTTCTATTCGTATAGCCGGGATTTGTCGCGGGGCTCGACGCTTACGTCGGACCGGCCACAAGTTTTACGCGCGGTGCGTTCGACGGTGGCCGGAGATGAAGCAGCACTTTACAACGCGCTGTTATTGACGCTGAAAGATGCCGCGCAAAATACGGGAAGAAAAGTAGTAGTGGTGTTCTCGAACGGGCCAGATAATTCCAGCGTGGTGCCGCCGGAGGACGTGGCCGAGTTTGCCCAGTCCGCGGGCGTTTCGATCTACATGATCAGCACGCAAAAGGCGAAGATCGAGCCGGTGTCGACGGCGGTCTTTGACCGCATGACGGCGGCCACGGGCGGAAAAGCTTACTTCGCGAAAGATTGGAAAGATGAGCACAGGGCGTTCGCGTCGATTCGCGATGATTTGGCGCATCTTTACTCGTTGAGTTATTACCCCAAGCCGAACAGCAACACGGGGTGGCGCGCGATCACGGTGAAGCTGGTAGGAGAAGATATGAAGAAGTATAAGGTGCGAACCCGGAATGGGTATCGTCCGCAGCCGTCTCATTTTTCGAACGGGGAGAAGACGACCTTGTCGAAGCTGGGGACTGAATAGAGCCTCGGGGCTGAAGCCCGTGCGTAGTGTCGTATCACCGGACTCCCTCTCGATTCACGAGTCAGAGGTCCGGCGTGTGTCCGCGCCTCCTATGATCCCCGCCCTGACGGACGATTCTCCGGGCTTGGGCTGGCGTTGAGCGTCGAGGCGTACTCTGATTAGCCTTGCTTTGCGGAGCGGACCGGCCCCATGACAAAGATTGTGTTACCCGATGGGTCGAGCAGGTCGAACGTTCGCGCGCCCCACTCCTCATCTTTCGGTGCTCGCAGTATGTCGACCTTCGCGTGCCACTCATGGTAGTAGGCGTCGGCGTCGTCCACTTGTAACGCTACGCAGGCGTTTCGGCCGTGGCCCTGCATCGGACAATCGAGAGTCATCTGAATTGTTCCACGCTCGATGCCGAGTAGCCCCGACCGACCATCCTCGGATGTCTCGAACGCCACGCGAAAGCCTAGAGCATTGACGTAGAACGCCTTTGCAGTTGCCAAGTCTTCGATTGGAAGAATCGGTATCGCTAGCTCCATAACTCAGAGTACCTCCAACCTCCTAGTCGGGCCAACTCCTACGGTATTCGGGAAGCGTTGGCTATCGACAGACAAAAGTGGGGTTCTGGATTGTGATCTCTACGGCTGCTTGTGGCGGGGCTGAAGCCGCGCCCTTCCTGGGATTGCTCCCATCAAGAAAAACTTTTGCTGAAACAAGAGCGAGCCTAACCAAAAGGTCCGTTCCCAACTTTTGCGTTTCCTCGTTGGCGTTTCACGAGATTGCATTACCAAGGTTGGTGCACAAAAAAGCCCCTGCCGAGGCAGGGGCTGATACTAACTCCATTGAATTTAGAACTTGAAGACGGCGGCTAGCTGGATGCCGCGGGGGCCGCCGCCTCCGATGAAGGGGTTGCCGATACCCACGTCGCCGGTGGCGGTGATGGGCAGCGGTCCGTTGGTAACTTCGCGATTGCCCTTCAACGCGAAGTTGCCGCCGTAGCCGGCATCGGCGATGAAGGCGGGGAGCAGCGGGTTAGCGAAGTTCGGGTGGTTGAGGATATTGAAGAAGTCAACTCCAAGCTTCATGCTGATCCGTTCGGTGAGCATGGTCTTTTTGTAGAGAGAGAAATTCCACTCTTTGAAAGTAGGACCGCTCAGGGAATTGCGTCCCATGTTGCCGAAGTGGCGAGTTCCAATCTGACAATCGGAGGCGACTCCGCCAGCCACGGTCACGCTCGGATCGATGGTGCAAGGAATCGCGAACGAAGTGAGATCCAGATAATGATAGGGATCGCGCTTGTTATAGACGATGGGGCCGACGACATCGGGACGATCGAAGGCGTTGCCGCTGCCACTGTAGTCATCCCAGAAGTTGTAATTCAGGTGGAAGGGCTGTCCGCTCTGCAGAGTGAGAATGCTGTTGAGTCCCCAACCGTTCTTCAGCTTCTGGTAGCTGCCGCCCATGGTCGGAAAGTCGTAGCCAAAATTCCAGGTGAAGCGGTGCGGGATGTTGAAGTTCGACGGGCCGTATTCCAGCCACGGCTGCGTGCTGTCGTTGGGCTGAGCGGCGTTGGGTTCAAAGTCTTCTCCATCGCTCGAGTTGTCGAGCGATTTCGAATAAACGTAGTTGACCATCGAAGTGATGCCGTGCCAACCGGTAACCCGGAAGCTTGTCTGCAGAGCGTTGTAGTTCGACTTGCCGGTGGAGTTCTCCTGCAACGCGTAGTACGCGCCGTAGGGGTTGCCGTTCAGAGGACGAGCGGAAGTCCCGAAATCGTTGATGCAGTTGCAGGCAATGTCAGCCGCATTGATCTGCGCGGTGCTGGGCTGGGCGAGATCGAAGAACCTCCAGAGGCGATGTCCCTGGGAGCCGACGTATCCGATCTGGATCATGGCCTTGCTAGAGATCTGCTGCTGGATGTTCAGGTTGTAGTTCTCCATGTAAGGAGTTTTGATGTTGCGATCGAAGGCGAAGACATCGCACTCATAGTTGCAAGTTGTTGTCGGTACATATACCGGAACACCAGCAGAGATCGTTCCGCCCACCGCACCGGTGGACAAGATCGGGTCGGGCCCAAAGTTGTTATACGCGGGGCCGGGACCGAAGAACGGTGCGTACGGCAAGTGGCCGAGCACCATATCCTGAGAAAACGCGTCGTAGAACATTCCGAAGCCGGCGCGGATGACGGTCTTGCCTTTGCCCGTGACGTCCCAAGCCGCGCTCACGCGGGGCGCGAAGTCTTTTTTGTCGGGGTTGTAGAGACCGCTCAGACCAGACGAACCAACCTGGGAAAGAGTAAAGGTGCCGGTGCCGGGCGCGGGAGAAATGCTGGTGATATTGCTCAGCAGGTTGTTCTTCTCTCCGACGACGCCGAAATAATCCCAGCGCATGCCGTAGTTGATGGTCAGGTGAGGCGTAACGCGGAAACTATCTTGAGCGTAGAAGCCGAAGTTGTTTTCAAAAGTATGACGGGTGGAGTTGCCGAAATACTGGAAGCCGCTGTCGACGTTTCCGGTCAGGAAGTCGGTGAGCGCATCGCCGGTAGCATCGCCGTTGAACTTCAAGCGGCCACGGAAATATTTGTCGAAGTACTGTTGCACGGTGGTGCGGTGGAAGTCGAAGCCGACCTTCACATCGTGCTTGTTCATCTTCCAGGAAAAGTTGTCGAGTACCTGGTCGTTGCTGTCAACGCGGTGGCGCGGGACGCTGCTGGTGGCGCCGAGCTGGGCGACTCCGCTCACGAGAATGATGGGCATACCAGAATCGAACGGCGGCGTGCCGTTGCATTGCGACGTATCCGTTGCAGCGCAGAGGCCGATGGAACTGGGGTGGAATGCCTGGTCCGCGGGGAAGAAGCCTTCCGCAAAGCGGTTCCAGCCGTAACGCAATTCGTTGACTTTGTTCGACCCGATGGTGTGGGTGTAGGAAAGCGATACAAGCTGAACGCGGGTCGGAGTAAACGTATTGAAGCCGGGCAACTGTCCGCCGGTGGCGGTTAGTGCAAGGGGGAAGGATTGCAAGCTGTCGCCGAAGAAATAGCGCCCGGTGAGGAGGTTGGAGGCGTTGAAGTTCTGGTCAATCTTGGCGATGAAGCTGGTCAGGCGATTGAACGAGGGAGAAACGACCGAGGCTACGCCGTTAGTGGAAATCGCACCGGGATTCGGATTCGACAGGTTCGGCCCGGGCCAGGGATGACGCGCAAGAAGACCGGCGATGACCGGGTTGGGAGCATCATTCGGGCTCAGCGAGCCATCGGCGGCGGTTCCCGTAGGTACAGCCGAAACGGTTACGACTCCGACGGGCTCCTGCTGTCCCTCGTAGTCCGCGTAAAAGAAGGTCTTGTCTTTCACGATCGGTCCGCCGAGGGACGCGCCATATTGATTGTTGTGGAAAGGAGCCTTGGGATTCGAGGTACCGTCCGCGTTCTTCACTGGGTTGAAATAATTTCGGGCATCGAGGGCGCTGTTGCGGAAGTATTCTCCGGCGCTGCCGTGGAAAGTGTTGGTGCCGCTCTTGGTTACGATGTTGACGATGGCTCCGGCGCTGCGCCCGTATTCCGGCTCGAAGTTCGAGAGCACATTTACTTCGGCGACCGCGTCGATGGGCAGGATGGTAGAGGGCGTTCCGAATACGCCGGCTTCGTTGATGGCCGGGTCGTTGCGGTAGCCGTCATTCATGTCGGTACCGTCGAGCAGGTAGTTGTTGGAGCGGCCACGCGCGCCGTTCATGGAGAACTCACCAAACGAGCCGGGAGAATCCGAGATCTGGTCGGGAGAACCCGAGACGCCGGGGTTCATGTAAATGAGCTTGGTGTAGTCACGGCCGTTGACCGGCATGTCTTCCACGGTCTGGGCAGTAAGGACGCCACCCAGGGTATTGGTAGTGGTTTCGACGATCGGAAGCTGGTCGGCGGAGACCTCGACCCGGGTGGCGATCTCGCCCGGCTTCATGGCGGCGTCGACGCGGCGCTCGGCAGCGACGTCCACGGTCACACCGGTGGCGACAAAGGTCTGGAACCCCGACTGGGTGACAGTCACCGTATAGGAGCCGATGGGGAGCTCCGGCAGGGAGTAACTGCCGTCGGCGCTGGTTTCGGTGGTGCGCTCTAGTCCGGTTCCGGTGTTCTTCACCGTCACCTTGGCCGCGGCGATCACTGCGCCAGAGGGGTCGGTCACGGTCCCCAGAATGGTGCCGCGGAAGGTCTGTGCCGACAGGCTGACTGCGGCCAGAAGAAGGAACACCAGGAAGATGCGCGCTCTCATGTAATCTCCTTGAAACGGATCAATTTTTGGGGAGGTGTTGGAGCTTTGCGGGTGCTTCTAACGACATGGGTGCAACCCCTTGGAAGCTTGCAATTCCTTGCATACTAAGAAGTTGCGTTGCCCCATTCCGCAAAACCAGCCTTCAGAAACATTATCGAAAGGCGATCGTTAGAGTCAACCATGTAGTTATGGATAGGTGCGATAGATTTTATGAATGAGGTACGGGGGGCAGTACTCAGTACTCAGTTCTCGGTACCCGGTTTGGGTGGCTACGGACGGCGACTACTGGCTCGCGAGATCCCTTCGGCTTCGCTCCCCGCGAGATCCTTCGCTTCGCCTGAAAGGCGGCTCCACTCAGGATGACCCACCTTAGGAACTAAGAGGCTCTGGCACTAGGCTGCAGGCTGAGTGCTGATGGCTGAAAGCTGAGGGCTGGGTTAGAACGTAAATGCTACGCCGCCACGGACGGAGCGGGCGGATTGGACCAAATAGACCGTTTGGCCGTCCTGGCCGAGAACCGGGACGTACCCTTGGGCCAGCAGGTTGCGGAGGTCAATGATCGCTTCCATATGTCCACCCATGGCGGGGATCTGCTGGCGGACGAAGAAATTAAGGAAAGGATCACTCTGACCGGGCGAGGCGTTGAACATGTCGACTGGAGTAAGGGCTGATCCGTTGACCCAGCGATAGGACGCGATCCAATTCGTGTGCGTGCGGCCTACAGTGCCACTTAATTTGCCAGCCACGGCATGACGGCGTTGCGTGGTCATGTATGGGATGGCGTTTTGCAGGGCGACGTCGGACCGCGAGAGATCGAGAACGCCACCGTAGGCGTAGTCGAGAGTCGCGGTCAGGTCGTTGGAAAACTTGCGCTGAAGGACGACCCGGAGGCCGTTGGTATCGAGCGTCTTGCCCGCGTAGCTGAAGGTTCCCGAAGAAATGTCGGGCAGCAGGAATCCGCCAGCAGTGGTAGTTTGGCCGGTGCCGGTGAGTGCGGGATTGACCACCCGGTCGGAGAATACGGCGAACTGGACGTTGTTCTTGCCAGCACGATGTGAAACGCTGACTTCCTGGTGGTGAGCGCTCTCCATCTTGGGAGCGAAAGCGAGCAAACTCACTCGCGGATTCGATTCGCTCAAGTCGGCAGGAGCAGAATCGAAACCCTTCTCGGTACGCAGATCAGGACGAGAAGTTGTGTAGTCGTACTCGACGACCGTGTTGGGGGAAAGGTGAAGATCGGCGGAGCCGTAGGGGCGGAAAGCCGTCACATGGCCCAGGAACTGGATGGTCTGCAGTTCACTGCCAAACTTGAATTCGAGGATGTCGCCAACGGCAAAATCGTCGGATGCCGAGAGAGCCAGAGCCTGCAACGCAGCATTGTGCAGGTTGGGATCGGAAGCCGCAAAGCGGCGAACGGTGAGAGCCATGGTCGGCTCAGATCCATTCATCAGGCGACGCGAATAGCTGGTGCGGACGACGGCGGCGGGAAGGCTGCTGCCGTAACCGACGTTGCCAGCGACCGCGAGATGTCCGTCGGAGAAGATCGAGCGCTCGAGGGTGAAGCCGGTGCTCATATCGGATCCGGTGCCGTAGCCACCTGCGGGTGAACCTGCGAGGAAGGAGAGACTGCCGGTTATTTCGTGGTTCTCTTTTTCAGAGGGTAGTGCGGGATCGTCAAAGACGCGAAGAATGGGGCGGTTCGCGACCGAGCGCAGAGTCCACTTCCAGTCATCGTCGGCGGGAAGAGCTCGAACCGGGCCGAGTTGCATGACGCCCAGCAGCGTGCTCAGAGTGACGTTGACATTCAGAGTGGCGCCGGGGCGCAAGCCAACTTTCTCGCGCAACGCAGGCAGAAAAGAAGGAGCCGTAACCTTGAGAGTGTAAAGACCGGGAACCAAACCGGTGGCCGTGTAGAATCCGGCTTCGTCGGTGAAGACGGTGAGGGTACGATTGGCGACGCCAAGAATCTGCACCACGGCGCCCATCTGCGGAGATCCTGAAATATTGCGAACGTATCCCGAGATCGCTCCCGGCCGCTCTGCGGCCCAAACAGGAAGCGACAATCCAACCAGGATCGCCCAGGTTCCGAGCTTGCGCAGTGTCACTTCGCCCCACCCCCTGGGGGGGAAATGCAGGGAGTTACTCTAAAGTTACTGTACTGCAAAAACCGCCGACGGATCAATGGTCTGCTTCGAGATATTGTCGTTGACCTTGATCTGAATCTTGTAAGTTCCGGGTTGCAGATTCGCGGCCACAATCGATTTCTGCAGCGTCACCTGATCGCCGATATTGCCCATGGTATCGGTGGTCTCGGTCTTCTGGATCACCTGTTTATTCGTTGCGAGATTCGTGATGTTGTACTCAAAAGTGGCGGAAGGCTTGTGCGTCTTCTCGTCCACGCCGAGATTATAGACCTGCATCCAGAAGTTCAGCTTCGGATCTTTGTCTTTCTTGAACAGGGCCGGTTTGCCGTCAGCCGGAGCGACGCGGGGCCGGACCTTCATAGTGCCGATCACGAACATGCCGGTGCCGATCGCCTTGGTGGGAACGGCTTCCATGTCATCCGCAACGATCAAAGTCGAGGTGGCCAGTTTGTCGTCGGAGAATTCCGGGACCACCACGCTGCGACTCCACACGCCCTTGCGGTCGCCATTGACGTCTTTCACGGCGATGTTCAGTTTATAGCGGCCGGCACGAAGAGGCAGAGCTTTCCAGTAGACCGAAGCATTCTCCGCCGTGCGGGGCAGCAGTTCGGCAGGAACGTCGACCTGCACGGTGTCTTCGAAGGTCTGGACGATCTTGCCGGTCAGCGTGGACAGCCGCGCGAAAATATTGACCGTGCCGCGCTGAATACCATCTTTGTTGACGAAGGTGATGTCGCGATTGCGCATCTGGATCGTGATAGGGACCAGCACGGTGTCACTGGTGACCTTCACGAAATCGGTGCGCACATCGAAAGGCATCGGGTTGAGGATGACCTTCGAATTCACGGCTTCTTCCAGATCGGTGAATTTGATCTTCGGGGCCGCCTGCAACTTGGCGAACTGCTCCAAACGGTCAAATTGCTTGGTCTGTTGTGAGGCACTGTCGGGACCCAAGCCGAGGCGCTCGATGCCGTTTCCGGTGAAGCGCGACGCTTTGCTGGCCATTCCCATCGACTCATAGAGCGTCAGGCCAGCATTGGGAGTCATCAGCAGGGCGTCTTTTTCGGAGCGGTCCAGAGTCATGTGGTACTCGCCGCACATGCAAGTGTCGACGAATTCGATAATGACTTCCTGACCGATGCCGTCGATGTAGCGATAGCGCCAGTCTGCAAAGGGGAAGGTCGAGGTCTCGCCGCCGCCTTCTTCCATCGGACGCTCGTAGCTGCCGCCCGAAGGATGATCCTCGATTTCATCGGGCTTGCCGAACACGATGTAAATGCGGCCGCGATCGGTGCGCCAGCCGGGCACGCCTGCGGCGAAATGCTCATTGGCATAAGCAATGCGCTGGTAGTGCTCTTCTTTATATTCGTTTTCTTCGGTGTCCGGGGTAGGATCGCGGCGCTGCCAGAAGGCTTCGATAAAGTTGTCGCGCTCTTCATCGTTCGAGAGTTGCCGGAAGGCGGCGCGCTCTTCGTCGGTGATGATGTAAACGACGTCTTCGTCGAGCCACTTCTTGTAAGGCTTGCTCAATTCCTGCTTGAGAGCCTTCTGATTCTTCTTGCGTTGCTTGTCGTTAGCGGGGCGTTTGAGAGGATCGACTGCATCCGTGGGCTGGGCTTGAGCTGCGCCAGCAGTATCTTGGGCAGTCGCAGCAGTATCCTGAGCAGGCTTGTCGGACGATTTCTGGTCCGGCTGGTCCTGGGCAAAAGCGACACAAACCAACAGACCGAAAAATGCGAGCAGAACACGAATTACAGCTTGATACGAAGAAACCCGGAACATGAGAGGGACTCCTGCCAAGACGACCGTCTTCTCATTTTAGGCCTGTCTGTCCTGTGAAAGCAAGGTTAAGTCGTGCCCGGAGAACCGACTAAAGGAACCGCAACCGTCTACTTAAGAAGCCGGGAGGGTGGTGCGGAGTTGCCCGGGGGTACCCTAAATCTATAACTGTCAACCGGGGGGCTGGCTATATATAATGGACGGTTCCGGGGCAGTCACTATCACTCGCCACGCGTAATGGGTCTCGGCCACTTCTTCATTCCTGATCGGGAACTTTCTCGGCAGCAGGATCGTAACAGATGGTGTGTGTCCGTCACTCTCAGCGGGGCAAAGGGGCTATTCGCTTAAAAATAACGATATTTCATTTGGCCCTGTAGTAGATAAATCACCCGGACGGTGACGGGAACTATGAAAGCTTGGAAAAAAGTAGCGATTGGCGTCGGGATTGCGATTGTGCTCGCAATCATCGTCGGCTTTACCGTTCATCAGAGCAGCAAGAACGTGGTGACGGTACAAACCGGGAAGGTGCAACGGCAGGATCTGGCCACGGTGGTGAGTGCTTCGGGCGAGATCAAGCCGAAGACCTACGTCAACATCGGCGCTAATGCTTACGGAAAGATCACCCACCTGTACGTAAAGGAGGGGGATCAGGTTAAGAAGGGTCAATTGCTCGCGCAACTGGAAAACGTGCAGTCTTCGGCCGACGTCAGCGCCGGCGAAGCTTCGGTGCAAGCGGCGGAAACGGACGCCGTGGCAGCCGAGGCTGCGCTGAAGACGGCGCAAGCGGACCTGGTGCGCGCGCAGGCCGACTATGACCGCAACAAGTTGGACTGGGACCGAGCGCAGAATTTATTTCAGGGCGGGTTGATTGCCAAGTCGGATTTCGACAGCCGCAAGAACGCGTGGGCCACGGCCGATGCGGGACTGGTGCAGGCCCAGGCGAAGGTCGCGCAAGCGAAGGCGCAGAACGAATCGGCGGCCAAACATGTCGTCGCAAGCGCGCGCAAATTTGACGCGCTTCAGCGATGTGTTGCAGAAGACTACCTACAGCGCGCCTTACAACGGCGTGGTCACGAACCTGCCGGTTCGGGAAGGTGAGTCGGTGGTCATTGGAATCCAGAACGCGCTGGGCAGCACGCTGATGACGATTGCCGATATGTCAGTGATTACGGCAGAAGTGAAGGTGGACGAGACCGACATCGTGAATGTGCACTTGGGACAGCCCGCGGAAGTGACGATCGACGCAATTCCGAAGAAGATTTTTCATGGCACAGTATCTGAAATTGGAGATAACGCGATTGTTCGCTCCAGCGGCGTTTCCACCTCGCAGCAGACGACCGCCAGCGAAGAAGCCAAGGATTTCAAGGTGGTAGTAACCCTGACGGATCCGCCAACGGTTCTGCGGCCGGGACTTTCGACGACGGCCAAGATCACGACGGCAACCCGGGGCAATGCGCTGGCGATCCCGATTCAGGCGCTGACCTTGCGGAGCAAAGAGCAGATTGATCAGCAGAATAATCCGCCGGGATCGGTGCACGCAGCGCCACCCGCGGCGAAGGAAACCGCATCCAAGACGAAGAAAGAGGATGACGTGCAAGGGGTATTCGTCATCCGGAATAAGAAGGCAATGTTCGTGCCGGTCAACACGGGAATTACGGGGACGACGGACATGGAAGTGCTCGATGGGGTAAAAGAAGGGGACGAGGTCATAACGGGAAGTTACAAAGTCTTGCGTACCCTGCGCCCAGGAAGCAGCGTAAAGATCGACAACACGGTTCCGAAGAAGGAAGAAGAGTCATAACCTTAACCGGACTGGTACGTCCAAAAGGAAAGTCGGTAGCGGTCTCGCAATACGGCGTCTCAGAAAACGGAGTCTGCAACAGAACGTACTGAAGCCAAAACGATCGGAGAGGTCAGTGGCACCGGACCAGGAGAAAAACATGGCAACCGCAGAAGTCATCAATATGCCCACCACCGCAAACCTAGCACCGCCCGAATCGTGCATGATTGCGGCCGAGGATCTCTGGAAGACCTACGACATGGGATCGGAGCAGCAGGTCCATGCCTTGCGCGGCGTCAATCTGCGCATCCAGCGCAATGAATACGTCGCCATCATGGGACCGTCGGGTTCCGGCAAATCGACGTTGATGAATCTGATTGGGTGCCTCGACACGCCCTCGCAGGGAAAGTACTGGCTGAACAGCCAACTGGTCAGCGAACTGGACGACGACGAACTGGCGCGCATCCGGAATAAGGAAATAGGATTCGTCTTCCAGACCTTCAACCTGCTGGCCCGGGCCACCGCCCTGCACAATGTGGAGCTGCCGTTGATTTATGCCGGTATTCCGACGGAAGAGCGGATGGAGCGGGCGAAGGCGTCACTGGCGGCCGTGGGTATGGAATCCCGCATGAGTCACAAACCGAATGAACTCTCCGGCGGCCAGAGACAGCGCGTCGCCATTGCGCGCGCGCTGGTGAACAAGCCTTCGATCATTTTGGCCGACGAACCGACCGGCAACCTGGACTCGCAGACCGGCGTGGAAATCATGGCGCTGTTTGACCGTCTGCACGCGGAAGGCAACACCATCATTCTGGTTACCCACGAAGGCGACATCGCGGAGTACGCGCACCGCGTCATCCACATTAAGGACGGCGTCATCGCGAGCGATCAAAGCAAGGGGCCCGGGCAACGCAGCTAAGCCGCAGACCTCGAAAAATCTAAACAACGATTACGCCCAGCCTCCCGGCTGGGCGTTTTGTTGTTCAGGAAGCGCAACTGAGGCGGGCCGTCCGCGATCCAGGCTAGGGCTTCTTATCCGCAGGGGCGGATTCGTGCGCGAGGTGCTGATAGTTCAAGATTGCATTGAATACTAGGGCGTAGGTGCCCAGGGTCTCGCCGCGATAGATCGGATTATTACCAAACAGAAGCACGTTGCCCTGGCCCAGGTGCGCGTCCACGACGATTGCGTGCTCGGCAATCGACGAGCCCTTGTCGAGAAGGCCGTCCAGTAGAAGGGTCTTCCCGTCGGAGAAGCGCAGGATGACCTCGGGACGGCTCTGAACCGGAATCACGAGCGGGTTGTTGCGCATCTGCTCCTCATCTAAATGCGCGGCTTCCCACGGCTGCTGCTTTACCAGTGGCTCAGCTTCGGTGATCTTTCTGCCTTGGGGTTCGTCGCTGTCGTCGATAGTGCCGCGGCCGGTTTCCCGCTTCGCGTAGGGATCCAATGGGTCCGTCAAGGGATCCATCAACACACGACCTGGAGTGCGGCCAAGTATGCTGCTGAGGTTGAAGGCCATCCCGCTGGAACTCATGACGGGAACTCCGGTTCCGTAGCCAAAGGCAACGGGATTTTCGTGGGCGACGAAGACCGTATTGAGCACCGTGCCGACGACCCGGACGTCACCCTTGGGCGCAACGCTGACGCCCGGAGCAAGGCCTGTTTCGATGGCGAACTGCGCGGTGTCTTCGCAGGTGATGAGGAGGCCGCCTTGCTCAACGAACTGTTTCAGATGCGTGAGGCCTTCGGATCCCAAGCCGGGACGAATGTCGGGCGTGCTGTCGAGCGCTCCGAGGTTCGGGGTGAGATCGGATTTCTGCCAGGGCATCGGATTGTTCCACATGGGAATACCGTTGAGAATTTCGAGCGACGAACGGCCGACTGGCGCAAAGACAATTACGTCGTACTTGGAGCGGAGTTCCGCTTGGTTCGCGACGGTCTGCGTACCGATGTAATCGAAGGGCACACCCGCAGTGTCGAAGGCATAGCGCCACCAACCTTCCGTCTGCGTGCCAAGCCAGGTGTGCATGAAAGCGACACGCGGGGGAGTTACTGCGTGGGACGGGACGGATGGGGCCGAGGCGAGTCGAGTTGCATCGAGTGAGAGATCATGCAGGATTCCGGCGACTTGATCTGCGGGAGCGTTGGTGATCAGCAAGGAGCCGGCTGCGTAGTGCTTGCCATCGGCATCGAAGGATTTTTCTGCCACCTGGATGGTCGCTCCCTTGAGTTTGTAGACCAGTGGCAACAGCGAAACCTGCCCGGAATTGGCGACTGCCAGCACACTACCAGAGCCGGAAATTTTTCCGGCAAGGCTGGTCGGATCATCAAGGCGCGTCATCCTGGACTTCAGAATCAAAGGATCGAGCACTCGGACAACTTTCAGGTTGAAGAGGTGCGTGAAGGACCATCCGGTGTCGTCGTAAGGATGCTTCTGGGGATCACCGGCGGCCCAGAACTGGCGATCGAGCAGAGCATCGGCGACGCGGGAGTAAGGCTGATCCATGCGGATGACGATGCTGCCGGCCGGAAAGGTTTGCTGCTTCGGCTTGTCTCCCCGCTTTTCACCCGGAATCGTGGATGTTACGGCATCGGACAGTTGTTCGACTTCGACATGTTGGCGCTTCATTACTTTGACGAGCTCAACCTGTCGATTCGTCTCGGCTGGGTCGGGCGGAATCACATACGCAGCAGGCCCTTCCAGTGATGGCTTCTCGACGGCGCGCTTGCTCTTGAGGTAGTAGTTTTCGAGGAAGTGATGCGTGTTCTGCGAGAAGTAAGAAAGGGTGGAGAGCAGAGCGCTTTCCTCGTAGTTGTTGTTGTCGCGCTGCGACCAGTTCACTACGGGCAACGGTGGATTCTGGCGGTACCAGGTGCGCGAGTAGTCTTCGGGGCGGAGGATACGCTTCTCGGTGTCGGCGCCGCCGTTGCCGAAGGTTTCATAGAGCCGGCTGATGCCGTTGTGCATGCCGGCCAGGAACATCAGATATCCGGGACTCCAGGTGTCGAAGTCTCCGTGAGTGAAGACTCCAGGCATGCCAAAGCTTTGCATCTGGGCAACATTGTGCCAACCCAATTCCGCCCACTCATCGGCGAGAGTGGGATCTACCCAGGCGTTGTAGGGACCGTCCCCCACAGTGTTGTCGTAGAGAAACGGAACGGACTCGTGCAAATCGTGCAGCACCTGCGCATGCCAGGCGAGATAGGCGTCAAGCACGTTCCGGGTCAGATCCAGCGTCATCGCCATGGCGTCGCGATTGTTGTCGTGGGCAACGTAGTGTCCCCAGTAAAGGAGGCGTGGCCAAATCTGGCCGGGATGAGCTTTATGCCACTTGTAGATATCGACCATCCGGTCGCGGCCATCGACCTCGACGACGGGAGTGATGAGCACGATCATGTGAGTCCGGATGTACTTGATGTACGGAGCATCGTCGACGGCGAGACGATAGGCGAGTTCCATCAAGGCTGTAGGGGCGCCGGTCTCGGGAGAGTGAATGGTGCCGGTGATGTAGTAAACGGGCCAGGATTGGTCGACCAGCAGGCGGGCTTTGGCGTCGTCGAAGTTGATCGTGCGCGGGTCGGCGAGCTGGGCCAGGCGCGCATCATTCTCTTTCGCGCCAGCGAGAAGCTTTGGATCGGCAATGGCAGCAGCGATCATCTCGCGCCCTTCCTCGGTGTGGCCGATGGTGAATACCTTCACGCGCGGACTGCTCGCCTCCAGAAGACGAAAGTACTTGTACACATCTTCGGCGTAGGGAAGCATGTCGGGCGCGCCAGAAACGTCGCCGAGAACCTTGGCCGGTGTAGGCACGGATTTCGAGGCGGGAAGATAGTCCACCAAGGGAGAGAGGAATGAGGGATCCGTGGTGTATTTATGAATCTGATCGGTGTACTGCTGATCGATGGGCTGGCCGGGGTCGCGGGCGAAGTTTGAATTCAGCTGCTGCGAGAACAGAGGTGCATGGGGGAAGAGCAAGATAGACGAGACGGCGAGTAGTCCCAGTTTGGATCGGATCATTTTCCCTCGTTGTCGATTCGATTGCTTGGGGTCCAAGTGTCACACAAAACGGCTATCGAAGGAAACAACCTCGATCTGAAGGCGATGGATGGCGTGCGCAGGAAGGGCTCGATTGGCTTAGGGCTGGCCTATTCCGAGGACGTCTGTTTGGGCCGCGGCGACCGGCGGCGCCGGTTCCGCAACCACAACGCGGTCTCGGCCTTCACGTTTGGCACGGTACAGGGCGGCGTCAGCGGCTTCGATCAAATCCTTGGGAGTGATCCCGTGGACGGGGACTTCTGCGACACCGATGGAAACCGTCACCGTTCCGAGAGAGCGTCCCTGGTGAATGACTGTCATCTCGCGGAGTTTGGAGCGGATACGTTCGGCCCGAGCATGGGTGATGTTCACGTCCGCTGCCGGAAGGATGACGATGAACTCCTCGCCACCAAAGCGGCAAACGAAGTCCTCGCTGCGAACACTCTTGAGAAGGAACGCCGCGGTCTCGCGTAACACGGCGTCTCCGGCATCGTGGCCATAGGTATCGTTAAATTTCTTGAAGTTGTCGAGATCGAGCATCAGGACGCCCAGTCCCTGGGTAGAGCGTACGGCGCGGCGGGCTTCGCGTCCCAGTATTTCGTCGAGATAGCGACGGTTATAAAGACCGGTCAGAGGATCCCGGATGGACTGGTTTCGGAGAGCATCGCGCAGTTGGATATTCGCGAGCGACAAACTCACCTGCTCGGCGAACATGTTGGCAATCAGCAGTATGGGCTGGGGAAATTCCCCCGGCTCCATCATCTGGAAATGCAAGAGCCCAACCGTCTCGCCATGGGAGAGCAATGGCAGGCACATGTACGAGTACTGGCAAACGGCAGCATGCCCGCACTCCGCCGTATAGTCACCGGCGACGACGATATGCGGGCGCCCGGCGCGCAAAGCCCAACAGTCCTGCATGCCAATTCCAGGAGGCGGCAGCACGCAATCCGCCCAGATTGCGGCGACGTCGAGCGCTTCATGCGATGAGTGGAACCGCAGCAGGGCACCGCGCAGTTCGGGAAACACCTTCGGGGCCATGCCGGCAATCACTGGAAAGGCGTCTTCCAGGCTGGCGCAACTCTGCAGCAGTTCGGCCATCTTGATAAGGTTGGTTGCACGGTTGGAGCGCTTGGTGAGTTCGCGCACAGTGCGCTCACTCTGCTCATTCAATTCCTGCTGGGCCAATGTGCGCTCTCGCATCTCTAGACTCAACCGGTTATTGACCTCCATGATCGCGGCCGTGTGCTGCTTGATTTGGTCTTCCAGAAGTTGCTGGTGGCGCATCTGGTCGTCAATGTCAGCGCAGGCTCCAAACCATTTGACGATGTTGCCGGCCGCGTCGCGCAGGGGCGTGGCGCGCACCAGGTGCCAGCGATAACCTCCCGCGGCAGTTCGCAGACGATATTCAACCTCGTAGCTTTTGCCCGTCAGGCGGGAAGACTCCCAGTCGCGCAAGGCGAACGGAAGATCGTCGGGATGGATCAAGTTTTTCCATCCCCATCCCATCGTGTCCTCTGGGCTCCCTCCGGTCAGCTCGTAGAGGCGCTGGTTGCAATAGTCGATGCCCCCACCGGGAATCGCGGTCCATACGATCTGTGGGATGGCCTCGGCCAACGCCGCAAAGTATTCTTCGCCGAGGCGCTTTGCGTCTGCCCTCTTCCACTGACGCAACCGGGAAAAAAATACAGGCCCAACCACGCCGATGCACACAGCCGTGACCAGCCACCATACGTTGGAACCCTGCAGAAAGCCGATCCACCCTGACGTATTGGCCTCCGTGCACACAGAGATTGCGGACCAACGCGAAGTCGGTCCACGCAGCAGCACCCGCTGCATTACAGATCGGCAGAGGGATTATTTTTCTTATTAGAAATCGCAGAGAAAATCGCGGCGGGTAGAAGAAGAGGGACGAGACTAAACAGAAAGAGACATAGCGGAGCTACGTCTCTTTGAGATAGTTGCGGGATCGATTACGGGGTTGGGCTCACCGTTTTCACGTCGGCAGCATCGGAGGGCAGGTTACGGCCGGCGACGAAGAAATTGTGGTCGTACATATTGCGATAGACGACGCCGGCAATCTCAGCAGCCTTGGGCCCGAACGTGGGGCGCCCGCCCTGCAGGAATACGACGAGCACGACGCGCCCTACGCTGGTGTTGGCGTAGGAAGCGAACCATCCGTAGCGAGTCCCGGCGTGCGAACAGGTTCCGGTCTTGCCCAGGATTTCTTCTTCATTGAAGTTGAGGCGCAATTTGCGAGCGGTGCCGTACTGGACTGCGCCCGCCATGCCATCCGAGAGTTCTGGAATGATCGGAGCGATGTCGAGTTGTCGCTTCACGCGCGGCTGGAAGCCAGCGACTTCTTCAGGAGTCGTGGGGTGCTGCAGATAGTAGAGGGTGCCACCGTTGGCAATCGCGGAAACCATGGCGCCCAGTTGCAGCGGGGTCATGGAAACGCCTTCCCCGAACGAGCACATCTTGCCAACGCCGCCGAGCTTGGTGGGAATGGCTTCTTCCGGATAGCTGCCCAGCTGTTCACCAGGAATGTCGTATCCGGCCAGTTCGCCAAGTCCGTATTCGTGGGCGTAGTAGGCGACCTTCTCAAAGCCGAGCTTGCGACCGAGAGCCTCAAAGTAGGCGTTGTTGGAGTGCGCCAGCGCCATTGTGAGATTCATTCGGCTGCGGCCGCCGAGGGCGACTTGCGTCTCTTTGGAAACCACGCCTTCACTCAGTGCCGCGAGAGCAACGGAAAGTTTGATGGTCGAGCAGGGCTGCGCGCCACTCGACAGAGCCAACTTCTGGTTGACCATGGCAAGTACGCGTCCGCTGGTGGGCTCGATGGCAACGACGGTACCGTTCATATTGCCGAGCGCATCGATCGCCGCCTGGCGTACGATCGGATCTTCGCCAGTGGTGATGTCGCCGGCCGTGATGTCTTCTGCGAACGAGCTCATGTGAAAGCGTTCGTAGGAGTGGTGACGGCGCCGGGTATTGACGGAAGCCTTGGTGAGGTTCGCGCTGCGGCTACGCGCCAAGTGATGAATGCGGCGGCGGGTGCGCTGGCTCTCGCTGATCTTCTGCTGAGACTTGGATTTCGACGGCGGGTGCGTGCTGGTGTTGATATGGGCCGCGAAACTCACGCCTGCCAGAGGCAAGGACACTAGCACGGCAACCAATAGACGAAGAAGGCTGGTGGCTTTTGACATCTCTCGACTCACTCCCCCAAACGGCAGTACTTAACTCAGTGCACGCAGGGTGCCAGCGGTCGGGTAACCTGCCAAACCGCCGGACTGCGTTGATAGTACGGGACTTAACATACTTCTGGCAATGGAAAAGTTTCGCTAACAACTAACATTAATTTCGATTTAACCCGTTATGAAACAAGCACATATGCTCCAGTTACCTCAGTTCAGGCCCCTTCAGTAATACGTTACCCGTTACTGGAAAGGCACTTCCTACATGTGCAAAGATTTTCCTAACTACGAAGGTGCGGACTGCCTAACGGCCCAGTCGCCGGTGAGCAGCCGCAAAATTTTTCGACAGTTACATCACTTCGTTGCGCTTGCGCAGGAACGCCGGAACATCGAGATCGTCCTGCTGGAAATTCGTCACCACCGCGCTGCGCATGCTGTCGAGCGAAATCACGTCGGCAGCAACGTGATCCGAAGCGTGCGACACGGGTGCCGGGGCCAGGTCATCCACGTAACTGCGATCGTCGGTCATGCTGTTGTCGGGCACGCTCGACTCCATGATGTGCTTCGGCTTGGGCTCGGGAAAAAAATCCCGGGAGGGCTGCTCCTCGGGAAACTCCATGGCGTCTTCATGCGCCGCAGCGAAGGACGTGCGAATGTCCTGATGCCGCGACCGGACTGACGGAGCCTCGCGGAAACCGGTGGCGATGACGGTGATCTTGACCGAGTCTTTCATCTTCTCGTCCATGACCGCGCCAAAGATGATGTTGGCATCTTCGTGAGCGGCGCTCTGAATGATCGAGCAAGCCTGCTGCACTTCGGCCAACTTGAGCGAAGTCGATCCGGTGATGTTGATGAGGATGCCGCGAGCGCCGTCGATGGCTCCGGCTTCGAGTAGCGGAGACGCGATCGCTTTCTGTGCGGCTTCGATAGTGCGCTTGGCGCCGCTGGCGGAGGCCGTGCCCATGACGGCATATCCCATGCGAGCCATGATGGTCTTCACGTCGGCGAAGTCGCGGTTGATGATGCCGGGGATGGTGATGATGTCGGAAATCCCCTGCACTCCCTGACGGAGAATGTCGTCGGCGATGCGGAAGGACTCGAAGAAGCCGGCGTCTTCGGCAACCGCGAGCAGCTTTTCGTTGGGGATGACAATGGTGGTGTCGACCGACTCCATGAGCTCGGAGATACCACGCTCAGCTTGCTGCATGCGGCGTTTGCCTTCGAACGAGAACGGCTTGGTCACCACCGCGACAGTGAGTGCGCCCATTTCGCAGGCGAGCGAGGCGATGATGGGAGCGGCGCCGGTACCAGTGCCGCCTCCGAGGCCGGTGGTGACAAAGACCATGTCGGCGCCTTCGAGGGCTTCGATGATCTTGTCGGAATCTTCGAGCGCAGCTTTCCGGCCGACTTCGGGATTGGCGCCGGCGCCCAGGCCATTCGTCAGCTTCACGCCGAGTTGCAGTTTCACGGGGGCGTGCGACATGCGAAGCGCCTGCAGGTCGGTATTGGCAACGATGAACTCGATGCCCTCTACGCCGGCATCAATCATGCGGTTGACTGCGTTGCCGCCGCCTCCACCTACGCCGATCACTTTGATCTTGGCGTCGTTGCGGGCCTCTTCGTTGAAGCTGATGCGAATTTTGGAATCGTTGCTCATATTTGTTCACCTAAAATTGAAATGCAAAACCGATCAACCACGAAGGGCACGAAGGTTCACCAAGGAAAGCCTTTCAAGATGTCCTTCGTGTGACTTCGTGTCCTTTGTGGTTCATGTTTCTTCCGACGGGCAACCCCGCTATGCTCCCTTACCAACCAATAACGCTTTCAATCTCGATCCCCAGCGATCTTCCTGCAGGCCGCGCGCGATACGGGCACGCTGGCCGTAATTCACCATCCCTAGAACCGTTGCAAACTCAGGTTCGGATAATGTCGACGGCATCCTGGCGAGCGGGGCCGGCCACGAGAGGCGGACCGAACTGCGCAGCACCGACTCCGCCACATCGAAAATTCCCGGTAGCCGCGACGCTCCACCGGTGAGCACGATGCCAGCGATGCACATATCGAACATGCCACTGTGACGCAGGGATTCGCGCATCATCTCAAACAGCTCGCGCGCCCTTGGCTCAAGAATCTCCGCGACTAGTCTCTGGGGCATGAGCCGCGACGGGCGATCACCGACGGAGGGAACTTCAACTTCATTGCCTTCAGGAATCAAGGTGACGATGGCGTTGCCGTAAATCTTTTTGATCTTCTCCGCTTCCGCCAGCGGAGTACACAGGCCAACCGACAGGTCGCTGGTGAAGTGATCGCCACCGACCGGAATCACTCCGGTAAAAGCGACGGCGCCTTGCTGAAAGACGATGAGCTCGGTTGAACCGGCGCCAATGTCGGCCAGGCAAACTCCGAGTTCACGCTCGTCGCTGCGCAGCACAGAGTCGGCGGCGGCCAGGGGCTCGAACACGGTATCGTCGACATGAACGCCGGCCTTGTTCACAGCGGTAATCACGTTTTGCGTTGCACTGGTGGCGGCGGTAACCATGTGGACGCGAACTTCGAGGCGAGCGGCCATCATGCCCAGCGGATCGTGAACTCCGGCCTGATCATCGAGGATGAATTCTTGCGGCAGTAGATGGAGGATCTCCCGATCGGCGGGCAGCGGGATGGCGCGAGCGCGGTCGACGGCCTGCTTGATTTCATCGCGGCCGATTTCTCGAGGACGCGTGCCCAGGCTTATACCGCCGTGACTGTTGACGCCACGGACATGCGCTCCGCCGACGCCGAGAATGGCCTGCTCGACCGCTGCGCCGGCAATGTCTTCGGCGGCTTCGACCGCCTTCTGAATCGCGGCAACCGCCTTGTCGAGTTCGACGATTACGCCCTTGCGCGAACCGCGCGAATCGGCGACTCCGTGCCCGCGATAGCGCAGACCGGTGTCGGTGACCTCCGCCATCAGCGCACAGGTCTTGGCGCTGCCTACATCAATCGCGGTAAGAAAATTTCCCTGCTGGTTCCCCATGCCTTTATACGTTCCTCGACGTCGTCGTTAGTTCGGACTCGAATTCGTTTGCTGCTTTGCAATCGCCGCACTCGGCTTCGGAATCGATGGATGCGCTGCCGTGGACGGGGCGGATTGCGGCGGCTTCTTGCCCTCCGCCTTCTGCGGAGCCTTATGCACAGCCCCCGACTTCGATGCCGGTGGCTTCGCGGCCACCTTCTTCGTACTCCCTGGATGCACGGCCTTCGTCTTCTTGACCTTCGCTTTTGGTGCTGGCTTTTTCCCTGAAGCCGATTCCAGCTTCTTGTCGGTCAACTCAAACGCCGGCTTGGGAAGAGTGCGGTCGTGCGGATTGATGTGCGTAATCAACGCAGCCGGCTTTACTCCTGCAGCGGCTGCCGCTTTGGCCGCGGAGGCTGCCAGCGCGGACTGCTTCGGACGGCCTTCCATGTCGGGATTCACGATCACCTGGTTGTCGTAGCGCAGGTTCACCGATTCGAGTTTCTGGAATTGCTGGCGCCACTCCTGCACGTGGCTCACGTAGGTCTTGTAGCGCTTCAGATAATCGGAGGAACCAAGCTCGACGAGCACGTCGCCGGCGGGATCGTTGACGCGCACCTTCAAATTCTCAAGATCCGTGAGATCGACTTCGCTCAGATCCTGTGAGTAACGGGCGCCGCCGGAATCGAGTTCTTGCACCAGTTCGTTGTAGGCCTTCATACGCGGGGCACGCGTGGAAAGCGGCTCGCCGGGATTCATCCCGAGAATGACAGGGAAGGAATACTTGTGCTTCTGCGGCAGTTCCATCAACGTGCCACCGGCATCAATCAGAGAAATTCGCGGGCCGACTCGGGCAAAGGCGACTGGCGTGCGCTCGTGGATTTCTACACTCAGGCGGTTGGGAACGAAGCGCATCACGCTGGCCGATTCCACCCAGGGGATCTGCTCCAGTTGTGTTTTCTGCTGGGCCAGCGGGATGAAGAAAATGTTACGGCCGATATCGGCGCCCATCACTTCCATGATTTGCGCCTTGGTCACGTTCTCCATACCGGTGACGTCGATGTTGTCGCTCGACTCCACGCGGAAACGCCAGGAGCGTTCGCCGTATTCGTACACTCCACCGGCGGCGAGTGCGGCGGCGCAGAGCAGCACAGCTGCGACACAGGCCCACAAGAGGCGGTTCGCAGTTTTCTTGGGAAGTGAGCCACGACGGGCGGAGACGCGCTTTTGCGCGCGCAGGAAGGGAGATTCCTCGTCTACATCCAGGTCGACCAGTCGCGCGTCGTCAAGTTCCTCGCGCGCGGCTTCTGAGCGCGAAACAGCGCTGGGCGATGGATACAACTCCTCCTGCAAGATGGTGCCGCTGGATTTCCGCGCCATCAGTTCAGGTCAGTTGTCGCCAAGGAATCGCTGAGCTTTTTCAATATAGCTTCATTTCTCGAATTGAGATAGACAAAAAAAGAATTTGTTTTGCACAGGCGGAACCCGGTTGGGCACGGACGGCGCCGTGCGCGGCCAGACTACGTCCGAACCAGACGATCGAAGGCGGCCATCTGCGCATGTGCATGTGATTACAAAAAAAGGGGCGCGGATTTGATTCCGCGCCCTGTCTTTGCCGGGGTGGCAAAGTTCCAGAGGAAAAGATTATCCCGCTCGCTAAACGGGGCCAGCCGACGGCATCTCGATGTGAATCTCAGGAGCCACCGGTATCTTCATCTTCATCATGGGCATCCGCGGGACGTTCACGCGGATCCGGGGACAAACCACGGGAGCCGAGATTGCTTTGACCGTAACCGGAGCGAAGGCGAACGAAGCCATACGGAGATGTGCCGTCTGGGACGCGACCTGGGCTTGCACCTGAGCTTCGATGCGTTCACGATTGGCCTCGAACCGGGCCAATTGGCCTTCTTCGCGAGCTGACATCATTTCAAATTCGTAACCTGGCTGCTCCGCGCTTGAGATCCGGCTTTGAACCCGCGCGAGCGTGGAAGCCAACCGGCAAGACGATTTCTCGTTTTTCGCCGTCACCGCCTGCGCTTCTGACAGGAAGCGCATGGCATTTCCCGAGGCCAGGGCGAGAACGGCCGCCGAATTGTGTTGAACATGATCCGCTATCTCGTGGGCCCACTGGAGGCCGCCATTGTGGTAACTGGCGTTTAATCCGGCTGCCAGCACCCCGGCGGTCAGCCAACCCCATGCCTGCGTCATTTTCGTTTTCATCGCCTTAACCCCTTATGCCTGATAGACGAGGGCCCCCAGAAACCGTTAGCACAGGAAGATACGGGAACCAGGGCGGTTTGGTTCCCCGAATGTCCAATTTCCAGGCAAACCCGACCCCGGTGCGATAAAATGCCGGACACAGTAGTCCCATCTGGCCGGGCCCCGCCACTCTTCCGTCAAACTGGGGGACACGCTTGGCTCACGACTCAGAAGATCACTACATACCCACGTTAGATGGCTGGCGTGCGATTGCCATCAGTCTGGTCTTGCTGAGCCATAGTTCGCGACGAAGCAGTCTGGCAGAACACCTTGGATTTCTCGGGGTAGCTGTCTTCTTTGGAATTAGCGGCTACCTGATCTGCACCAAATTGCTTGTCGAACGCGAACGCACGCAACGCATCTCGCTGGCTAAGTTCTATTGGCGCCGGGCGTTTCGCATCCTTCCGGCCTCGGTTTGCTATTTGTGCATCATTGGATTCTTGGGCATGTGGTCACTGGCGGAGGCGCGAGGCCGAGACGTTGCGAGTGGACTATTTCTATTCGCCAACTACCTGCCGAACAAGCACTGGGATGTAAATCATTTCTGGTCACTTTCGATGGAGGAGCACTTTTATCTCATTTGGCCGGTCGCCCTCGCAATGTTGGGCAACAAGCGGGCACGAAACGCTGCGTTGGCCGGCATGGCGGTCATCTGTCTGTGGCGGATATGGGTCGCGGGACACTTCATTTTGCCGGGAATTCCGACTTTGCAGAGGACGGATATGCGACTGGATGCCTTTCTGGCACCCTGCGTCTTTGCCATCATGTTGAGGAGTACAAGTTGGAAGAATCGAGCGACTCGGTGGCTGAGTCCAACGGTGTGCGCTCTTCTGCTTGTCGGGCTGGCGCTGCTCCGTCTGCTTCCGGATGCAGGAGCGCTCTTTGCCAGCTTACGGCAACTCGTGCAAGCCTGCGTCCTGCCGCTTCTGATTATTTCGACCGTGCTTCGCCCCACGACGCTTTTCGCAAAATTCCTGGAACTTCGTTTCCTGCGATGGATCGGCCGCATCTCGTACAGCATCTATCTCTGGCAAATGCCTTTCTTCAGCCAGCGGGGCTGGCTGAGTGTTCACACCAGATTTTTGCCGTTGAAGATCGTGATTATTTTGGGATTGGCGGCGGTTAGTTATTACGCAATTGAGCGGCCCATGATCAAGCTGGCGCGGCAGAGAAAACGGAAGGAGTCTCCTGCAGTAATTTCTCCGACGCCTGACGTTCAGGCGGCATGAGCTTCGGGGCGAGTATTCCTCACAATCAAGCGAAATCCTCGAGTTAGGATTTCTATTGCACGCTTGCGTCAACCGGTGTGGCTTCGCGCTCTTTCAGTTTTTCCAGGATCAGGGGACCGAATTGTGAAACGCTGCCGGCGCCGAGGGTCAGGATCATGTCGCCATCTTGCGCCACGGCTGTCGCCGCTTCCACGGCTTCGGCAACTGAACTGGCGTAGCGTCCGTTCTTCGCACTTCTCTCCCGAATCCGCTGGGCCAGGATCTCTCCCGTGACGCCTTCGATGGGCTTCTCACTCGCGGCGTAGATATCGAGAACGAACAATGAATCGGCGTCGTCGAATGAGGTGGTGAACTCTTCAATCAAATCGCGGGTGCGGGTATAGCGGTGAGGCTGGAAGATGACGTGGATCTTGCCATAGCCGCACTGTTTGGCTGCGGCCAAGGTGGCCTTGATCTCGGTGGGATGGTGGCCATAGTCGTCGATAACGCTCACGCCCGCCGCGCGCCCGCGCAACTGAAAGCGTCGATCAACTCCACGGAACTGGTCGAGCGCGGTGCGGATAGATTCCACACTCACATCGAGTCCCACGCCAACGGCAATCGCGGCCGTCGCGTTCAAAATGTTGTGTACCCCGGGCACGTGCAGAGAAAACTCGCCCAGATCCTGTTTGCGGTAGGTCACGCGAAAGCGGCTTAGTGGCCGGTTATCAGAGGGGATCTCTGCGTTGGCAGCGAGTTTGATCAGAAAATCGGAGCCGCGCTTGGTGCCATAGGTTATCGTACGGCGCTGCACTTCGGGCAACAGGCGGCGGAGCAAAGGATCGTCGTTGCAGGCGACGATCATTCCGTAGAAGGGCACGCGGTCCATAAATTCTAGAAACGTTTTCTTCACGTCGCGCATGTTGCGGTAGCAGTCCATGTGCTCGCGGTCAATGTTGGTCACGACCGACAAGATGGGAGAGAGCTTCAAGAACGAGCGATCGCTCTCGTCGGCCTCAGCAACCAGATAGTGGGACTTCCCCAGCCGGGCGTTCGATCCCATGGCATCGACTCGGCCTCCCACGACCACGGTGGGATCGAGCCCGCCGGCGGCCAAGACCGCGGCAACCATTGAGGTTGTGGTGGTCTTGCCGTGCATGCCGGCAATGGCGATGCCATATTTCAGGCGCATCAACTCGGCGAGCATTTCTGCCCGCTGGATGACCGGAATATGAAGACTGTGAGCTTCGGCAACTTCGGGGTTCTCCGCCGAGATCGCGGAACTGGTCACCACGACTTCGGCGCCCGCAATGTTTTCCGCGCGATGTCCTTCAAAGATGGTTGCGCCGAGCCCGGCCAAGCGCTGCGTTACGGAGGAATTCTTCAGGTCTGAGCCAGAAACTTTATAACCGAGATTGAGCAGTACCTCGGCGATACCGCTCATGCCGATGCCACCGATGCCTACGAAATGAATGCGCTGAATTTTGGCGAACATAGAGTCAACTTCTTGGCCACGGATTCACGCGGATCTCGCTGATAATCCGCAACGCAAGAACACGATAAAGAAATATCCGTGAAGATCCGTGTGAATCCCGGGCTAACTTTCTTCGATTCCCGCCACCCGCGCGGCCATCACCGCGATGTCGTGCGCAGCGTTGGGATGCGCCAACTCGCGCGCGGCGTTGCTCATTTGTTGCAAACGCAGCGGATCCTGGAGCAAGGCGGCGATTGTTTCGGCCAACCAGACCCCTTCGAGCTTCGACTCTTCAACCACCACTGCGGCTCCGTGGCGCGCCAGGGCTTCAGCATTCACGCGCTGGTGATCGTCGGCCGCGCGCGGGAACGGAACGAAAACCGCCGGCTTCCCTGCCGCCGCGATTTCCGCGACGGTGCTTGCGCCTGACCGGCAGACGACCAAGTCGGCGCGCGCAAAGGCGGCCGGCATGTCTTCTATGAACTTGAACACTTGCGCTGACTCGCCCAGAGACCGGTAGGCCGCCAGCGCGTCATTATAGTCACGCTCGCCGGTCTGGTGAAGGACGTGGATGCCGGGAGCCTCGCGCTGCAAGACGGGCAGGCAGCGAATCATCGCCTCATTGATGGCATGTGCGCCCTGGCTGCCTCCAAACACGAGCACCGTCGGAGTGCCACTCTTCTTGGGTGCAATTTCGAAAAATGCCTGGCGCACCGGCACGCCGGTAACTTCGGCGTGGCGAAAATATTCTGCGGTTTCCTCGAAGTGGACGGCGGCGCCCGAAACAAATTTGGCTACGATTCGATTCGCGAATCCCGGCACCACGTTGGGCTCGAAGGCGAGAGTCGGAATATGCTTCACGACAGCCGCCAGCATTGCCGGGCCGGAGGCGTAGCCACCCACGCCGATCACCACGTCAGGCGCGAATTCATTCAACATCCGTCCTGCATCCCAGACGGCGCGAGGAAGGTCGAAGGCCGTTTTCAGGCGAGTAGTGATGCTGACATTTTTCAGCGCACCTACGCGGACGAGTTGCAGGGGAAATCCCGCGGCGGGAACCAAGCGGTTCTCGATGCCACGCGCGGTTCCTATGAACAGAACTTCCGCGTCGTAACCTTTTTTCAGTTGATTGGCAATGGCTAGGGCGGGAATGACATGTCCGCCGGTGCCGCCGCCCGCAAGAATTGCACGCATGCCAGTGACTATAAACTACAACTCTCGGGGAACCGAGACATCACCCTTCAGACAGACTACAGATTTCAGATTTCAGATTGAGGAGTGCTGATTTGAAAAGAAGCCGCGACGCGATGAGCGAAATCTGGATTCTACAATCTGAAATCTGCAATCGCTCTCTCTCATTCCGCTTGTTTGGTGATATTCAGGAGCACGCCAACGCACGCCAGAGTGACGAACAATGACGACCCGCCATAGGACACCAGCGGCAGCGGAATTCCCTTGGTCGGCATCATACCGAGCACAACGCTGATATTGATGAATGCCTGCAGCACGACCATGGTAGTGATGCCGACTGCGAGGTAGCGGCCGAACATGTCTTCCGTGCGCCAGGATACGCGCATGCCTCGCCACAAGAAGATGGCGAACAGTGTGACCACGAATAGCGCGCCGACCAGACCGAGCTCCTCGGCTGTGACGGCGAAAATAAAGTCAGTGTGCGGCTCTGGCAGGTAGAAAAGTTTCTGCTTGCCTTCCATCAGTCCCGTGCCGGTCACGCCACCCGTTCCTACGGCAATCAGAGATTGAATAATGTGGAAGCCCGAGCCCTGGCGGTCCGCGTAAGGGTTCAAAAACGCGAGAATGCGGTCGCGCCTCCAGGCCACGTGAAAAATCAGGACATAGAGCGGCAGCAGCGATACTCCAAAGGCGTAGCCGAAATAGCGCAGGCGCATTCCGGCCACATACAGAATGCAGGCTGCGATGCCGGCGCAGGCGATGGCCGTGCCTAGATCTGGTTGCAGCACAATGAGTCCGAGACACACGACCACGGGCGCAGCCGCGGGCAGCAGTGTGTTTCGGACGTCATCGATAGTCTTGGAGCGGCTTTCCAGAAAATAGGCGAGAAACAGGATGAGAACGGGCTTGGCCAATTCGGACGGCTGGAAGGAGAAGCCGCCGGCGTGGATCCAGCGATGTGTGTTGTGCGATCGGTCGAGAAAGAAAACAGAAATCAATAACAGCGTGGTGAAGCCCATCAGCGAAAACACCAGCGCCGGATGTTTGTACCGGCGGTAATCGACGCGCATGGTGATCACCATAGCGACGAGTCCGGCCACCGCCCAAATCAACTGCTTGGACAGAAAAGCATAAGGCGAGCCGAAGCGCTCGCGAGCCATGACCGCCGACGCCGAAAACACCATTACCAGGCCGACAAATACCAGCAGCATGGTGACGGCAAACAACCAGCGATCGACACTCACGCGCTTTGCCATGGGATTTCATTTCACCACGGAGGCATGGAGACACGATGGTGGAAATTGTGGATTGTCGGCGACGCCTGTTGACTGACTTGGTTCAGGAGCGCGCGAGTTATACCTTCGTGGGGTCGGCGGCTAGCGACCGCACGATCTCTTTGAACATCTTCCCGCGGTGCTCGTAGCTCTTGAACTGATCGAAACTGGCGCAGGCGGGAGCCAGCAAGACTACGTCCCCGGATTGGGCGGCGGCATTCGCTTTGCGAATGGCGTTTTCGAGAGTCTCGGCATGCACGACTTCGGGTCCTTTAATCTGTGATTCGATTTTCGCCGCCGCCGCGCCGATGGTGTAGACCCGTTTCACGCGCTGCCGCAGCAGATCGTTCAGGACCGCGTAGTCGCTACCTTTGTCTTTGCCGCCGAGAATCAGGTGGATGTTCGCGGGAAACGATTCCAATGCTTTGATCGTCGCGTCGACGTTGGTGGCTTTCGAATCGTTGTAGTAGTCGACGCCGCGGATTGTGGTCACGAACTCCAGCCGGTGTTCAACAGCCTTGAAGTCACATACTGCCTGGCGAATTTTATCGGGAGCGCATCCCATGAGCGCCCCGGCGCATACCGCCGCCAACACGTTCTCGAGATTGTGCGCGCCCTTCAGCGGAATCTCGGAGACCTGCATGATCTCGCGCTGTCCAGAATTGTCGCGGAAGACGATGTTGCCGTCGCGAACGCAAGCGCCATGCTCCACTTCTTTCTGACGGCTGAACCAGAAGACTTGGGCGCGCGTTCTAGCGCCCATAGCAACACAGGTCAGGTCGTCCGCGTTCAGAACCGCGAAGTCGCTTCCCTGCTGATTCTCGAAGATTCGAGCCTTCGCGTCGACATAGACCTCGAACGTGCGGTGCCGGTCGAGATGATCGGGCGTGACGTTCAACACGACCGCAACTTTCGGGCGGAAGGTTTGAATCGTCTCCAACTGGAAGCTTGAGACCTCGAGGACGATGGCAGTGTCTGGCTTGGCGCGTTCCGCCAGCGAAATTGCAGGCGTGCCGATGTTTCCACCGACGAGCGCGGAGAAACCCGCGGCCGTCATGATTTCGCCTGTGAGAGTCGTGGTGGTGGTCTTGCCGTTTGATCCGGTAATCGCGACGATGGGGCCAGGCAGGAACTGGGCCGCGAGTTCAATCTCGCCGATCACCGACTCGCCCAAAGCACGCGCCTGCACCAGCGGAGGCGCATCCACCGGCACGCCGGGGCTGACTACGATCAGATCTTGTCCTCGAAAAGTACGGTCACCGTGGCCGCCGGTCTCAACCGTGATGCCGTGATCGAGCAGGACCGGGATTTCGTTGCGCAGGTCGTCGCCGCTCTTGGTGTCGGAAACCGTGACCTTTGCCCCGTGAGCCTTCAGAAATAGAGCCGAGGCTACTCCGGACTTGCCGAGGCCGACTACCAGCACGCGCTTGTTATTGAGTTCCATCGAAAGAAATCTTCTACCACGAAGGACACGAAGGTTCACGAAGGAATTCGCGAGGATATTCCCTGCGTGTACCTTCGTGTCCTTCGTGGTTCATGATTCTCCTACCGCAGTTTCAGCGTCGTCAGCGCGAATAATGCAAAGACCAGCGATGCGATCCAGAAGCGCACAATGATCTTCGACTCGGACCAGCCCAGCAACTCGAAGTGATGATGCAGCGGAGCCATTTTGAAGATGCGCTTCTTGCGCAGCTTGTAGGAGCCGACCTGCAAAATCACCGACACCGCCTCGATGACGAACACGCCGCCAATGAACGGCAGCAGCAATTCCTGCTTGATGATGACCGCGACCGTGCCAATCGCGCCGCCCAGGGCCAGCGACCCCACGTCGCCCATGAAGACTTCCGCGGGATGCGCGTTGTACCAGAGAAATCCGATCGACGATCCAACCATGGCTCCACAAAAGATCGTCAGTTCGGCCACTTGCGGCATGCGCTGCAATTCCAGATATGTGGCGAAGGTCGCGTGGCCGCTGACGTAGGTGAGCACGGCCAGCGCAGCCGCGGCGATTACGGTGCATCCGATCGCCAGCCCGTCGAGGCCATCGGTAAGGTTCACCGCATTGCTGGCCCCTACGATCACGAAAGCCACGAACGCGATGAATGGAAGAAACGCCAGAAACCACAGGTGCGGAGAATGCTCCAGCGTTTGCAGCACCAGGTCGGGATGAAACTGCTTCAGGAACGGAACAATCAGCTTGGTCGAATACATGCCGTAGGCCTGCATGGCGATCAGCGTTGAAGCGATTACGATGCTGGTCGCGATCTGCAGTCCTAACTTGGCGCGGCCGGTGAGGCCGAGATTGCGGCGGCGCGTCACCTTCGTGTAGTCATCGGTGAATCCGATGGCCGCGAACGCGCACGTGGAAAAAACGGCAATCCACACGAAGCGGTTGCTCAAGTCCGCCCATAGCAGCGTGGGGACGACGATGGCGATCACGATGAGCAGTCCGCCCATGGTAGGCGTACCGGCTTTTTTCTGGTGAGCCTTGGGCCCCTCTTCGCGAATGTATTGCCCGATCTGGAAGTCGCGCAGGCGGCCGATGACAAGCGGTCCTACAATCAGCGCGGTGAACAGGGCGGTCAGGCTGGCGAATGCGGTGCGGAAGGTAACGTAGCGGAAGATGCGGAAGGGCGCAACATAATGTTGCAGCTTGACGAACAACAGCCAGTAGAGCAATCAGCCTCCGTCCTTCGCAAGAATCAGTTTCCGGTAGTGCGTCGAGCTTTCCAGGTTTCGAGCGCCTTTTCCAGCTTCACGCCGCGCGACGCTTTGAGCAGGACCACGTCGCCATCCCTGGCCTCACGGGCGAGCCATTCGCCCGCTTCTTCGGGCGTGGCCACGAACTCGGCGCGTGCCCCGGAACCTCTTGCGCCAGCGACCATAGCCTGTGCCAATCCTCGCACGCCGACAAGAACATCAATCTTCTTTTCGCCGAGATGCTGTCCTGCGGCGTGATGCATCTCTTCGCCCGCAGGACCGAGCTCAAGCATTTCTCCCGCGACCACGATGCGACGCCCCGCCTTCATCGCAGCGAGAGCGTCAACCATGGCGCGCAACGCCTTCGGATTGGAATTGTAGCAATCGTTGATGACGGTGATGTTACCCAGTTGGAGAACCTGTCCGCGCTTGTCGGGCGGAGCAAGCGTCGCGAGCGCGCCAACGGCCACCGACGGCATCATTCCGCGAGCCAGACCCACGCCCACTGCGGCCAAGGCGTTGAGAATATTGTGTTCCCCAACGAGCGGTAGGCGCGCATGTTCGCGCGCGCCCGGCATGACCACATCAAACTCAGAACCATCGGCGCCGCGAGTGATTACGTGTTCCGGTCGTATGTCGGCAGTCGCGCGCGTGCCATACGTAACCACCTTGCCCTTGAAGTCGCGCCCGAACTGCGAAACGTATTCGTCGTCGGCATTGAGCACGGCGGTTCCGGTGGCGGGCAGGGACTCAATCAATTCGTACTTGGCCCGCGCAATTCCGGCGAGCGAATCGAAGAACTCCAAGTGCACCGGAGCAACATTGGTGACTACTCCGATTTCCGGCTGCGCAATTTTCGCTAGCGCGCGAATCTCGCCTGCGTGCGACATGCCCATTTCGATGACCGCGACGTCGTGCTCAGGTTCCAACTTCAGGAGCATAAGCGGCAGGCCGAAATGATTGTTGAAGTTGCCTTCGGACTTCAGCACGCGGTAGCGCGCGCTGAGCACATGCGCGATGGCTTCTTTGGTCGTGGTCTTCCCTGCCGAACCGGTGACGCCTATCAGCGGCTTCCCCCAAACTTTTCGTACTGCCATGGCTAAGGATTGCAGCGCTGCAAGCGTGTCATCGACTGCCAGCAGGCGAGTCTTGTCGGCATAGCGATGCAACTCGCTTCGTTGGACGACTGCGGCGAGAGCGTTTCTTTCTAGGGCACCTTCGACGTAGTCGTGGCCGTCGAGGCGTTCGCCTTTCACGGCGAAGAAGAGTTCGCCGGGCTTAATTGTGCGTGAGTCAATCGAATAGCCTTGTGCGACTTCCTCGCTCGACCCGACAGTCGAAGCAGAAATAAACTCCGCAATCTTCACTAGCGTCAACTTCATGCCGGACTTCCCGCCGCCTCTGCACATTCGAATCCGGCGGCCCGCAAAGCCTCGCGGGCAACCGCGACGTCGTCGAAGGGATGCGAACCTTCCCGAGTGACCTGCACCTTCTCGTGTCCCTTGCCGGCAAGCAGCACGATGTCGCCGGGGCGCGCCTCCGCAATCGCCAGGGCAATCGCTTTGCGGCGGTCGACTTCCACGCTGTATTTCACCCCAGTCTTTTGCAGTCCCACGAGCGCGTCGTTGATGATGGCGCGAGGATCCTCGCTGCGCGGATTGTCGGAGGTGAGCACAACAAAATCACTGCCTCGCCCGGCCACCTCACCCATCAATGGACGCTTAGCGCGATCGCGATCGCCGCCACAACCGAAGACGGTCAGAACTCTGGCCGTCCCGCCGCCACGCGAGACAAACTCGCGGGCCAGGGCTGTGAGATTTCGCAACGCGTCGTCCGTGTGGGCGTAATCGACCACGACTGTGAACGGCTGGCCGCAGTCGACACGTTCAAATCTTCCCGGGACGTGTGTGAGCGACTCAATGCCGCGCGCAATAGCTCTCCCTTCGCAGCCGCGCGCATAGCATGCGGCGGCCGCGGCGAGGATGTTGTACACATTCACCCGCCCGATCAGCGGCGAGAAAACTGGAATTGTTTCGCGCGGCGTGGCAATGTCAAATCGAGTTCCGCGCAGATTGATGTCAACGCTCTGCGCGTGAAAATCACCACGCTCTAAGCCATACGACAGCACAACGGAGCTGCGCTTCCGACTGAACTGCGCCAGCTTCGCACCGTACTCATCGTCAAGATTGGTTACAACCGCGCGCGGGGGATCGGTTCCACAACCTTCGAAAAGCACGCGCTTGGCTGCGAAGTATTCGTCCATCGTCTTGTGATAATCGAGGTGGTCGCGGGTCAGATTGGTAAAGACGGCGACGTCGAAGGGCACGCCGAAGATGCGTTCCTGTGCCAGCGCGTGCGAGGAAACTTCCATGACTGCATCGGTTGCACCCAGTCCGAGGGCCTCGTTGAACAGGCGCGCCAGTTCAAGCGCCTCAGGCGTTGTATGGGGCGCGGGATACACCTTTCCGGCCACGTGATATTCAATGGTGCCGATCAGCGCGCTCTTGCGCCCGGCAGCTGCAAGGATCGACTCAATCAGAAATGCGGTAGTGCTCTTGCCGTTTGTTCCGGTAATCCCGGTGATCGCGATACGCTCTGCCGGACGCTTGTAAAAGTTCGCGCTGAGCCGCGCCAGTGCGCGCCGTCCATGAGGAACGACGGCCCATGCTACGCCTTCGCGGGGTTTTTGTTCCGGTGAGTCCGTAACCACTGCGACCGCCCCAGCCTGAATCGCCTGATCGATGAAACGATTGCCGTCTGACGTTTCCCCGTGCATGGCCACGAATACGCATCCCGGCTTCACGCGGCGCGAATCGTATTCCAGGCTACTGATGCCAGGGTCTCCGCTTTGGCTGAGAACCTCCGCGCCATCCAGCAACTGTTGAAAAGTCATTGCTAAGAATTATAGGCCACGAAGAAATCGCTGCAGTGCATCCCGTGCTCTGCTTTCGTTGCGACCCGATTACTAAGGTCATTTTCCGAAGCGATGAAGCGCACGCTACATTCATTGCATGAGCACCGGAACCGGTCCTGCCAAATACAAATGCGCGCAGTGCGAACAGTTTGAGAGCGCCTGCGAGTGCGAAAAATTCTGCTGCCTCTGCCAGGCGGTGGTCGACATCCGTCTTTGCAACGATGGCCTGCTGTACTGCGAGCCCTGCCGCACCGCCTGCGACTACAAGACTTCGGAGTAATAAAATCTTTCGACGAATCTTGTGTCGGCCAAATCGTTTTTTCCTGCAGGAAAAATAATTCTGCGCGCCCAATCCTGTTTTTCACGGCCGCGATCATTTGGCAGTCCGGGGGCTTTTGAGGGAGAATAGTTTGTTTGCCCTGTGTTAGTGTTTTCTGCCCTAGGAGACTCCATGGCTACCACGGTACACGTCAGCGACGTTGCGGAGTTGCTGAGCGAAGGCCGTACGCATTTCAATCTCTCCGCGGGATTGCTGGTGGAGCATTCCATCCGGCGGAATGAGGCGAAACTGGCGGCCAATGGGGCGATCGTAGGTTATACGAATCGTACCGGCCGGTCTCCCAAAGACAAGTTCATCGTCAAGGATGACACCACCGCCCACACTGTCGCCTGGGGTGCCGTGAACACACCGTTTGAGCCCGAGAAGTTTGACGCTCTCTACGCTCGCGTAATGGAGCACCTGCGCGGGCGCGAACTTTTTGTGCAGGATCTCTTCTGCGGCGCCGATCCCGCATACCGTCTGCCCGTTCGCATCGTGAATGAATACGCGTGGCACAACCTGTTTGTGCGGCAGTTGTTTTTGCGTCCGACCGCGGAGGAACTCCGGCATCATCATCCGGAGTTTACGGTAATCTCCGCGCCAGAGTTCAAGGCTGACCCGAAGCGTGACGGCGTGGTCTCGGAAGTTTTCATTCTGCTGAACTTCATGCGGCGCACCGTGCTCATTGGAGGAACTTCGTACGCGGGCGAGATGAAGAAGTCGATTTTCAGCGTGATGAACTACCTGTTGCCTCCGCGCAACGTATTCCCCATGCACTGCTCGGCGAACGTCGGACACAATGGCGTGAGCGCGCTGTTCTTCGGCCTCTCGGGGACGGGCAAGACTACGTTATCCGCTGATCCGTCGCGCGACTTGATTGGCGACGACGAGCATGGCTGGAGCGCTGACGGCGTTTTCAACTTCGAAGGTGGATGCTACGCCAAGTGCATCAAGCTGTCGAAGAAGAACGAGCCGCAGATCTGGAACGCCCTCCGCTTTGGCTGCGTGCTTGAAAACGTGGCCCTCGATCCGCAGACACGCATTCCCGACTACAACGACGATAGCAAAACGGAAAATACTCGCGCCGCTTATCCGGTCGACTTCATCGACAACGCTGTGATTCCGGGCATCGGCGGGCACCCGAAGAATGTCGTATTTTTGACAGCGGATGCTTTCGGCGTCCTGCCTCCGATTTCAAAGCTGTCGCCGGAGCAGGCCATGTATCACTTTCTATCTGGCTACACGGCGAAGGTTGCGGGAACTGAAGCTGGCGTGAAAGAACCGTCGGCGACATTCTCCACATGCTTCGGATCACCGTTCCTGCCGCTCGCTCCAAAGACTTATGCTGAAATGCTCGGCCGACGCCTGCGCGAGCACAACGCGCAATGCTGGCTGGTGAATACCGGCTGGCAGGGCGGGCCTTATGGTGTGGGCAAGCGCATGGACATTCCGCATACGCGCGCCATGGTCGACGCTGCGGTTGAAGGCGAACTGATCCAAGAAGAATTCGAGATCGAGCCGACATTTGGATTCTCGATTCCGAAACACTGCCACGGCGTGCCGCCGCAGGTGCTCAATCCGCGGAATGCCTGGCCTGATAAGGCCGCTTATGACAAAGCTGCCGAAGACTTGCGTAACCGGTTTGCCAGGAACTTCGAGAACTTCGATGCGCCGCCGGAGGTCAAGGCGGCAGGACCAAGGGCGCAACGGTAGCTCCTAGAAAATAATTCAAAGAATTGCAGCATCACGTGCGCCTGACGGGCGCTGCGAGACACCCTGTGGTTAAATCAAACGATGTTCGCCCGTAAGATTCGCGTGGAGTATGAGGCCGATGGCGCCATACTTCCCTGCCCGCTAAAATGGCTCGACAGCTTCTCTATGCGCAATTTCACGAACGCCAGCGTCTTCGACGACACGCTTCCCCTTACGGACGGCCAGATGGAGATTGGCTCAAACGTTCCTCTCGACCAGCTCAGAGATGCCATGGAGGACTGGTTCTGGCGTAAAAGTTATCTCCCCAAGGACTCGCACTTGTTACTGGTGGAGAATTGAAGCGGCGAGCACACTACCTCCGAAGTACAGATTTCCCTGTATTGAAGCCAGGTTTTGGAACGTGAAAGAGTCCCCTGACCCGGGAGAGGGACTAGCGAACAGTGGTAAATTGCGCAGAACGGGTAGCTGACTGTGGATTTTTTCGTCAGTGCCGAAATGACGGCAACCGTACGCGTGGGCAAAGACTCTGAATATGGGCGTTTGGGCCCACGTTGAGGATGGCATGTGGTTTGCAACACCAAAACTAGGAGGTGCTTCATGAGCTACAAAGTATTGCAGCTGTCCCCCCAAGCAAGCACCCGCTTTACCCGCAGGAGAATCGCGTTCGAGAACGGCATGAACCGGAATTCGGTCGATACCGGTTTCCTGGAGTCTTGGTTTGATAACGACTTCGATCTTACCGACGGTGACGCTCTCCGGACGCACTGGGGCGCGATTTCTGGACTGGCATTGGCGATCACCGTCAGTGCGAGTTTTTGGGCAGGAGTGGGATGGATGGTCGCCCGCGTCTGGCGGTAGATTGGATATTTCATCAACGAAAAATAAAATGGGGCCGTGCGCCAATCAGCGCCGGCCCCATTTCCACATTCGTCGACCTACTTGTCGTAACGCAGCAGCGACATCACGTCGTACTCCTTCAGCTTATCGCGTCCCTTTAGAAATTCGAGTTCCACCACGAACCCCAAGCCAGCAATCTCAGCGCCTAGAGAGGCTGCCAGCTTGGCAGTAGCTTCAGCGGTCCCACCGGTGGCGAGCAAATCGTCGACAATCAGCACGCGCTGGCCTTTCTCAATGGCGTCCTTGTGAATCTCCAGAGAGTTCGTGCCGTACTCGAGCGCGTAATCGTACTTCACAGTTTCGGCGGGGAGCTTGCCGGGCTTGCGCACCGGAACGAACCCTGCGTTCAGCCGATACGCCAGAGCCGGGGCAAAGATAAAGCCTCGCGCCTCCATGCCGAGCACCAGGTCGACGTCCTGAGAAATGTAATGCTCGGAAAACTTGTCGATCAGCGTCGCAAATCCGGTCTTGTCCTTCAACAGCGTCGTGATGTCGTAGAAGAGGATCCCCTTCTTGGGGAAATCAGGAACTTCGCGAATCAGTTCTTTTAGTTGATCGGCATTCATGGCGGGGGCAGACGACGGCATTTACCACGCTCCTTCAATGCGAAATGAACTCAGCCCGGCGACCGGACTCGCGTCGGTTACTTCGACTGCATCCACGCGAGACGCTCGTGGACCTTCGCGCAGGCGGCCGTGCAGTCCAGAGAGCTGGTCGCGAGTTCCCTGGGCCAGAACCTCCACGCTGCCGTCGTGATTATTGCGCACCCACCCGGCGATGCCCAGGATGTGCGCCTCGCGCTCGACGAACCAGCGGAAGCCGACGCCCTGGACGCGTCCGCGCACGATGTAGCGCTTCGACGTAATGGGTTTTTCAGTGACAGTCATCTCTGAAAACTTGTCATCCTGAGCGAAGAATCAGCCTCGCAATCGCGAGGCTGATTCGCAGTCGAAGGATCCCGATACTCTCAGTGTTCCGCTAGCGCTGCGAGGATTTCTCTGAAGAATGCTTGCGGCGCTCCGTCGTCCTATACAGGGTAGGCATCCTTCGACTCCGCGAGAACTTCGCTTCGCGGCGTTCTTGCTACGCTCAGGATGACACTTGAACTTATTACAAACGTCCGGGCCTTACGCTCTGGACAGGTACGCGCCTTCCGACGTATCGACTTTGATTTTTTCGCCTTCGTTGATGAACGGCGGCACCTGCACGACCAGCCCGGTCTCGGTCTTGGCGGCCTTGGTTACGCTGGAAGCGGTGGCGCTCTTCAATCCGGGCTCGGTCTCGATCACGGTCAGGATTACAGTCTGGGGCAGCTCGATGCCGACCGCCTTACCGTCAAAGAACTCCACCTTGATTTCAAGATTCGGAATCAGGTAGTCGACGGCGTCGCCCAGGATCTCCTTGCTCAGGTGGGTCTGCTCGTAGTTGGCCGTGTCCATGAAGTAATAGCTGTCGCCATCGGCGTAGAGGAACTGCATCTCAATCTCGTCGACATTGATCTTTTCGATCGGATCAGGCGAACGGAAGCGGTGCTCAAACATGGCGCCGGTGCGCAGGTTGCGCAACTTGGCCTGGATGAAGGCACGCAGGTTGCCGGGCGTGCGGTGTTCGACGCTGAAAACGGAGTGCAGATCATTGTTGTGCTTGATGATCATGCCGGGACGAAGCTGGGTGGCAGGGATCGACATCGCTTGAAAAACTCTCCTTATACGATTGCGGTTGAAGCCGGCGGAAGACGGGCAGGCCCACTAGTTCCGCCACCAGCCTACTATGCGAAGAAGGCTAAAGCGTTATTTTACACTGAGCTGCGCCGGAAAAGAAACCTTCCCGAAGGCGAACTCATCGAAGATGAGCCGATTACGCGTTTCCTCATTGGCCTCGCCGGGCCGCTGCCGCAGGAATAGAATGAGGGGATCGGATTCCGGTGCACCTTTCGCCAATATGCCCGCACTTGGCCCGGGCGGAAAGAATTGAGGTATTCATCATGCGAACTGGACGTTATGAATCAGACAGCAGCAACATCGGTACTGCCATCACATTCCTTTTGATTGGACTGGGAGCCGGAGCGCTGGCTGGCCTTTTGCTCGCTCCTAAAACTGGCAAGCAAATGCGACGCGACTTGCAGCGCGGCTACGAAGATGCCAAAGATACTCTTGGCGATTGGGCCGACGAGGCCAAAGATCGCGTACGGGAAGCCGGAGATCGCGTGCGCGATGTGGCCTCTCGAGGCGCCGATCTTGCCGACGACCTGCGCGAGAAAGTTGAGCCCCTGCGCCGCGCCATCAATCGCGGCTAGAAAAATCAGCGGCGGCCCTCAGCCCCAGGCACAGTAAATGACTGTCTGAGTTCTAAGGTCCGTCGCCGCTTCTTCCGCTCCTTAGTAGAGGTGAAAGTCCACCTGAACCGCGATCCTGGTCGCTACCGGCTGGCCGTTGAGAGTGGCTGGACGGAAGCGCCAGTGATTCACCGCTTCGATCGCCTTCTCGTCCAAACCCATTCCTAGGCTCTGGCCGACCTGCACATCATAGGGATGCCCGTCTTTACCGACCACTAGCAACAGCAACACGATGCCCTGCGCTTTGCCCTTTCGGGCCTCGTCGGAGAAGCTCGGTTCGGGACTGAAGACGACTTGCGGTACGGTCACACCCTGCCGGCCTGCGGGAAAAATTCCGGGTGGTCCGGCGCCTGCTCCCGGCCCAGTTGAAGGACCAATGCCGTCGCAACATCCAGTTCCCATTCCTCCAGGACCACCCGGTCCGTTGGACAACACCCTCGAAAATTGCGATAGCGGATCGCCAACTTGCCCGCCCTGCAGGGGAACGTCAGGCGCCACCATAACGGTCGGGTCCACCGCAAGCTTCGGTGGCTCCTTGGGCAGGACCACAGTCGGAGGCACGAGTTGAGGATCAAGCGAAGCCCGCGGCAGATTGCCATGCGAGGCCGGAAGCGGATCGTGGTTGCCACCTCCGCCGCCGTTGTGCCCAGAAAATATCAACGGAAGCTCAGTGAACTTGGGAATCTGGCGGGCAATTTCCGGAGTGCCACGAATAACACAGCTCGTGAAATAAACCAGCAGACCCAAAATCGCAGCCTGCCCCAACAGAGAGAAGACGAAGGCCTCACGACGGGTACGGTAGAGCCCGTCGTTTTCTCCTGACAATATCGAAAAGATATTCGGTTCCGGCGATGCAGCGGTCATGGCGCGCTCCAGCCGACGAGATGTGCAGAACAACCCGTAAGACGCAGAAGAACGCAAAAAGGATTTCCGAAGCAGAAAATAGCGCCGCGCAGCCGTAGCGGGGCGTCCCGCCCGCGTCAGGGTTACGGGCTACGCAGCTTTATTTGAAGATCCCGGCGAAGAATCCCCCGATTCGCTTGAAGAACCCCCGGTGTTCGGGCTTAGTCGAACTCTCCGGCGGCGGAGACTGAATCACCGTATCGAGTGGAACCTGACGAGCCGGCGATTCCTCCACAGGCAGGTCCTTGGCCACCTGCACGGGTGCCGGCGGCACTGCAGCCGCGTGGTCCTTCGCGGTAAATACGAAAGGAGCATCAACTTGCACATGCACATCGTCGGCTTTGGACGCCGGAAGTGGCGCCGTCTCTGGTCCGTTCGATAGCCTGACGGCGGAAGCGGACGCATTCGGTGCCGGCGCAGAAACTGGCGCCGCAGGCGGAGTTTCGCTCCCGCCGATGCGTACTTTCTCCGGCAATTCCGAGTCGGGCACGTTCGGTGCGAAGGTCGCCTGCGCCCGCATGAGCGGCGACGGAGGAGGACAACCACATTCCACCGGAACATCGCCGTCGACCTTGTCGATCTGTCCGGAATGAAACACCGCTTGCTCCGTGGGCTTGACCTGGTAGATGCGATCGCCGATCAGCTCCGAGACGATCGCCGACGAGGTGTTGTCCTTCAACCCTCGCACGCAGGTATTCCCGTGCGCGTCGGTGCTGATCGCAAAATGGAATTCCCCCGGTCCGGCGAACAGAATGCGGAAGTCGGGAGTCAATATCGAATCGGCCGACGCCTTCAACGAATAGTGCGCCTCCATCGCCCCCGTGCTCAATCCCAGCATCAGGTCGCGCTTGCCTTGCGAGGGCGTCACCGAAACTGTAGTGCCCGGACAGACGCGCACTTCTCCTCCGCCAGCCACGCGGAGAACTGCCGTTTCTGAGCCAGCCGTCACCGTCGACCCTGAAGCCATGCGGCTTCCGGCCAGCACCATGGCGCCCGAGCCACCCGTCACGGGCACCACAGCGGGAGTTTCACCGAGCGACAGGCCGGCCACCGTCGGCGGTTGCCGCGCCGACGATTTCTTGCCCGCATTCACATCTTCGGGCGGCTTGAGTCGCACCATCAGGCGATGGCCAGCGCCATCCCAGGTATAGCCATAGGGCACCGCGAGATCGAGAACGATCCGCGTGACCGGAGGTTGCCGTTGAAACTGATCGACCCGGATCGCCAGAATATTTTCTTTTTGAACGGCAATTCGCTTTTGCGTCAATCCCAAACGGGAGTTGGGAAGATCGATGACCAGCCGCGGAGGCGAATCGATCAGCTGCACTTCGGGAATCACCGGACCGCCGCTGGAAAGAATCTCCACCGCGGGAGCGCCGCGTTCGTGAACGATACGCACGCTGGTGATCGTCGGAGGCGGCCCAAATGTCTGGGCAGAACCCTCCGCCGCGAACCACCCCGCCAGCATCATCAGACACACAAATTGGCACACACTTCGGAACAAGCATTACCTCAATGAGAGCTTCATGGAAACATATCATTTGAAGTGGATGCGAGAGAAGAAAATCGAGAAGCGAGATCGGACGTCGGACCTGAGGCTTCGGACCCGGCCCTATCTTCTAACGTCAAGGCCCGCAGCTAAGCGTTAGGTAAGAACTGATATTCCTCGATGACAGCAGCAACCGCCATTTTGCCATCGGGACGCCCGTTCTCGACCCGCACCACGCGACCTTTACATTGCACACGGATACTTTCGGTGAGCGTGATCTCCGGTGGAAGGGTCAATGTGAATCCGATGGGTGAGCCCTGCGTGACCGCGGACTCAATGAAAAAACTGATGCCGCGCGCGCTGACGTCGCGAATCTGCGCTGCCAATGTGGCATTGTCATGATCGACCGTAACTGGTACCCGAAGCGGAAAACGTCGTGCACCCCTCTTTTCTTGCTGGGGTTCGGCCATGAGTCCTCCAAGCGGCGTCAACTACAGTCTGGATTGATAGCTTGAGGATGCTCCGCGCCAAGCGCCACGGTCAATACCACCCTTGGGTCACGGAGTGGCCCGTTCAGGGGAGAGGCACTGACTTCAAGAGTCAGTAGCCAGTAGTCAGCAGGCAGTGGTTTGCGGTCACTGGCCACTGATCACTGCCCACTTCTACTGGTGTAATCTGTTATCAGGAGTTCCGCCGGTGATTTTCGTACTCGACAACTACGATTCATTTACCTACAACCTGGTGCAGTACATCGGCGAAATGGGAGCCGACGTTGAGGTTCGCCGCAACGATCAGGTGACGGTTGCCGAGGTCGAGAAGATGCGACCGGAACGCATCGTCATTTCTCCCGGGCCCTGCACGCCGCATGAAGCGGGTATCAGCATCGACCTGATCCGCCATTTCACGGGGAAGATTCCGGTACTCGGCGTCTGCCTTGGACATCAGGCCATCGGTGAAGCCTTTGGCGGGCGGGTCGTCCGCGCTCCACATCTCATGCACGGCAAAACCAGCCCGGTCATGCATGACAATCGAACCGTTTTTCAGGGCCTCCCCATGCCCATGACCGCCACGCGCTACCACTCGCTGATCGTCGAGCAAAAAGACCTGCCGTCGGAACTCGAGGTCAGCGCCTGGACCACCGAGAAAGACGGTTCCCGCACCATCATGGGCCTGCGCCATCGACGCTACCCAGTCGAGGGTGTCCAATTCCATCCTGAGAGCGTATTGACCGAGGCGGGGAAAAAGCTGGTCGCAAATTTCTTGAGGCTGTAGCTGACAGTCAGTTTCTGCTGATCACTCTCTCGCCATCTCGACCGCCCGCAACACCGCCTGCGCCTTATTCATCGACTCCTGGAATTCGCTGGCCGGATCAGAATCGGCGACGATTCCTCCTCCCGCCTGCAAGTAAGCTTTCTTGCCCTGCATCAGCAACGTGCGAATTCCAATACACGAATCCAGATTCCCCGCGAAGTCCGCATAGAGAACCGATCCGCCATAAACGCCGCGGCGTGTAGGCTCCAACTCTTCAATGATTTGCATCGCACGCACCTTCGGCGCGCCGCTGAGCGTGCCGGCAGGAAAGCAAGCAGCAAAGGCATCGAGCGCGTCGAGATCCTTGCGCAGCGTGCCTTCCAGAGCCGACACCAGGTGCATCACGTGGGAGTAGCGCTCCACGTACATCAGGTCTTTCACCTTCACCGAACCGTAGTCGCTCACGCGCCCCAGGTCGTTGCGCCCGAGATCCACCAGCATCACATGTTCGGCGCGCTCTTTTTCATCATTGCGCACTTGTTGCTCGAGGAAGGCATCTTCGGCTTCATCGCGGCCACGGGGACGCGTGCCCGCGATCGGCCGGTACTCCAACTTGCGTCCCGTAACCCGCACCAACATCTCTGGAGATGACCCCAAAATACGCGTGTCCTCCATCTGCAGGTAATAAAGATAGGGCGATGGATTGACCTGGCGCAGGGCGCGGTACAAGTCGAACGGAGCAACTTCGGGAGTAAAGTCGAAGCGCTGCGAGTACACGACCTGGAAGATGTCGCCAGCGGCAATGTATTCCTTGCAACGTTCTACGTTGCGCAGGTAGACCTCGCGTTCCGTGCCGGCATGAACTTTAAGTTTGCGGGCCTTGCCTTTTGCCGATTTCTGCCACAGCGCGGGGCTCAAGCCCTCCGCAAGCTGTTTCTCCAATGCCGCGATATCACGCAGGGCGCGGTCATAGGCGCGCCGCGGGCTTTCGCGCTTCACATCGGCAGCAGCGACGATGTGGATCTGGTGGCGCAGGTGATCGAACGCCAGCAGCCGATCAAAAAACATCAGCTCAGCATCGGGCAGCGACAGGTCGTCTTTCGCATGCTCTCCAATTTTTTCCAGCTGCCGAATCACGTCGTAAGCGAAATATCCGACGGCTCCCGCCGTAAATGGAGGCAAGCCCGGAACCATAGCCGGCCGATGTTCGCGCAGCAACCTCTTCACCACTTGAAAAATACTTTCTTCGACGATTTCGCTGCGGCGTCCGCGCTTGATTTCTACCGTTCCGTGCTGCGCTCTTACCCGCATATACGGACGTGCGCCCAGGAAGGTATAGCGCCCGATCTGCTCGCCGCGCTCCACCGATTCCAGCAAAAACGCATGCGGCTCTTTGTCGGCGATCGCCAGAAAGGCGGAGACCGGCGTGAGCAAGTCCGCGCTCACCGATTTCACTACCGGGACGAGCGTGGCCTCCCGTGCCAGACGCGAAAACTGTTTATAGTCCGGTTGCAGCATGATGGAATCCAAAGCGCTTGCAGCGCGCAAAGACCTGCTCTGCGAGCCGAACGGCGGATTTTTATTATAGGGGAGACGCCGCTGGTAGCGGAATTCGGGAGCCGTCAAACACATCAATTACGCGGCAAAGGCTTGTCCAATTCCGCCTTCAAGGTTTCGAATGCGCGCTTCTGATAGGGCTCCGCATCTTTGCGAGTGAAGACCGGAGTTACGGTCTGAACATAACCTCGAGCAGTGTCATAGTTGCGCCGACGATAAGCAATCTCGGCCTGCTTCAAGGTCAGTCCCGCTCCCCAATCTCGATCTCCCGTCAATTGCGCCACGGCCGGCACGTCGATCTGCTGCAAAAGAGCGCTCGCCTCGTCCAATTTATCCAAGCCAATCAGACAGGCGGCCAGCGTGTCCGCCACGCCGCCTGTGAGTCCGGCGCGCGGGCCGAATGCTTTTACCGACGCCTCATACGACTTGCGTGCATTCGGCTCCCCTTCGCGATAGCGTCCCGCTCGGCATTGCGCGAGCGCGGCATCCGAGAGCGTGGCCACGGCGAAGAACGAAAGCGGACCTTGCTTACGCACTGCCAGTTCATGAATCGCCAGATCGTCTCGTACCGCATCGTCCCAAAGCCCGAGGCTGCCTTCCGACTGCGCCCGCGTACTCAACAACTGCATGGTGAGCTCGTGGTCCGGCCCCAATCGCGATACAAACTCCGGATAAATCGCCGTCGCCTCCTGCACAGCCTCCGCATGTTTGTTCTGAATCATGAAGGCTTGCGCCAGGTTCAAGCGCACGCGCAAAACGTGCGGGCTGTCTGCGCCGGCAACTTGCGTAAACGCAACAATCAGATCGCGGAAGATCTGTTCCGCCTTGGCTCCATCGCCCATGCGGATGTATGAGAATCCCAGCCGCTGTTGGAACGTGAGCCGTGCACTCTCGTCAAACTCAGGAAGAACCGACGCGCGATTCACCGCCTCCTGGAAGTTTTCTGCCGCGGCTTTCGCATCGTTTGCGATGAGCGCGATCATGCCTTGCGCCGAATACTGCCAGACCCGCACATCCGGCCGCAGCTGTGGAATCCTGGAGATCAGCGCGTTTTGTTGTTCGAGGATCGACTTCGCCATCGGGAGCGAGTCCTTCTGATAACTCCGCGCCTCCAGCGTGACGCGCTGCAACTGGACCACGATTGCATCTTGTGACAACTCACCATCCACTTGCCTGAACAGCGTCGCGGCGCGGTCGTATTCCAGGCGCGCATCCGCATAGTCGGTGCGGTTGTCGAGGGCGCGGGCAATCGTTTGATGTAAGCGCGCCGCTACCAGCGGTTCATCCTTGAATTTCCGGTCGATGCCAGGCGAGGCCTGCTTCACCGCGTCCATCAACGACTCGCTCGACTTGCCACTAACGAAAGGATTGCCGCGGCCCAGCAAGTCGTCGGAGAGAAATCGGTTGATGGAACTCGCAATCGCGGTCTGTCGGTTGGCATTGTCGCGCTCGTGGATTGCCCTTCGGTAAAGCGCAAAGCTGACGCCGAGCCCGGCGGCTAAGGCGACCACGGCAAACACAACCCAGGGCCTGCGCGCCCGCGTTTCAGACAATTTGCGCTCGGCAACCAGAGCTCTCTGTTTTGCCGCTTCCAACTGATCTCGCGCAACCCGGCGTTGCTCCAGAGTAAGAAGCCGTTCGACAAGGTCCGCCGCACTGCTCAGTCGTTTCGCAGGATCGCCGCACGCCGCGTCCGCAATGTCTTCCCGCAGCAGTGGATCTTGAATCCCCGCTTCCCAGCCCGGCGCAATAGGTTTGCGAAAGTCGCCAATCGTCAATTGGTAGAGCAAAACTCCCAGCGCATAAACATCCGCGCTGGCGCTGGGAGATTGGCCCGACAATACCTCCGGCGCCAGATACATCAAGGTGCCGGTCATCGCCTGCATCTCAAGCGAGGTCGTCTGGGTAAAGCCGAGGTTGGTGATTCCCAAGGCCTGCAGCCGCGACGGATCAAACAACGACGCGCTGCCAAAATCCGCCAGCTTGATTTGCCACTCAGAATTCCGTCCCGGCACAACCAGAACGTTTCCCGGCTTCAAGTCCTTGTGCAGTACGCCGATGTCGTGGGCGGCGGCGACCGCCTTCGCAACGTCCACGAACAATTGAAGACGAGTCTCGAACGGAATCTTGGAGAGGCCGCCTTGTGCCTCCGCCCATTCCGCCAGGTTCGAGCCCGAGTACTCACTCTCCAGGAAAAAAGGAGACGTCTCGAAGTTCCACTCCAAGATTCGCACAAACTCCGGCCGGTCGCCCAGGGTTTCCCGCAAGAAGCGAGAGACGGTAATCTCCCGTTTCAGACCTTTGAGCCGCGCCCCATCGGCGGCAAACTTGAAGACCCTCTGTTCCTTCGTCTTCGGATTCTCGGCCAGCCAGACTTCACTCGATCCTGAAACGTCCATGGCACGGGCGAGCTTCCATTGATCCCGTCCGGGGACAGTGTCCCCGACCTTGAATCCGAGCTCGGGTCCAGCCGGTGCGGCGACGGTCTTGCAGTACACAGGCACCGCCAGCCGGTAGCCCACCCGCGGAACCGTGACGATCACGGGATGCTCTTCGTCTCCCATGGCCTTCCGAAGTTTTGAGACGGCGGTCGCCAGCGAGGCATCCACGACCATCACATCAGGCCAAACGGTCTCCAGCAGCTCCTCCTTGGTAACGACCTCGCCGGCATGCAGGAGTAGTTGCAGCAGCAGGTCGAGAGGCTTCGCTTCCAGGTCCACGCGCCTTCCTTTGACCCGCAGCTCTCGCCCCAGTTCATCGAATTCGTAGTCTGCGAAGCGCCACAGGCGGCCGGAAGTTTCTGCCGCGACTCCGGCAGGCCCTTTGTAATTCATAGAGTTAGCCAAGCTTTAGAGTTCTTAAGAAATCCGTCAGGACATTCAGCGGGGGATGATACAGACTGTTTGCCCAACGGCCCCTGGTAAGCGGAAACATTGTGCCACGAACCAGTCCGCCGAGCACACAGATTTTGGGGATCCCTGATTGTTTTGTGGTTTGCCGGGAGCCACTTCGCTCCCGCGGCTGAGTCTTCAGCCGAAGCTTGTTCTGAGGAGAATTATCTATGAAGCACCGTGGAACCGTACTATCGCTGATTGGCTTGGCCCTGACGTTTGCTGTCACAGCCGCTAGTGCCCAGACCTACACTGTCCTGCACACCTATCCCGTCGGCTCCGGCGCCTACAGTGGCATTACCTTTCCGCAAGTGCTGTCGCAAGGCCGCGACGGCAATCTGTACGGCAGCGTCTCGAATAGTGGCGCTAAGGCTGTGGGATCGATCTTCAAAATGACGACCGGGGGAACGTTTACAGGTATCTATGACTTTTGCCCAGGGAGCACATGCACCGACGGCGCCTACCCCCTTGGCGGAGTCACACTCGGCTTTGACGGTAATCTTCACGGGACGACTCAAGGTGGGGGCAGCGCCAATGCGGGCACCGTCTTCAAGATCACCCCAGGGGGATCGTTGACCACGCAGCACAGCTTCGTCAACGGCACCGACGACAGCGTCCCGGCTTATGCGACTCTGCAGGGACAAGACGGCAATACATACGGAGTCTCCATCGGGCAATACAACGGCCAATACGGGGCGTTCTTCAAGGTCAGCAACTCCGGCGTGTTTACAACCTTGCATGATTTCGTCTACACCGATGGAGCCGATCCCAATCTTCCGACACAAGGCACCGACGGCAATTTCTATGGGACCGCCCTTCTCGGCGGCAGTAAGGGATTTGGCACGGTGTACAAGATGACCCCTGCGGGGAAAACTACCGTCCTGCACAATTTCCTCGGCTTCCCCGACGACTGCACTTACCCGAGAGGAATTCTGGTTCAGGGCAGGGATGGCAACTTCTACGGGACAACCTATCAGGGAGGCTCCAACAATCAAGGGTGCGTCTTCAAGATCACTCCCAAGGGAGTCTTCACGATCATTCATAGCTTCGTCTACAAATCCCCTTCGTTCGATGGGCAGCTTCCGTGGTCTGGGCTCACGCTCGGTCCCGACGGCAACTTCTACGGAACCACGGCAAACGGTGGAAGCAAGAACGACGGGACACTCTTCAAGGTCACGCCTTCGGGAACGGAGACCGTTCTCTACAACTTCTGCGATCCCACTTGCAATGGCTACTTCCCGGCAACGCCCATGGTGCTCGGAACCGACGGCAACTTCTATGGCAACACGAACGGGAACTCCAATGGCGGCGCTGTTTTCTATCGTCTCAGCATGAACTTCAGTCCGCTGGTCAACCTGGTGACTTGGGAGGGTAAGGTTGGGCAGACGGTGCAGATTCTGGGACAAGGCTTCACGGGAACGACCAAGGTTCTTTTCGGTACGACTCCCGCGACTTTCAACAACTCGTCCGACACCTACATGACTGCTACTGTCCCTGCGGGAGCAACCACGGCAACGGTGACCGTGACCACGTTCACCAGCACGTACAAGAGCAACCGCTCGTTTCTGGTCATACCGCAGATTACGAGCTTCAGTCCCACGAGCGTGACGGTGGGAAGTCTGTTGACCATCAACGGGGTCAGCCTCTCGCAGACTTCGAAGGTAACGATCGGAGGAAAGAACGCTGCCTTCACGATTAAGTCTGATTCGCAGGTGACGGCCACCGTGCCCGCCGGCGCAAAGACGGGCATGAAGGTCACGATCACGACTGCGGGAGGAATCGCCAACAGCGTGGCGGCGCTTGTCATCCTGCCGTCGATCAGCAGCTTCAGCCCGACCAGCGGTCCGGTGGGAACATCGGTCGCGATCAAAGGCAACACCTTCACCGGCACGACCAAAGTGACGTTTGGTGGAGTCGCCGCAACCAGCTACCAGGTGATCAACGATACTGAGGTGGATGCGCTTGTGCCGTCCGGGGCAGTGACTGGCAAGATCACCCTCACCACGAGCGCCGGCACGGCAACGAGCTCGACCAACTTCACGGTCACTCATTAACTGTCGCGTCGGGTCGTACAAGAAACGCGAACGAACATCCATGGCCGTCCATTCCCCTGGGAGTGGACGGCCATGTTACGCTAACGATCGTTTCATGGCGTCGTCCAAACGCTTCGTAGGATTCCGTCGCTGAGCCGCGAGAGCGCGTCCGGGAGTGCTCACGCGTTCCGGAGCAACATGATGAGCGCTATATTAGCCGCCGCTCCTGCAGCGGCCAGCACTGCGTCAAAGACCCGCATCGGATCGGTCGATCTTATCCGCGGCGCGGTGATGATCCTGATGGCAATTGATCACGTCCGTGTGTTTTCCGGCGTTCCGGCAGGTGGGCCGACGGCCGGAGTCTTCTTCACGCGCTGGGTGACCCACTTCTGCGCGCCCGCGTTCATCTTTCTGGCGGGGACCAGCATCTTCCTCTATGCGCGCAAGCATGCGGACGTCTCGCGCTACTTGCTCATCCGCGGCGCTTGGCTCATCTTCCTCGAGTTCACCTTCCTTCGCGTTGCATGGACCTTTAACTTCGACTTCCGCCATTACGAGATGGCGGGTGTCATCTGGGTCATCGGAGTGTGCATGATCCTGATGGCTGCATTGGTGAAGCTGCCGCCGGCTGTGGTCGGGACGATCGGCATTGTGATCATCGCCGGTCACAACCTGATGGATCCGCACATGCCAGCGCTGCTCGCGGGGCTGGAGCAGAATCCTCTCTCCGGCCTGTGGAAGATCATGTATGTGGGATTCTTTGCGGGGCCGATTCAGTTTGGCAGCGATGGTCCGAACCTGATCGTGCTCTATTCGATCATTCCGTGGATTGGCGTGATGGCGACGGGTTATGCCTTCGGCAAGGTTCTGACCCTGGAGCCGCAACGACGAAAGCGTCTCTGCTTCGCGATTGGACTGGTGGCCATCGGCCTCTTTCGTCGTGCTGCGAGGATTCAACCTGTACGGAGATCCGCGACCGTGGCATAAATTTGTATCGGGGAGGAACGGCGCGCCGCCGATGCCTGCGCTGTTCTCGTTCCTGAACACCACAAAGTACCCAGCGTCGCTTGATTTCCTGTTGATGACGCTGGGACCGATCATTGCGCTGATGCCGATGCTCGAGGGAATCAACGGCGCGGTCGCTCGAGCGATCAAGTTGTTCGGGCGGGTGCCGTTCTTCTTTTATATGCTGCACATTCCCTTGATCCACGCGCTCGCGCTGGTGGTATCGAAGATTCGACTGGGGTATGTCAGCCCGTGGCTGTTTGCGAACCATCCTATGGGCAATCCCGAGCCGCCGGATGGGTACGTCTGGAGCCTTTCTCTTCTTTACCTGGTTTGGGCAATCACCATCATGCTGCTTTACTTTGCATGCCGGTGGTTTGCCGCGCTCAAGGCCAGGAGAAGTGACTGGTGGCTGCAATACATCTAGTGGCGGGAAATCGGCGGACACGATGCGGAGGCTACGATGATGTGTTCGGTCTTTGTCGGCACGAGCCTCGATGGATTCATTGCGCGTCCCAATGGCGACTTCGACTTCCTGCCGGAGGGGGGCGGCGAGCCTCACGGCTACGAGGAGTTCATGGCCACGATCGATGCGATCGTCATCGGCCGGATCACCTTCGAGAAGGTTTTGACCCTCGGACCCTGGCCGTACGGCAAGAAGCGCGTGGTAGTCCTGAGCCACCGGCCCGTCGACTTGTCGGCGGCCTCCGGAGGCGTGGTGGAGCACATGACGGGCACTCCGGCTGAGATCGTTTCGCGCCTTGCCGCAAGCGGCGCCCAGCATCTTTACATCGACGGCGGAATCACGATCCAGGGGTTCCTGGGCGCCGGGCTCATTCAACGCCTCACAATTACTCGCGTGCCGGTGCTGATTGGAAATGGCATCCCTCTTTTCGGCACTCTGGCGAAAGACATCCATCTGCGTCATGTGCAGACCAGGCAGTATGCGAGCGGACTGGTCAGCAGCGAGTATCTGGTGATTGCCGCCGCTTAGCCTCTCAGCCTCCTGATTCGGGGTTTACGGTCGCTGGGATTCGTCGGTGTATAGCAGTTCCCTTCCTGTGCGCCGACGCTTGGAAACTTTAGTCACTTGTTACCCTCTGAACAAGCTCTAGAATCGAAGATATCCCGAGTATTATGAGTGTTTTGGGCGTCCGGAAAATTTGAGCACTGGTTCGCAGCCGGAAGAACGCACCGGAGACGAGCCCGTCCTCCAATTTGACGGGACGAGTTTCGCGATCGAACTTTATGAAGTGAGCGGCAGCTGAGTTTATGCGAGTCAAGTTTTGGGGCGTGCGTGGATCCACGCCCACTCCACAGACCGAGAACCTGCGCTACGGAGGGAATACCTCGTGCGTCGAGGTGCGTCTGGGAGATCAGATCTACATCTTCGATTGCGGCACCGGGTTCCGCGTGCTGGGGCGCGAGTTGAAGAACGAGTTTGGCGACCGCCCGTTCGCCGCGCATGTCTTCGTTTCGCATTTCCACTGGGATCACATTCAGGGCATGCCGTTCTTCCGCCCGCTGTATGAAAATCAGAACAGCCAGCTTGTGTTTCATTCGTCGAGTCGCACGCGCAGCCTCGAGCAGGTGATGGCCGAGCAGATGGCTTCGCCCTACTTCCCGGTTGACCTGGCCCAGATGAAGGCAAAGCTCGACTTCTACAACATCGACAACGGATGCCTGCCCATGCAAGATGGCACGCGTATCAAGACTGCGTGGCTGAATCATCCGCAAGGCTGCATGGGATTCCGGCTGGAGACCAAAGAAGGTGTGCTGGTGTATGCCACCGACAACGAGCCGGGCGATCCGGAGTTCGACAAGGGCGTGCGCAAGCTGGCCGAGGGCGCGGACATCCTGATCTACGACGCGCAATACCTTCCCGAAGAGTACGAAGCGCGGCGGCGCGGCTGGGGACACAGTCACTGGCGCGAGGCCGTGAACGTGGTCATGGAAAGCGGCGCGAAAGAACTGATTCTGTATCATCACGACCCGGACCACTCCGACACCATCGTCGACAAAGTGGTCGCCGACGCGCGCAACTACTATCCCAAGGTTCGCGGCGCGGCCGAAGGGATGGAGATCGAGCTGTAGACCACCCCTCCCCACATTTTTTCTTCTCCGTTTTTCTAAAGTATTCATTCTGAAAGACTTATCTGTGTTGGATCGGACTCTATCCGGGCAAAATCCTGAGCCGAAAGGACTTAGAGGTAAAATCTTGCGGAATAAGGAGTTAGGTTGTGCCTCAGGGCCGGGTCGGTCGCTGGTTTCTACATATTTTTTCTTCGATTCCCTAAAATCTTCATTCTGAAAGACTTGCTGAGGGGGTATCGCGAGGAGGCCGCGCAAAATCTTGAGCCGCAAGGGGTTACAGGTAAAATATTCCAGAATAAGGACTTAGCTTCGGCGTCGGTGCAGCTCGGGTTATGAGTGGTGCGGAATCGGTTAGGAGAGCTCGTGCGCATGGAACAAGCGTGCGCTTTCTGGAATTCTCAGTAAAGGTTGTTCGTCACAAGAACGGGATTTATTTTGGGGAGGGCTGTGGAAAAGAGCAGGTAGGAAGCGGGGCTGGTTTTCCGGCCCATTTGTGCCGGCGTTTGTGATACCCGTCCCCATCCGTCGTTGTTTTCGACGGGAAAGTCGATGTGTATGGAGGCCCAAAGATGGCACGACCGAAACCGATTGGAACGTCAAAGCCCTTCAAGTAGCCAAACATTTCCATCCGTGGCCCAAACTTCGAACGCTAAGTATTCTCCATCGGGTGAAGGGGTTGGGTAACCCAAGACTTCAGGGGCAGGGTCGTGCCACAGCAATCGCAATTCACCATCCATTCCAAGGTGGAATAGGCTTCCGCCTGTTGATTCGTCAGTGGGCCATGTGGTGATGATTAGTCCTTTTCCGTCCGAAGTCCAGCTAACGGAAACGATTGACGCCGCCAAGTTCTTGACCTTAACTTTACGCCAGCCTCGATCAGGAGAACCTAGATTGAACACGGAAAGACCATTGTTTAAACCCGCGGCTACGAGATATAAGCCATCCCGAGAGAGATCCCAATTCCGCGCGTCGTCGTAGTTGCACAATGCTCTCCGCTGAAGCGTTCCATGTTCAAGATCCACAGAGTAGAAAATCTGGTTCCCGCTTTCGAATTGCGAAATTATGCACGACGCTTCCAGCGCACTTGGACAGCGGAGTTCGAATGCCCCCTTCGTTTCAAGCAGCATCTTTGGTTGTCCGCCGCCTACAGGAACGCTCATTAACCGTGATGAAACCGGATCGGTCGTGGGTCCCGAATACTCTGAATACAAGATGGAAGCATGATTGGGCGCCATCAGTGGCCCAAGCTCCGACGCCGAGCTGGATGTAATGCGTTCTGCAACGGTATTGTCGATCGACTGACTAAATATCTTTGGTGTGCCAGTTTGTAGCGATGCGAAGAGCAGTTGATGGCTATCGGCTGTCCACGAAGTCGGCAAACTGAAGCGACCGTCCGCCGTAAACCGCCGGACCGAACTTAAACTCGAACCCCTTCCTCCCAAGTGTCCCAGATATACGCCTGATTGGTATTGGCGCTTCAGCACAGCTAGATGCCCTCCGTCCAATGAGGCGCTGAAGGAAGCGAAATCCAAATCCGCCCACTCCGCCAACCTTCTTGGTTGTTGATTGCCGGGTTTTCGCGGGTCAATCCTCATGCGCCAGAGACTCACTCTGCCGCTCAAGAAATCTGGCGCCTCGATGCCCACAAAGAACAAATCCCAATTGCGCGTGAAGGTCAATGGATGATTTGCGTTAGGCAGTAAACCCATTTTGGGAAGCGGCGGTTTGGACAAAACAGTAGCAGATGTGCCGCCGTCCACTGATCGTATTTCGATCGAGGTATTGATGGGGTCGTAATCGCTTTTCTCGTATACGATCCAATGGCCATCTGGAGACCACGCAGGCGCAGAGAACGAAGACTTGGCACTCGCCATCAAGCGACGGGCTCCTTCCCCGGCTGCATTTGCTAGCCAGACCTCCGAAGCTGGAGGGTATGGCTGGGTTATGAAGGCGATCAATTTGCCATCTGGGGAAATAGCTGGATGGGCCCCAGGCTCGAGCAGTTTACGCGGTTGTCCTTGCCCTAACAAAGGAATGATCCAAATGCTAGGTGCGGCATTTATCTGCAAGCCTCTGATCGTTGCAAATAGTTCTCGGCCTGCCGGATCCCATACAAGTCCCACTAGCCTCGTCTGAAGCTCGCTTTTGACGGAGACGCGACGAATCTCGCCCGAATCGATAGTTCGAATATAGAGCCCAGTCGGGTCAAAGTAAGCCAGTGACGCGCCGTCCGGAGAGATGGCACTTGCCAATATGTTATTGGCAGCAGAGTTGAAGGTAAGTCGGCGTTCCCGCAAGGAGCCCGAATGCTGAGCCTTCCATGGTCGGTAAAGTAGGCCAACCGCCAGGAGCGTGGTGAAAACCGACGCTGCTAACACTAACTTCGTTCTATGAGAGAGCCAAACAACAACTCTGGATACCAGCTTTGCGGGAAGGTTAGTCCCCGCACTCCAGGAGTCTTGCGATGGAGCGGTCTGCGTGACAATCGAGCCGCCGAGCTGCACTGGCCCAATAAATCGATAGCCGCGCCGCGGGATTGTTTGGATAAATCGCGGAGTTTCAGCCGAGTCCGACAAAACGCTTCGTAATCGATTCACCGCCTTGTTGAGACTGTGATCGAAGTCGACGAATGTACCTTCAGACCAGAGCTTATTTTTCAGTTCTTCCCGTGTGACGAGCTCGCCTGGTCGCTCCAGCAACGTGCGGAGAACTTGAAACGACTGCTCTTGCAATAAGAACTTGTTTCCATTGGTCCGCAACTCTGACGTCTCAAGGTCGATTGAATACTCCCCAAACTGGATCGTGCGAGGAGACGTCACAGGAGAAGACATCGGTACCCCCAAGCTTGGTTGAAAGTTTAGCACTGAGGTAGATGGGACGCTAGACAACAAAAATCAAGTTTTGTAACTCCAAGCAGTAGGGCCAGTTAGTCGAAGGACAGAGATGTCACCTTGATGTCACCTCGCGGCCATTGCGGCAAGAAGCGTACATCGTAGAAGGTGGCAATAGATTCGCGGCTGGGAGTCGATACCGTTATGCGCGACTACTGGGACGTTGTGGGAGCCCTCTGGGATGTCATCGACATCTACGAAGGGCCGGCGATCTTTCGGCAGACTTATAACTCAGTTCCAAGAGAGGCCGGGCTGATGTTTGCCGCCCACTATTGCCAGTCTGAAGTTTGCAGTGGTGGCTTCGAGCAACTCTTCTGGGATCCTACCGGGGTGTTGGCACCTGAGGCGGTCGAGGGATTTCGAGAGATTGGGTTATCCCAAGTCTCTTCGGTTATAGAGTCGGCGATGAACGTGCTTGGGCCACCGTATCCGCGTGAGCGGGGTGAGCGAAAATCGCGCCTATCGGAGGTTCCGGAAGGTGCTTTCGATGCTCTGGACGAGACCTTTTTTGCTCTCATCAAATCAGAGGAGGGCGGCTTTAGGGCTGCGGCCAACCGTTACGTCGAACGAATGGGTCAGTCGCCTCCACAATACATCAGAGCCCAGGGACATATGGGACGATCCCTCCATTCCGACTAGACTATAGAGGTGGGTTCCGGCTGCCAAGCCTCACCAAAATCTGTCAACTATGCCCCGGTCTGAAGTGTCAACTATGTCCCCGGCCAGACATTGTGATCGGCGGGTGGCCCGGGCGTTTTGATCTCTCTTGCAACACGACTGCCGTAGATGCCCCGTCGTTTGAGCAGTTTTCGACGGGAGTCGCGACTGTGTTCACCTTGCGGGCTCATCGGCCAGGTCTCTGTTTCTGTCGTCCCTCCGGGACTTAGTTCCCCGTATAGTTCGTTGACCCCGGGCTTACGCCCGGGGCGAAGTTATGTCGCCGCTCCGCGGCTGGGGCGGGGATGATTCTTGTGCGCGTGTGCGAACGTTAGGTTGGTGCGTGTTCGGAGCCTAAATTTGCACGATTCTTCGAACCTTGAGTCGAAAGGTGAGGACGATCGACAGACCGGACGCAGCTTGATATCAGCGCGCAGGTACCTGCGGTTTATTTCCTGGCCAGGTATTTTCCTACGAGGGTGGAACAGGCTTCGACGAAATCCTGTTCGGCGGGATCGAAGGTGTTGGCGAAGTAGCTTTCAATATCGAGTTCAGCCGCGAGTTTGCCCTTCACGAAAATCGGGACGACGATTTCACTGTTCACCATCGAGGAGCCGGCGAGGTAGCGCGCGTCTTTATTAACATCGTGCACCACGATGGTCTGCCCGGTGGTGGCAGCGGCGCCGCAGAGTCCGGTGTCGAGGGGAATGCGGGCGTTGGGGGTAAAGCTGCCGACGAAAGGGCCGACCAGCAGAACGCGAGGGTCAGTGGGGTCGATGAGATAGAAGCCCACCCAGTTGTAGCGCGCCATCTTCTCGTGCAGGCGACGCGCGATACGGTCCATGAGGGAGTCGGTCGTGGAAGCGGTCTTGGCGATGTCCTGGAATTCCTGAAGCAATTGTTGGTGCGCAGGGGTCATGGTTTGTCTCGTGCAAGCACTAGTCTAGCGGACGGCGGCGACGCCAAGTTCTGGCTTCGTTTGGCATGGAACCAGCGATCGTACCGGGCGTCAGCTTGCTTCCCGGCCATTGGGGCTCATATACTCGGAACGTTTGCCCGCCTCGACCGGGAACGGTCCCGGCGGCGGGCGGCATTTCGCTGCAAATCCCGACCTGCAATCATTCCGGAGACCACTTCTATGACGACGATAGCGACGCCCCCGCACGTGGACAAAGAGAGCAATCCATGGGAATCGCAGCGGGCGCGTTTCGACCTGGCTGCGCAGAAACTCAATCTTGACGAGGGCCTGTGGCGGGTATTGCGTTATCCGAACCGGGAGCTCACGGTATATATCCCGGTGCAGATGGACGACGGGCACCTTGAGGTGTTCACCGGCTTCCGGGTGCAGCATTCGATTGCCCGCGGTCCGGCCAAAGGGGGCATCCGCTACGCTCCCGACGTGACGCTCGACGAAGTTCGTGCGCTGGCCAGCTGGATGACGTGGAAGTGCGCGGTCGTGAACATTCCGTTCGGCGGGGCGAAGGGCGGCGTGATTTGCGATCCGCACAAGATGTCGATGGGCGAAGTCGAGCGCATGACGCGGCGCTACACGTCGGAGTTGATCGAATTCATCGGACCGGAAAAAGATGTTCCTGCTCCTGACGTGAATACCAACGAACAAATCATGGCGTGGATGATGGATACCTACTCCATGCACATGCGGCAGACGGTGACCGCGGTGGTGACGGGCAAGCCGATCAACATCGGCGGATCCCGCGGACGGCGCGAGGCTACCGGTCGCGGCGTGATGATCGTGTGCGATGAAGCCTGCCAGAAGCTGGGGCTGGATCGGGAACGCACTCGCGTCATCGTGCAGGGATTTGGCAACGTGGGCTCCAATGCCGCGCTGCTGATGCATGCAGCGGGATATAAAGTGATTGGCATTGCCGAAGTGGGCGGCGGGCTGCACAACAAGAACGGGATCGACCTGAAGGCGCTGGCGGATTTCCGGCAGAAGAATGGGACGGTGCATGGATTCCCGGGCGCAGAGAAAGCTGAGACTGCCGACTTGCTGGTGGAAGATTGCGAGATTCTGATTCCGGCGGCCACGGAGAACGTGATCACCAGCCGCAATGCGGACCGCGTGAAGTGCCGCATTCTTGCGGAAGGCGCGAATGGGCCGACGACCTCGGCGGCGGACGACATTCTCACCGACAAAGGTGTCTTCGTGATTCCCGACATTCTGGCGAATGCCGGCGGCGTGACCACCTCGTATTTCGAGTGGGTGCAGGACCGCCAGGGCTACTTCTGGAAAGAGTCTGTGGTGAACGAGCAACTGGACGCCATTATGAAGTCGTCCTTTGAAGATGTGGTTCGCTATGCCGAGACGCATCACGTGAACAACCGCATCGCCGCGTATATGCTGGCGATCGACCGCGTGGCGTATACCATTCGCCAGCGCGGCATCTACGCGTAAGGCGAGGTTGGAAGACTTTGGCCTCCACTCCAGTGGAGGCCATTCTGTTTTCGGGCTTGACCCGTCTGGCGGGGCTTTGCCATCATGGCTGATCATAGGTGGCACCCTGTTCCCCGGGCGCATGCTCAGGCGCCGCTGAACACTCTGGTCAAAACGCGCGCGGCCTGGCTCAGCCGCGACCTGCAGATTCTTAGGAGAGATCCCCGTGAACAGAAACAACGCACGATATGCATGGTGGGCAGCCGTTTGCCTATTTCTTGCACTCTCCGTCGCCGCGTCGTGGGCGCAATCCCAGACCGGTTCGACGAGCGATCAGACATCCTCCACAACCACGAAGAAGTCGAAGAAGAGTAAGAAGGCGGACGCCGCCACGGCGGACGATTCGACTGCGCAGGCTGCGGACTCAACCTCCACCAAGAAGTCAAGAAGAGTAAGAAGCGACGCGCTTCGCGGACGCTTCGTCTACCGGCACGGCAGACTCGACCTCCACCAAGAAATCAAGCAAGAGTAAGAAAGCAGACGCGGCTTCCGCAGACGCTTCGTCTACCGGCCGGCAGACTCGACCACCACCAAGAAATCAAGCAAGAGTAAGAAAGCCGACGCGGCTTCCGCAGACGCTTCGTCTACCGCGGCAGCAGACTCGACTACTCCCAAGAAATCAAGCAAGAGTAAGAAAGCGGACACCGCTTCTGCCGACGCTTCGCCCGCTGCTGCGGCAGACTCGACGCCAGCCCCGAAGTCCAGAAGCAAGAAGGCGGACTCCTCGACGGCGGCGACGACAGCTTCTTCCAATGCCACGGCGAGCGCGCCTGCCGGCAACCCGGTTCCCGCAACAAAACCGGCGCCAGCGACTGCGCCCGCAGCAACTCCAAGTTCGAAGAGTGTGGCGGCATCTTCGTCTGCGCCAGCGAACAAATCGGCTTCCAAGCCCCCTGCGTATACGGCGTCAGATTCGGACATTGCCACCGCCAAATCCTCAGGCAAGGTCTGGGTCAACACCGATAGCGGTGTCTATCACAAGGGTGGACGTTGGTACGGAAAAACCAAGACAGGGAAATTTATGACCGAGGATGAAGCCAAGGCCGCGGGCTACAAGGCATCGCAGAGCGACTAATCATTTTTTAAGGAGAACCCATGAACCGCAAGAACCTGCTCACACGTATTCTGCTCACCGTGGTTGCATTCTCGCTGATGGCCGGCCTGAGCGCGGCGCAAGAGGGGGCGAAAACCAGCACCAAGGCTTCATCGACGATGGCTGCAAGTGGCGATCTACTTGACATCAACAGCGCCACGAAAGATCAACTGGATGCACTCCCCGGCATCGGGGCGGCATACTCACAGAAGATTATCGACGGCCGGCCGTACAGGGCGAAGACGGACTTGGTCAAGAAAAAAGTCATTCCCCAAGCCACCTACAACAAGATCAAGGACATGATCATCGCCAAGCAGAAGTAATCGAGGGAGGGCCTGGTGCGGCGTCGCTCGCGTGCCGGCCCTCTGTTCGCACGGGCCGAACGGACACGTCGCGTTCTCCAACTTCCGTGTTTTTCCTTTTATTGCGTTCCCTCTTGCCGTGGCGCATAATCAAAACTGGATTCCGGGCCGCCCTCCGGACCATCCCAATCCAGTGAACCTGCCCAACTCCATCACGCTGATTCGTATCTTCAGCATTCCTTTGCTGATGTGGATCCTTTCCAGCGGCCGCTTCAGCAGCGTGAACGGCGAGAAAGAATTGCTGGCCTCGGCCATCTTTATTGCCGCTTCGATGACTGATGGAATTGACGGCTATCTCGCTCGCAAGCGTGGGCAAATTACCACGATGGGCATTCTGCTCGACCCGCTGGCCGACAAACTTCTGATTGCGGCGGCGTTCATCACGCTGGTGCAGCTAAGTCCGAGCCTGGTGCCCGCATGGATCGCCGTGATCGTGATTGGGCGGGAGTTCCTGGTGACGGGGCTGCGGTCGATCGCCGCGTCGGAAGGCTTCACCGTGGAAGCCAGCGAACTCGGCAAGTTCAAAATGGTAGTGCAGATCGTTTCGGTGGTGGCGGTCATTCTAGATCATCGCTGGAAAGAATGGCCGATTTATGGCCACTACTTTTTCCCGGTGCACTGGATTGCGTATCTGGCAATCTGGTTCATGGTGTGCGTTTCGCTGGTATCGGCCATCGATTACTTCGTCGCATTCTGGTCAAAGATCGATCAGCGCGGAGTAAAGCGCCGCCGGCGCGCGTTCATCCTGAGCCGGCGCAGAAAGCCGGTGCCGCCGCCGGCGGACCGCGATGTCGCTGCCTCCACCTAGTTCCGTTGCCATGGAATCTGGCCAGTTCTCCCTCGGAGAATTTTCACCGGACGAGCGCAGGTTGCTGCTTGGTCTGGCGCACGAAGCCATTCTATCGACGCTCGAACGCCGCGAGATTCGACTCGATCCACCCACCGATCATCTCAACCAGCCTCGAGGCGCATTCACAACTCTTTACCTGCACGGCGAGTTGAGGGGATGCGTTGGTTACGTGCTGCCCGTGAGCCCGGTGTATCGCGCGGTCGCGGACACCGCGCGCGCGGCCGCGTTCGAAGACACCCGATTCGAGCCAGTCACGCTGCCCGAGGCTCGCGAACTGGAAATTGAGCTCAGCATTTTGTCGCCGCCGGGACCTATCGACGCCGAAGAGGTCGAGATTGGCCGCCACGGCCTGCTCGTTAGCATGAACGGACGTCGCGGCTTGCTGCTGCCGCAGGTGCCGGTCGAGCATCACTGGGATCGCGTCACCTTTCTGGAACAAACGTGCCGCAAGGCCGGATTGCCGCTGGATGCGTGGCTGAAGGGCGCGACGATTGAAGCGTTCACCGCCGAGATTTTCGGCGAGAAGAGCGGCGTGTAGGACGATGTCGCGGCTATGAGCAGAAGTTTTTCTTTCATCCTTTTCGTACTGATGACTTTCGCAATCGTTGGTTGTGAAAGCCGCATTCAGCCTGCGAACTCCTCCAGCGTGGCAGGTCCCTCTTCCAGTCCAAATCCCGCTTCATCTGCAGCGAGCAACCTTACGGACCAATGGCTGGGTAAGTGGATTGGGCCCGAAGGAACTTTTCTTGTGTTAGTCAAGAATGGCAACCACTATGTCGTGGAAATCCATTCGCTCGACGGGGCCGCGACTTATGACGGAACTGCTATGGGTGATCGCATCGAGTTTCAGCGCGGCGGCAAGAGTGAATCCATTCGTGCAGGCAACGGGCAAGACACGGGGATGAAATGGCTGCTGGACAAGAAAAATTGTCTGATCATCCAAACTGGAGAGGGATTCTGCCGGGACTAGTCGCAGCTGCGCTCACGAACACTTCATCGCCGTCGGCAGGTGTTGTGACCTGACTGTAATTTCTACGGCGTCACGGGCTTTTCCGTTTTGATCCTGGTGAACTGCAACGGCTTTTCGAATCCTTTGCAATAAATCAGAAGATACGGATCCTTCCATTCGAAACGCTCGGCGGCCTGAAGGGCTTCCAGGTATTTTGCCTCTTGATCCATCGCGGGCTCGGGGCAGGCCATTCTTGTCGAACCCAGGGGACCCAATTTGATGGCGTCGCCTTTGATCTCCGCCGTGCCGAAGAACCGATTGCACGAGCCCTTGCCGGCGATCTGTCCCTCTTCCGGGAAAGCGAGCGTCGCTTGCACGTTATCGAGTACATCGCTTCCGCTCAGGTTTTTCAGCAGCCACTCGCTGTTGGAGAGACTGAAGGAAGCTGCTGGCACGGGTGCGGCGGAGCTTTTGACTTGTTTGATCGAAGAGACGTTGAGAACTGGTTGTTCGCCTGTCTCCACTCCCTGCTGATGAGTGACGGTTCCGGTCACGGTCACGTGCTTGTCTTGCAGTTTTTCAAGTTTTGCAGTTTTGCGATAGCGGATCTGAATCGAACTCACTTGCTTTCCGTCGACGGTAGTGGGTGAGTCGAGATCGACAGTCCAACCGGTGGTTTCCGCTCCGATGGCCATGGCGCGACCGAGGGTTCCGGTCACAGTGATTGGTTGCTCCGGGGACTGGGCCTGCAAAGACACGCTCACAAGCGCCAGAATCAGGCTGATGCCGAGTCGCGCGATGCGCATTTCAGGCCTCCTCAGTCGTGGTCCGCGTGATTCCTAATGCTAACGGGTTTGAGGATGTTGGAGGTAGTACCGCAGCAAAAATTTGCACCTGCATTGGTCCGTGACCAGGGTGATCGTTTATGAACACACCGATCAACTGGCGACGGTCGCATGATGTCAACGAGAGATTCGTTGACGTGTCGACATATTAGGACATTCCGCAAGGAAGCTTGAGGGCTTTTTCCCACCAACGCTACGGTTAATTACTGACAGCCGTTCTGGGCCGCGTTTCCCTCTATCACAGTTAGGTAATCGATTTCCCAGTCTCACGGAGAGGCGGACATGCTGAATTATGTCGAAAATGCGATGCCGCGAATATTGGGTTGTCCAGACCGCGTTGACGGATTCTACGACAGCCTTCACGTTGCCGACGATGAACGACTCCACGCGATTGGAGTGAACGCAGAGTGCACACGCCAGAGCTGCACGCGTTTCCCGTGCCCGTTTCGCCCAAAGCACGGCGGAGAATGAGGTTTACGGCGACCTCTCGGATCGCCGTCGCTCACAGTTCCCACGAATCGGGTACTGCCAGCCTTATCTTCTGGGCACCAACGGCGCGCACAGTCTCAGAACTCAAAGCGCAACGCAAACTGCATGAAGCGCGGGGTGGTAAGCGTCGAAAGATATTTGCCGAACTGCGTCGGATCGTACGAGAGCGAAGGTTGAGCGCCGCGCACGTCGTAGCGCACCGAGTTGAATGCGTTGAACGCCTGCCAGCTGAACTCCAGACGCCGCTGCTCGCCGAGAGAGAAATTCTTGCTGACTCCGGTATCGACGTTGAACATGCCGTCGCCGATGACGTTGTTGCGGACTCCGGATTCGCCCGGCCACTCCGGGCGGAACGCCGCTTCGGCTGCCACGGGATCAGAGAAGATGTTGGGGCCAATGTCGACGCCATTCACAATAGCGTGCTTGGTGTTGGTCACCTTCGGAGGCGCACCGTTCGGCATGGCGTCGCCCTCGATGTTCCAGTTGGTTGCCCAGGTGAATCCGTTGTCGATGGTGATGGGGAAGCCGCTGGTCCAGCGGAAGATGCCGGAAACGTGCCATCCACCGATTAAGGCGTTCAGCAGCGGGCCCGCGCCTCCTGCCAGTTTCTGCCCGGCGCCGAAGGGCAGAAGATAGACCAGGTTCGCATTGACCTGGTGGAAGGCGTTGAAATCGGAGAGCCCGCGTAGAGAAAGTGGATCCCAGGAATTGATGACGATTCCGCCGCCGTTCAGATCGTTGCCCGTGCCGCCGGTTCCTTCATAAGGTCCGACGCGTTCGGCGGCCGATGCCTCGTCGAATGACTTCGAAAACGTGTAGTTAAATTGCCCCTGCAGGTTGGCGCCCCAGCGCGCGTTGTAGGTGACCTGCAGCGCGTTGTAGTCGGAGGTCCCGATGTTGCGCCAGGAGTACAGCGAGCTGAACTGGTCGTGGAAGAACGTGTAGGGACCGAACTTGCTGTTGGGAAGCGCGGGGTCCAGTCCGGTGATGGAGGCTGGCAAATCCATTTCAAAGAGAGAGAAGGTTTCGTTGTGCGGGAAGCAGTTCCAGATTTCGTAGATGTTTTGGGTGGCTGTGGGATTCGCGGGATAGTTGCCGGGTGCACAATTCAGACCGTTTCCGTTAACCGCGCTGGCCGCAGTAGCCATGCCGGGAAAGATGTTCTCGAAAAATGGAACGGGCTGGACCTGATTGACGTCGGTGCCCGCAGCAGCAGCCTTGGAAAGCATCGTCGCTGCCTGGAAATATTTTGTGTTACTCCCAGGATCGGTCAAATTGGTCGGCATCGCGAGATCGACTTGCAAAGGCAGACGCCGGCCGACGCTGCCCACATATGCAATTTGCAGCGACGATCGCGATGAGAGTTGGCGCGCAATGGAGAAATTAAAGACGTGCGTGTAAGGCGTCTTCATATTCTGGTCCAGGCCCCAGTTGATGGCGAACGTCGTATTGCCCGGGGTATAGGGGAATCCGCCAGTGGGCGCGGGGCCGAACAGGCATCCCGGATCGTTGATGGACGCGCAGGGTGCGGGCAAGCAAGACTGGCCCGACGTTCCCGGGGTGAGGCAGGTGAAACGAGGAGCGTTCTTCGGAGAGACTACACCAGCGGGATTGCCGAGAATGGTCGAGAGGCCGAAGGAACCGTTCTGGTCAAAGCTGTTGACGATGGGAATGCCGAAGTGGTCGTACATGATGCTGTATCCACCGCGCACTGAGAATTGATCTCTCTTACCCAAGACTTTCGAGATCCATCCGTCGCCAGTGTCGGGCGACCAAGCCACGGCAATGCGCGGAGAGAAATTTTTGTGGTCCCAATTCCACAGGCCGGGGCCGTGATTCTTGGGGCCGCCGAGGATGAAAGACATTTCTCCAGCATCGTTCGCCGGCTGACCGGAAGCAGCTAATGAACCGGTCTTGTTGAACCAGTCGGCGGCATTTTGATTGGTGCAACCGCCGTTGGCTGCCTGCACGCAAGGTGCGACCTGGTATCCGTTGGTTTCGTACGGGGGCGCTTCGAGCACCCAGCGCAGGCCGTAGGTGACGGTCAAACGAGGTGTGGCTCGCCACGTATCCTGCCCGTAGAACTCGTAATCGTTGACAGCGTACTTGCGATTGATGGGCGCGCCCTGAGGCAGCGCACTGCCGTCGCGCGCGAAGTTATAGTGGCCGTCACCCTCGGGGAAAATTCCCATCGCGATGGTAGCCGCGCTGTCGTAATTGGGACCGAAGTTGCCGTTCACCGCCGGAAAGCCGTTGATGGCGGGATCCAGCGGGCTGGAAGTGCCAGCGATTCCGCCAGTGTTGAGATACACCGCGTTGGTACGAACATCAGAAAAGGAGTTCGCGTAGCTGGTGTGGTTGTTGCGGATGAAGAATAAATCGGTGCCGAATTCAAAGGTGTGATTCTTATGCGTCCAGTTCAAGGTTTCGGTGAACTGGTTCACAGGCACGATGGGAATGATCGATCGGGTAAAAGGCACCAGGCTATCAATTCCGTCGAGAAGAACTGCCGGATCCTGCGACACTCCTTCATTGTTTCCTCCCTGACGGACAAAGCCCCAGCGAAAATCATTAATCAGCCGCGGGCTGATGAGCGAAGTGAGGCCGATGGTCAAACCCTTGCTGTCGTCGAGCACCGTCGTGCTAGCGCTCTGGCCGGGAAATTGTTGCTGTCCTGGCTGCTTGAAGTTCTGCGCCTCTCCGCGCGCGAACAGCGTTTGCGAGCCGTTGGAGGTGATGTGGTAATCGAGTCGCGCGATGTAGGTGTTGAAGCTGGAATCGGCGTTCGAAGAGAAACGATACCCGAGCGTATTGGAACCGTCACCGGCGTTCTCGTTGGCGCCCGGATACTGCTGCAGAAGGCTCATCACCGCCGGACTGATGCCGATGTGCAACGGATCCATCGCCTTTATTTGGTCAGGACCGAGGGCGTAGTAGCCCGGTTGCACGCCGCTGACTCCGTTGACCGTGCCTCCGGAAGACAGTTGGGGCGTCTCAGGATCGTCGCATAAGTACACGAGATTGCCGGCCCGCAGTGTTGCGCTCGGGACGGTTCGCAATACGCTAGTACCCTGTGCGTCGCGACGCCCTTCGTAGTTAGCGAAGAAGAAGAGCCGGTTCTTCATAATGGGCCCTCCCACGGTTGCGCCAAAAACATTGCGCAACAACTTCGGCGCCTTGTTGGCTTCGCCACTGGTGAGCTGGGCATTTTTCAGGAACGGGTCGTTCGCGCTGAAGACGGTGTTGCGGTTGTATTCATAGACCGAGCCGTGAAAATTGTTGGTGCCGCTCTTGGTCGCGAGCGCAACCTGAGCGCCGCTGGAATAGCCGGAGTCGGCGTTGGCGTTGGCGGTCGTGACCCGGAATTCTTGCACCGAATCGGGCGGCACATTCAGGACGCTGGTGAATGCGTATCCATTGTTCTGATCGTTGACGCCAATTCCGTCGAGCGTCACGTTGGATTGATCGCTGCGCATGCCGTTGACAGCGCCGCTGCGGGTATCCTTCGATTCATCCAGTTGATTGCCCAGGTAGGCCACACCGGGCTGCAGGCTTAGCAACTGAACCACATTGCGGTCGGCGATGGGCAACTCCGCGATTTGATTTTGCTCGACCGTGTTGCCGAGCGAGGCGTCGGTGCGATTGATGAGCGGGGCTTCGGCCTCGACATTCACCGTGGTCGCTACACCGGCAACGTGAAATTGAATATTTACGGTGGAGGGTGTTTTGACGATAAGAGTAACTTTGGGCGCCAGGTAGGCCGCGAAGCCGGTCGCCGTGGCATCCAGTCGATAGTTGCCGGGAGGCACTTCCAGGAACTGATAGAGCCCCGCTTCGTTGCTGGTGGTGGACCGCTGCAGTCCGGTGGCGGCGTCAGTCAAAGTAATTTTCGCGCCCGAAACTTTCGCGCCGGTTGAATCAGCGACGCTGCCATTCAGCTGGCTGGTGGATTGTGCCATGGCCAATGTAGCCAGGATCGCCAGCACCGCGAACATCCAGATCGCACGTGTCGCTAGCTGCGCACATCGACGACCAAGCTGATGGTTCCATTCGCACTGCCCACTGCTGGTTTGCTGATGGATTCGCGTCATTGAAATAGTCTCCCGGAAAAGGCAACGCCGCTCGAGAACACGTGAAAGGATCAGGGGTGTGTTCTCTCCCCGCGCCCGCATGCGCCTTTTCAAATTTCTTGTGGTGATTCAGGGGCGGCTGCTACCGCCCAAGTGGCGGGGATTATACCCGAAGAGGAGATCAGGGTTCATGCACAAAAATCGAATCGCTCAACCGTGTTTTTTTGCTGAGTCAGAGGAACTCGCGGACAATGGAACTGGGGATACGATCTAGGGATTTTTTTGCCCCGTCCAGTTCGTCAACAGAGTGACTGGTGGCGCGGAGCCGGGAAGCAAGGAGTTGATGAGGAAGCGGCCGTCGGGGCCGACATCGTATTGGCGGGTTACAAAATTGGGAGCAACGATGCGGGTCTGGAAGAGAACACGCGGTGCGCTGACGCTGTGATGGCTGGCGTCGAAGGTCACAGCCATCATCTTTTTGTCTGGTGCGATATAGAAGATCTGTTTGCCATCGCGGCTCCACGTGCCCTGCGCGCCGCCATTGCTCGAGATCTGAATTCGCGCACCAGGTCCGGGAAACGGCTCCAGGTACACATCAGGACGAAAGGGGTGGCCAGAACTGAAGGTGTAAACCAACCAATGGCCATCGGGAGAAAGTCGCGGCTCCGCACCGGCATGCATCCGCGTCGTCTTCAAATCAGGAAGCGAGAGGGTCATCAAACGCGGACGACCGCTGCCAAATTCGGAGAATATCAGGAGGTCCGGAAGGGTGTAGTCGACTTGCCGGACTCGCGGGCCCTTCCAGAGAACGACCGGAGGATCCGCACGATCCAAGGCCATCTGGTAGATGCTATAGGTCTGCCCCACTCTGCTGACGTAGACGAGCTTCTTCCCATCCGACGACCAGGCAGGCGCTTCCTCAGCGCCAAAGTCGGTCAACCGGGTTGCAACCTCGCGGACGGTGTCATACTGGCGCAGATAACGTTTGCCGTTTCCCGCTTCGTCTGAGGGATACATGACCAAACGGCCATCGGGGGAGAGTCGCGGTTCGTTTGGTCCAACGGCGGGGACTTGACCCACTTGCTCGCCCTTATCATTAAACCAAACCAGTTGCGATGCGAGGTCCGCCACTGCTTGATAAACGAGCACACCCGTTTCGGAAACCGAGAAAGCCGAGTTCGAGAAGCTCTCGTTCGTCACAACCTGAGAAACTCCCACGGGGGCTGCTGGCCCAGTTAGCTGCAGTTTGTCGGGATCGAAGGGCTGCGCAGTGAGCGTTAGGTCGCGCACGTAAATCAGCTTCCCGGAGGCGAAGGCAGTGTTCCCGGTAAATTCGGAAGTCACCAGCTTAGGATTGCCGCCGTCGAGCGATCCGACATAAATGCCATTGCCGGGTTTCTCATCAGGGGCGCTCCAATCGATGGAGAAAAGAAAATGTTTGCCGTCTGGAAGAAAGGTGGGCCAGCGATTCGCTTGAGCGCCTCCGCTTTGGGGCAGTTTGGTAATGGCTACCGGAGATCCGCCAGTCTCCTGAATTCGATAGAGGAAACCGTACATGTCGGGAGCGAAGACAATTGTGCCTTCACGATTCCATGTTCCGCCACGGCCAAAGGTAGTCTCCGCCAAGACGCGAGGTTGTCCGCCATTCGCGTCGACAATTTTCAGCTTGCTGTCGGCAAAAAATCCTAGTCGGGTGCTGTCTGGCGACCAGAATGGCCCGGTGGCCCCTTCGGTTCCGGCGAACGGTTGCTCGGCACCGGTGATGAGCGAACGGACCCAGATATCATTCTCGCCATTCGGGCCGACTGCAACGAATGCCAGCCGGGTTCCATCCGGCGACAAGGCGGTATTGTTGACCAGGAAAGACCAGTGCGGTGGAGGCAGGAGAGAGGAGCGCACGGTCTGCACCGGAGTCGCGTTGCGGAAGTGCACCGCGGCAAGCCACGCCGCGACTCCGAGCAACAGAATCACGAGGCCCCATGCAAGTGTGGTGATGGCATGCGGCTTTCGTTCAACAACTGCATTCGCGGGCGCCTGCAGATCTTGACGCACGCCCGCGAGCTGAAGCTTGACATCGTGGGCGGAACGCCAGCGGTCGTCGGGGTCTTTCGCAAGGCAAGTTTTTACGATTCGCTCCAATGCTGGCGGGAACGCGGGCTGAAGTGAGGAAATCGGACGCGGTTGACGCTCCAGCACCGCAGCAATCACGCTCGCGGTATTCTTTCCTTCGAAGGCACGCTGTCCGGTCGCCATCTCATATAAGGTCGCGCCGAGCGCAAAGATGTCGCTGCGCGCGTCGGCTTCCCTGCCCTCGACTTGTTCCGGCGACATGTACTGGAACGTACCGACCAGAGAGCCTTCAGCCGTGAGCGGTGGCACCTCTTCAGCGGAAGTCATCGTGGCGCTTAATCCTAATGCAGACGGAATCTGGGGAGCGACCGCCCTTGCCAAGCCGAAGTCCAGAAGCTTGGCTCCCGATTTCGTCAGCATGATGTTGCCGGGCTTCAGGTCGCGATGTACGACTCCTGTGTGGTGCGCCTTTTCGAGGGCATCGCAGATCTCAATGCCGTACTTGAGAAACTGATCTTGCGGCAGAGGGCCGCGAAGCAGGCGGTTCGCCAGAGTCTCGCCTTCGAGATACTCCATCACCAGATATCGGACTCCGTCCTGCGAGCCGACGTCGTAGAGGTGGCAGATGTGGGGATGATTCAGCGCGGAGATGGCGCGCGCTTCGCGCTCGAAACGCTCACGAGCATCGGGCTTCTCCGCAAGGTGTACGGGCAGAATTTTGATGGCGACGGTGCGATCGAGGCGGGTATCGCGAGCCCGGTACACTTCGCCCATGCCTCCAGCACCCAATGGCGACTGGATCTCGTAAGCACCGAGCGTCGTGCCTGGAGACAGCGTCATGCGCGGGCAATTATAGTCTTCGCGAAAGGGCCGCGCCCTCCCTGTACTAAACGCTGCTCTCGCCCCAACACAATACAAACAAAACCGGGGACGGTTACCCGTCCCCGGCTTCGCACTGTGCTTCTACTCGACAGTGAACCTCTATTGCATCTGGTCGGCTTCCACGTCGTCGCCAGAGTGCACATCTTCCAAGGCAAACACGATCATTCCAGTGGCGGTCGTATTGGTAACGCCGATGATGACGATTTCGCCAACGGCGCGCCGCGGAAGATCGCGCACGTGAATCACAGGCCCGTTGCCCTTGGTGAACATGGCGGGATCGACTGAAGGAGTCTTCTTCTGGGTGTCCTCGGCAATGGCTGCCTTGAACGAGAGAGAATCGACCGGGTCTTTCAGATCCGCTTCATACGAACGCACGGCACGGAAGAAGTCGCCGATCTTGACTCCCTGGTTGGAGCCAAGGTTCAAATAAACTTTCTGTCCGGTTCCTAACTGAGAGTCGAAGTCCTTGCCCATCACGATGCGGCCAGAGAGTTTGTTGCTGGCAGGCAGGTAACGGTCGAAGCGCGCTGGAGCGTGGAAGGCCACCGCCTGCTTTTCTGCGAAGGGAATCGTCGTGTCGCCGGGATTGACCGCGTCACAGGAATATTCGACTTGTCCGATCGCAGTCTTGTTGCGCGTGTCGATGATCTTGACCCGTCCAACCTCTTCGTAAGGCTGTCCGGTTTCTTTCAGGAGTTTCTTCTCCCCGGGATACATCTCGTATTCGTTAATGTCTTTCAGGGCGCGCACGATCTCGTATTCCGCGCCTGCGGTGTAGCCGGTACCCTGGAGATACACCATATCGCCACGGGTGAACTTGGTCGTGGACGGGGTTTGCAGACCACCGGCCACATAGTTGGCATCAGGCAGGATCTGTTTGCTGATGAATCCAGCACAATACAAGTCGGCGTAGGTGGGCGTCTGAATCCGCTGGGTCGGGAAGCTAACTGTCGACGGCGCAGTTCCCTGCGGATCGGCGGAGGCTTCTGTACCACTTTGCGCCCAAGCCGCGGTAGCGAGCAACAACACGAACAGTCCTGTTTTCTTCATGTTACCTCCGGGAGAAGACGGTATGCGTCCTCCACCCTAGTTAAATGCCAGAAAAGAAAGGCTTCAGCCGGAAGGTAACAAGAGGGTAAGGGTGGGTCAAGGTTACGAGGGTGTTAGGGACCCTGGGATGAAGTTTTTCGCTCGATCTATAATCCTTTGTTGCATAAGTAATTAAGCCCCTGTAATAATTCGCCGTCATTCAGTATGTGCCCTAAAACTGGTAGTCGACAGTAACGATGAATTCCGCTTCCCCTTTCGCGCCCCGTCTTTTGCCCCTGCGATTGCCGCGAGTCTGCGTGGCAGTCATTGGCTCTGACCCCAACGAAATGGCCGAAAAGGCAGAACTGCTGGTTCGGGATAATCCCTTTCTGGAGTTCAGGTTAGACTACCTTTCCAAGCCCGGTCTGGCCATGCCCCGGATCAAGCGATTCATGGAGTCGCATCCGGGGACCGTCGTTATTGCCACGTGCCGCAGGGTAGCGAACGGCGGGAAATTCCGGGGCTCGATTGCTTCGCAGCTGGACACGCTTGGCAAGGCCTCGGCTGCAGGATGCCAGCTGCTCGATGTCGAACTGCAAACGGCCAGCAAGTGCAAGCCGGAACAACTGCAGAAGTTGCGAAGCCGGGCAGCCCTGATCCTATCGTTTCACGATTTTCGCGCCACCAAGAAACTGGACGAGACGCTGGAAAAAATGGTGGCCTACCCGGCTGACTTCTACAAAATCGTCAGCACGGCGACCACGCTTGCCGACAACGTGACCATGATCAAGTTCCTGGCCCGCGAAGGCGACCGGCACTCGCTGGTGGGCATGTGCATGGGCGAACAAGGAATCATCAGCCGAGTGCTGGGAGTGCGTGCGGGAAGCGTATTCACCTTCGCCTCCGCCATCGCCGGCGAAGAGACGGCACCCGGACAAGTGGCTGCGCAAGAGTTGCGTAACGTTTATCGCATCGACCGCGTTGATGTGGCTACGCGGGTTTATGGCGTGGTCGGCGATCCGATCGCGCACTCGCTATCCCCGGCGATCATGAATGCAGCCTTCCGGCGGGAGAATGTAAACGCCGTGTATCTTGCCCTGCACGCCAAGACGCTGAAGGATCTGCTGACCTGCGTGCGCGAGATTCCGATTCACGGCATCAGCGTCACCATGCCGTACAAAGAAGCGATCCTGCCCCATCTGGACAATACCGATTCGCATACCACCAAGATTGGCGCCTGCAACACAGTGGTGCGGGCCCAGGATGGCAAGCTGTATGGCTTCAATACGGATGCGTCTGGCATTGTCCGCCCGTTAGAGCGCCGCCTGACCACGTTGGAAAACGCGCGCATTTTGGTGATTGGAGCCGGGGGAGCGGCCCGCGCCGCAGTCTTTGGACTCAAGGAACGAGGGTCGGAAGTCTACATCCTGAATCGCACGGCGGGTCCGGCAAAGAAGCTGGCACACCAAGCGAGGGCAAGACTGGTGAAGCGCGCCGACTTGAAGAAGCTAGCCTTCGACGTGATCATCAATGCGACTCCGGTAGGGATGGGAAACAGCAAGGAAACACCGCTGCAGGACAAAGAGATCAATGCGCGCTATGTCTTTGATATGGTTTACGATCCGGGTGAGACGCGCTTCCTGAAACTAGCCAAGGAGAGGGGCGCGCAGATCATTCCGGGAATCGAGATGTTCGCCCATCAGGCGGCCCGGCAGTTCGAGATCTGGACGGGCAAGCCTGCGCCCTGGGACGAGATGCTGCGGGTGGTTTTGCTGGCATTGCAAGAGCGGGCCAACCGCTCCGGAGCAGCAAAATAGCGCCGTTCGATGCGCCTTAACAAGAAAAAGTTGCATTTTCATAGGTGCCCAAAGTAATATGAAAAGAGGAGATGCGACTGTAAAGCATTTCCGGCTTGTTTGACCCAGTACCGCCCGTTCCTTACTTCCACTCGCTGTACAGCTTTGGCGAAAAACTCGACGTGAGAGGCGGCCCGGTCCGTCTCCATCCCGGTTCGGAGAGTTCAACATGGCGTGGTACGCTTACTGTCTTACCGAGCACCAAACCCTTCCCAATGGAACCCGCACTCGCCGCCCTTTCCTGCTAGAGGGCGTTCAAGGAGTGAACGGCGCTGCGGTTCTGAGCTATCCGAGTGGTGAATTCGCGGTCATTGTCAGCGAATACGACCACGCAGCAAGTGAACTCGACCACAAGGCCGCGATTGAACATGCTCGCGTGGTCAGCAATTGTTTCCGCAATTCCACCGTTTTACCTTTCAAATTCGGCACCATTTTCGATAGCGATGACGCCCTGCGCCAAGCCGTCCGGGTCAACCGGCGGGCGTTTGGCCTGAGCGTCGCCAAACTGCGCGGCAAGTCAGAAATGCACATCAAACTGGTCGTTCGGGACGGCTCCCTGCGGGAAGCCATGATCGACGTTGAACTACCCGACACCGTCGGCGGCGATTACCTTTCCAAGCTGAAGGTGAAGGCGTCACGGGAACGCGAGCGCCAGACCAAAGCCCGGGCCCTGTCGGTCCAGGTACACAAACTGTTTAATCCCCTCGAGGAAGAAGTGAGTTGCAAGAAGGTCGCGCCGGAGGGCATGTTGATCGACATCGCCCACCTGATCGACTCCAAGAGCGTGGAAAAGTACCAGAACCGCTACACCACCGCCGCCAAGCAACTCAAGAACTGCGAAGTTGCGATCAGTGGCCCCTGGCCTCCCTACCACTTCCTGCCAGGGAAGCTGCGCACCGTTACCGGTAACAGCTAGCTGCAAAAAGATTCACCTTTCACACCAAGCCCATGGCGGCCAGAAACCCGCCATGGGCTTGGCGTTTGGAGCGGTTTTGGTACCTGCGTGCACTGAATATGCATTGTGTTGCACTTCAGTTTTGGCAGCGATTTCCACCGTGGTTTTTCCTTCCACCAGGATCTTGAGCTTAAGTCCTTACTGTTCATTTGTTTAAGCGGTTTGGTGATCAGGATCACTGGAGTTTGGCCTTTTGGCGCGGCAAATGCTTCTATGTAGGGCAACAAAGAGGCCGCATACTCTAGCAACATGACCTTCACTCTCTTCGATACTCCGCGTCACTACCCGAACCGTTCCGGCTGGCGGAATGGAGTCTTGCATCGCCTTTCCTGACATTGCCCACCAAATTCGTAGCCTCTTGAAACTTGGCCCCAGCGATGGGGCCATTTTTTTGCTTGGGAAATTGAAGAGGTGTTAAAAAAATCAGCACGCTTCTGCGAACTTCTTCCAGAGTCCAGAGGCGTGGCTCGACTTAGCGCGGGCGCAGCACTTGGAAGCGGGTGATGGTATAACCCAGAGCTGCTCCCAGGAAAACATCCGAGGGAAAATGCGCGCTGGTGGTGACGCGGGAGAGGCTGATCGCCGTTGCAAAACTGTAGGCGAGCCAGGGGACCCAGCGATGATTGTGATAACGGCTGGCTACTACTGTGGCGACGGAGAAGACCCCGGCCGCGTGTCCGGATGGGAACGAACTCCCCTTAAAAGGGGACTTGCCTCCAGCAAAAAAGGTGTCGGTGAAGGGCTGTCCCGGCGGAACATCACTGGGGCGCTGTCTGCGGGTAATGGCTTTCATCGCCAGATCGACTACTGCGGAATCGGCATAGGCCTCCGCGGCGAGCAACGCTGTTCCGACCTGATACTGGTCATGGCGCGCATAGCCCGCAATCATTAAACCAGCGGGCACGGCCACCACCTCGGCTGTGGTAATCAGCGGATCAAAAACATCATTGATGTCGTCGAGATTTCCGGCGTGCGTACGAAAGTACGGCATGATGTGGGGATCGGCGACGATCAGTCCCGCGGTGCCGCCTGTGATTGCCAGCGTCGGCGCCCAGTGTTGTCCTCTTGCCAGTTGGTTCGGAAATATCCACCAGATGTTTTTCTGATCATGGAGAAAATCTTTGGGTAAGGAGCGCCACGACACCTGGCGGGTTCCTCCTGGGTCGTCGCGATGTTTATAGAACGCGGCTTGCGACGGGCTGTCGGGCAAAGCGCTGTTCGTTTGCGCGCATGCCATTTGCGGCGTACCGCTCAGTCCCGCGCTTAGGAAAACAATCAGGCACAATCTTTCTCGAAGGTTCATTGAGGAATCTTGGATGCCACTTTGCCCCTGGAAGGAAGCCATGGGATTTCCCCGCCGACGTTTCTATCGGGAACCGGGCCCTCCTGTCGGGACAGCCACCACGGGCTGTCCACCACATTTCTCTGTTGCGCCCTGCTCAGATACACTGACCAACGACCATGACTCAACTTCATTCTCGCCACTTCGTGATCTCTGCCAATTTTTGTCTCGTTTTTCTTTTACTGGTCTCACTCCCAAAGGCGGCTGACGGTCAAAACCCGCCGCCGAAGAATGCGCCCGTCAGTTTTGGTACGCAGCCCCAGCGGTCGCAGGCAGAACAGGTGAACTTTTCTCCGCAGTTGCTCGAGCAACTTTCCGCCATCAAGGAAGCCGCATTGTCCGACGATTATGCCTATCGCGAGGTGGCGCATTTGACCGAGAACATTGGGCCGCGTCCCAGCGGCTCGCTGCAGGCTAAGGCTGCGGTCGACTATGTCGCCGCCGAGTTGCGCCAGTTGGGATTGGACGTGCACCTCGAAGAGGTCAAGGTTCCGCACTGGGTGCGCGGCGCCGAAACGGCCGAGCTTGTCGAATATGCGGGGCAAGCCGAAGGCACGCGGCAGAAGGTGGTTCTCACCGCTCTCGGAGGAAGTACCGCGACACCTGCTGACGGCATCACGGCCGAGGTCGTCGTCGTGAACAGTTTCGACGAACTGAAGGCACTTGGGCGCGACAAGGTCTCTGGCAAGATCGTTCTCTTCAATGAAATTTTCGATAAGAAGAAAGCCGCGGGCGGCATGGCGTTCATGGCCTACGGAGAAGCAGTACGCTATCGCGGAGCAGGTCCCAAGGCCGCGGCCGACCTGGGCGCCGCAGCGGCGTTAGTCCGTTCGGTGGGGAGCGCCGATTTTCGCCTGCCCCATACCGGATTTAGTTCTCCGGCGGGAATCCCGGCGGGCGCGGTCACGGCAGAGGATGCCGACCTGATTGCGGATCTTTCTGCGCAAGGCAAAGTGCGCATGCATCTGACCCTGACGCCGCAGAAACTGCCCGACGTCACCAGCTACAACGTCATCGCCGACCTGAAGGGCAGCGAACATCCAGAGCAGTTCGTGGTGGTCTCAGGCCACCTCGACTCGTGGGATCTGGGCACGGGCGCGATCGACGACGGAGCCGGTGTCGTGGTCGCGATGGAGGCGGCCGAGATCCTGCAGAAGCTTCACCTGCGGCCGCGGCGCACGCTGCGTGTGATTGCATGGATGGACGAAGAAAGCGGCGGCGCGGGAAGCGCGACCTATACCAAGGATTATTCCGCCGAATTCATTCGAACCACGGCCGCCATTGAAAGCGATGGCGGTGCGGCGCATCCGTTGGGCTTCGACGTAAAGATGACAGAGCACGCAGTAGAACTTTTGCGCCCCGTTCTCGAAGTGCTGCAAAGTTTCGGGGCCAGCGCGGTCATGCCCAGCAGCTATCCACCCGGAGCGGACATCGCGGCCATGGCGGAATCAGGCGTGCCCTCACTCGGCATTCTGCAAGATGGACGCACTTATTTTCACTACCATCACACTGCCGCGGACACGCTCGACAAGATTGTTCCCAGCGAATTGCGCGAGAACGCCGCTGCCATGGCAGTCATGGGATATGCCTTGGCAAGTATGAAGGATCCGCTGCCGCGATGAGGCGGATGCATCCGCACACCTACTGTGATTTGCATCACATCGCGCGAATTAGCTCAAACGTAGAATCGGGCCCGGGAGTTGGCCGCCTACAGTCGAGCCCTTACAGCCGTTCTCGCGGTTGACGCATCTTAATTTTCGCGCTTATGATCTTCGTTTGGCCTTATGGCCAGGGACGCCTCCGGGAAGGGGCGTCCTAAGAGTTTGAGAGAGTATTCTTGATACCGACTCAGAGCAGACGTGACCTTATGGATAAGAAGAAGCTGGAAGCATTCAAAAAACGATTAGAGACGCGGCAGCAGGAACTGCGCCGCACGGTGAACCGCACGCAGGCGGACGGACGTTCCGCGGATGAAGACACGGCGCAGGACATCGCCGACCGCGCTGCCAGTTCCTATACCAAAGAATTTTTGTTCAGCCAGAGCAACAACGAGCGGCAACTGTTGCAGATGGTGGATAAGGCCCTGGCGCGGATCCGCGAAGGCAGCTTCGGCGAATGTATCCACTGCGGCAAAGAAATCAACGCCAAACGCCTGGAAGCCGTGCCGTGGACGCGGCACTGCATCGAGTGCCAGGAAAAGATGGAGCAGGGATTGCTGGAAGAAGCTCCGCGGTAGAAATAGATTTTGCAGTCGTGCAAGCGCCGCCGCTAAAACCGGCGGCGTCTGTTTTTTGGGACTGAATTCGCGGTCGCCGCTGCCTTCCGCATTGATACCGACGTAATCTAGGTTGGTTCCGAAAGGCGAGCTACGATTCGGGCGTTCTCGATCCTAGCCGTCGAAGGGACCGCCATGCCTCGTCTCGCTGCCTCTGTTGCCATTGAACCGCGCCATTCATTGACATCTGTTGTTAAAGCACTTTTTGTCGGCGCGGCGATGCTAGCCGCAGCTACTTGTTTCGCGCAAGTTCATGCCGCCGAAACCACCCAGCCCACAGCGAATTCGTGTGCGACATTTGGCGATGCCTTCGATGATGGCGTTGACATTCATGCGATGGATGCCTACCGGGCCGCTGTCGGCAGGCTGGTCCAGAACGATGACTTCCAACAACTCGAGTGCATCGCCAACACGCTTCGGACGAAAAAAATGAGGTTCGCGGGTGGAGGTTGGCAGTTGCACGTCTTTTACAGCGGTGCGTCTGGGGTGATCGGTCACGCCACTGAAGAAGACTGGAGAGATCGCCAAGCGCATCTGGATCGATGGGTAGCCGACAAGCCACAATCGATTACCGCCAACGTGGCGCTGGCGAAGTTTTATGTGAAGTACGGGTGGGCCGCGCGCGGAGACGGCATGAGCGATTCCGTGACTGGCAGCGGGTGGAAGCTGTTTGGTCAGCGCATGGAAAAAGCGAAATCCATCCTCGAGCAAGCGTCCGCTTTACCGGCCAAATGTCCGGAATGGTATATCGTGATGCAGAGTGTGGCCTTGGCACAGGGATGGGATGCGACGCAGCACGACAACCTTCTGAAACAAGCAACTGCCTCCGCGCCGGACTACTACTACTTCTACCCGATGCATGCAGAACATCTTCTCTCGAAGTGGAGCGGAGCAGACGGAGATGCCTCCAATTTTGCCAAAGTTAGCGCGGATCGCGTTGGTGGTGATCGCGGTGACGTGCTCTACTTCCAGATTGCCAGCGAAATCGTATGCCCCTGCCTGGAGAATGAGTTTCAGCGGATGTCATGGCCCCGTCTACAAAAAGGCTATGCACTGCTGGAAAAGCAATACGGCACATCTCTGACGAATTTGAATTGGCTTGCCCTGATGGCGACAAAGAATAACGATTCTGTCGTCGCCGACACAGCGTTCAAACGCATCGGCGAAAACTGGGATGAGGATACGTGGAGCAACGAAGCCTTCTTCAATCAGAACAAGGCGATCGCCGCGCAGTTCGCGCAGATTCAGGCTCGTTCACGGGCGCTGGTCGACGAGGCCTCCGCAAATCTTCAGAAACCCGGCGGAGTGCAGTACCAGAAAGATATCGAGCAATCGATTGCAAAGTGGATGCAACAGTGTGTCAAGGACGACGCGGATCGAACGAAGTTTGAGTTCATGATCCAGATCGCTGCCGATGGTGGTCCGCAGGACGCATGGGTGCCGCGTCCGACGAGTATCGGCAACTGCCTGTTGAAGCATATGTACGACGCCCACGTGAAAAACGAAACTCCGTTTACCGTGCCGCCGCATCCCGGCTACTGGCTGAAGCTCGAATTGGATCCCGCGACTTCGGTGGCGGCGAAGTAATACCGCGCACCATCGACTACCCGAGCTTCAGCTTAAACGGAAGCTTGCGCAGTCTCTGCCCAGTGGCCGCGTAATACGCGTTGGCCACCGCCGGAGCAATCGGGGGAAGCCCTGGCTCTCCCATCCCGCCCGGGTCTTCGCGGTTGATGACCAGATGCACTTCGATCGGCGGCGCTTCATTGATCCGGATCGGATCGTAGCCATCAAAGTTCGTCTGCTCGACCGCTCCGTCCTTGATAGTGATTTCATTCTTCAGCGCGGCGCTTAATCCATAGATGATTGCGCCCTCGGCCTGAGAGCGCACAGATTCTGGATTCACAATCTGTCCGCAATCTACCGCGGCGACAATGCGATCGATCCTGAATTCGCCGTCCTTTACCGTGACCTCGGCCACCTCGGCGAAGTAACTGCCGAACGAATGGTACGAAGCAATGCCGCGTGCTCGGCCCTTGGACATCGGCTTCGACCAGCCTGACTTTTCGGCGGCAAGGTCGAGCACGCCACGCAGGCGCGCCGGATCAGGATCCTCGTCGCTCTTCGCCTTCCAGTTGGCAGGCTTCACCAGAAGTTTGCGACGGTACTGCACCGGATCCTGCTTGGTCGCCGCGGCCAGTTCGTCGATGAAGCTCTCCACCGCAAATCCGTTGAACGAATGTTCCACCGACCGCCACCACAACGGCGGCACCGCACTAGCGACCGGATTGTATTCAAGCCGCACGTTCGGAATTGCGTAAGGCATCTGCTCGGCCCCGCCCACCTCCGATTTCTCTGGCGCCTGTTTATCTGGCGGATCCCACCACGCGCCGATCGATGTCGACGCAATGCGGTGCGACCACACCAGCGGATGTCCTGATTGATCGACAACTCCTCGCATTTCATGACACGCCGACGGACGATAAAAGTCGTGCGTCATATCGTCTTCGCGGCTCCACACGACCTGCACCGGCTTGCCGACGACCTTGGCAATCTGCGCCGCCTCCGCCGGATAATCTGCCATGTAGCGCCGCCCAAATCCTCCGCCCATGAGCGTCGTGTGGACGACAACCTTCGGCGATTCCACTCCCAAAATCTTCGCTACAGTTCCCTGTACCCAGTCGGGAGATTGCGTCGGCGCCCATACTTCTGCCTCGCTTCCACGCGCGTGCACCGTGATGTTCATTGGTTCCATGGTGGCGTGCGCGAGAAAGGGAAACTCGTAGACTGCGTTCACGCGCCGGGCAGAGCGTGGCAGTTCAATCTCGACGTTGCCGTCATTGCGTACACGCGTGCCCGGCTTGGCCGCCGCTGCTCGTAATGCGGCACGCAGTGACTCGGTCGATTCCGATGCCGCCGCACCGCGATCCCAGGTGATGTCCAGCGCCTGCCGCCCTTTCATCGCAGCCCAGGTCGAATCCGCCACGACGACAATTCCTCCGGCGGTAAACATGTCGCGGCCGAGCGCGGGAATTTCGAAAACATCGCGCACTCCAGCGACCGCCTTGGCCTTGGATCCATCGAAGTGCGCGACCTTGCCGCCGAACGTGGGACACCGCGCCACCACCGCAAACAGCATGTCGGGCACACGAACATCGATGCCAAACTGCGCGCTGCCATTCACCTTGGACGGGATGTCCACTCGCGGCGTCGCATGACCGATCACCTCAAACTTCGATACGTCTTTCAGCGGCACTTTTGTCGGGTCGGGAAGAGGAAGCTTCTGGGCTGCCTCGACCAACTCGCCGTAACCGGCTTTGCGCGACGACTTGTCATGCAGTACCGCGCCGCTCTTGGCTTTGCACTCCTTCGTCGGCACGTTCCACTGCTGCGCGGCAGCCGCAATCATCAACTCGCGCACGCTGGCTCCTGCACGCCGCAGCGGCATAAAGTTCTCCATCGTGCTACCGCTTCCGCCGGTACCCATGTGCGCATACAGGTCAGGGCGCGTCTCCGCCTGCTCCACATGTACGGTCGCGAAATCAACGCAGGCCTCCTCGGCCAGAATCATTGCCAGCCCCGTCTTGATTCCCTGCCCCATTTCCGACTTTGCCACAATCAGAGAAACCTGCCCATCGGGCTTCACATGCACATAAGCCACAAACGGATTGGGCGGAGCCTTCTTCGCTCCGGGCGCGTCCTCTTGCGCGGCAAACGCGGTTGCTCCAGCGAGCCGCACGCCAATCAGCAATCCTGCCCCGGCGGCCGCTCCTCGCACTACGAATTCGCGTCGGTTGATCGCCATGGCTATGCTCCCTTCTTCATGCTGGCGCTGGCTCGCCGGATGGCGTGCCAGATCCGCTGATACATGCCGCAACGGCACAAGTTCCCTACCATCGCGGACTCAATCTGATCGCCGGTTGGATTGGGATTCTTAGCCAGCAGCGCGGCCGCCGTCATGATCTGCCCGCACTGGCAATATCCGCACTGCGGCACCTGCTCAGCGATCCACGCCATTTGCACTGGATGGGAGTTATCGGGCGACAGCCCCTCGATCGTTGTGACCTTCTTCCCAGCGACAGAAGACACCGTCGTCTGGCACGAACGCACGGCCGCACCATCGAGATGCACCGTGCAGGCTCCGCACAGGCCCATCCCGCAGCCGTACTTGGTGCCAGTTAGATTGAGTTTGTCTCGCAGAACCCACAACAGAGGTGTGTCGGGAGCGATCTCCACCTCGTGCGGAGTGTTGTTGACGACCAGTTGAATCGCAGCCATGGGAAACTCCAGAACCGGAGGTTACGGCGTTAGACGAGGCTACTCGAACAAGGTTTGAAGGCGCAAATAATTGTGGTCGGTCGCGGCGCAGAAAAGTAGCGCCGCGCCGCCGAGACGGCAGCGCTACTTAGCCCGGCTTCTTGGCGTCTTCCGGCGCTTCTGCTCCTGGCATGACGTTTTTCAGCGGGGCCTTGCGCTGCTCATCCAGTTCCGGATGCGGCAGCGGTTTGCGCGGCAGCATCTGGTCGCGCATGGCCGTGTTGTACACGAAGATCGCCTCTACAACTGCCGCCTGTGCCAGATCATCCGGCTGCAAACGCTCGTAGGTATCCTGGTTCGAGTGGTGCGTGCGCGAACCGTAATCCAGCTGGTCTTGAATAAACTGGAATCCCGGTACGCCGACCGAATCGAATGCCTCATGATCGGTCCCGCCCGTGTCTCTCATGGTGATGGTCGTGACTCCGAGATCTTTGAGCGGCTCCATCCACTGCTGAAAGATCGGACTCACCGAGGCGTTCTGCTGCAGATAAATTCCACGGATTTTTCCCGTGCCGTTGTCGACGTTGAAATATCCGGAGATCTTCGTCTGGTCGGGTTTCAATTGCACTGGACCGGCAGGCTTGCGCAGAAATTCCGGCAGCTTCACCTGGTCGGGCGCGGTCGAGAGCGGAACGTATCCAAAATGTTCCTTGACGTAGCCATACGATCCAAACTCTCCCTGCTCTTCCCCGGTCCACAAACCCACGCGAATCGTTCGCCGTGGCTGCACATGCAACGCATTCAGGATGCGCATCACTTCCATCGCAACCACGGTGCCCGCACCGTTGTCGGTTGCTCCGGTCGCGGACGCCCATGAGTCCAAATGGCCGCCCACCATCACGACTTCATCCTTCAACTTCGGATCGGTGCCGGGAATCTCGGCAATCGTGTCGAAGCCGTGCTCGTGATCGCCAGTGAATTCCGTTTCCACATTCATCTCGACGTTGACCGGCACATTCGCCTTCAGCAAGCGGTAGACGCGGCCGTAGCTCTCAATGGCCATCACCATGATCGGGAGCGGCTCGGCGTGTTCACGCTTGTAGGTGAACCAGCCCATTCCGCCGCCGCCGTCATCGAAAATCGTGCCGCCGGATCCGCCGTTGTTTCGCCCGTCGCGGCTGGGCACAACGATTCCAGCGGCGTGCTCGGCCGCGAAGAACGCGCCCGCCTTCTCGCGGAACTCAAGCCGCTTGATAAATGTCTGGAAGAAATCTTCCTGCTCTCCAACGTGAACCGGATACTCGGCCGTCTGCTTCAAGTTCGCGTCGTCCCGGCGCTCCCACAGTGGCTTATCGACCGGCTTCACTTCGCGCATCTCGCCGAAGAACACAATCTTGCCCGCCAGTTTGCCCTTGTACTGCTCCAGGTCTTTTTCGTCCTTGGCATTCACCCAGATCGCCCGAGCGTTGATCGGCCCGTGGCTCGCCGGCGACCAGGGCAGCGCCTGCGCAATGAACACTGCGGTGTCGGGCGCCGACATGCGAATCCACGAATTCAGCTGCCGCCATCCCATGCCAAACTCGCCCCAATCTTCCAGATGAGCATTCACGCAACCCATCGCTGTCAGTTGGTCGCGTGTCCAATCGTTGGCATGCTTCAGGTTCGGGGAGCCGGTCAGCCGCGGTCCAATGCCGTCCATGAGGCCTGACGCGTACTCCATGATGTGCGAATGCGCCAGCCCCTCATCGCGAATTCGCTGATACATCGTGTAGTCGAGATTCTCAGTCGCGGGCTGCGCCAACTCGTACGACGGCTTCGCTTCCTCGGCCTTCGTGTCTTTGGATTTCTTATCGGCGGCCGAAACATAACAGCTGATGCTCAGTACAACCACAAAGGCTGACAGCACTGCTTGGCTGCATTTCATTGTTCGAATTTCCTCCCCAAAACAGAAGAGGCAGAGTAGCAGAAGCTCTTGGAATTATGAAAGGCGAAAGGGATTTCGCAAGATTTGGAGAGCAAGATTTGAAGCGGTTTTCTCAACAACGCTCTAACGTTATGTTTCACCGTTCCTGCGATGGCAGAGTGAAGGCAGGCGTGCGGCTACGCGCAACGCACCTTTCGCAAGGAGGCTAGGAGTCTATCGGAGACTTGATCCGTTTTCGACAAAACCTCGCGTATCCCGACAGCCTGAGCTTCCTGCCGAAGCGATCCGAAATCATGCAGAGTCAGCATCAGCATGGTGGTCGAAGGCGCGATGCGGTGAATCTCCCGGGCCGCCTCCAAGCCGTTCATCACCGGCATCTGCCAGTCGAGAATCACCAGGTCCGGCTGTAACTGTTGAACCTGTTCGACCGCGAGCCTGCCATTTTCGGCCTCCCCGCACACTTCCCAGTCGGTATTCTGCTCGATGCAGTAGCGAATCGAGCGGCGAATGATGGTATTGTCATCGACAATGAGGACCCGGCGCGACATGCAACCTCTCTTTACTGCTTACTGCCTTGACGGTTGCTGGCCGGGTCGATGGATGCAAGACGGCGGACGGCTAAGGGGAAAGGCTAACTCCAATTTATGCGCGCAACTGGCCGATTCCAATACAGTGATCTATGTACGATAGCGTACATTTTAGTGTTCGTTTCACGGCTCTCCACGCGACAGCGAGCGTAGCCGCAAATGACACCGAACCAGCTAGTTAGGTCGGTTTGGCCGGAAGGCAATTTTGCCCGAAGAAGTTGCTCTTCCTGCTTCGCGGGACGGAAGCGATCCTGCTATGATTTGTCTACTGACTTTTTGCTTTTTCGCGCCGGCCCCTTCGCCATCTTGCCCTGCGGGGCACCAAACCTGAGGCTTTGCTGATGGGAAATCGTAGTCTTTTTTTTCAGCGAATCTTAGGAACGCAATGGCGCCGCTACGTCCTCGCGATTGCTTCCGTGGCAGTTGCATTTCTTGTGAGCAGTGCGCTTCATCCCCTGGTTGGCGACGGCCTAGGTTACGTCCTGATCTTCCCGGCGGTCGCGTTCTCGGCCTGGTACTGCGGCACAGGGCCATCGGTTGTCGCCACGATTCTTGCGGTCATCGGGGCCACCTACGGCTTTGTGGCACCAATACAACCGTTCCGTGTTCTGAGCGTCGCGGATCTGGTCCGGGGGTTGGTGTTCCTGGCTTGTTCGGCCCTGGTGGTGGTGATGGGAGAATCGCGCCGCCGCCACAATGAAAAACTCCGCAACGAGCAGGGTGAACTCGAAAAGCGTGTCAGGGAGCGCACGACTGATTTAGACACGGCCAACCGGAGTCTGCGCGAGCTCTCAGCCCGGCTGCTCCAGCTGCAGGATGATGAAAGGCGCCGCATCGCCCGCGAACTGCACGACAGCGTGGGACAAATGCTGGTCGCTCTCACCATGAACCTTTCGGCCGTGCGGCTCGATGTCGAGCGATTGTCCAAAATTACGCATGCCCTCAGCGACAGCGAAAATCTGGTGCAGGAGATGAGCAGCGAGGTGCGCACCATTTCGCACTTGCTGCATCCGCCTTTGCTGGATGAGGCCGGGTTATTGTCCGCCCTGCGCTGGTACGTGGAAGGGTTCGTTCGGCGCAGCAAGATTGAAGTTGACCTTGATCTGCCGGACAACTTTGGACGACTGCCGCGCGAATCGGAGACGGCAATTTTCCGTGTCGTGCAGGAGTGTCTGACCAACATTCACCGCCACTCCGGAAGTTCTGTCGCGAAGATTCGCGTTCGCCAGCGCGATCGCGATGTATTGGTTGATATCGAGGACAAGGGTAAAGGAATTCCAGAAGAAAAAATTCAGGAGATGGCATCCGCCGGAGCGCCCGGAGTGGGCATCCGCGGGATGAGAGAGAGACTCCGCCAACTTGGCGGAACACTCGATGTGCAGTCGAACGGAAACGGCACCGTCATTCACGTGTGCCTGCCCATCGCCGATGCACCTGCGACGACCACCGATCTGACCACCACGTCGTCCGCTGCTTAAACGGGTTGGTTTCGGAATCTGATATTCGCGATTTCTCGCGATCACTTCATTCAGAAACTCGCCGTGCTGGGATTCGCGCCAACTCTCGGGAAAATTTTTCAACAGAACCCTGTGACATCTGACCTTGACCGCAAAATTTAAAGAGCAGATCATCGTCAAGGCGGAGGCAGCAGGAACGGAATTCAAGGAAAAGCCCGCAACTCCTTTGTTCTCAAGATTTTGACCTCTAACCCCTAGGGGCTCAAGATTTTGCAGAGCATTTTTGCAGACCCCGCGCCAATCAAGGCTTTTCGAGGGGGGTGGGGGAGGGGGGTACCCCAATCCTGACGCGTTTCCCGAAATGAAACTCCTGAGAAAAGGGCGATTTCGATTCTGTGATCGAAATTTTTCTTGAAAGTTATTCACAGGTCCATCGCGTGTTTTGACGCGCTGTTTTACGCCTGTTAAACTGCTAGTTCGTCTTAAATTAAATCCATCAGCCCACCGTCTTAATCAGAAGGGAAGTTCGTGCGCGCAGAAACCCGCCATCAACTCAAACAGGATGCCTTCAGTCGTGTAACCATCGACGCCGCCGAAAGAACCGCGGATTGGACCGTCGCGCATCGCACCACGCTCATCATCTCTGCAGTCGCCGTCGCCATTGTTGTCGCCGCCGTGGCTGGTGGATGGTATTACCTGAGTGCGCAGGACGAGAAAGCCAGCTTCGATCTCTCCAGGGCGGTTCGTACCATGGACACGCAGTTGCGCGCTCCCGGAACTCCGGAACAACCTGACTTCCCGACCTTCACTTCCGCGAAAGATCGCGCTCTCGCAGCGCAAAAGCAATTTCAGGCAATCGTCGACAAGTATCCGCACACTCGCACTGCCGACATGGCGCACTATTTTCTGGGAGTCACCGCAGCGACGTTGTCAGACAACGCGGCCGCGGAACGCAACTTCAAGGAAGTAGCTTCTTCCGGAAGCCGCGAAGTTGCGGCGGTCGCGAAGTCTGCGCTGGCTGCGCTTTACGGACAGACGAATCGCGTGAAAGAAGGCGCTGCGTTGTACCAGGAGTTAATCAACAAGCCAACCGCATCGGTTAGCAAGGTTGCGGCACAGTTGCAGTTGGCCGAACTCTACCAGAGCTCCAACCAGCCCCTGGAAGCCAAGCGGATCTACGAGCAAGTGAAGAAAGAAAATCCTGCCTCTGAAGCTGGACAGCTTGCCACGCAGAAGCTGACCGAGCTGAAATAGTTCCCTGTTGGCTTCAAATTCATTACCTTCGTAAGGCTCTTGCCGAAGTTTTGCTGGGCGTCTGGATTCTCACCAAGGAAAATTAAGAAGACTGCATTCTTCGCTTCTGGGTGAGGCCAACGATGTCCTTTGGAAACCGGCGTTTCTGCGTCCTCTGTCTTTTCAGTGCATTGCTGTCGAGCCTTGCCTTCAGCCAGGACGCATCCTCGTCCCAAAGCCTTGCCGATGTCGCCCGCAAGCTGCGCAAGGACACTACCGACGAAGTCCGCATGACTGACGCGGACACCAAGAAACTCTTTGAGTCCGTCGACAGGATCTTCGCCTTCGCCGCGGAAGACAGCGGAATGCCCAAGCATGCGACGGTGAAGCGCAGGCTCGTCAGCAAGACCGACGTGGAGAACTATGCCAAAGGCGCGCTCGCCAAAGAGGAGTACACCAAGCGGTTTGCCCAGGAAGAGCTGAGCATGAAGAAGCTCGGCTTCCTGCCTCGCGAATTCAACCTGCGCGAATTTCTGGTGAAGTCCACGGGCCAGCAGATTGCGGCGTACTACGACGACGAGACGAAAACCGTATCGATGCTGAACTGGGTTCCTCCGGATCGGCAGGAACCAATCCTGGCGCACGAACTCACCCACGCCTTGCAGGATCAGAACTACGATCTCAGGAAGTGGATGAAAGCTGCTCTGCGGTCCGCGGGGAAGGGCGAGAAGAGCAATGAAACTGGCAACGACGAGGCCGCAACCGCCCGCAAGGCTGTCGTTGAAGGCCAAGCCATGGTGGTCTATGTCGACTACCTGCTCGCGCCCGTGGGACGCAATCTGGTCGACACGCCCGGTCTCATCTATTCAATGGAGGAGCCCACGGTCAAGGCGATCGCTGACTCGCAAATGATGCACGATGCTCCCATGATCCTGCGCGAGACAGGGTCGTTTTCCTATAACGAAGGGCTGATCTTCGAAGGGGAGTTGCTGCACAAGGGTGGAAGGAATATGGCCTTCGCCGGAGCATTTGCGCGCCCACCGCAGAACTCGCACGAAGTGCTGCAGCCCGAGGCCTATATCAACCGCGAAAAGCTGCCACCGACTGTTGTGCCGGACTTGAAGGAGTTGCTGGGCGATCAGTACGAGGTGTACGACTCAGGCGACATCGGCCAGTTGGATGTGCGCGCCTACCTGAAGCAGTACGGCGAACGCAAGAGTGCGGACGATGTTTCTTCCGCGTGGCAAGGCGGAGCCTATGTAACCTTCCAGCGCAAAGACAAGGCAACAGCCGAAGCATCGCCCACTACTGCCGACCTGGCCTTGCTCTATGTTTCGCGATGGAAGACGCCGCAGATGGCCGAGCGTTACGCGCGTTTCTACGCCGCCGCGGTAGCGCGACGCTATCACACAACAACGGCACAGCCCGTGAGTGCGTGCAGCGGAACGAACTGCCCCGTCTCCAGCGCACAGATCGAAACCGAAGAAGGTCCGGTGATGATTGAACACTGGGGTGACAACCGGGTCATTATCTCCGAAAGCTTCGACGCCTCCACGTCAGCGAAAGTACTCGCCGCCGCACGCGACAACAGTAGTGGAGTGCACGCCCAGAGTTCTCCGCAAAAGGAGATCGGGATGCGGCTGTTTGAGATTCCCGCGTTTCGGAACTTTGCAGAGGAGATCGGGATGCAGATTGCGAGAGAGATCACGACGAGTTCCAGTCGCTAGGCCATCAGACATCTTCAGGCAGTCTGCGCGGAGCCGCATCATTCGGCCATTCCCCTTTTCCGGCTGGTTGAGTAGTATGTTGTGCAGTTGCAAGACTCAACCACTGGACATCCATGGCCGAACTCACACTCCGCGTTAACGGCAGTGAAAAAACAGTCAGCGTCTCCCCTGAAACTCCGCTACTTTGGGTTCTCCGCGACACCCTCGAACTCACCGGAACCAAGTTTGGATGTGGCGCCGGATTATGCGGCGCTTGTACGGTGCACGTCGATGGCAGCCCGATTCGCTCCTGCTCGACGCAGGTGTCGCAAGTTGCGGGCAAAAGCGTAACCACCATCGAAGGGCTGAGCGCCAACGGCTTGCACGTGCTGCAGCAGGCTTGGCTTGACGAAGAGGTTCCGCAATGCGGCTACTGCCAGACCGGACAGATCATGTCGGCGGCAGCGTTGCTGGCGAAAACTCCTAAGCCCACCGACGAACAGATCACCGCGGCTATGAATGGAAACCTGTGCCGGTGCGGAACCTATGAACGGATTCGCAAAGCGGTGCATCGCGCCGCCGGGAACGGAGGCGCGCAGTGAGCCCATTGTCCCGCCGCGAATTCGTAGCCGCCGGAGTTGCTGCTGGCGCGGGTTTGGTGATCGGCTTCTACCTGCCGCATAAATCGGGCTCGCAGTCGGAGTCGTTCTCTCCGAACGCGTACTTGCGCATCACGCCAGACAACAAGGTGACGATCGTGGTCGCGCGCTCGGAGATGGGACAAGGCGTTCGCACCGCGCTACCGATGATTCTTGCCGAGGAACTCGAAGCAGACTGGAAGAACATCTCGATTGAGCAAGCCGGAGCCAGCACGCTCTACGGCGATCAGACCACGGGAGGAAGCGCGAGTATCCGTACTACGTGGGATCCGATGCGCAAGGCTGGGGCTGCGGCGCGCGAGATGCTGATCTCGGCTGCGGCGTTGACTTGGGGCGTTCCACGATCCACATGCACTGCGGAGAGCAGCCACGTGAAACACGCGGCGACGAGTCGCAGCTTGAGCTATGGCGAACTCGCCAGCAAAGCTGCAACGTTGCCGATTCCGACGGACGTTCCGCTCAAGCAGAGCAAGGACTACAAGATTGTCGGGCAACGCCTGGCGCGCATCGATTCGCCTGCCAAGGTGAAGGGCGAAGCAGTCTTCGGCATCGACTTCCGTCTACCCGACATGAAGTTTGCAGTACTTTCGCGCTGCCCCACGATCGGTGGGAAAGTGTCTGCGATTGATGACAAGGAGTCGAAGAAGATTTCGGGCGTGAGTTTTGTAGGCAAGATCAACGATTCGTCCGTCGCCGTGGTCGCCGACAGCGTGTGGGGAGCGATGGAAGGCCGCCGCGTCCTCAACGTCACGTGGGACGATGGACCGAACAAGGATCTGAACACGGCGGCCGTCATGGCATCGCTGAAGCAGGCCGCATCGAAGAAGAGTGCGAATCTGTTTGCAGCGGGCGATCCGACAAAGGTTCAAGGTCGGCACATCTCCGCCGAATACGAACTTCCGTTCATGGCGCACGCGCCGATGGAACCGGGAAATTGCACCGCACACTATTCTGGCGCGAAGTGCGAACTGTGGGCCCCGACTCAGGTTCCGCAGGATTGCCGCGACTCGGTTGCGACGGCGATTGGACTTGATCCCGATCAGGTCAAGGTGAACGTCACGCTCATGGGCGGAGGTTTTGGCCGTCGGCTGGAGCACGATTATGCGGTTGAAGCCGCGCTGGTATCGAAGGCGATCAACGCTCCGGTGAAAGTGGTCTGGACGCGGGAAGATGATATGCGCTTCTCTACGTATCGTCCAGCGAGCCTGCACCAGTTGAATGCCACGCTCGATGGAAGCGGAATGCCGGTTGCGTTAACGCATCGCATTATCTCGCCGTCCATCAGCGGGCAAAAAGGTCAGCCAACTCCGAATGGAGTTGATCCTGACCTGCCGGATGAGGCGGGACCGGTATACGGACTGCCAAACTATTCGATCGATTACGTGCTGGCGGAGACGCCAGTTCCGCTGGGCTGGATGCGGTCGGTCTACGCGCTGCAGGCAGCGTTTGCGCTGGAGAGCTTTATCGATGAACTTGCAATCGCTGGAGGTAAGGATCCGCTGCAGTATCGATTGAAGCTGCTGGCGAAAGATCAGGACTTGCAGTACTTCGCGACGACCTGGCACACCGCCCGGATGCGCGGGGTGCTCCAACTGGCCGCCGAGAAGTCGGGATGGGACAAGCCTCTTCCTGCCGGACACTATCGTGGAGTCGCATGCTTCGGCTGCTTCTCGTCCTATATGGCTGAGGTGGTGGAGATCACCATGGAGAAGGACCAGCCGCGTGTTCATCGGGTTGTGGCGGCAGTGGACTGCGGACAGGTTGTGAATCCTGCGATCCTTGAACAACAGATTCAGGGTGGCATCGTCTACGGACTGGGGAACGCTCTACGGGCGAAGATCACGATCGAAAAGGGGCGGGTGGTGCAGGGCAACTTTGACGACTACGCTCCGCTGAGGATGGAGGAGACTCCGGCGGTTGAAGTTTATGCAGTTCCGAGCGCGGAGTCTCCGACAGGGATCGGCGAACCATCGGTGCCGCCGGTTGCGCCGGCGTTGTGCAACGCTATCTACGCTGCTACGAAAAAGCGGATTCGGGCGTTGCCGATTCTCAGTTAGGCAACAAAGCCTGCCGGGCTTCGCCCGTCGGACAGCCGAGGGCAGCTGTCCCCACATATTCTGTTCGTCAAGACAAAGATTCCACACTTGGAGGTCTGTTCATGCGGAGGGGGATCGGAAACCTTCTGTTTGTTCTCTTCTTTATTTCTTCTGTTTGCTTCCTGCAGGCTCAATCCTTTTCAGTTCCGGCCGCACGTCTGGCACACATTCGGCACGGGATCAACCTGAGTGAATGGTTCGCGCAGGTTTACGATCCGAAGGGTTACACCAAGGAGCATTTTGAGAGTTGGACTACGGCTTCAGACATCGCGCTGATCAAGTCGGCGGGCTTCGATCATGTGCGACTCAGCGTGAACCCAAAACCGATGATGGACGCCATGCACCGACAGGACAGAGGTGCGGAGTATTTTGGCTATCTCGACGCGGCGATGAAAATGATTCTGGATGCGGGTCTGGCTGTCGAAGTCGATATGCATCCTGATTCTGATTTCAAGGAACGGCTGGCCAAAGAGGATGACTTCGTGCAGCGGTTCGCCGATTTCTGGAGCACAGTGGCGCAGCACTACGCTTCGTGGGACGCGGATCGCGTGTTCTTCGAGATACTGAATGAGCCCGAGATGCGCGACGCCTATCGTTGGTATGGCGTGGAGGCAAAACTGGCTGCGGCCATTCGGCGGGGCGCGCCGGCAAACACGATCATTGCAACGGGCGCGCGCTGGGACGACGATGATGATCTAGTATTTCTCGAAGCGCTGCCCGATGCGAACGTCGTATACGTATTTCACTTTTACGAGCCGCACATCTTCACACATCAGGGAGCGACCTGGGGCGCTTATTACTGGCACTGGCTGAAAGGCTTGCACTATCCCTCGTTGCCGGAGAATGCGGCGGAGGTGGCGAAGCTCGTTCCTGAGGCGAGAGACCGGATGCAGGTGATTCGATACGGGCAGGACCACTGGGATGCGGGGCGCATCGAAGCAGAGATCAATCAGGCAGCCGACTGGGCGAAGGAGCGTGGGGTGCCGCTGGTATGCAACGAGTTTGGAGTCTTCCGCTATTTCTCTGATCCTAAGGATCGGGCGGCGTGGATCACGGATGTGCGAACGTCGCTGGAGCGCCACAACATCGGGTGGGCGATGTGGGATTATTCGGGCAGCTTCGGAGTGGTCACGAACCGGGAGACGAAGGCAAAGCTGGATGAAGTGACGGTACGGGCGCTGGGGTTGAAGATGCCTGAGCAATGAATCTTCTTCGGAACACATCTCGAGTCAGTGGTGTCTAACCAACCATCACGGGGGTTCTTTCTTCTCCGCTCGAACGCCTCGTTGGGCAGCTGCGGTCGGCAGCCTGCAACGGCATAGGGGTTGTCGGCAAGACGCAGCAAGCTGCGTCTCTACTAACCTGAGGTAAGAATGCTCGAAGCCGTGCACCTGACCAAACGCTACGCGTCGTTGCCGGCGGTGCAAGACTTATCGTTCTCGTTGCGACCGGGGCAAGTGCTGGGATGCCTGGGGCCGAATGGTTCGGGCAAGAGCACGACGGTGAAGATGCTCACCGGACTGCTGCAGCCGACGCGGGGACTGGTTCAATTCGACGGGAATAATATTCAAGACAATCTGACGGAGTACCGGAAGTTGCTCGGCTATGTTCCCGAGGAGCCTAATCTGTATCCGTATTTGACGGGCTGGGAGTACCTGGAACTGGTCGGGACGCTGCGCGGGATGGAGCGGCACGACCTGGAGATCAAGATCAATTCCCTGCTGGAACTGTTCTCGATGCATCAGAGCCGGCATGCCGGCATTGGATCGTACTCCAAGGGAATGCGGCAGCGCATTCTGCTGATCGCGGCGATCATGGATAATCCAGAGATTTTTATTTTCGATGAACCCCTGTCGGGATTGGATGTTACGTCGGCACTGATTTTCAAGAACCTGGTGCAAGCGCTCGGGCAACAGGGCAGGATGGTATTTTATTGCTCGCATGTGCTGGAGGTGGTAGAGAAAGTTTGCACCGACGTGCTAATTCTGCGTAAGGGAGTGGTGATCGCGCAGGATTCGGTGGCGAATATCGGGCAACTTCTGGGACAGTCACTGGAAAGTACATTTTTGCACCTGGTGGATGATGTAGACACGATGAGTGTGGCGCGCAACATTGTAACGGTGATGAAGATGAAGGCGGCATGATCGGCGAAGCGATCGACAGAATCATGCGCGGACTGGAGGAGCGCAGACAGCGTCCCTTCTGGCGGATGGTGCAGTTGTTTGTCGCGCGCATTTTTCGGGGAGGCGGGGACTCCGACAGCGATGGCCTCGATCTAGGGGTTGGGCTGGTGCTCACGTTGCTCGCACTGCCGGGAGGTTTTGTATCGATCTTATTATTCGAGAAATACGGAACGTTGCTGCAATGGATGCGGGGCGCAACCAACATCGATCCGTACGCCAGTACTCTGCCGGACGAATATTTCTTTATCACGCTTTCGATGACAGTCACGGGCATGGTGGCTGTGTGGCGCTGGGAGACTATCTTTCCAGATCGCCGGGACTATATGAATCTGGTTCCGCTGCCGGTTTCGATGCGGACGATTTTTTTGGCCAACCTGGTGGCAGTGCTGTTCCTGGTAGGGCTGATCGCGGTCGACGTGAATGCGGCATCGTCGATTTTGTTCCCACTGGTGGTGGGAGCCACGCAGAGTGCGTTCTCGTTTTTCTTAAGGTTCGCGGCGGTGCATGCCCTGGGGGTGGTGCTATCCAGCGTGTTCTCGTTCTTCGCCGTATTTTCAGTGCTGGGCTTGGGGATGGCACTATTGCCGCCCCGCGCATTCAAGAAAATCTCTCCGTATATTCGCACGCTGGTTGTGATGTATCTGGTGACCTTGCTGTGCACCAGCTTTGCATTGCCGGATTTGCTGCATCGACAGCCGGGATCTGCGCCTACGTGGATGCGACTGCTGCCATCGTGCTGGTTTCTGGGATTGTCGCAGTTATTGTTAGGACACGCGGATCGTGCATTGTTATCCCTTGCGCATTATGCGTTGCCTGGATTCGGGACGGTGATGGTGGTTGCGTTCTGCGTTTACGCCGCGGGGTATCGCCGATACTTTGTGCGCATTGCGGAGATGACTGAAGGGGCATCGACGGAGCGAGCGGCAAGACGGTCAGCCGTGGGGCGGTCGTTGGATCGCTGGGTGCTGCGCACTCCGTTTCAAAGAGGCTGTTTTCAATTCGTGTGGAAGACGGTGTTGCGGAGTGAAGCGCACCGATTAGTGCTGGCGGGGATCGGCGGGTTGGGATTCGTTCTGGCTTCGCAGGCCCTGCTCACCGCGTTCCAAGGCGAAGGGACATGGTCGAATGCTCTAGTGTCGGGCGACGGGTTATCCATTCCTTTGGTGTTGGTATTCTTCGTTATTGTTGGGCTGCGACTGGCGTTTGAGATTCCGGTTGAGCTACGTTCGAACTGGATTTTCCGGCTGATGCTTGACGCGGAAAAACATGAGTGCGAACCGCTGGCAAGAAAGGTGATGCTGGCGGCGGTGCTGCCGTGGGTGCTGCTGATTTCCTTTCCGGTCTATGTTTGGGCGGGAGGCTGGGAGATGGGGGTCTTGCACACGCTGGTGGTGGTTATTTGGTCTGTGCTGCTCACAGATGCAGCGCTGATCCGGTTTCGCAAATTGCCTTTCACCTGCTCGTTTCCGCTCTTCCAGCAACACTCCATCGTGACTCTGCTGGGATGTGTGTTTGGATTTTTCATGTTCGCAGTGATCACTCCGCAGTTTGAGTCGTGGGCGTTGGCGGAGCCGATGCGAATGATCGCGCTGGTACCCTGCGCGGCGGCGGCCTGGTATGGTCCACGCTATATACGGCGCACTGATCTGGATATCGAAAAGCGAATGATCTTCGAGGAAGTGCCAACGCGCGCGGTTGAGATATTGCAACTGGGAGAATAAATCCTCGCACGAGGATGGAAGAACTGTCCTCATGCGAGGATTGCTTCAGGCAGCGTGGCTGGTTCGATGGTCATTCCTGTGGTGCTCGAGTGTCTGGCGATCGAGAAGCGACCGCACGGCCGATAGTGCCGCACTTCGATTTCGAGTGGAACCGGAGTAGGCGATATAGCCATCCGGCCGGACAAGAATAATTTCGCTGCTGGGCCGCAACCGCAACTCCACCACATCGCTGAACGATTCGGATAGCTGCATGGCCTGGTGTCGAGACGCGGAATCAGCATCGCTGTCGAGCAGAAGAAGGAAGCGGCTGCGAATTCCATTACCGCCGCGGAGCGATTCATCGAAGTATCGCTTGCCGGCCCCTTCGACGATCGGACTTTCTGCATAGGCGATACCCAGTTCAGAGAGTCGCTGCACAAAGGCATGTTGAAACGGCGCGAGACGCGAGACCATGGGGATGACAACGTTGCGGAGATGTTGTGCGAGTTTGCTGGGAGTTCCCATTGCTTTGGTCAGGAAGTCGGTGGTCTCGATGACGTGCTTGATGACGGGGCGACGTTCTGCGGTGTAGCTATTGAGTAATTCTTCGTTGCCACGGCCGCGCAGGACGAGGTCGAGTTTCCAGACAAGGTTCCAGATATCGTGCAGTCCGGTGTTCATCCCCTGGCCACCGAAGGGACTGTGGATGTGAGCGGCATCGCCGGCGATGAACATGCGGCCGACACGCAGTTGCGCAGCCTGGCGGTGATGGATACGGAAGTAGCTACTCCAGTGCAGCGAGCGCGCTTCGAAACCAGTTGGGGCGCGTTCGGCGAGCACCTTGCGCACGAGGTCGAGAGAGGGGGCGTCGCTCTCCATCCTTTCGATGACAGCTACGACACGGCGGCGGGTCGCACTCATCGGGAAAATCGCAACCGGCCCTAGTTCACTGGGGCACAGTTGCAATTCATCGGCGGGAAGGGCTTCGTTGGACTCGATGTCGGCCAGCAGGAAGGAATCTTTGTATTCTGCCCCCTCGAACGGCACGTTCAAAAGATGGCGGACCGCGCTGTGAGCGCCGTCGCAACCGACTACATACGAGGCCCGCAGTTTGATGGGCTGGCCATTTTTCTCGAGCGTGACGGTAACGCCATCGTTTTCCTCGATAGCGGTAACGAAAGTCGTATCGTACTCGACCTCTCCGCCTTTGCGGCGCAGTTGGTCGAGGAGGAGTCTCTCGGTGACATTCTGGGGGACCATGGCGACGAATGAATATGGGCTCTCTTCAGGGGTGAAACGCATGTGGGCAAGCGTGCGCCCGTGAGTCACCACGGAGACCGAGGTGACGCGATTGGCGCGTGCGAGGAATGGATCGACGAGGCCGGCCATGTCGAAGATTTCCATGGTGCGGGGAAAGATGGCGAGGGCCTTCGAATGTTCCGACTGCGAGGAATTTTTTTCGACGAGGCGATAGCGGAGACGTCGGCGAGCACACTCATTTGCGAGAAACAATCCAACAGGGCCTGCGCCGGCAATCAGGACATCTGTATCGGTTACGGGATTTGACATCATTGCACCTCTCTAGAAAATTGGTTTCGCGCGGCCGCGTTCGGGCCATCGCAGACGATCTTTGAGTGGGCGCTTGCAAGTGAATGGGTGATATCCGCTCGACCTTCGCAGACCTCTACGGTCTTGCTAAACTTCGGTGGCATCCAGGTGTCGGCCGCTCTCCGAGGTAGGTCGATCGTCAATGGATTGGGAGGCATTCATCTATTTGGATTCCGTGCGAGGGAATCCGATTCGTGATTTCGAGCGAAAAGCTGGGATGGCCGTTCATTTGAGTGGCCGCCCTAAGATGCCGGCGAACTAAGGGGACTAGCTGTGCGTTTTATGAACCAGCACGATTTTGGTGAGATGCCGGTCTCGAACATCGCTCGCCGTTCTACCGGACTCGTACGTCGCGTTCGGTCCATCACGACCCTAAGGTTAGACGGTCAACTTTGGAGTTCCGTCTCTTCGTATAAACTGGCCTTCTGCCTCCGTTCTGCCCCGAGAGGTACTGATTTATCAGGAGGAAGCAAGTTTGCCACTCAACAAGGATGCGCTTTGGTACAAGGACGCGATCATCTATCAAGTGCACGTCCGCACGTTCCACGACAGTAATGGAGATGGAATCGGAGATTTTCAAGGGCTGGAACAGAAGCTCGACTATCTGCAGGAACTGGGAACCAGCGCGATCTGGCTGATGCCGTTTTTTCCTTCGCCATTACGGGATGACGGCTACGACATTGCCGAGTACTACTCAGTCCATCCCAGCTACGGAACTTTGGAAGATTTTCGCAAGGTCCTGGATTCGGCCCACGAGCGCGGAATCCGGGTCATCATCGAAATGGTATCGAATCATACGTCGGATCAACACCCGTGGTTTCAGGAGGCGCGAAGTTCACGCGACAATCCGCGGCGCGATTGGTATGTGTGGAGCGATACTGACAACAAATACAAGGGAACTCGAATCATTTTTCTGGATACGGAAACGTCGAATTGGGCGTGGGATCCGACTTCGAAAAGCTATTATTGGCATCGATTCTTCAATCATCAGCCGGATTTGAACTATGACAATCCCGCGGTTCGGGAGGAGATGTGGAATGTCATGAAGTTCTGGCTCGAGATGGGAGTGGATGCTTTCCGCCTGGACGCTGTGCCGTACCTGGTTGAGCGCGAGGGCACAAATTGCGAGAACTTGCCGGAGACCCACGCAGTTCTGAAGGAACTACGGCACAAACTCGATGAACACTTTCCCGGCCGGATGCTGCTGGCGGAGGCCAATCAGTGGCCGGCCGATCTTCGCCCTTATTTCGGGGACGGAGATGAGTTCCATATGGCGTTTCATTTTCCGCTGATGCCCCGGATGTTTATGGGGCTGAAACTGGAAGACCGCAAGCCGATCACGGAAATTCTGCAGCAGACTCCCGAGATTCCATCCACGTGCCAGTGGTCTCTTTTCCTGCGCAACCACGACGAGTTGACACTGGAGATGGTCACCGACATGGAGCGCGATTACATGTACGACATGTACGCGGAAAGCAAGACCATGCGGTTGAACCTTGGGATCCGCAGAAGACTGGCTCCGCTTTTGAGCAATGACCGCCGGCGCATTGAATTGATGAACGGAATGCTGATGTCGCTGCCGGGCACTCCCATCATTTATTACGGGGACGAGATTGGAATGGGAGACAACATTAGCCTGGGAGACCGCAACGGAGTAAGGACACCGATGCAGTGGACTGGAGGCTGGAATAGCGGATTTTCGGCGGCGGACCCGGAGCGACTGTATGCTCCGCTGATTCAAAGTCCAGTTTACGGTTATCAGGCCGTGAATGTATTTTCGCAGAGAGAGAGTGAGCATTCGCTGCTTCGCTGGATGCAACGCATTATCGCGGTGCGGAGATCGACGGGGGTGTTCGGCAGGGGATCAATTGAATTTCTCTATCCCGCCAATCACAGGATACTGGCCTATCTGCGGAAATTGGGAAAGGAAACCGTGCTGGTCGTAAACAATCTTTCAAGCAGCGCGCAGGCTGTGGAATTGGATTTGCGACGCTACAAAGGAAATATTCTGATCGAAATGTTCGGGAACAATATTTTCCCGCGCGTGGGCGAGTTGCCTTATCTGCTTACCCTGGGGCCCTATCAATTTTTCTGGTTCCGCCTGCGACGCGTGTAGCCGGATGTAGATAATGGAATGACGTTACCGCGCGTAGCCGACAGATGGGCGCAACCGGATTCTCCACGGAGCTGAAATTGGAAGATGGGACATTTCTTACGGATGAGTTCCTCCGCCAACTGATCAACGTTGGCGAGGTGGACATCCTTGTGGGCGTTCCCACCCACAACAACGCGAAGACGATCGGATCGGTCGTGCAGGCGATCCAAAGCGGGATCCTGCACGCCTTCCCTCGAGAACGCGCCGTCATCATCAATGCCGATGGAGGATCGCGGGACGGCACGCCAGAATTGGTGACCGGCATTTCGATCGACGATGTGCGCCGCGCTTCCAATCTGCATGCTTTGCGGACATTGCACTCCATCAGCACAAAGTATGCGAGCAGCCCGGAAAACGGAGTTGCGTTGCGGACGATTCTTGCGGCTGCCGATCTGCTTCGCGCCAAAGCTTGTGTCGTGATGTCCCCGGATTCGGTGAATATTGATTCGGAATGGCTGGCGAAACTGGTGCGGCCCGTGTATCGCGAGAGCTTCGATCTTGTGACGCCGACCTATCGGCGGCACAAGTTCGAAGGGCTGCTGATGAGCAATCTGTTGTACCCGATGATCCGCGCGCTTTATGGCGTAAGAATTCGGGAAGCTTACACGCCTGAGTTCGCGTTCTCCGGTCGACTGGGAAGTCAATTCCTCGGCCAGAACGGATGGAATGATGGTACTGCCGGCAACGGCGTCGAACTCCGACTTGCACTCGCGGCGATCACGGGCGGCTACCGCGTCTGTCAGTCTTTTCTAGGCGAGAAAGAACACGTAGAGCGCCATGCAGGTGACTTGGTGCCCGCACTACGACAGACTGTGGGCGTTTTGTTCTCGTCTCTGGAACCGGACTTTTCGGTATGGAGCACGGTGACTGGCTCTCACGCGGTTCCTACGAACGGTAGCGAACAGGAAGTTCTGTTAGAGCCGATGCGAGTCAATCGCAAACGGCTTCGCGAAATGTTCGCAAAGGGAGTTGCGGAGTTGCAATCGATCTTTCAGTCAATTCTCTCTCCAAATACCTTGACGGAACTCCAGCGAATCGCACGCCTCGATGAGGAAGAGTTTCGCTATTCCTCGGAATTGTGGGTCAGAACGGTTTACGAGTTTGCGGCGTCCTATCAGAAGTCTGTGATCAATCGGGATCACATTATCCAGGCTCTTGCCCCGCTATTCCGCGGGCGCGCTTGCACGTTTCTCATTGAGAACCGCAACTCTTCTGCCAACGAAGTAGAAAACAGTATTGAAGGGTTATGCCTTGAGTTCGAACGATTGAAACCAGATCTACTGCAGATGTGGAAATCGAGAGAGTGAGGGAATTATGCGGGAAATGATTATCAGCGAACTGAGTCAGGCAATTCACGACCTTGCCAGAGGTTTCGCCCACTATCTTCCTCGTCTCATTGTGATGCTGATTCTGGCTTTTCTTGGATGGGCGATCGCGTACGTAGTAAAGGCGGTTTTGCGCAACATTCTGAAACTGATCAAGTTCGATAAGCTTTCGGAAAATGCCGGGGCTTCGCAACTGCTCAACAAGGCAGACTTGCCGAGCGCGACTGAGCTGGTAAGTAGATTTGTTTTCTGGGTAACCTGGCTGGGATTCATCCTGCTGAGTGTGAGCGTACTCGGGATCCTAGGCTTGCAAGAGCAGATTGCAACATTCTTCCTCTTCTTGCCGCGACTTTTCGTCGCAATGTTCATCCTGTTTTTTGGACTATTGGCGGCCAGCTTTTTTTCGCGCGCTACCCTGCTGGCCGCAGTGAATGCAAACATCCCGTCGCCACGAGTTCTAAGTCTTGCCGTTCGCAGCATCATTATCGTGTTTGTACTGTCGATCGTGTTCGAGGAATTGGGCCTTGCCGAACAGACGATGTTGGTTGCTTTTGGAATCGCCTTCGGAGCGTTAATGTTTGGCTTAGCCCTTGCGTTTGGAATCGGGGGCCGGAACCTGGCGCAACGTTTTCTGGAGCAGAAGTTTGTGCGCGGGAGGAAAGAAGAAAACGAAGATGAACTGTCGCCGCTCTAATGGCGGTTAACGATCGTAAAGCAGCGTCAGCTTGCGCAGTTGTTGGCTAAGTGCTCTCGTCAGATCCTTCGCTTTGTAGCGCCACTTCCAGTTGCCGCTGATCGTGCCGGGCAGGTTCATACGGGTCTCGCTGCCTAGACCCAATACATCTTGCAAAGGAACGATGGCAGTATTTGCCACCGACTCTAATACGGCGCGAATGAATACCCAATTCACCGGTTCATTTTCAAAACCCAGATATGCTCGAGTGAATTCATGCTCTTTGCGAATGTCTTCGGGGGTGCGCGTGCTTTCTCCGACGCCTGAACTCGTCCACCATCCCACTGTGGTGTCATTGTCGTGTCCGCCGGTGTAAGCGACGAGTTCGCGAGCATAGTTGTGAGGGCGAAAGCTAGGCCCTTGAGGGTCGTTTCCGAAAGCAAACTGGAGCAGGCTCATGCCGGGGAAACCGAACTGCTGGCGAAGACCTTCTACTTCGGGGGTAATCACACCTAGATTCTCAGCGACGAAGGGCAACTCTTTTAAGGCATCTTGCAGAGCCTGAAATAACTGTGCTCCGGGACCCTTGACCCAGCGTCCTGCCGCCGCCGTCGAGGCATTGGCTGGGATTTCCCAGAACGCCTCGAAACCGCGGAAGTGATCCAAACGCACAAGGTCGAACAGCTTGAGAGAAGCACGAACGCGACCGATCCACCATTGGTGGCCGGAACTGGTCGAGACGTCCCAACGATAGAGAGGGTTTCCCCAAAGCTGACCGGTCGCGCTGAAATAGTCCGGAGGAACGCCCGCGACCGCGGTGGGATGGCCTTCCTCGTCCAGACGAAACAGCTCGCGGTGAGCCCATACGTCGGCACTGTCGTGAGCAACGTAAATCGGGATGTCACCCATGATGCTCACGCCGTGGCCAGAACAGTGAGCGCGTAACTTCTCCCACTGCTGAAAGAATTCGAATTGCGCAAACTTGTGAAAGTGCGTTTCCGACGACAACTTGTCTTGCCATTGCTGGAGCGCTTTTGGATCACGATCGCGGATTTCTGAATCCCAGTAAACCCAGGCCACATCTTTGTGAACCCGTTTGCATGCCATGAAGAGAGCATAGTCGTCCAGCCAATCTCGGTTGGTTTGGCAGAACGACTTGAAAGCGTCGTGGTCTTTCGGAGCACCGTCCGCAAAAAACGCGCCAGCGGCTCTGTGAAGTAGCGCTTGCTTGAAGTCGATGACGCGGGCGTATTCGACTTGATCTTCCGACAGAGCGAGCACATTGGTTAGATCTTGTACGGAAAGCAATCCTTGCTCACGAAGGGCGATCAGATCGATGAATAGAGGATTTCCCGCGAATGCCGAAAAGCACTGGTAGGGAGAGTCGCCATAGCCGGTGGGACTCAGCGGCAATACTTGCCAGATTTTCTGTCCGGACTCAGCCAAGAAATCGACGAAATTGTAAGCAGCGTCGCCGAGATCGCCGATACCGTGGGCACCCGGAAGAGAGGTGACGTGAAGAAGGATTCCACTACGGCGGGGGAAGTTCACGCGATAACGCTATCTTTCTGTGAGCACGCAAGGCAGCCGCGGCCCACTCGGAACGAGAGTCTATTTTACGAACTGACCAAGGCGACAGGAAATTCGCGAAACAAGTCATTCAACATCAAGACCTGCTCATCGCCTTCGCTGTTGGGCACCATTTGCTTCTGCGTGAGGATGTTGTTCCAGCGTGACGGTGAGTCCTTGGGCAACAAAAGCTTAGTATCTCCCCAATCGAACTCGCCTTGTTCTTTCGCGGGAACATGGGACAGCCATCTGGGAACCGCTGCCAGCGCCCATGAGCTTCCGTGTTTCCGCAAGAACGCAGTTACGTTGCGGGAACAGGATCCGGCGGATTGCAACGGCACAAATTCTCCAGCACGAAAGAGATCTTCATGATCTCGCCTAAAGCGGATCGCTTTCCAGATGAGGAAGAGCTTGATTCTTCCATCGTGCCAATGGTTGCGCAGTTCACTTAGTTGTTGATCGGTAGTGTCAGCGTTGACGATTCGGCGAAGGGTATCGGCTCTTTTGGTGAAGTCGACGGGGCCACGGTTATCGGGATCGACCAGGCGCAGGTCCCATAATTCCGAACCCTGGTAGAAGTCCGGAACGCCGGGGGCTGCAATTTTCAAGAGCGTCTGAGACAGTCCGTTCACCATTCCGAAATATGCCACCTTCTTCTGAAACTGCCGGAACTCGTGAAGAAAATTGCGGTTGTCTTCAGACGAAAGAACTCTGGCGACGAATTTCACCAGGGCGTCTTCGTGTTGCTGGTTGGGACGAGTCCAGCGAGTGTGCACCATGGCCTCGCGCGTGGCCTTGATGAGATGTTCCTGGACTCGCTCGCGCAAGGTCGCACAGTTTTCCTGATCAAGAGGCCAGACCCCGAGCAGCGTTTGGTACAAGAAATACTCTTCGTTGCGGTCGGGCACAGCCTGTCCGCCAACCTGCTCTTTGTGCCGGGCATTCATTCGTGCCCATTGATCGAGATGATCTTTCCACTCGCCAGGGAGTTCGGAAAGAACGTTGAGACGGGCGCGAACATCTTCGCTTCGCTTCGTGTCGTGAGTCGTGCTGGCGTTGAGACTGCATGGCCACTTCAGCTGCCGATTCTGGAGGAAGGCTTGGAAGTCCTCACGTGAGACTGCTTCCGATGGACGGGGATCGCCGCCAACTTCATTCAGCGATAACAACGGATGGTAGACATAAAGGGCCGTATCCTCGACGCCCTTGGCGAAGATTGGCCCGGTGAACTGCTGCCATCGGATCACGAAAGACATGCGAGCTTCACGTTGCTCGGCGAGCACGTGAGGAGGGTTCAGGATCAATAGCACTTCCCGCACAAAATCGAAATAACGAGAGTTTAAATGGGTTGCTCGACCGCGTGCCGTCCGGATTGCATCTTCGATGTGTTGGGTGGCGTGCGCTGTCAGGTCCATGTTGCGGATGTAGGTTCGATAAACGGAAAGGCAAGCGGTTACTTCGATGAGGGCGTCGATGAGTTGTCCGCGGTTCAACTCGCGGGCGTATCGATCCTGCGCGGCGAGCTCGGCCAACTGTCGGCCAAGAGTTCGCATCTCGACTCCCAGCAGAGTATTCATGACCAGCTTTTTCTTCTGATAGACAATGTCGGCATAGTTCTGCTGGCGCCCGATGAAGGCGGAATAGATTTCCTCGATGCGACGGGCGCCTTCCGGTTCCACGAATAATCCGTTTGCTTCATTCAAGTAGTCGTAGCCAGTTGTGCCACTGATCGGCAAGTCGTCAGGCAGCGCTTCATCTCGCGAAAGAATTTTCTCGACGAGAATATAGGACGAGGTCCCCGCTCTGCTCTCGTCGGCCGCCAACCGCTGTTGAAGCTTGTTCACATACGCGAGAGGATCGCGCAGGCCGTCGATGTGATCGACCCGCAATCCAGCGGCAGGATTCTTCGATACGAGTCGCAGGATGTAACCGTGAGTTGATTCGAATACCAGGGGATCTTCGACCCGGACTCCAACCAGATCAGCGATGGTAAAGAAGCGGCGATAGTTGATGCTCTCATTCAAGTTCTGCCAAAAAGCTAGCTTGTAGTTTTGTTCGGCAAGCAGACGTTGCAGAAATCCAAAACTGGCAGCGTCGCCTTCTTTGCCGTTGATCTCACTTATATTTTCGTCGACAAAGATTGCGACTTCTTTGGAACTGGTGAGCAGGGATTTCAGGCGGTCTCGAGACGCCTCGAAGCGCCAGCGGCGGTCAGCGGCAGTGTCCGCGACACGGCGGTCGGCGTGAGACAGTTCCCGAAGCGACGCCAGGATGCCGGAATATTCGTGGAAAGGGGGAGCATCCTCTCCCAGTACTTCCTTCAGCCGGTCGAGCTTGAAATTGAGGATCGCGTGATACGAACGGGGTGAAAGGGGAAAGAGCGAATCAAAATACTGAACGAACAACCGGCCATCCTGAAAAGAAAGCTTGATTTCGCCGGCGTCGAGCGCTTCGCCGAAGGGACGTCCGAGGACGGGAAGAAGGATTCTGCCGTCGAGGCTGCGCGAACGAGGATGCCATTCGATATCGAAGAAGGCAGCGAAAGCAGACTGGGCACCGTTTTCGAGCACATCCATCCACCAAGGGTTCTCGGCGCTGGCCGCCATGTGGTTGGGCACGGTGTCGAGCAGAAGGCCCATACCACGATTCTGCAATTCGCCTAGGAGCGTCGCAAACTCTTCTTCACTGCCCAAGTCAGGATTGAGACGCGTAGGGTCGATGACGTCATATCCGTGACCACTTCCCTTTCGGCTCGCTACAATCGGAGACAGATAAAGATCTGAGATGCCAAGTTCGTGAAGGTAATCAAGAATCTCGCAGGCGTCCGCGAAGCGGAACTGTTGGTTCAGTTGCACGCGATAGGTCGCCGAAGGCACGCGGAGCGGCAGCATTGTCTAATCCTTAGGCAACAAGATATGGAGTTGCGAGGCCAGCCGGTTCAGGTCTTCGTGGCGCCGTAAGGCGACGGGATCCGCCGCGGGAGTGTGCCAACCATTCCGTTGAAAGGCCGTGATCAATGGCCGGTAGCAGACGTTCTGGGCCTCCCAAAGGACGACGGGAAATGGAAGCGCAGGAATCAGGTCGAGCAGCTTAAGGATTCTCTCGATGATCGCGGGATCGGACGGATTCGCGGCGAAGTCCGCCGCTTCTTTTTCCAGCCGCCTGCGGGTTTTGTATTCAAGCGTGGTCGAGTCTAGTGAAATCTTGCTTGCCGCGGCTTCCCTAAGAAGCCCTTGAATGCTATCTGTGTCAAGATCCGGGCGCTCAATGCATTGCTGTAATTGACTATTCAGGGCAATCTCTGCGGCCGATTTGAGAGCGTTCGGCACGGGAATTTCTAAACCATTCAGGAAACGAATCAACGGAGCCTGGCTTTCGAACACTGTGCGGTAGACCGCGGCTGCCGAATTCAGGGACTCATTCAAAATCAGGTTTGTGATTTTTCGCTGCTCGTCGCGGAAGAGCATTCGTAGCGAGAAAATGTTCTTGCCGTATAGCTGATCGAGCAAGCGGATGACCTCGGCGGTGTCGGCGCGATCAAACGACTCGGCCAACTTTTTCTGTTCGCCATCGGGGACAGAACAGTCCGCCGGGCGGACGCCGGCGGTTACGTTGTGATCTCCAAGATGCAGGACTGAGAAGTCCAGCGCCGCTGATTCCTGAGTGATCGTTGAACTAAAACGTGCGCAACCTGTGGCGAGCCGTATCTTTCCTTCTGCTTCCACGGAATAGCGGACGCGATCGGCCTCATAGCAATAGATGGGTGTTTTCTCAGGATAGCTCTCAAACAGAGAGCTGATGGCGTAGTGAGCGGCCACGCGCTCAATGTCGACGACCGCAGGCTTGACCCACTTCTCGTAGATCTTGGCCCCGTCTCCATGCTCTGGAAGGTTGCTTTTGGCCAAGGCAAGATGCTGCAGGAAATCGGGCTCCAGTTTCTCGCCCGAGCACTCTTCCGCCAGTTGCAGGGCGCGTGCCGCATAGTGAATGACCTGCACCGTTTCCAATCCTGACAGTTCGTCGAAGAACCAACCGCAACTCGTATACATGAGCAGGGCATGGCGTTGCATCTCGAGCAACTTGAGAACGGCCACTTGATCGTTGGGATCGAGGGGACGAACCGAATGATCGGTAAAGAATGCCTGCCGGGATTCGTCAGAACGATCGAGGATGACGCGAATGTAGTCGTCGCGAGTGGCCCAAGGATCGCGAACATATTCCTTGAGGCGCGATTCGAAAATAGGAGCCAGCTTGTCACGGAGCCAGTCAAGCGCGGCTCGCAGAGGAGCACGCCACTGCTGGTTCCACGGATGACCGCCAGAATTGCATCCGCAATCGCTGCGCCAACGCTCGACTCCATGGACACAACTCCAGGAGCTGTTTTCCACGATCTCGACGTTATGCCTCGGAGGATGCTGTTCGAGAAATTCAGCGTAGTTGGTAAGTTGCGCGACTCCGCCCTTGTCGATTTCGTCGAGGGCATAACTCAAAGCCATTTCGCCATAGTGATGGTGATGGCCATAGCTCTCGCCATCGGTCGCGATGTGAACGAGTTGGTCGCCTTGACGCGTGTCGGAGAAGCCACTCAAAAGGCGATCGGCGAAACGTTTGCCGTCATTCAGTAATCCCTCGAAGGCAACGCCTTGAGAAATCGGGCCGTCATAGAAAAACAGGTTGATCCGCTTTTTCGACGGAAGTTCGGCGCGATAGACCCGGGCCGGATCAATGCGAGCGCCGCTGACATCTTCAAATTTCGCGCTATTCCTGGGCCGTACGCGTTGGGCTTGGCGAGGCGCGAGAATGGTGAACTGGATACCATTTTCAGCCAGCACTTCGAGAGTCTCGGTATCGACGGCGGTTTCCGGCAACCACATTCCCTCCGGTTTACGACCGAAGCGGCTTTCGAAATCACGAATCCCCCACTTCACTTGCGTGACTTTGTCCCGGCGATTGGCTAGCGGGAGGATCATGTGGTTGTAGCCTTGCGCCAGTGCGGAGCCGTGTCCAGAGAAGCGACCACTGCTCTCCTTATCCGCTTCAAGGATCGCCCGATAGACGCGAGGGACTTGGTCCTTCAACCATGACAAGAGGGTTGGTCCGAAGTTAAAACTGATGCGTGTGTAATTGTTGAGCAGTTTGAGGATGCGATTCTCGGCATCAACAATGCGTGAAGCTGCATTGGGCGCATAGCACTCGGCAGTAATTCGTTCATTCCAGTCGTGGTAGGGATAGGCGGTATCTTGTAACTCGATGGCTTCGAGGTACGGATTTTCGCGCGGGGGCTGGTAGAAATGCCCATGGATGCAGACGTATTTCACATCGCCTCCCTAGTCGTCCGCTCCACGAAAAGAAACGAGTGGGCGGAGAGCCGAAACGTCCCATCTGGCGGCAGAGTTAATTCGGATGCAAGATTACTTTCCGGCCCCTGCCACGAGGAATCCGCGGAGTGGATCACCACCGTCCAGTTCCCTGCCAGTTCTGGCAACGATGAGGTTACGGGAAAGTCGGCAAAGTTGCAGACCAAGGCAAACTTTCGAGAGCCGTCTTCGCGCAGTGTCAATACGCCCCAATCATCGATTTTACGAACCGTCCGTAATGCCGCCTCTCCCAAGCTGTAATCTTCGCGAATCTTAATGAGTCGCTGATAAAACTGCCATAGAGTGTGGTGCGGCTCTTGATGCTTCAGAGAGAGCTTGAGAGTGGATCGGCAAAATGTTTGCTCGTCTTGAGGATCAGGGACGCTGTCCTCCCAACCAAAGGCGGCAAACTCCTCACGGCGTCCCCGACGGACTGCTTCCACCAGCGCGGGATCTTCGTGACTGGTGAAGTATTGAAAAGGCGCGGTCTCGCCATACTCTTCGCCCATGAATAGCAGGGGGACGAAGGGCGAGAGAAGAGTGATTCCGGCCGCGAGTTTGAGCGCCTCAAAACTGACCAAACTGGTCAGGCGTTCCCCGGCGGCGCGGTTCCCGACCTGGTCGTGATTCTGATTGCATACTACGAATTTTGATGGTGGAAGACCTTGCGGTGAGTTGCCATGGCGACGGCCGCGATAATTGGAGTGTTGCCCACGGTAGTACCAGCCGTCTTTCAGCGTCGAAACCAAGGAAGTGATGCCTCCAAAGTCGGAGTAATATCCGAGCTTGTCTCCGGTCAGCAATGCGTGTACGGAGTGATGAAAGTCGTCGCTCCACTGGGCATCGAGATTGTATCCACCCTCGCCGGGGGCGCGAAGGATGCGAGAATCGTTCAGATCACTCTCTGCGATCAAATGCATCGGTCTTCCCAGCCGCTTGGACAGATTAGAAACCGCCGACTTGAGTTCTGCCAGGAAATGGCGTGCTCCGAAATCGAATATTCCATGCACAGCGTCCAGGCGCAACGCGTCGAAGTGATAGTCCTCCAACCAATACAGTGCGTTTTCAATAAAGAATCTCCTCACTTCATCGCTGCCCACACCGTCGAAGTTGAGAGCTTGGCCCCAGGGCGTTCGATAGTGATCGGTAAAGTACGGTCCGAAGGCATTTAGGTAGTTGCCTTCGGGGCCCAGATGGTTGTAAACCACGTCGAGCGCAACGGATAAGCCGTGCTGATGGGCTGCGTTCACCAAACGCTGGAGCGCCACGGGGCCGCCATAGGAATTTTGCGGAGCAAAAAGATAGACCCCGTCATAACCCCAATTGTGCGATCCGGGAAACTGAGCGACTGGCATGAGTTCAATCGTCGTGATCCCGAGATCGGCGAGTTCCTGGAGATGCGGAATTATCGCGTCAAAGGATCCTTCGGGCGTGTAGATTCCAACATGCAATTCGTAAAAGACGCTGTGCTCAAGCGTTCTACCCTTCCAGTCGTGGTCCGTCCAACGGAAGAGATTCAGGTCAACGACCTGGGAAGGGCCATGAACTCCTTGAGGCTGATAGCGGGAAGCCGGATCCGGCAGGTTTCGTGCATCATCAAGGCGATAAAAATATTGAGAGTCAGGAGCAAGCCTCTCTGAGAAGGTGTGGAAATATCCGTCGCCCAGAGGTTCCATGCTAACTGCATGGTCACTAACGCCCGGAAAAACCAGGCTGGCGCTTCGGACTTGTGGCGCCCAGACGAGAAAATCCCAACCGCCATCCGGTTGCCGATTCGCACCCACCCGCGCATTTTTCTCATCAACCTTGATCGAGGACATTGGTTGCCTTGGAATCAGCACGATTGACGCGTCGGAATTAGAGTCAACCTGTTCCGAAAAAAACGCGAAGGGATTGCCTTCGAGCGTTTCAGGTTCGTAAATTTTGAGAAGACCCTTTAAGGCAATCCTGACATTACCCGCCGGCTATCGAGCGAGTCTATCCGGTATAGCCTGTAACTTCAGCTAAGGCAAAAGGTTGCTGGCGTCTCAGAGCTGCAAATTTCGAAGGAAGGGCACGCTCTCTTTCATCATGGGAAGGTTCATTTCGACGAAATAGTTTTTTATGCCGCCGGTCTTGGCGGCTGTGAAGATCTTTTTCCAATCCAAAGTGCCCTGGCCGACAGGTACGATTTTCCTGGTCTCTGAGGACCAGCCTTGAACGTGCATGGAAATAAACCGGCCAGGATACTTCGTGAAGTACTCGGCGGCGTCATAACCGCGGCTGATGGTGGAAACCTGGAACTGAAACTTAATCAGCTTTGGATCAAGCAAGCCAAATAAAACATCGTAGGTGCGCTTGCCATCCACGGTTGAAAGTTCGAAATCTTCATTGTGAAGGCCCTGCTGAATGCCCGCCTTGGCCGCTTGCTCACCCATCTTGTTGTATTCGTCGGCAGCCCGCTTTACATCGTCCATCGTCGGCTTCTTAGGGCCGTTCAGGCTGGGCACCATCATTTGAGTAAGCCCGACATCTTTCGCCCAATCAATGGAGCGCTGCTGATTTTCTCTGAGTTCTTCAATGCCAAAATGCGAACTGATACAAGAGACACCAGCATCGGTCAAAATCTTTCGCAGTTCGGCTCCTTTATATTTGGCGAGACCGGCGAACCCAGAGTCGGAGTAACCGAACGGCGAACATAGCTCAATCGTCTGAAACCCGGCGGAGGAGAGTTGCTTTATGGTGCCCGGGAAGTCTTTCGCAATCATGTCCCGGACGGGCCACGTCTGACATCCGATGGGGAGGCCAAGAGGATTGGCGTGAAGTTCGAGCGCTCCGGTGGAAAGAAACCCGGCGGCGACAGTGTACGCTGCGGTGGTCTTGATGAACTCTCGTCTCGAGAATATTGGCATTGATGTCTCCTCATTTCAAAAGTAGCCGCTAGAGTTCCCATCCGCTACGCCGTTCGGGGCGGACGAACTTCTGGGCCACATCGGAATTCACGCTCAAGTTCGAGCGATCCCAATTCAGCTTTTGTCCCATTCGAGTGGCAAGGTTTCCGAGGAGTAGCGTTTCGGTCACGAGTCCTTCAAACTCGAAGTTTCCGCCGGGCTTCACCTTACTTCCTTTGCAGGCGTCGAGCCATTCTCGCTCGTTCCCGGGTGATCTGGGTAGCGTCTTGGGAGGCTGCTTATAGCTGTCCATTTTGGATTGAGGAATGAGTTTTGGATTGCCGCCGTTGAAGGTGCAGAGGATCTTGCCGCGCTCTCCTATGAAAAGAAGTCCTTCGTCTTCTTCTTCGCCATCTCCTTTTAAGGGGCGATTCTCTTCCAGTTCTTCGGGTCGCGGCGGCTTGAGGCCGCCGTCGTACCACGTGAACTTTACGGGCGGCATATCGCCGCGAGCCGGAAAGTCATAGCGAATGATCGAGGCCATGGGGTAAGTTTCGTCATAGCGGTCGGTGGAACTTGCTTCCACACTCGTAGGCGCTTCTAGTTTCAGGACTCGGAAGATTGTGTCGAAGCTGTAGGACCCCATATCGCCCAACGCGCCACAGCCGAAGTCGGTCCATCCACGCCAGGCGAACGGCAGATAAGCATGGTTGAAGGGACGCTGCGGCGCAGGCCCCAGCCAGAGATCCCAGTCTAAGCCGTCTGGCACCGGTTCTGAATTCTTCGGGCGTTCGATGCCTTGCGCCCAGAAGGGACGGCTGGACCAGTTCTGCACCTCGCGCACAGGACCGATTGCTCCAGCCCAAATCCATTCACATAGCTGGCGCGTTGACTCGGAGGCCTGATTGGCGACGGCAATCTGCGTCGCGACGCCAGTCTGCTTGGCAATCTCGGCAATGCATCGGGCCTCATAGATAGTGTGCGTCAAAGGCTTTTGGCAAAAAACGTGTTTACCCTTTTTCATGGCTGCAGCGGAGACTGCTGCATGAAGGTTGTCGGTGGTGCACACGACGACGGCATCGAGATCCTTTTGCTTCTCAAGTAATTCGCGGAAGTCAGAGTATGCGGCACATCCGTGATATTGGCCGGATCGCTGCTGAGTTCCGTAATAGCCTTCCACGATCTTCTGACAAGGCTCGCGGCCGGCCACTCCACCGGTGACTTGGAGGGAGTGGGTCAACTGAATAGGCTGGTCGGGACTGAGCCAGTCCCATCCACTATCGACGCCAAGTAATTTGCGGACGGACTTGCAGAACTCGTGCGTGTCCCATTGCGGATAGTCCGAGCCTGTCTTGTTGCAGTCGCACACCGCTACGCCCTGTACGTCGGGTTCGCGTAAGAAATGGAGCATGACTCGCAGGCCTTGAGCCCCGACGCCGACAAAGGCGATGTTGACTTTATCGCTGGGCGGAACGTATCCCAAACCACCGAGTACGCGTCGTGGAACGATGGAGAAGCCGATTGCAGCGGCGGCGCTTTGCCCGAGGAACGTTCGTCGCGACACCGACTCAGAGAGATTGCGAGACTGAAGTCTGTTCTTCATTGTCCCCTCCGTAATCGCAGAACGGCAGTCGTCAAGAGTCCTGGCTGTCGATCAACATAGCAAAAACTATTCCTGTGGGAATTCAACCTGAATACTGTACTCGAAGCTCGGCGTGCGCGAAAGCTGGGTTCGAAAGGATCGTCTTGCCGCGGACAGGGGTGGCTTAGATCTCTGCGTCTACGCGTCGGATGCTCGACATATCCGACATTAAGGGTTATGGGGAATGGCGGTCTGCTTCAAGCGATTCACAAAGATAGATTATCGCTCGCGACCCTGATTTCTGGAATGTAACGTGCAGATGTTTTGGAGAATGGATGTTGAGGAGTCGACAAGTAGACGATCGGCTTCCAATTCTGAATAAAGGAGATCAATATGACTGGCTTTAAGGGACCTGTACTAGCTGTTGTTGCGTTCGCATTCATTACCACGAGCGGAGCGTTGGCTCGAGATAAGAATCATCATAGCGTCGTGATCCCCGAGACGCTGCAAGTTGGGACCACTCAACTTGCTGCCGGCGAGTACACGATGGAGTGGACCGAAAACGGTTCTACGGCGGAGGTCAACTTCGTGCGGCATGGGAAGAGCTTAGCCCAAGCGTCTGCCAAAATCGTCAATCTGGGCCATCCAGCGGAATCTGACTCAGTAACGATGACCTCGGGCAGCAACCATACTGAGATGCTCGAGCAGATCCAGTTTGGCAAGTATAAGGAGGCGTTCGCGTTCAGCGATAGTCCAAGCGGCGAGTAACGGCATGCCCGTCAGGAGCGGGCAACCGCCCGCTCTTTACCTCTTCTGTTTAGACCCCTTCTTGCCGGTGAAACTTTCTCTTCAAAGCGTACTTTTTTCGAATCGCATTTTCGACTCGAACATCGCCATAAACTCCGCGCGTCGTCGACTGTCGATGGATCGACAGTGCAGTTGACGGACTCAATCGAAAAATCCCTTGACCACGCGCTAACTCCTTATTCTGCTTTCAACTCCCTCGGACTTCCAGTTTCCAGTTGCTGGCAAAGCACGTGCCTGCATGGATGACAAGTGGGGATTTCGCTCAACATTCTTAAGCGGCTAAGGCGCTTGTACTAGAACCCCACGTGAGGCAGACATGTGGATCGTGCGGCTCGCTTTACGGCGGCCTTATACGTTCGTGGTGCTGGCAATTTTGATCTTACTGCTGGGGGCGTTCTCGATCGTTCGCACCCCGACCGACATTTTTCCAAACATTAACATTCCGGTGGTCAGCATCATCTGGAGTTACAACGGGCTGAATGCGCAGGATATGAGCGACAGAATTGTGTCGGTGACCGAGCGCGCGCTCACCACCACGGTCGATAACATTGAGCACGTCGAATCGCAGTCGCTCAATGGAATCGCAGTCGTAAAAGTATTCTTCCAGCCAAGTGCCAGCGTCGAGCGAGGCATTGCGCAGATAACTGCTGTGTCGCAGACCCAGTTGCGGCAACTGCCGCAAGGGACGACGCCTCCGCTAGTCATCAGCTACAGTGCCTCGAGTGTGCCCATTCTGCAGCTGGCGCTTTCCGGAGGGAAGTTGTCGGAACAGCAGCTCAATGACTATGGCCTTAATTTCATTCGCACGCGGTTAATCACGGTGGAAGGGGCGGCGGTACCTTATCCGTACGGCGGAAAACAGCGGCAGGTGCAAATCGATCTCGACACAGCCGCACTACAGTCGAAAGGTTTGTCGCCGCTTGATGTCGTTAATGCAATCAGCGCACAGAACCTGATTCTGCCGTCGGGCACGGCCAAGATTGGATCCAAGGAATACGACGTCGATATCAATGGCAGCCCTACCGACATCGCGGGACTGAACCAACTGCCAATCAAAACGGTAGGCAGCAGCACAATCTACGTTCACGACATCGGCTGGGTGCGGGATGGATTTCCCCCGCAGACGAATATCGTGCGCGTAGATGGGCAGAGATCGGTTCTGCTGACAATTCAGAAGGCAGGGAACGCCTCGACTCTAGACGTCATTTCCGGCATCAAGACACTCATTCCGCAGATCAAGGCCAGCCTGCCTCCGGAGCTCGAGATCAAGCCGCTAGCAGACCAATCTATTTTCGTGAGGGCATCCATTAATGGAGTAATCAAGGAAGCCACGATAGCAGCGTGCCTGACAGGGTTGATGATTCTGATTTTCCTGGGAAGCTGGCGCAGCACGCTAATCATTGCGGTGTCGATCCCCCTTTCGATTTTAACTTCGATCATCGTATTGAGCGCTCTGGGTGAAACCATCAACATCATGACTCTCGGCGGCTTAGCCCTGGCGGTTGGGATTTTGGTGGACGATGCGACGGTCGAAATCGAGAACATCAACCGGAACATCGCGCAGGGGAAGGAAATTCAGCAGGCAATTCTCGATGGCGCGCAGCAGATTGCGGTTCCGGCATTCGTCTCGACACTTTGTATTTGTATCGTGTTTGTCCCGATGTTCTTTCTGACCGGCGTGGCACGGTACTTGTTCGTGCCGCTCGCCGAATCGGTGGTGTTCGCGATGCTCGCGTCTTACCTGCTCTCGCGGACGCTGGTGCCGACGATGGCCAAATATCTTTTGCGCGGACATGAGCAGGAGGCAGGTCAACTACCGGGCTCGAGCAGCAATCCCCTGGTCCGATTGCAGGTTCGCTTTGAAGAAAAGTTCGAGAATCTTCGCGAAGGCTATCAGCGAATCTTGGAAAGCTGCCTGAATCACCGGCGCGCTTTTCTGGTGACCGTGCTGGCCTTCTCCATTGTGTCGCTGGCGGTGCTCATCCCGTTCCTGGGACAAGATTTCTTTCCGACAGTGGACAGCGGGCAATTCAAGCTTCATCTGCGGGCGCCGACCGGAACGCGAATTGAAGAAACGGCGCGTCTCTGCGATCTGGTGGAACGGTCGATCCGGCAGCAGATTCCGCCAGCGGAAGTTTCGAGCATCATCGATAACATTGGCATTCCGTATAGCGGGATTAATCTCTCGTACAGCAACTCGGCGCCGATCGGGCCGGCAGACGCTGACATACTCGTCAGTCTTTCGACGGAACATAGTCCGACGGAGAAGTATGTACACGATCTTCGGCTCAATCTGGCGCAACAATTTCCAGGAGTCACTTTTGCCTTTCTTCCAGCGGATATCGTCAGCCAGATCCTGAACTTCGGGCTGCCGGCTCCGATTGATATTCAGGTGGCGGGGAATGATCTTGAGGGAGACTGTCGCTACGCCAACGCGGTTCTACAGAAAATCCGCGGAGTTGAGGGCACGGCAGATCTGCGCATTCAACAGCCATTTGACCAGCCCGAACTGCACATCGACGTGGACCGGACGAAAGCGAACCAGATCGGATTCACGCAACACGACGTTGCGCAAAATTTGCTCGTGTCACTCAGTGGGAGCTTTCAGACCTCTCCTACATTTTTTCTCGATCCCAACAACCGGGTGAGCTATTCGATCGCGACACAGACGCCGCAGTACCGGATTCAGAGTCTGCAGGATGTCGAAAACATTCCGGTGACAGGAATGAACCCCGCCGCTCCGCCAGAGATCCTGGGGAGTCTGGCATCAGTCACGCGGAAGGTGCACATGCCGGTCATTTCGCACTACGACATTCGTCCGGTGATCGACATTTATGGGTCGGTGCAAGGCCGCGATTTGGGCGCCGTCGCGCGGCAAATCAATCGGATCATCACCGATACGCAAGGCTCATTGCCGCGCGGATCGCAGGTGATTGTACGCGGGCAAGTCCGAACAATGCGGTCGTCTTACATTGGCCTGCTCGCAGGATTGGCGTTCTCCATCGTGCTGGTCTATCTGCTGATCGTGGTGAACTTTCAGTCGTGGCTTGATCCGTTCATCATCATCTCGGCGTTGCCGGCGGCGCTCGCGGGAATCGCATGGTTCCTGTTCGTAAGCCGGACCACGGTTAGCGTACCGGCACTCACGGGAACGATCATGTGTATGGGAGTCGCTACGGCTAACAGCATTCTGGTGGTGAGCTTCGCAACCGAACAGATGCAAGAAGGAAAAGACGCGATTGCGGCTGCACTGGAGGCGGGCTACACGCGTTTCCGACCCGTTCTGATGACAGCCTTGGCAATGATTATCGGCATGGTACCGATGGCGCTGGGACTGGGAGAAGGCGGCGAGCAGAACGCACCCCTGGGGCGCGCTGTGATTGGCGGCCTGTTGTTTGCCACTGTGGCAACACTTCTGTTTGTACCTACACTGTTCAGTTTGCTGCATGGTTCGGGGCGCGGTGAAATCAAGCAGCAAAGTCATGGAGTCTTACAAGAGTCCTAACCAGAAAGCGGGAGATTATGCCGGTCGTAATGGATGAGAATGAAAAGCAAGTGACGGTTCGGGAGGCAGCACCACAGGCCGAAGAGGCGAAAGGGTCCAAGGGAAAGCACTTGGCCGCAGGTATTGTGGTGTCGTTGGCGGTGGTTGGAGCGTTGACGTCTGGCATTTTGCCGCGCCTTACGGCACGAACGACGTTGCGGAAGGAGACTGCGCAAATGGCCTTGCCGACGGTCGCTGTCGTGCGTCCCGAACGGACCGCCGAGGCCGAGGAGGTTGTGCTTCCCGCGAACGTGCAGGCATACATCAGCGCTCCGATCTATGCTCGGACAAACGGTTACTTGAAGAAGTGGTACGCGGACATCGGCGCTCATGTGAAGGAGGGGCAACTACTCGCGGAAATTGAGACACCGGAGGTTGACCAGCAACTCCAGCAGGCGCGAGCGGATCTAGGTACCGCCCAAGCGAACCTTCACCTCGCAGAGATCACCGCCAACCGGTACCAAGACTTACTGAAGACCAACTCCGTTTCGCAACAGGAAACCGACAATGCGACGGGCGCGTTGGCCGCGAACAAGGCGACCGTACAGGCGAACCAGGCGAACGTGAACCGACTCCAACAACTGCAGTCATTCGAGAAAATCTACGCTCCGTTCACCGGAGTCATCACGGCGCGCAAGACGGATATTGGGGACTTGATCGATGCGGGCGCGAGCGGTGGTTCGAAGACGGACCTGTTCGACATTGCGCAGCCCGACAGGTTGCGAGTGTATGTGAACGTTCCGGAAGCGTACTCGCAGGCTGCGAAGCCGGGCTTAACCGCAGACCTGACACTGGCGGAATTTCCCGGTAAGCGGTTCCAAGGAAAGCTGGTGCGGACTGCCGAGGCAATTGATCCAGCTTCACGGACTTTGCTCGTTGAGATTGATGTCGTGAATCCGACTGGCGTGTTGCTTACAGGTTCCTACGCCGAAGTTCACCTCAAACTACCTGCGGGAGGCTCGTCCTACATTGTCCCGGTGAACACGCTTCTTTTTCGAAAAGAGGGACTTCGGCTCGCAGTGGTGAGTGATGGTAAAGCCGTCCTGACACCGGTTACTCCGGGCCATGATTTCGGGGATCGCATGGAGATTGTTGGGGGCCTCAAAGGGGACGAATCGATCGTTGTGAATCCGCCGGATTCGATCATTTCCGGACAGCCGGTGCGGATTGCCCAGACGGCGGGGGATGGCCAATGAGATTCCCGTTCACAAATGCGATAGGGCGAGCCGCTCTACTGGGATGTTTCGTGCCGGTCTTGATTTTGAGCGGGTGTGAAGTGGGACCACACTATGCCCGGCCAAGCGCACCTGCCCCTCCGGCCTACAAGGAATTGCCGGCTGAGTGGACGACGGCGCAACCAAGCGATGCGATTGCCCGCGGGCAGTGGTGGGAGATTTTTCAGGACCCGAAGTTAAACGAACTTGAGGAGCGGATCAACGTATCGAACCAGAACCTGAAGGCGGCCGAGGCGCAATATATTCAAGCGCGAGCGCTGGTTCGGCAGAACCGCGCAGACTACTTTCCGACCATCACGGCCGGACTGTTGGCGACGAGAGACCATCAATCGCAAAACCGGCCATTGTTCAGCCAGGCAACCAACAGCTATACGGACATCGCGCTGCCGGTAAGTGCTTCTTACGAAGCCGATATTTGGGGCCGGGTGCGGCGAACGGTTGAGGCCAGCCGCTCCGAGGCTCAGGCCTCCGCAGCGGATTTAGAAGGGGTGCGGTTGAGCCTGCATGCTGAACTCGCTTCCGACTATTTTCAGCTACGCGAGTTGGATGCGGAAGGGCAACTGCTTTCTTCCACCGTGTCGGCCTATGAGCAAGCGTTGGATCTGACGCAGAATCGGTTCAAGGGGGGTGTCGCATCGGGCGTCGACGTGGCGCAGGCGCAAACCCAACTGGAAACCACCCGCGCACAGGCGATCGACATCGGCGTGCAAAGAGCGCAGTTCGAGCATGCGATTGCGGTGCTTGTGGGACAACCCGCGTCCACGTTTACCATCGCGTCCTCTCCTCTGAGCACACTGCCACCGACAATCCCGGCGGGGCTGCCCTCAGAGCTATTGGAACGGCGCCCCGACGTGGCTGCCGCCGAGCGTCGGGTTGCCGCAGCCAACGCCAATATCGGAGTTGCAAAGGCCGCGTATTTCCCGAACGTATCGTTGACGACATCGGGCGGATTCGAGAGCAATACCATCACGAATTTGCTGTCGGGCCCAAGCGGATTCTTAATGGCAGGTGCATCGGCGGTGGTAACGGCGTTTGATGCCGGCCGGCGCCGTGCCGTTTCGGATCAGGCTCAAGCTGCCTACGATCAATCCGTAGCCAACTATCGTGAAACTGTGCTGAGCGCGTTTCAGGATGTGGAGGATAATCTGGCAGCGCTGAGGATTTTGCAAGACGAGGCGAGAACCCAGCAAGCAGCGGTGCAGGCGGCGCAGAATTCGCTGAACCAATCACTCACCCGCTACAAGGGTGGCGTGACGACCTATCTCGAGGTGATCACGGCACAGGGATTGGCCCTTTCCGATGAGAGGACGGCCGTCCAAATCCTGGGCCGGCGAATCTCCGCGAGCGTATTGCTGGTTCGCGCGCTGGGTGGCGGATGGGACAGTTCAACGCTTCCGCAAAGACCGGAATGCTGCGGCAGGCTGGTCAGCCAGACTGACGGGAGTACGCTGGCACCGACTAACGAACGAGCGTCTCGGAGCAGCGGATCTAATTGATGGGACCCAAGTGCGATCCATGCTCAATCTGGCTGGCGGGAAATTCCTAGACGCCGCATTTTGTAAATGAGCGTGGTTCTCGGCATGCCAAGGCGATTCGCCGCACCGGCAGTGCCGCCTAGCACCCACTGCGTCTCACGCAAGGCTCGCAGGATGTGCTCGCGTTCGGCTTCTTCGAGAGTGATGGGGGAAGCCGGATAGTTTTCACGCGGCTTGTTCAACTCTGAGATCGGCGCCGACAATGTGCGGCTATGCGACAAAATCACCGCACGCTCGACGAAGTTCTGCAGCTCACGGATGTTTCCTGGCCAGTCATAGCGCATCAGTGCCTCCATGGTTTCTGGAGGAACGACGTCGATGCTCTTATTCATCTGCTTGCCATAGTGCTGCACAAAATGAAGGGTGAGGAGCGGAATGTCTTCCCGCCGCTCGCGCAGGGCCGGGAGCTTGATGGGGAAAACGTTGAGGCGGTAGTAAAGATCGGCACGGAAGAGGCGGTCCTCCACCATCTTTCCCAAATTCTGATTCGTTGCCGCAACCAGGCGTACGTCAACTTGGATTGAGCGACTGCTGCCCAATCGTTCGAACTCCTGTTCCTGCAAGACGCGTAATAGCTTGGGTTGTAGTTCCGAAGGGATATCACCAACCTCGTCGAGAAACAGTGTTCCCTTATCTGCCACCTCGAACCTGCCGACTTTCTTTGCAATGGCACCGGTGAAGGCACCTTTTTCGTGGCCAAACAACTCGCTCTCGAGCAATCCTGAGGGAATAGCGGCGCAGTTGAGCTTTGCGAATAGATTCTCACGGCGGGAGCTCATGTTATGAATCGCCCGCGCAACCAGTTCCTTTCCGGTGCCAGTTTCGCCCTGGATGAGGACGGTCGAGTTCGTTGGCGCAACCGTCGAGATGTGGCGCAACACATCCCGAATGGCGGGGGTGTTTCCGAGAATTTCATCGAAACCGCGTTCAGCACGGATCTCTGTACGGAGATAGGAGGTTTCGTCGGCCAATCTTTCGCGAGACTGATCGACTTCGCGATACTGCATTGCGTTGTCGAGTGCGATCGCGACCTGGTGCGAAACCTGCTGCAGGAAGTCGGCGTCCGCCTCGGAGAAACGACGAGGATGACGGTCGAGCAGATGCAGAACGCCGAGCGTGCGATCACCTCTCGTAAGGGGCAAGAAGCATCCAGACTGCAGCCCTTCCTGATAGTTCAGTTGTAGTGAACTGACATGCAGGGCGCGAGGCGGGGTCTCGAAAAGAACCGGTTGGCCCGTCCGAAACGCCTTTCCGGGACTTGATCCATCGATTGGGAGTTGAGTCTCTTCCTGCAGAAAGCCTCGGCCTTCGGGAAAGTCCAATCCGTGGATTTCGAGTTGTTGCTTTGATGAATCTGGCAGCGAAAGGCAGGCTCCGTCGCACTGCATCGCCAGCCGGACTCGCCGCGGAATTGCCTGGAACAGTTCGGTCAAAGAGAGGTTCGACACGACCGCATTGTTTACGTCAAGCAAAAGCTTGAGCCGGTCGCGTTCACGCGCGACTTCTTGCTGCAGTTGCGACGCTTCCTGATAGTTCAGTGCATTCTCTACCGCAACTGCGACCTGGCTTGCGGCCAGCTTTTGAATCTCCAGGTGATCGAGGCTATAAGCGTTCGGCGCCGTGTGACCGAGACTGAACGCTCCCAAACGACGGCGCGGTGTGCTCAAGGGAATACTGCAAAACGATCGCACTCCGTATCCACGCATCAGACTGACCGGGCGCGAGAACCGTTCTTCGCGATCCAAGTCATCAAGGACAAGCGGTTCCTGATTGGTCCAGACCCAGGCGGAGGGAGATTCGCCCATAGAAAATTCCATACCCGGACGAACCGTATCGGGTCCCTCTGAATCCAAAATATGAACGCGCATTACGTTTCGTGCCGAATCGTAAAGAAGCACGCTGAGATAACTAAAATCGATGATGGGATGAAGACGGTGGGCCAAGTCTGTAAACAACTCTTCCAAGGTCCGGTGCGAGGCGATGGCAGACGAAACCTCAAGCAAGGCGAGGTAGCGTCCGGACAAGGCATTGTCCTTTTCGTCGGCGATGCTCTGCATGACTTTCAGAATCCTTCCCAACCCCAAGGCGTCGTGTCGATACCTGTCGACGTGCAGACCCAGCAGAACTTTCTATATAGAATTCAGATGAGCCGGGAGGCGTCTTGGATTCAACAAGAGCTTTGCCATCAACAAAGTGAGCGAAGTTCGCCTGAGCTTCGCGGATGGCTTGAGAAATGCAATCTGGTAAGGCAACCAGGAAAATTTCCTACGAAAAACATTCGAAACAGGAGGCCGCAATGGAAACCAGGCAATTAGGGAAAAGCGATCTGTTGATTACGCCTGTGGGGATCGGCGCATGGGCGATGGGCGGCGGTGGATGGACATGGAGTTGGGGTCCGCAGAACGACAACGATTCGGTCACGGCCATCCATGAGGCCCTCGATCGCGGGATCAACTGGATTGACACCGCTGCAGTCTACGGTCTTGGACACTCCGAAGACGTCGTGAAGCAGGCGCTCTATGGCCGGAATCATCGACCATACATCTTTACGAAGTGTGAGCGGACGTGGGACAAAAACGGAAAGATTGGCGGAGTCTTGAAGGCGGCATCGATTCGACGGGAATGCGAAGACAGCCTGCGCCGACTCGGAGTCGAGGTCATCGATCTTTATCAGATTCACTGGCCAGAGCCGGATGCAGACATTGAAGAGGGCTGGACCGAGATGGCTCGCCTAAAAGAAGAGGGAAAAGTGCGTCATATCGGCGTGTCGAATTTCAATGCCGCGCAAATGAAGCGGGCTATGGCAATCGCACCAATCACTACTCTGCAGCCACCGTACTCGATGCTGGCACGCGGAGTGGAGGAGTCCATCCTGCCATTCGCCGCAGCAAACAACATTGGAGTGATCGTCTATTCGCCAATGTATTCCGGTCTGCTGAGTGGAGGCATGACGCGACAGCGTATTGCATCTCTGGCGACAGAGGATTGGCGGCTACAGAATCCAAACTTCCGCGAACCTCAACTCTCCAGAAATCTTCGGCTCGTCGAACTGCTCAAAGAGGTTGGTGCACGTCATGGCAGAACGGCCGGAGAAGTCGCCATCGCATGGACGCTGCATAATCCGGCCGTGACGGCAGCGATCGTGGGCATGCGTAATCCGAAGCAAGTAACGGGCGTGATCGGAGCTATGTCTTTCCGCCTCTCGTTGCGTGAGTTTGAAGAGATTGGAGAGGCATTGCAGCAGGAGGTTGCAATGCAGCGGTAGTACATCAGGCCTGGGTGTCGCAGGCTCACGGATGCTCTAACTGAGTATGTGACCTGCGACGTGGCCCTCCAATTACGTCCATTATCTGTGCCGGGCTTCAGCCTGGGCCAGACGGGCAACGATATCTTTGGAAACTTTGTCAAGGATCTGGCGCGCCGGGACACTATTCCAGTCTGGGGGTGCCAAATAGAATCTTCCCCTTTACCTTGATTTCGGCGTCCACCAGATATTTCTTTACGGACTCCACATTCACTTCGATCCCTAATCCAGGCGCGTCGGGCACGGCGACGTATCCATTGTTATCGCGCTGCAGATGATTCGCCGTGAGCTCGCGAGCCAATGGTTTGGGAGCGAATGGGTATTCGCAAATTTCGTCGGCACTGATGCCGGCATAAGGCTGCAGAGAGGCGCTGAGCGCCAGGTGGGACGTAAAGGTGTGATTGACGAAGGTCACTGACTTGGATGCCGCGTAGTCGGCAACATGCTTAGCCGGACCGATGCCGCCGATGCGACCGCAATCGACTTGAATGTATCCGACACGGCCGTAATCAATGAGATGTTGAGCCATGTAGAAGTTGTGCGCGCCCTCTCCTCCGGCCAGCTTCAACTGACCCCTGCGGGACAGGGACGCGTAGGCATCGAGCGCGCTAGTGTGAAACGGCTCCTCCAGCCACACTGCTCCGAACTGGTTGAGGGCGGGCAAACGGTCGGCCGCGGCTTCAACGTTGTCACCAAAGATCTGCCCGACGTCGACCATCAGGAACGTGTCTTTTCCAAGCCCCTCTCGCGCCGCGGAGAAGTGATCAACGTCGCTCTTCAGGTCGCCTCTTCCGATCGGGCCCCATCCAAACTTCACGGCCCGAAAGTTTTGCTGGCGCGCGGCCACCGCCAGTTTGTATGTCTGCTCGGACGTATCTCCGAAAAGCTGTGAGGCATAGGGAAGCTTTGGAAATGCTTCGCGGTATCCGAGGAGGCGCCAGACCGGCTCCTGGTGGGCCTTTCCCAGCAAATCCCACAACGCGATTTCGACTCCCGACCAAGTGTGTGGCGCCTGCAACAGGTCCATGCTGTCGAATTCAATCTGCGCAGCAATGCGGTAAATATCTTCGGGGCTTTCGAGACACTGCCCAAGCACCGACGCTCCGACCGGACGGCAAGCGCCGTGGGACATCGGGCAAACAAAGGCGGCGATCGACACGAGCGGCGAGGCCTCGCACTCGCCCCATCCCACCAGTCCCCCGGCTGCAACGCGCACCAGCAGCGCGTCCTGGCTGCCATCGCCTTCCGTTGTAACGACCGGCATGGACAAATAGAAAAAATCCACCGCCTCGATCTTTCTCACAAGAACTCCCGCACGCTTATGGATTGACGTGAAACTTTACCTCATCTTTATACGCATTGAAATCGCCGCAGCGTCCCCAGAACCCGGTTAAAAAGATCAGTAAAGCGATGCTCGGAGGGAGCAGACTACTTTATACTTCGTGCGATGCGAGCTTTGGTCTATACCGCTCCTGGCAAGGTGGAACTGGAAGGGCGTCCTCGTCCGGAACCGAAGACGGGCGAAGAGGAGATTGCCGTCGAAGTCGCTGGAGTCTGCGGCTCGGATATTTCTGGATTTCTCGGGCATAGCGCTCTGCGGCGTCCGCCTCTGGTTCTCGGTCACGAGTTAGTGGGACGGCGGAGTGACGGGCGCCGGGTGGTGGCTAATCCGCTCGTCAGTTGCGGGCACTGCGACGCCTGTATTTCGGGCACACAGAATCTGTGCGAATCGTGGAAGTTGCTCGGACTGGGGACCACTCCCGGAACATTCGCAGAGTACGTCGCCTTGCCCAGCACGCAGGTCTATGAAATCCCCGATTCGCTGACTTCTGAGGCAGCGATTCTGGCGGAGCCCCTCGCGAACATCGTCCACTTGTTCCGGCTGGTTTCCCCACCTCCGTTCTTCCGTTTGGCGATTGTGGGTGCAGGAACGATGGGAGCACTTGCGGTCTCCGCTGCCGTACACATTGGGGCGAGGGATGTGCTTGCTGCCGACGTGAACGAACAGCGGCTCGACACCATGCGAAAGCTGGGTGCCTCAGCCACCGTGAACGCTGGAACAGCGGATGCCGTGGCGGACGCCATTCGTGGCGCGGGGCGTGGGTATGACGTGGTCATCGACGCCAGCGGGAGCGCTCCCGCACGGCAGCTCGCCTTCGACTTCTGTCGGCCCGGAGGGCAGGTTGTTCTGCTCGGGATGGGAACGCAGCGCAGCGAAGTGAACTTTGTCACGAGCATTCGCAAGGAGCACCGGGTCGTGATGTCGTTTGCCTATACTCCTCTGGATTTCAGAAGATCACTCGACCTGCTGATTGCCGGGGAAATTGACTTGACACCGTGGACCGTAAGAATGCCGCTGGAACGGGGCCAGGAGGCACTGGAGCGGATGAGTCATGATCCTGGCGTTTCGCTCAAGATGATGCTGGAAGTTGCGGGGCAATGAGCAACCTACTCTCTTCTCACTTCGCGGTTCGTTTCTTCTGATGGTTGAATCGGCGACCCCATCCCGCGCTTCCATGCCTCGTATTCTGGGGATGCCCCGTTGGCTGGCATTCTCTCTGCTGACCATTCTGGTTTGGGGAGCGTGGGGGGTAGTTTCGAAGGTGGCGTCGGAGGGGGTTGACGCGGACACGAACCAAGTCTTCTTTACATTCGGACTCTTGCCGCTGATTGCAATCGTGTGGCGGTCACCACGGAATGCGGCCGGCGGAGCAGGAAGGAAAGTTGGAATTGCGTGGGCGTTTCTCACCGGAATTCTCGGGGGCGCGGGCAATATCGCTTTCTTTCACGCGCTGGTAATTGGCGGAAAGGCGTCGATTGTTTCGCCTGTGACCGCTTTGTTTCCGCTGGTGACAGTAATTCTCGCAGTCACACTGTTGCACGAGCGCGTGGGAACAGCACAAAAGATTGGTTTGGGCTTAGCCTTGGTCGCGATTTACCTGTTGAGTATGTAGTCGGAAAAATCTATGTCTCTTCTACCCACATGGCTGTGGTTTGCTGCGATCGCCCTACTGTTCTGGGGCGTCACCGGCGTAACGCAGAAGCTCGCCACGAATCGAATTTCCAGTGAGCTCTCGTTTATCTGGTTTGCGTACGCGATGATTGCCATCTCGGCGGTGCTGGTACTGTTTGTCTCGATTCACTGGCATCAGCGGCCCTTGATCTTTTGGGCCGCCGTGATCGGAGGAACGCTCAATGGACTGGGCGCTCTAACCAGTTTCACGGCTCTGGAGTCGGGCGGGAAAGCGTCAGTCGTGATCTCGCTGATATCGCTTTATCCGCTGGTGACGGTCGGCTTCGCCGTCGCATTTCTGCATGAGCGATTGACAGTGGCCCAAGCCATTGGAGTGGGATTGGCCATGGTCGCGGCAATCCTTCTTTCACTTGAACCAAGAACAGCTACAGTCAAGCCCTAGCTCATACAACTACGCAGTCTCGCTCATCTTGCCCGAGGAATCTATGGATCCGACGCAGCGCAGTCCTTCTTCCACGAGGAATCGAACGTCCGTGTGTAGCGACTCGCCGGGTGCCAGGCTCCGATGGCGACCTGCTGCCTGCATCGCCTCAAAGTTGAGCGGATACCCGGTGCATGGCTCAAGGACAGCAACGTTGTAACTGCGCCAGCCTCCATAGGTGGCGAAGAGCCAGCAGCAATGGAAGACTTCGCGATCAAACTGCAGCGCGCACGACAATTTGGTTGCGGAGTTTGTGAGGGCGCACCAGTTGCCCTTCATTTCCGTACCGTAGAAGAAGTAGAGTTGGCGCGCCTCTTCGGGGGGAATCCGTCGCAAGTCGACATCTCCAGCAGGTGTCTTGATCATGGGCCATTTTGCCGGTTCGGAAGCACCCGCCAAGGTTCCCGGAAAGGCTGGCTCCAGGGAAACGTTCATCGGAGGAAAATCAATACGATGATGCGGCGAAACAGCCATCGCTGGATGCAGTTTCCAAAGAAAGGGAAATGCGGTTCGTCCGCGATTTGTGAAGGTATGACGGAACTCGATGCGAGACTGATCACGATACAAGCGGATGGTTTTCTCAACCTCGATTGCGCTGATCGGCGTGACATAGCGCAAGTGGACCCCAGCTTCATCTCCTCGGGAAAAAGACTCGGCAGACCAATCGCCGGTCCAGAGTTCGCCGTGATCCGGATAGCTCTCACCCTCAATTACTGAAACCTCATCGTTGGGAAACAGCTCGTCCCACCCTCCGCTCCACACATCGTCATAGCGTGCGTTACTGGGCAATCGAGCCGGAGCGACCCGCGGATTATTCCAGAGAAGATTTGTGTCGAGCGGCTTGTAGGTGATTTGCCAGATCTTTGCGCCTGCCTCCGGCAGCACGACCACTCGAAGGAACCTGTTCTCGATCACAACCGTACGCAGGCCGCGATAGAACCAGTCTGTGCTTACGCTGAGACTCATGGATCAGATTCCCTTCCCTAGATTCTCAATCGGAAGTGGCGGATCGGTCTTGACAGTCGCGGAGTCCGATCGTCGAATGTACTTGGGTGCCGTTACAGAATTGCGAATTTCAGTGGACGAAGTCTCCGTAGCAACCACCCCGCAATCGAAGTCGACATGATCGAAGGTGGCGCGACTGTGGCCCGTCACGCGCACCTGGCTGGTTGCCAGGTCTGGACGTTTGGAAGTCAGCCGCTGCGCGCCTACGGTGGAGTGGTCAACCTGAAGCTGAGCGTCGCCATCCAAAGAGAGCCAGTCGGCATAAATGTCGGAATCTCGCACGGTCAGATTGGCGCCGCCACCAGCGGTCAATTCATCGATGACGCTCTTTGTAAACGTAAGATTTGCTTCCCCACCTGCGTAGACGTCCCAGGTATCAGCGTTTACCTCGCTCAACCGCAAGCTGAAAGGGCAGTCTGAGGCCCCAGCCTCTGGAATGATCACGGGCGCTCTCGCTGACCCAACCAGTCCGTGCGGCAATGTAAAAGTCCCTCGGCAAGCAGGAGTGATTGCCAGTTGGGCCCGTCCGATGCGGTTCAAAGTTACCTGGCTGCTGCCATGTACGTACAGCAGAAAGAACTGTGTAGTCGTGTCCGTCAGGTCGGCGCTGGCGAGCGATCCCATGCTCAACTTTCGAGAGAATGACCGATCAGCAGGAATGTCGGAAAACTCCAGCTTGTCGTTATCACCGGTGTGCGTCGATAAGAATACAAGTCGTAAGTGGCTGGCAACCACCTGACTCGAGTGAGAAATCTCCAGTTCAAAGATCGAGAAGTTGTTGAAGGTCGCGTGGACGCGGTCCAGATGGAATTCCGAGTTAGTCGTCTGGAAGTCGTCGACAGCCACGTCACCCTGCAGCCACCAGATGGGATGCGCGCTTCCCACGGCGGTCATCTTCGAATGAAAGATTTTGATTTTCGCGGGACCTTCGCACCGCAGCCCACTTGCCCCATTGACCGCAGCTTGTGGATCTGACACCTTGATATTCACATCGTGCAACTCGAGCTCAGCTCCGGACGCAACAGAGACAGGGCCCCGAAGATCCAACGAAATTCCTTTCAGCTTTATCTTTCCTGCGATCAGCAGCGGGCCGTCGTGTCGAAATTCGGACTTCTGATCAATGACTGTCCCATCCTTCAGCGGGGGCAACTCTTTCTGCGCGAGAGCTGGCAATGCGAGGGTAAACAGCAGCCACCGAGATATCAGTTTCATTAATCCGTTCGCCTTCGCATACCACGGCATGCCGGGCAGGATACCTGAATTGGCACGTGTTTCCTGAATGTTTATCGAACATTCCTTCACAAATTCAGTGGCGGCAATTCGTCAGCAGTTTGCCGAGTAAGCTGTCGGAGTCGTATTCTGACCGACTGAGGAGTCATGCTTTTTCTGGGACCGGAAATGGGATCATGCTTGCGGATTCTCGTGTTCCTCGTGGTTCTTGGTTGTTGTTTCAATCTAGCGGTGGGCCAGGACACGAAGGCCCTGCTTCAGAGCGCGTTCGACCTTCATCAGAAAGGGAGGTTCTCCGAGGCCCTGCCGCTGTTGCAGCGCGCCTACGCAAAGGATCCTGACGATTATTTCGTCAACCTGTTGCTGGGAATCGATTCACTACGCACGGGACAAACGAAGGGCGCCGTACCATTTCTGAAGAAGGCTTCTCAGCTGCGTCCGAAAGAGGAGATCCCGCTGGATTATCTAGGTGAGGCTTATGCTCGGCAGGACATCTATGGCGATGCGGCCGAGGCTTACATGAAGGCCATGCGCGTGGCGCCTGGTTCGGCGGATTCCTCAGTCGCGTTCGTCGATTTTGCTTTAACCCGTTTTGCGGCAATGTCGGAGCGCTTGCGCGGTTCGCGTAAAGGGCTGGCGGCTGAATATCGTTTGCGTGCTCTTGCTCTATCAGAAAAGGATGCAGCACGCGTTTCCTTGCTGCAACGCGCAGCGGATCTGGACGCGGAGGCTCCCGGCATCTGGTCAGACATGGCTCGGGCTTCGCTAGTAAGCGACAACCTCGAGGATGCGGAGCGTTATTTGCGGCGGGCGTTAGAGGCGAATCCCAATGATCAGGTAGCTTGGATCCTCGAGGCGCAATTATCGGCGCAAAGATCTGACTGGCAGCAAGCTAGCGAACGCCTCAACGCGGTAGCGCAGCATAGCGCGGGACTGCTCTCCGAAGCGGTTGAGCAATGGCCTGCGGAGCTTCAGCCTCCTCCGTCATCCAAGTTGTCAGGGCCGGCTGCAAAATTTCTATCGTGCGTGCGAGACGAGAAGAGTCCGTGTGAATTCGCCCCCACTTCGAGATCCCTTTCGCAAAGTGCTACGGCTCTCTACCGCGAACAACGCTGGGAGCAGATCACGAAACTGCCCTCACCACCGAGTACCCAGACCGAAGCTTGGTTTCGGCGTGGCGTCGCATTCGCGAAACTGGAGGAGTGCCAACAGGCAATCTCATCGCTGGAACACGGCCTTTCAAAAATGGCGCCGGAGGTTTACGGGATGTTCTTGCTGTCCTGGTGCTACTCGCGGGAAGCCGGCCGCAGCGCGCGGGCGGTCCAACAGTCTGGCGGCGATGATGCGCCAGTGCATATGATGCGTGGCGACATTTTGTTGCGCCTGCACGCGAAGCCCGATCTGGCGGTCTCGGAATATCAGTTGGCACTGGAGAAGAATCCGCATGACCCGGCGGTGTTGGAGCGGCTAGCGGAAGCGCAATTTGGCTCGGGCAAGATCGAGGCAGCCCGGCAGAGCGCTGAGGCGGCGCTTAAGATTGATCCCCAGCGCCTCACCGCAAAACGCACGCTCGCCAAGATTGCGATGGAGGAGCGTGATTACGGCTCCGCAGTGCCCTATCTTAAGGAGCTGACAATTCGCAATCCGCAGGATTTGACGATGCGCATTGAACTCGCGAAGGCCTACGCGCAGACCGGGGCCAATGGCGACGCCTTACGAAATCTCGCGCCCGTCCTGCAGCAGGGTTATCCCGACGAGAAAGGCAGTCTGCACTACCTGCTCGGGACGATTCTCAAGAAAATGGGCCGGACGACCGACGCTGACCGGGCGTTTGCAACTGCGACGCAACTGTCGGAAGCATTCCAGCAAAAATCCTATCGCGATCAGGATCCCGATGCGCAACCCTAGGCATCCACTCACGCGTCGTGAATTCGCCAAACTGTTGGGCAGCCTAGGCCTGGCATTTTCGATGCCGGGAACGTTTGGTTCAGAAGCTCCACGCGGCCCTATTCAGTTTCAAAATGTGGCTCCCGGGAACGGGCTGGATTTCGTGTTGCGGAACGACGCCAGCGGGCGCAAGTATCAGGTCGAAACCGTGCTCGGTGGGCTCGGTGTGATCGACTTCGACAACGACGGTTGGCCTGACCTGTATTGCGTGAATGGCGCTTCCCTGCCCTCGCTGCAAAAAACAGATCCACGCTTCTTCAACCGGCTCTATCGCAACAACCGCGACGGCACTTTCAGCGACGTCACGCGGAAAGCTGGAGTACAGGGCCGTGGCTATGAGATGGGCGTCGCGGTCGGCGATTACAACAATGACGGCTTCGAGGATTTGTACGTCGTCGGTGTTCACGGAAACACTTTGTATCGCAACAATGGCGACGGCACCTTCTCCGATGTGACGCAAACCGCGGGCGTGAGCGGTGCGAATCCACAAGGGCGCAAGCTGTGGTCCGTTTCCGCAGCGTGGGTCGACTACGATAATGACGGCCATCTCGATTTGATCGTGTCGAACTATTGCGATTGGACCGCTGGGGACGATCCCATCTGTGGCGGACTCAACAGTGCCGACCGTGCTTACTGCCATCCCGACATGTACCGCGCCGAGCCGATTCTGCTTTACCACAACAACGGCGACGGAACCTTCACCGAAGTTTCTTCCGCGGCGGGTCTGGGCAAGTTGCTCGGTAAGGGCATGGGCATCGCTGTCGCTGATTACGATGGAGACGGATTCCAGGACATCTTCATCGCGAACGATAACGACAGAAACATGCTCATCCGCAATCTCGGCGGCGGGAAGATGAAGGACGTAGGTATGGAAGTAGCCATTGCCTACAATGGGGACGGCCGCCAGATTTCCGGTATGGGCGCGGACTTTCGCGACTTCGATGGCGACGGTTTGCCGGACATACTTATGACGGGCCTGCGTCGCGAAACGTTCGAACTGTTTCGCAATAACGGCAAAGGCGGCTTCGAGGATGCCAGCGCCAGCAGTGGTTTGCTGAATTTGAGCCGCCCCTGGAACGGCTGGGGCTGCGGCTTTGTCGATCTAGACAATGACGGCTGGTTGGATGTGTTCGTGGCTTGCGGCGGGCTCGACGTTAACGAGCCTCAGCCAAATCGAGTGCTTCGCAACCTGGCGGGACACTTCTCCGATGTTTCCGATGGCGCCGGCCCCGAGTTCTCAATGTCACGTTTGCATCGCGGGGTCGTGTTTGCCGACTTCGACAACGATGGCCGCATCGATGCTGCTGTCACTTGCATCAACCAGCCCATCGAACTTTGGATGAACCGCAGTCCCATGCAGCACTGGTTGCAGGCAAAGCTCAAAGGCACGCACAGCAACACTTCGGCCCTTGGCGCGAAAGTTTTGTGCCGCACACTACAACGCACCCAAGTCTCGTTTGTAGCAAACAGCGTCGGATACGCATCCGCGAGTGATCTGAGAATTCATTTCGGCCTTGGGGTGGAGCGCAAAGCCTCGCTGGAAATTCATTGGCCCTCCGGAACCGTCCAGGAATTGAAAGACGTTGCATCGGGTCAATGTCTTCAGATTGAAGAACCCAAGCCCTCACCGTCGGAAAAACGTTCTTCTTAAATTGGGCTGCTGCTTAAACGATAGAAAAAACACTCTCTCGCATAGCTGCCGAAGTCACCCTCGTTCGAAACTTGGGACTCGCAAGTGTGTGCCATTTCATTGTGGGGTCTGGCATCAATCTGGAAATCCGGAATGCGTATCGGGAGGATGTGACGATGTATCGAGCAAAGAGCGACAAGTGTGCCTCCATGTTGAGAGTACTGCTTTGTTTGGCTCTCATGGGCTTTCTAGCTGCAAGTCAACGGGGATTGGCACAGTCGTCCAATGGGCAGATCACAGGTTTAGTAACGGACACCAGTGGCGCAGCGGTGGAAGGAGCGAACATCACCGCGACCAATAATGCTACGGGGGTGACCTACACCACTACGTCGAATGGATCGGGCGTCTATGTGCTCCCGCAACTCGTGCCCGGGCCCTATAAGGTTTCGCTCAACAAGGAAGGGTTTGCCACCGTCGAGCGTCCAGAGTTGATTGTGCGCACGGGAGACCATCTTTCGGTCGACTTCAATCTAAGACCAGCCACAGCGAAGGAAGTAGTGACGGTCACCGAATCCGCACCCTTGCTGCAATCGGACCAGTCCAGTTCCAGCACAGTGCTCGACAACAAGATGATCACGGAGCTGCCGCAGCTCAATCGCAACTCGCTCGATCTGACGGGCGTCATTCCCCAAGTGCAAGGTAAGGGCCCCCTCAGCGACCAGATTTCAACCTTGGGCAATGCAACCTATCTCATTGCCAACAATGGCAACTCCTATGCTGTCGCCGGCGGACAGGTGAACGGCACGAGCATCTCTGTTGATGGCAACCAGTTGCAGGATTCCGAGTTCAATGCCGTGAACCGTGCCATTCCGACGCCCGACAGTATTGGGGAGTTTCGTGTAGAGAGCGGCGTTCTTACCGCGGATCGCGGCCGATATTCCGGTGGCGTCATCACCATGAATACCAAGAGCGGCACGAATCAATTCCATGGCCGGCTCTTTGAATATTTTCGCAATCAAATCATGAACAGCAATGGCTGGCAGAACAATTCCCTCGGGGAGGACCGCCAGGCATTTCATCAAAACAATTACGGCTTGTCCATCGGCGGACCAGTTACGATTCCGCATGTCTACAACGGCGCGAACCGGACGTTCTTCTTTTTCGGCTGGGAGGGAGAACGCTACAACATTGGACAGACTGTTGTCTCGACTGTGCCCACCTCACTCCAGCGCAATGGTGATTTCTCGCAAACGATTTTAGATTTCAACGGCCCCAACGGGACACCGGACTACGCCGCACTTTTCGATCCTTTCCACATTTCCGGTGGAGTGCGGCCTCAGTACGCCGGAGTCCCGGGAGCTCCGGTGGGCGCCAACGGTCTGGTCGGAGGCAAGATATGTTCGCAGGCTGATATCTCCGGCGGAACATGCCCCGCAGGCAATCAAAATCTCTCGTTGCAAAGTACGCTCTTCGCCAACTACATGGCTCTTTGGCCAGCAGCGAATCACGACCCAGGCCCCAATGGGTATAGCAATAATCGCCTTGATTCAATTGCCGTGACCCGCCCCACCGATCGATTCTTCGTGCGCCTGGATGAAAATATTTCCAACAGCCAACGGCTCAACCTCAGCTTCAGTCGTACTCACATGACGAACAATATTCCGGCACCGTGGCCGCATGCAGCTCGATCCTTCACCTATGACCACGATGTAACCGGAAGTCTGCAGTACAACTGGGTGCTGTCGCCCACTTCGATTCTGGATGTACACCTTGGATTTGGCGTAGCCAAGCTTTATAGTGACGGCGTTTCCGGCGACGGATCGGATCCTGATCCCAACATAGACACCACGTCATGGGGCTTCGATCCTCTGATCGTCAATAACCCTTCGCGCACAACCAGCCAAATCCCTCCTGTACTGAACGTCAGCGGATTCTCGAACGTGGGCGGATCACAGTTCGATACGTTCATCAACCAGACAGAAAACGGAACTGTCGGATTTACGAAGGTAATGGGTCGCCATACTTTCAAGGTTGGGTACGAGCAGTACTACTACCGCTTCAACGAGAACGGCGGAGATCACACCGGTGTGGCCTGGATCAACAACGGCGGCGGTTCAGTACAAGACTGGCAAAATCCCAATGACACCACCACTGGCTTCCCCTTGGCTGAATTGATGATGGGTTCCTCGCACGTGTTCCAGTGGGGCAACTGGAACATTTCTCCCTACGGATTCAATGAGGCCGCCTATGCGATGGATGACTGGAAGGTGAACCAGAAGCTGACCGTCCAGATCGGACTGCGTTGGGATCACGATGGCGCGCGTTCACCCAAGAGCTTCGCACCCGGCCAAGCTTCACCGATCATGTACGACATCAATGCCAAAAATGTACTTACGCCGAATTCGACTTGGGATTGGAACCAAGTTACGTCGGCAACTCCCGGCCTCGGGGCTCTGCCACAGCCAGGATGGTTGACGCAGGGTGCAACGGGACGAGTCGTGCTCCTGCATAGTCCGGAGTACCCGCAGAAAAATCTTTACAACACCGATTGGCACAACTTCCAGCCTCGGCTGGGCATTGCCTATGCCATCAACGACAAGACAGTGGTGCATGCCAGTGCCGGCATCATTGATCAAGGACTGAATGGCCTTTCCACGGACTGGTTCAGCTTCTACTACAACACCATTACGATGGGCCAGATTTCCACGCTGGACGGACAGCACTGGGTTAGCGAGCTTGGACCGGACCATGGCCTGGGCACTTTCCCGGCGCAAGCTGGTGGTACCAACTTGGGCTACTATCCAGCTATTACGACGAACGCGGATTATGGCTTTCAGACATTCGGACAGGCTGCGAACCCAGATCAGGGCGGTGCGTCGACTATCAACCACTTCCAGACTCCGGAGGATTACACCTGGGACGTTAGTGTGCAACGACAACTCGGAAGGAGCTGGGTTGCTACCGCGGACTACACTGGAATCCGAGGCATTCACCTGCTCATGCCGGTTTGGGCGTGGAGCCTTAACAATATTCCGGTGGAAGATTATTCGCTGGGAACGCACCTGTATGATCAGGTGGCCAATCCGTTCTTCGGTCAATCACAGACCTTTAACAGTCAACCGACGGTACAACTGTCCCAATTGCTGGGGCTCTCACCACAATATTCCGCGGTGACGCCGGGTCAGGCGACATGGGGCCGGTCGCTCGCGAACTTCCTGAACCTGCAAATTCAGAGCCGCAGCTACCACGGCTTGACCCTGCTGGCTTCCTACAGCATTCGCAAGACACTCACCAATACATGGGGCAAGGATATTCAGCATACAGGTCCGTTCTTCTGCTGCTCATTGCAGAACCCGCACAACCTGATGGAGGCATACGGCGTGGCTGGCTACGAGATGCCCCAAACTCTGCTGTTGAATTACTCATACGAGCTTCCCTTCGGGCGCGGGCGCCAGTTTATGAGCAATGGCACCAGCTTCGGCTATAAGGTTCTGAATCAAGTGATTGGAGGTTGGAATCTCGCGGGTGTGACTACTTGGAATCCCAAGGGGACCCCGGTGCTGGTTCCACAGGTGCCGGGTGGCCAAACGGCGCCGGGTGCGGCGTTGCGTGAATCGCTGGCGCCCGGAGTAAAAGTCGTGCAGTCGACGAACTACTCGAGTGCTCTGGTTGATGCGAGTGGAAACTTTATCAATCAGAACCCTACGCTCGTGCTCAACACCAATGCCTTCGTGAGGACACCGGATTTTGGCATCGGCAACTCTCCGCTCATCTTCCCCAACGTAAGAAATCCGGGCAGCTTCTTCACCGATGCGACGTTGTTGAAGAAATTTCCGCTCTCCGCTGAGGGATCCCGATACTTCGAGATTCGTCTGGAAGCGCAGAATATCTTCAACCACGCCAATTTCAACCAGATCGACAACAACATGAATGACGCCACGTTCGGCGGAATTCTGGGCAAAACCGGCCAGCGCATCATGCAGGTCGGCGCCCGTTTCTTCTTCTGAGAATCTGCCTTAAGATCGTGCGGAGTCGGTTGCTGTCAGCCGGCTCCGTGCTTTTCCGGGAGTCCGTTTCCATGCAATACGCAACCCGTGTCGTCTGGATCGTTCTCCTGAGTGTTTCTTGCAACGTGTCGGCGCTCGCCCAGTTGAGTGCGCGTCTTCAGACATCGGACACAGAACTTGCTTTGGAAGCGGGAACCTCGGCTCCCAGATTGACCGCGCTTGCGGTTCCCGGACAACCGAGGTGGGAGAATCGCGCTTCCGAAGTATTGATTTCTTCCGCAGAGATTGCGGACAAGACCATACCTCTGCAATGGGTTTTCAATCGTGAGGCGAGCCAAGTCAACGATCAGCGGGTCCTATTCGTCTACGATTGCGCATCTCCCCATCTCCGGCTGAGCTGGGAGTGGCGCATTCGCCAGTCCTACGGCCCGATCGAACACCAGATTCGAATCGAGAATCTGGACAAGCAGGAACTCTGGATTCCGATGCAGGATAGTCTCGCCTTCGACTTGAATGTCGGTGCACAAATGCAACTGGAGCATCTTTTCGTCGAGAAGGGAGCGGACACCCCATCGAAAGTCGGAACACACGAAAGCGACATGGCTGAAGGCTACCGGTGGGTGGGCACGTCGAGCACCTACGGCGATCTTAGCGACAGAGAGCCGCGGGAGATTATCCCGTGGTCTTTGGTTCAGAACAAAGATCACGCCGGATGGTATGCGGGCATCGAATTCAGTGGCCGCACCCGGATCTCAATGCATCGCGAGAAAGGTTCCCTCAAGGTTGCGGCGGGACTGAACCCTGACCCGGCTCCATTCCGTACCCGCCTGGTACCGGGAGGAGTCTTTGAGACACCCGCCGTCTTTCTCGGTGGCTTTCGCGACGGCCCGGATGGAGCAGGAAATATTTTGCGCCGCTGGGTGCGCTCTGTTCTCGGCAATCCCGAAACGTGGAAAAATCCCAACTACCCCCTGGTGGTCAATAACAGTTGGGGCGGGGGCATGGCCGTCAACGAAGAGATCGCGCTGCGCATGATTCAGGACTCCGCGGAACTCGGAGTCGATATGTTCCATGTCGACGCCGGATGGTTTCGCGAGCCAGGGGACTGGTATCCCAATCCGCAGAAATTCCCTCACGGACTTTCCGTCATCGCCGACGATGCGCACAAACATGGCCTCAAATTCGGTCTCTGGGTGGATTGGACACAAGCGGGCTTATCAACCCAAGCTGGCGCGCTCAATGCGCGTGACCCGAAAGTTCGCGACTGGATGGTGACTGACTTGCCCCCCGCCTGGAAGCCCGAGCCGTTTAAAGGGCAGACCATCGATTTGGGCGTACCAGAGGCCAAAGAGTGGGCGCAGCACGAAGTCGAGCGTATCGTCACCGACTACCATCTCGATATGCTCGAGCACGATGGCTACCTGGTGGCCCATGGATGCGATCGCAGCGATCATCCTCACGCCGCTCCCGACCCACTTAACAAATGTATCTACCCGTCGTGGGGCGCCTATTTTGTGGACAGCACGAACTCCACGGACGTCAGCTATCACGCGGTGCGGGCCTATTACGAAATCTACTCGAAGATGCGCAGGGATCATCCGGGACTACTGTTTGAGATTTGTAACGACGGCGGAAGGATGGTCGACTTCGGCAGCGCGGCTCACGGCGACTATTTTTCCATCACAGACACATATGATCCGTTGTCGAACCGGCGCGCCTTTTACGATACCAGCCATGTGCTGCCGGCGGCGATGATGGAAAGTTATGTAGAAAAGTGGCCAACGCCGCGCATCGAAAACTTCCGCTATATGCTGCGCAGCGGCATGATGGGATGGCTGACCATTATGACCGACACCAACGCCTGGTCGCCCGAACAACATTCCGAAGCCAAGAAAGAAATCGATCTGTACAAGAAAGAACTTCGTCCGCTGATTCGCGATGCCAGCTTGTATCATGTTTCACCCCGTCCCGACGGCGAGCATTGGGACGGTATCGAGTACTGGGACTCCGATCGCCAGCGCGGCGTGGTCTACTCATTTCGCGGCACAGTTGAAGGCGAGCAGACGCATTCCTATGTTTTGCAGGGGCTTGAACCGGCGAGCCGGTACTCGCTTAATTTTTACGATCACACCAGTCCCGATCGAACGGTCTCAGGTAAGGAGTTGATGAACGAAGGAATGAAAGTGACACTCCCCTTGCCCAACAGTTCAGAACTGATCTTTATCGAGCGGGCGGCGCAGTGAGGATGCGCCAGCAGGGTTAATCGTATGCCGACCACACAGGAATCAAGATCCGCTAAACGCCTTGCCGGCCGCGTCGCTCTGATCAGTGGCGGCGCTCAGGGCATTGGGCGAGGCATCGCGACGGTGTTCCAGCGCGAAGGAGCGTGTGTATTCATTCTCGACTGCGATGCGCGCAAGGGGAACGAGACGGCTGCTGATCTCACCTCACAGAATCCTGCGCTGCCGGTGAAATACCTTCCCGCCGACCTGCGCGAATCTCTTGAATTGCAAATGGCAGTCGATACTGTGCGGAAATTCCATAGCCGTCTCGATATTCTTGTGAATAACGCCGGAATTGAACTCGATAAATCTTTCGAAAAAGTGACCATAGCAGACTGGGATTTGGTGATGAATGTGAACCTGCGTGGAGCGTTCTTGTTGACGCAGGCGGTCCTTCCGCTGTTCGATGAGTCCGGCGGAGCCATCGTTAACATCAGTTCTGTTCATGCCAGCCACGCGTTTCCTAATGCGATTCCGTATGCTTGCTCGAAGGCCGCGATGATCGCCTTCACACGCAACCTGGCTCTCGAACTTTCCAGCAGGCGGATTCGCGTCAATTGCATCTGCCCGGGATACATCGACACACGGCTCTGGGAGGAATATCTACGCCACTCCGCCGACCCCAAGTCGGTGGCCGATCAGACGACCGCACTGCACCCCGTCGGCCGCCGGGGAGTGCCTGCCGACATCGGCGAGGCAGCGTTGTTCCTCGCGTCAGACAGCTCAACTTTTATCACCGGTACGGATTTGATCGTAGACGGCGGCCTTACTGTTCGAGCCCACCCTTAGAGCAGATATCCGCTACCCCGAACAGTTAACCAATGGTTTCTTTTGTTTTAATGATGAATCCAGCCGTATATCTGTATTAAAATTCCCCCGCGTCTGGGGGAACCCTTTTGTGAGAAAGCATCACACAGTTCTAAGTGGAGCGCTGCGTCGCGAATTTCAGAAAGACCTGGAACTCTTCAAGCACTTCCTGCTCCTGCTCAACAATACCAGCCCGATTAGAAATGTTGAGCTCATGTGGCATGAGGAGCGCGAAGAACTGGATCCTCTGAAGCCAAAATTCAAGAGTCGCGTAGGCACTGGAGATGCGCTCGTTCAACTCCAGCCCATCGGCGCCACGGTGGCCGCCTCCGCAGCCAATCGTAATTCTCCGAGCACCCTATTCTGCGACCTGGTTCACGGATTCGGAGCGCATGAGGAAGAAACGTGCGCACGATCGGACGTCCCCGCAAAGCAGCGCTGCCGCACAACCGGGTGTACCCAGGTCTATGGCTGCCACGTCGGCCTAACCGACATCGCGGTGCCTGTGATTTGCGATGGCCAGTACTTGGGGACGCTCTTCTCAGGACAAGTGTCAACCACTTCGCCCACCCCAGAGGGATTCCGCTTTGTTCGCGAGACTCTTGCGGGGCAACCGCATATTAACTTCAAGAGTCTGGAAGCAGCCTACTATCAGGTGCCCGTGGTCAATTCGGCTCAGGTTTCGGAAATGGTTCGAATCCTGGAACTGTTTGCAAGATACATTTCGAATTCCTGGAAGCGCCTGCAACTGATCAGCGAATTTCAGAGGAATCAAGATAGAGAGATGAGCCTGGATCGCAAGGAATTGGCGTCGATTCTGCTGTCGGGAGAAATCGGGGGCATCGCTGAACTGAAGGCCCTCGCTAGCCGCGCCGGCCTGCATCATTTGCCCGATCGCGTCATGGTCCTGCAGGTGGAATATCTTCGCTCAGGTTTGGGCCGTCAAGGCGCAGGATCGGGCCTGACGCTGAACCGCCTTTCCCACCTGGTTGAAGACTTTTGCCAGAACCTGCCGAACTCCCTGGCTATGGTTGTGAGGCCGGGAGAAATCTGCATCTTTACCAGTCAAGAAGTGCGCAACCACGTCCATCAGCGCCTGTCGCTGGAGGACATGGCGGAAGGCATTCTTGGCAAGGTTCGCTCGCAGACGAATGCCACCGTGCGTATCGGCGTAAGCGAGGAGCACCGTCAACCTGGCGAACTTCTTAAAGCCTACCAGGAGGCGTGCGCAGCCCTCGATGCGGGCGGTGGGCTGGTCTCCTTCTTTAGCGATCCGAAGTCGCAGAAGGCGCAGCCGTCCGAAGTAATGACGCGCCTGATCAAAGCATTTCGACATGGCACCAGCGTGTCGAGCGTCATGCGTGAATTCCTAGCCCTGGTAATGCCATCTGATCATTCTCCGGCTGAGATCCAACAGTCGAGAGCTCTGCTGACCTGGGCGATCGAGCACCTGGCGTTGGAGACAGTCAGTAGCGGCGTCGATCCACTTCAAATTAAAGCTGCGAAGGAAAATGCCACGAGCAGCGTTCTACACGCACCTAGCCCGTTTGGTGCATGCGAGGCGTTCCGCAGATTCGCCGATCTGGTGTCGCAGCAGATGACTTCTGCGTTCAGCCAGCGTGAACACAAGATTGTGCTCGCCGTGAGCCAGTTAGTCGAGGAACGCGGCGCTGCTCAGATTACGATTCAACAGCTGGCGCAGGCCGTTCATCTTTCGTGCGGTCATTTGAGCCGCGTGTTCCGGCGAACTACCGGGATGACGCTGGAGCAGTTCCTGATTCGGCAACGCGTGGAACTGGCTAAGCGCGCCCTGCTAGATCCCCGGTTCAATGTAGCGGAAGTGGCCGATCGTTGTGGATTTTGCAATCCGGCATACTTTGCATCGGTGTTTAAGAGATATGTGAAATGTACGCCTCGCGAATTCGCCAGCCAACCGCAGCGCTGGGAGCCATTAGCCGCAGTCCCGACCTGGCCTTCGATGTCGGGAAGCGCTCCTCTGTCCTGAGGAAATTCGACAGCGCGGTTGTTTCAGGCACTCTCAACCACATGGTTGCGGAGTGTGCCCAAGCCCTCAATTTCGACCTCCATCACATCGCCGGATTTCAGAAATACCGGAGGCTTGCGGAAGACACCGACGCCGTCGGGCGTTCCGGTCGCGATGATATCCCCGGGTTCGAGGGTGATCGCGGCCGAGATGAAGGCAATCAACGTGGGGATACGAAAGATCAGATTCGAAGTATTGGAGTCCTGAACTACATTTCCGTTCACGCGCATGCGAATGGAGAGAGCATGAGGGTCGGGCACGGCATCACGCGTGGTGAGCCACGGTCCGGTGGGGCAAAATGTATCGCAGGACTTGCCCCGTACCCACTGCTTGTCGGCAAACTGCCATCGGCGTGCGGAAACGTCGTTGAGCGGCATGTAACCGGCGACATAGTTCAGGGCGTCGGCCTCTGAAACGCCTTTTGCCTTGCGGCCGATGACGACGGCCAACTCTGCTTCATAGTCGCCTTGTGGATCGTCCTTAGGAAGCACGACGGACGCGTCGGGCCCGTTGATGCTCGAGGGAAACTTGGCGAAGATCACCGGGGTCGTCGGGATCTCCTGCTTCGTTTCGATTGCGTGATCGCGATAGTTCAGGCCTACTGCAATGATTTTGCCGGGACGGGTCACGGGGGGTAATAGAACGACCTCGCTGAGAGGATACTTCGCGAGGTCGCGGGTTCCGCCGTTATTCATTTTGTTAGCCTCATGCAGAGCTGCACTACCGGCTGACAGAAAACTGATCATGTCCGGATAGGCTGAACTCATGAGAGGAAATACCTGATCGTCGACAACTACGCCCACCAGGGATTTGCCACCACGCGGTTGGAAGCTTACTAGACGCATGTTTGAGATTTTAAAACTATAAGAACCTTTCTGCCCTTCGGATTAACGATGAAACCAACGGAACGTTGGATCCACACTCGCCCATGCCGACGCAGAGCGATCACGATCGAGGTCCTATTGCCAGACCATACCGCCAGTTTTTAGTTCCTGTTGGCGACCCCGTTACTAGAAGATCCTTGATAGTAGGCCTTCGAGTCGCTCTAAAGTGAGCAATTTCCTTCACTTTATGGATAGAGGGTCGATCACGATTCTTCCATAGCGTAAAATGAGCGTCTCATTTCTCTGCCAGAGGGGAAACAGTCACTATGCGAATCGGAGTGTTCACACCTTTATTGTCGAAACTGCCGCTATCCGCGGTTCTGAAAAAACTTGCAGAGCTTCACATCGATACGGTGGAACTGGCCACCGGAAACTATGTCGGCGATGCTCACTGCAAGCTCTCGATGCTTGAGAATTCTTCGACGCTCACCGAGTTCAAGAAAATTCTGGCCGATCATGGCGTCAGCATCAGCGCATTGAGTTGCCACGGGAATGCGCTGCATCCGGACAAGGCGTTTGCGCAGCAGAACCGCGAGGTAAGCCGGAAGACGATCCTATTAGCTGAAAAGCTTGGCGTCTCTACAATGGTTGATTTTTCCGGATGTCCCGGCGATTCACCGAATTCGGTGGCACCGAACTGGGTGACTTGCCCGTGGCCTCCCGACTACCGCAAGGTTCTTGACTGGCAGTGGAACGATGTTGTCGCGCCATACTGGGTGGAACACTCTAAGTTTGCCGCGGATCATGGGGTGAAAATTGCTGTGGAGATGCATCCCGGGTTTGTCGTGTACAACCCGGAGACCATGCTGCGGCTGCGGTCGATCGCGGGGAAAAATGTTGGCTGCAACTTTGATCCGAGTCATTTGTTCTGGCAGAACATCGATCCGATCGGAGCTGTTCGCGTACTGGCGGACTCCATTTTTCACGTTCATGCTAAAGATACCCAGCTTTATCCTTCGAACATGGTGCGCACCGGAGTTCTCGACACCAAGCCTTACACGGAGGAGCGCGACCGGAGTTGGATCTTCCGTACCTGTGGCTACGGGCATGGAGCAGAGTGGTGGAGTGAGTTGCTCTCAACACTGCGGATGTTCGGCTACGATTCGGTGATCTCGATTGAGCACGAGGACAGCATCCTCTCGCCGGGCGAAGGCTTGACCAAGGCGGCGAGTTTCCTGAACAGCATTGTGATCCGCGAGCAGGCTGCGGCGGCGTGGTGGTCTTAGTCCGAAAGGGATACGAACGAATGAAATCAATCAAGACGGCAATTTTTGGCACCGGCTTTATGGGGCGCGTGCATCTGGAAGCAGTGCGGCGAGTGGAAGCCGTGCAGGCGGCTGCGATTGCGGGCAGAAACGAAACGGCGGCGCGAAAGCTAGGAGATGCTTTCTCGGTTCCTTCTGTCAATGATTATCGCGAGGTGCTGCGCGATCCCGCGATTGATGCGGTGCACATCTGCACACCGAACGCACAACATTTTTCCATGGCGAAGGATGCGCTACAGGCAGGCAAACATGTGATCTGCGAGAAGCCGCTGACCACAACCGCGGCCGAGGCGGAAGAACTAGTTGCGCTGGCCGCCAAGAAAGGAGTACGCAACTGCACCTGCCACAATTTGCGCTACTACCCTATGGTGCAGCAGATGCGTCGCATGCGCGAAGCCGGGGATCTGGGCGACATTCTTGTTTTGCAGGGCACGTACTCGCAAGATTGGCTGCTTTATGACACGGACTGGAACTGGCGTGTCGAGACCAAGGCGGGAGGCGCGTCGCGGTGCATGGCGGATATTGGGTCCCACTGGTTCGATATGGCTGAGCACATCACGGGCATGCGCGTGACTTCCCTATGCGCGGATCTTCAGACTTTTCATGCGATGCGCAAGCAGCCCAAGCACTCGGTGGAGACTTTTGCGAACAAATTGATGGGGCCGGAAGATTACATCGAAACTCCCGTGGACACTGAAGACTTTGGCGCAGTTGTGTTTCGGATGGGCGGACGCACGCGCGGGTGCATGACTGCGAGCCAAGTCTCGGCCGGACGGAAGAACGGCCTCAGCATCGAGATCTACGGGACCAAGTCTTCTGTGGCCTGGAACCAGGAGCGGCCCGATGAACTGTGGCAGGGCCATCGCGATGTCGCGAATGAGATTTACATCAAAGATCCGTCGCTGCTCAAACCGGGTGCGCGTAGCTACGCCGATCTTCCAGGCGGTCATAGTGAAGGATATGACGATACATTCAAGCAAGTCTTTCGGCGGTTCTATGCTTCAATCGGCAACGGTGACGCGCCGGAGTACCCGCAGTTCGTCGACGGCTTGCGGCAGATGAAGATCCTAAACTCGGCGCTGGAAAGCAATCAGAAGCGGGGATGGGTGGATGTACCGGGAATGTGAGACAGCGCCGCTATCCTCTAGCGACCTTGGAATCGATGCAGTGTTGAGCCGGGCGACGAGTACACGACTTCGCCATCGAACAGTGTCATCAGACATTCATATCATTGATCTCTTCGGTTAGGGTGATACTTCACGCTTCGGGGAGTGCCCACGCAAACAACACGCCACCGCTGCTCATGAGAATGTATTGACGTCCGTCGAGTTCATAAGTGATGGGAGAACTCACGATGTGCGAGCCTGAGCCAGCATGCCAAAGCGTATTGCCGTTCTTCGAATCCAGCGCGAGGAAATTTCCCATCGCGTCACCGGTGAAAGTTAGACCTGAATCCGTTGTCAGCACGCCAGCTCCGGAGCCTTCAGGTCCCAGTTCATGGCTCCAGCGAATTTTTCCAGTCTGGTAGTCGATGGCTTCAATGATGCCCTTTCCCCAAACGTCGTAGTCCGCGCCAGCCCATCCGTAAACTCCATCGGCGGGCTTGGCAAAGTAAACGCTCCAACTCGGGTGCGCGTCGACGATGAACAGACCGTTCTTTGGGTCGAAACTAGGCGAACGGTAATTCGTGAGGCCGCCCTCGTCGGGCGCGATCAGGCGGCCATCGGGCGCGGGTTCTTTGGCGGGATTCGGGATGGGGCGGCCTTCCTTGTCGATTCCCAGAGACCAATTCACCGGGCCATACGGAACCGTCAAGAGACTCTTTCCGTTCGTGCGGTCGAGAACAAAAAAGTAGCCGTTGCGCGAACTCTGCATGAGCATTTTCTTCGGTTGGCCGTGGAAGTCAGCATCGACGAGCACGGGCGTCTCGACTGCATCCCAATCGTGCGTGTCGTGCGGGGAAGGCTGGAATGCCCAAGCCAGCTTGCCGGTATCGGGATTCAGCGCAACGATTGAGCAGGTGTAGAGATTGTCCCCCGGCCGCGTTGAACCTTTCAGGACTGGAGTTGGATTCCCGGTTCCCCAGTAGACAAGATTGAGGTCGGGATCGTACGTCCCGGTCATCCACGTCATGCCGCCCGTCGTTTGATCGGGCGTTCCAACCGGTGGAGTCGAATCCCACTGCCACTGAGTCGCGCCGGTCTCGGGATCGACGGAGCGGAGGTAGCCACTAAGGTTATCGAAATCTCCGGAAACACCGACAAGCACGTGATTCCCAACGATTAGAGGCGCCATGCTGGTCCAGTATCCCTTGGAGACGTCCGCGACCTGTACTTGCCAGCGCACGCTTCCGTCATTGCGATTGAGAGCAATGAGGTGCGCGTCGGGAGAGAGTAAGAAGATCGATCCTTTGTACGCGCCCACGCCGCGTTGTCCGATGTGCTCACCTTGGCTGGTAGGAGAACTGTAGTGCCAGATCTGGTGGCCCGAGCGTGCGTCGACAGCCCACACGTTGTCAGGGATGGTGAAGTACAGAACGCCATCGATCAGTAAGGGCGAAGACTTGATCGGCACTGGGCGGTCGGTTTGAAACAGCCACGCGAGCGAGAGATTTCTTACGTTCTGCGGAGTGATTTGATGGAGGGAGCTGTGCCGCCTGCCCGAGTAGTCGCCGTGATAGCCGGGCCAACTGTCGGCAGGCGGATGCAAGAGCATCTGCTGATCTACACCTTGTGCCACGGTCACGGCCGGAGAGGCGAGAGCGAACGCTGCGGTCAAGACCAGAGAAAACGTGTTTAGACAGTTCATAGGAATTGGGAGCCTTAAGCTTCGCGCCTAGCGCAAGGTTTGCAGGTACGCCATCAGGTTATGGACGTCGTCATCGGTGTACTTGTCGAATAGCGCAACATGCGCATCGGCGGGCGAGTCAACCCTGTACTTGACATCACGAGTCCGCCACGAATGATAGGAGCCGCTGGCATCGATGAGGCCAACCGTAAACTCATCCAGATAATCCAGCGTGCCGGCAACCGTTTGACCCGAGGCGAGCGTGACAGTGACTTTCGATTTTGCGTGCTGGGGATAAAGCATTCGCTTTTCGAGTTCAAGGCCCTGGTGACGCGAAGCGATTCCAGCAAGATCGCCGGTCGGGGAGTGACAAGTGGAGCATCCGCCGGCGCCGTTGAAGTATTGTTTGCCGGCTTCGGCGCTCCCGGTTTGCAGGTCTTCGGGATCCACTCCCTTGCGGCCACCGGTTTTCGTGAGCGCCTTAGTCTGTTGAGTGTGAATGAAGGCCACGAGGCTCTCAATCTGGTCATCCGAGCGATCAAACGGGGGCATACCTTTGTCGGGGCGCCCGTTGCGTATGACGGGGCCGATCTTGTCGCCGTCGACATCGGCCGTCACCAGTTTGGAGCGCGTCAGGTCGGGTCCGCTCTCTCCTCCGCCGGCATTGCGGCCGTGACAGAAGGAGCAATCCTGGCGGAAGATCGCAGCGCCCTTCTGCACAAGATCTGGCGGATATGTTTTTGGTGGAGCGGGCGCGTCTTGCTTCACTCCGGCTTCTGCCTGAGCTTTCGGAGTGGGCGCCGGTTGCTGCGCAGCCGAGACGGTAAGGCCCACGAGCACTATTCCCGCGGACCACACACTGCGACTCAAGGTCGAACGAAGCACTTTAGCCAGAATCACCGGCGCTCACCTGCCGGCGGATGGGGATGCGAAACGGTGCTGCCTTCGGTCATTCCCAGCACCCACTTGATCGCTTCGAAATACATCTTGCGGATGTCTGGGTCATTCCATGACTCCTGGGTGTGGCCGAGGGTCGAGTAGAAGACGCGGCCTTTGCCGTACATCTTGTCCCAGGCAACCGCAAAGTCATGATCTGTTCGGTGAACGCGCGGGTTGTTTTCGTAATTCAGCTTCGTGGAATCCAGGCTGAGCAGGACGTTTACCTTCTCGCGCGACCACTCTTTGGGCTGGTAAATTTCGTCGTATTTCAAGAACGCTGCGGGAAAGTGGCGAACCGCCGGAAACGTCGGATCTTCGTTAATGATCGGCGCGTTAAACGTGGACCACGGATGCTGATCAAACCAGCCGCCAATCATCTCACCGTATGCGGGCCATTTGTAGTTGGTATCGAGGGCGGCGTGAACGCCTACAAAACCTTTGCCATCGTCTTTGATGAACGACAGCATGTCGGTCTTCTGGCTGTCGTCGAGGTCGAGCTCGCCGGTGGTGCTTACGAAGACTATGGCATCAAAGTAGTTGAGGTTCTTCGTGTTTCTTCCGAGATCTTTCTTGGTGACGAGTTCGACGTCAGTGCGCAGCATGGCGTCCCAAAGACCACTGTCGCGTCCCATGTTGTAGATGGCGACCATGCCATCCGAAACCGAGTCGTGCTCGAATCCCTTGGTCTGGCCGATCACGAGAATGTGTTTGAGATGAACTTGCTTCTCGTGCGGCGGAGGCGGAAGCGAGGGATCGACTGCCGCTTGATTCTGCGCGGCTGCGGCGGCTGTCAGCGTTAGCGATACAAGAATGAGCAGGGCTTTTCGATTTCGGCGCAAGCGATCTCCCTTAACTTTCGTGGCGTTGTCGGCATAAGGGTCTCCCACAGATGTAGTCCCAGGATACCTTTGCACTTTAAAGTAACACAGCCGCATCGCCCACCAGTCTAGGTTCGCCCTATCGCGGTGGTGGGCCATCTTCCTGCTTCACAATCTTGCCTTCGCCCTCGAAGGGCCAGTTCTTGTCGAGCAGGAGTTCGTTTTCACGAGTCTCTTTGGGAACACGATTGATTCTTAAATTTTCATAAAAGTGCACACCCGTTTTTCCCGCAGTGGCTATATCGAGGTCGCCATCTCCATCGAGGTCTTCGACGACGAACTGCGTTCCAGCCGCGGCAGTGCCATTGACTGAAATTGGGAAGCGCATGAATGTTGCTGTGCTGCGATCGATCTTGTAGTAATACACCACGAGCGGATCATAGGAGCCAGGGTCATGGCCGTTATGCCCGCGGTAACGCTTGCCGGCCAGCAACTCGGGAACGCCGTCGCCATCGATATCGACCAATTTGAGCGCGTGGATCTGGGAGTAAGACTCGTCGATCGCGTGCTTGACCCACGTGCGGTTGGCTCCGTCGCCTTTCTGCTCGAGCCAGTAGAGGCCATAGCTGTGTCCCTGGCCGTAAATGATGTCGGTCTTGCCATCGTTATTGACGTCGTAACCGATGATGGGGAAACCGGCGTCGTCCATCTTCCAATCCGCGTGCCATTCCCACTTATCGTTGTTGGCGTCGATGTTCTTGAACCAGCCGTTGGGGGTGAGGATGTCGGCCTTGCCATCGCCGTCGACGTCGGCGATTCCGATGCCATGGCCGTCCTGTTCTTTTCCGCCGACGTGGTGAACTTTGGGTTCAGGGCCGGAGAAATCGGCCCATAGAATTCCCGAATGGTTGTAGTGGGCGAGCACGAGATCGGGCTTGCCGTCGCCGTTGATGTCGCCGGTGGCCCCACCCTCGGTGTCATAGCTGTCAGTGATGAAGTGTTGTTTCCACATGATCCCAGGCGTTTTCGGATTCTCGTACCACCAGAGACCGTTCAACATCCATCCAGTCGTCACTATGTCGGGGGCGCCATCGTGATTCACGTCGAAGGTCCATTCTCCGCAATCGGAGACAAACTCGCCCATGATGCCAACCGTCCGGTACTGATGACGTTTCCACTCTCCCCCGTTGGGGCCGGGGTTCTCGTACCAGTACGCTCCGCTCAGAAGATCGGGGCGGCCGTCGCCGTTCATATCGAGTGTGGTAATGCCCTCCGCATGGTCGGTTCCGAGACGGTGAACGAAGAAGGTCGTTTGCGAAACGTTTCCGGGAGCATCGCCGGGGCTGGCTTTGCGGGCGTTTTGTGCAACGCAAACACAACCAGCGCTTATGCACACCAGAAGAGGGAGGAGCAGTTTTTTATTGTTGAACAAATCGATTCTCCGCTATTGAATCTCGCTTCGTATGCTGCCTGTGTCGAAGAGCAGTATTCTATTTCATCCCAACCTCATGGCGTCGGGATCCCACTTCACGACGGAGCCTTGTTCGACGCTGAGGTTGCTAAGCAGAGCCGCACCGGCGGCGCGGAAGCCGAAGGTCGCATCTTCCACGACCGGCTGACGCGAGCGAACGGCGGCAAAGAAATTCTTGAAATGGTCGTAGCTGTCGCGGTAGCCCTCGGGAGCCACGTACTTCTCATATTCAGCCGCCGGCGGCCCCGAGGGATGCGTGACCGGATATTTCTGGCGGTAGGCATCGAGCGTTCGCTTTTGCATGGCTTCCGTGAAGGTGCCGACGGTGTAGCCTGGCTCCTTTTTCAGCGGTGAGCGGTTCACGCTGACCGAGTTGCCCGCAATCTCCATGGTGCCTTCGGAGCCGCTGAAGATGAAGCCTTCGCTCTCATCTCCTCCGTCGACGAAGTTCACGCGCAGGCTGAGATTGAACCCCTCGCGATAGTCGAACAACCCCAGCATCACGTCGTCCGCGTCTCGGCCATCTTTCCAGAAACGCAAACCGCCGGTAGCCATGGCTCGCGTCGGGCCGTTGCTGCCGGTAATGAAGTGGGTTCCGCTGAACAAATGCACGAAGAGATCGCCAGCGACACCGCTTCCATAGGCTTTCCATTTGCGCCACTGGAAAAAATGCTCCGCATTGAATGGAATATTGGGTGCGGTGCCGAGAAAGCGCGGCCAATCGCACGTTTCGGTCGAGGCATCGAGCGGAATAGTGTAGTTCCACGCACCGATCGAAGAGTTGCGGTCCCAGTGCGCGGAAACCATGTTGAGTTTGCCAATTGCGCCTGAAGCGAGCAGTTCTTTCGCCTTGGAATAAATAATGGAACTGACGCGCTGGCTTCCGACTTGAAGGATGCGGTTCGTGGCGCGGGCGGTGTCGATCATCTCAGGGCCGTCGGAGTACAGATGAATCATGGGCTTTTCGCAATAGACGTCTTTGCCCGCCTTCATTGCATCGACGGCGGCCTGCTTGTGCCAATGGTCGGGGGTGGCGATGATAACGGCATCGACATCCTTGCGAGCCAGGATCTCGCGGTAGTCGCGTGTGGTGAAGACGTCGTTGCCCCAAATCTCCTTGCTGTGCGCCAGCCTTCCGTCGTAACAGTCGGCCACGGCGACAAGCTTTGCGCCGGGAACCTGCACGGCAACTTTGGTGTCTCCCTGGCCTTGAATACCAGCCCCGATCAGCGCGATCTGAATCTGATCGTTGGGGGCAAGCGGCGCGACCGGCTCACCGCCGATTGCGGACAATGCGTGGATATTTCCTCCGAGAACAGTGCCTGCGGTTGCGGTGCTCGCGACTTTCAGGAAGTCTCTGCGATTCAGCACGTGTGAACCCTCACTATGGAGTTGGAATTCCGTCTGCAACGATAAACGTTTCTTGGGATCTTGTCTCGACAGAATTCGCGAACGCCGAGAAAAACGGCATCGGTCATTTTTCGGATGCTGCCCTACGGCACGAGGAGTACCGCTCAGTCAATCTGTCGTTAGCTCGTCCAGGATGGCTCCGTCCGCGCCCACCATGCGGATTGTCATAGCCAGCAGGCCGAAGGCGTGGGTGGAGCAACTGAGGCAGGGATCATAGGCGCGCACCACGGCCGACACACGGTTCAGCATGCCTTCGTTCAGCTTCGTTCCGTCAATGAAGTGTTCGCTGACCTGTTGCACGGCGCGGCCAATGGCGAGATTGTTGTGGCCGGTGGCAACGATCAGGTTGGCCCAGGTGATCGCGCCCTCCTCATTCACCTTGTAGTGGTGGATCAACGTTCCCCGCGGCGCTTCGATCATGCCGATGCCCTCGGTGGCATTGACTCCGGCGGTAGCACGCACATGTAGTTCGAGGATTTGCGGATCGTCCAGCAAGGCCTCGATCCGTTCGAGTGCATAGACAATTTCGATCAGCCTGGCGTAATGGTAGAGAAACGCGCTGTGTGCAACCACGCCAAACCGCTGGTGAAACTCTCGAAACTCAACGTCGGCGTTTGGAGTTCCGCACTGGTCGGAGGCATTCAGCCGCCCGAGCGGTCCTACGCGATACACGCCCGCCGGAAATCCCTGCGGCTTGAAAAAAGGAGCCTTCAAGTACGATTCGCGCAAGCTGGCTTCCCCGATCCATTGCGTATATTCGTCAGCCGGAATTTGATCTTCGACAACCTCGCCCGTCGCACTGCGAAACCGCAGGTTGCCATCGTAAAGCTGCAAGTTCCCTTTGTGATCGACCATCCCCGCGTACATCGTCGGAACGGAGCCGAAGAACGCGATCTCCTCCTTGTAGTTGTCGAGGGCACCCTTGAAGAATCGAAGGGATCGGTCGACAATCGCTTTGGTTCCTGGCAGTTCTGTCAGAATGCGGTCACGCATGGCACCGGCGAGCGGAGATGCAACACCACCGGGAACGATCCAGGAAGGATGAACGCGTTCCTGCGTCAGGCTCTCTACGATTTGCAGCCCGAATTTTCGGAGTTCGATTCCGTCGCGGGCTAACTCCGGATGCCCAGCGATGACACCCAGTACGTTTCGTGACGCGGGATCGGAATCCATACCCAGGAGAAAATCTGGAGCGGACAGATAGAAGAAACTCAGTGCGTGCGATTGCACGATCTGGGCGAAGTGCACCAGTTCTCGCAGCTTCCTGGCCGTCGGTGGAATGCGTACCGCCATGATGGCGTCGCAGGCCTTGGACGAGGCCAGCAGGTGGCTGATGGGACAGATCCCGCAGATCCGTGCGGTAATGCCCGGCATCTCGTAGAAAGGACGTCCTTCGGTGAATTTCTCAAACCCTCGGACTTGCGTGACGTGAAATTCGGTTCCCGCGACGTGTCCCTGGTCATCGAGGTGAATATCGATTTTGGCGTGTCCCTCGATGCGGCTCACGGGTTCGATGGTGATGCGCTTCATGACACACTCCTTATCCGAATTTCACCTTGAGAGCGGAGTCGGGCTTCTTGCCGTCCAGCAGATCGTTGATCACGCTGAAGATTGCCTTCGACGGAGGAGGACAGCCCGGCAAGCTCAAATCCACTTTGACGAATTCGCGCAGTGGCCGCGCCTGCTTGAGCAGCGCCGGCACGCGCTCTGACGGGACGACGTTTCCTTCCTCAGCACCGTCGATATAGATGCGCTGCAGTAGTTTCTGCACGGGAATGGAGTTGCGCATTGCCGGAACGTTGCCGGTGACGGCGCAATCTCCGAGCGAGATGAGTATGTGGGTGCGCTGCCGAATCTTCTGGATCTTATTGAGATCGTCCTGCGAACTGACCGCGCCTTCAACCAGCGTGACGTCGACATCCTCGGGAAATTCCTGCGCATCGACCAGCGGGCCATACACCAGGTCAATCTTGCGGGCCAGAGCGATGATGCCCGCGTCCATGTCGAGCAGCGACATGTGGCAACCGGAACACCCATCGAGCCAGACGGTCGCTACTTTCACCTTCTTCATACCTGCACTCCTCGGCGGTGTACCAGGGAGGTGACGGCGTCGATCTTCTTCACCATCTCCTCAACGGCCCAGCCCTTTTCGGCCAGTGCGCCCGTAGGGCAGGCGTGCACGCACTTGCCGCAACTGGTGCAGGTGGTGGCCTGTCCCCATTTCTCGTTCATCTCGCTGACAACCCGGGCGTGAGTGCCGCGCGAAGTGAGATTCCAGACATGCGCACCCTCGAGTTCGGCGCAAACTCGCACGCAGCGTGTGCACAGAATGCAGCGGTTGTGATCAAGCACGAAGCGTGGGTGAGACATGTCGATGGACAATTTGGGAAAGTTGTATGCCAAGCCCACGGTGCTGATACCGAGGGCCGTGGCCATTGATTGCAACTCGCAGTGTCCGTTCGATACGCACACCGAGCAGACGTGATTACGCTCCACGAGAAGCAGTTCGACGGAAATACGCCGATAGCGCGTCAACTTCGGCGACGTGGTGGTGACCGACATTCCTTCCTGGATGGGCGTGGTGCAAGCGGGGAACAAGCGCTCGGTGCCGGAGACCTCGACAAGGCAAATCCGGCAGGCGCCGACTGCCGTGAGTCCATCTAGATCGCAGAGGGTTGGAATGTACTTATGGTTGGCCTTCGCCGCCTGCAGAATGGTCTGACCCTCCACAGCGCTGATCAGCTCTCCGTCGATTCGGATCGATATCCTCTTCGGTGCCAAGTTATTTCTCCTTTCAGCGCGCGGTCCTCTAACTCACGTTGACGGCCGTAACATCGCAACGCAGGCAGCGGCAGGTTTCGTCGAAAGCCTCTTCATGACTCAGGCCAGTTACGACTTCGTCCTGCGAGCGAACACGAGAAGAGGCTGCAAGCTCATGCCCAGTGTGACGCCGGCTCGGGCTCGGATCTTCGGGTGGCGTCTGTTCGTATTGGATGTCGGGATAAAGCGAATTCCAACGATCGGCTTCCATCAACTGCAAATCGATGCTTCGCGCCGCCTGCTTGCCCGAGGCCATGGCATTCGAAACGTTGGAGGCACCCGTTACCAGATCGCCTCCGGCATAGAACCGAGGACGACTGGTTTCCAGCGTGAACCGATTCACTTCAATGGTTCCACCTTCTCTGAGAGCCAGGCCTGAGGCCTTGGCGAAATCCAGATCGACAGTTTCGCCAACGGCATAGATGACGGAGTCGCAGTCGAAGCGCTGAACCTCGTCGGTCGCGATGGGCTTTCGGCGGCCGGAGGAGTCATACTCTCCCAACCGCGTCTTCACGATCTCGATGGCTTTGACGGAGCCCTTGGCGTCTCCAATCACGCGATGAGGTGCAGCCAGGAATACGAACTTCGCGCCTTCCTCTTTGGCGGCCGTGATTTCTTCGTCGATCGCTGGCATATCTTTCCGTTCACGCCGGTAGAAAACGGTCACGTCGCAGCCTTTCCGCAGCGAGGTTCGTGCAGAATCAATAGCCGCGTTGCCCCCGCCAATGATCGCCACGCGCCTCCCGAGGTTCACTTCCTGCCCAGCCGCAACCGCCTCCAGGTAATTGAGCGCCGGATATACGCCTTTCAACTCGGTGCCGGACTGATAGACCCAAGATTCTTTCCACGTTCCGATGGAGAGAAAGACCATGTCGAAATGGTCATCGAGGTCATTGAGGGCCAGATCGACGCCGACCCGAGTGTTGAAGCTGAACTTCACTCCTAGCCGCTCGATGAGCTCGATCTCGCGCCGCAAGATTCCCTTTGGTAGCCGGTATTCAGGGAGAGCAAACCGGAGCATTCCGCCGGCCTCGGACTTGCTGTCGTACACCGTGACGTCATGCCCCAGCATCGCGAGATAGAAGGCGGCAGTAAGTCCGGCGGGTCCGGCACCAACGATCGCGATTTTGCGTCCGGTAGCTTCGTACTTGCGCGCGGCGATCGACTGCACCATAGGTTCATACTTGTCGGAGTCGAAGATGGAATCGGCGATGAAGCGGTGCACTTCGCGCATGTTCACTGCCTGATCCAATGTCTGCCGGCGACACCGGCTGTCGCAGGGATGCTGGCATACGCGTCCCGTCGAAGAGGGCAGCGGATTATCGAGGATGACCGACAGGAACGCATCCTCCAACCGATTCTCCTTATAAAGCTGCAGGAAGCGCGGAATGTTCATGTGCAGCGGGCAACTGTTTTCACAGGGAGAGAGTGCCAGTTCTTCACACACTCCTGCCGTGCAGCGCCGCGCAAGGATATGGTCCTCAAACTCGTTGCGAAAGTGCCGCAGGGTCGTGAGCACAGGATTGGGCGCCGTCTGTCCGAGGCCGCAGAGCGAGCAGTCTCGAATGTAACGGCTCAGCTCGTCCAGGATTTCGAGATGATGCGCCGTGCCCGCGCCTTCGGTCACGCGATTCAAAATGCGCAGACATTTGTTCAGCCCAACTCGACAAGGAATGCATTTGCCGCATGATTCCGAGTGCGTGAACTCGATGAAGTACCGGGCGACGTCAACCATGCAGTTGTCTTCGTCCATCACGACCATGCCGCCCGATCCCATGATTGACCCGAGTTGCTGCAAGCTCTCGTAATCAACAGCGGTATCGAACATCTCGTGCGGGATGCAACCGCCGGATGGGCCGCCGGTCTGCACTGCTTTGACCTGACCTTCCCCAACCGCGCCTTCTCCAATGTCGTAGATAAAGGTCTTGAGCGCAGTGCCGAGAGGCATCTCGACCAGTCCGGTGTTCTTTACTTTGCCTACGAGTGAAAAGACTTTTGTTCCCGAGCTTTTAGGGCTCCCTGTTTCGGTGAACCAGGCTGGCCCGCGCGTCACGATGGGCGCGATGTTGTACCAGGTTTCCACGTTGTTAATGTTGGTCGGCTTGCCCCAAAGCCCCTTCTGGGCAGGGAATGGCGGTCGCGGTCGCGGCCTTCCGGCCTCGCCTTCGAGCGACGCGATCAGCGCCGTCTCTTCGCCGCAGACGAATGCTCCCGCTCCTTCCACCAGTTCAATGTCGAAGTTGAATCCGCGGCCGAGAATGTTCTCCCCAAGCAGGCCGTACTCGCGCGCTTGTTCGATGGCGCGGTTCAGGCGATGTACTGCCAGCGGGTACTCGGCTCGGACATAGACGATTCCCTCAGTTGCGCCCATGACATACGCGCCAATGATCATGCCCTCGAGCAGTGAGTGGGGATCACTTTCAATCTCGTTGCGATTCATGTAGGCGCCGGGGTCGCCTTCGTCCGCGTTGCAGATGATGTACTTCGATTCTGTCTTTGCCTTGGCCAGGAATTCCCACTTGTTGCCGGTGGAATATCCCGCTCCGCCGCGGCCCCGCAGTTTCGACGCCTTGATTTGCTCAATCACACCGGCCGGGTTCGCATCGATCAATACCTTGTAAAGCGCCTGATATCCACCGACCGCAATGTATTCCTCAATGTCATCGGGATTGATGAGACCGCAGTTCCGCAAGACAATTTTCTTCTGCCCTTTGAAGAAGGGCACATCGCTCCAGGCAGGGACTTCGGGATATCCCTGGCCGTAGCGCACGTGACCGGTAATGTGATCCCACTCTTCAATCTTGCAGTAAATCAAATCAGGGCTGAGACAACCGTTGGCAATATCGTGCAGGACGCGCGCGGCGTCGTTAGCTTGCACTCGACGCAGAATGACAAGGGGATTACCGGGGAGGCGAACGTTCACGAGGGGCTCTTGAAAGCAGGCTCCAAAACAACCGACGGGCGCCAGAACGAGGTTGGCGCCGCTGTTCTCAATCGCCTGCAGAAATGCCTGATACAGGCCTTCAGCGCCGTTTCCGCGGCCGCATGTTCCCATTCCCACAGCCAAACGCGGCACCGGCGGGACCAGTTTGGCAAGGCCCGCCTCACGCACTGCGCTGAAAGCTCCAATATCCAGAATGCGAGGCATTGCTTACTCTCCGGCGCGAATGGTTGCGATCTCGCGCTGCAAGGTACGCTCGGTGGCATGTCCGCAGATGCGATGGTTCACTTCCACCACGGGCGCCATCGCGCATTGACCGAAGCAGGCCACCGTACGCACTGTGAATTGACGGTCAGGGGTGGTGAGCAAAAGTTTGTCGGCCTCGTTGCCGTTGCCGTCGGCATCTTCGAGACCCAACCCAAGATCCAGGCGCGCTCCCTGCAACAAATTGCGCGAACCGCGCGTATGGCATGCCGTGCCTCGGCAAATGCAGATGGTATTCTCGCCTTGCGGTTGAAGATTGAACAGGGCATAGAACGTGGCGACGCTGTAGATGCGCGATAACGGCAGGTCCGTCTTGGCCGCGATGTAACGCAGAGTTTCTAAGGGAAGGTATTTGTAGCGGTTTCTATCCTGTGCCGCTTCCAGAATGCCGAGCAGGGCCCCGGGGCGTCCTCGACGCTTGGCAATCACCTTGTCGATGAATAACTGCTCTTCGGTGGGAAGGCTGACCGGCGAGAGTGCTTGCATAGACACTCCTCCAAACGGATCACTCGCTCTTACAACAAGGTAGCGATTTTCAGCAACAAAGCACCGTCACCCGGAGCACAGCGGGGGGTGACAAGGATCACAGGGCTGGAATTACCCAAAGACGCATAAGCCTTGCTACTGTGGCACTTTTCTCCTCGACCAACGCACAACTTTCTGCGTAGAATTGCAGCCACAACAAGCACCAGCGTCTTGCATCTGCGCCTGCTTGTGCGAGACTTAATGAAGTCGCCCAGCGGATTGCTACGCGAAATTCTTTCTCCGCACTCTTGTGACGGCTTCCATTTGAGGATGTTCATCTGTGCCGGTCGCGACGGCTCGCCTTTCGTACCGTCCGTTGAGACCGCGTGTTCAGGATTGCGCCCATGATCGGAAAATTATTCCGCTCGTATCGCATTGAGGCCAAGCTTGGGGCCGGTGGAATGGGCGTTGTCTATAAGGCGGTCGATTCCCGTCTTGGCCGGACGGCGGCCATCAAGATTTTGTCGGCGGCTGCGCTCAACGCCGACCGCGAGCGGCGCTTTGTCCAGGAAGCCAAAGCAGCCTCATCCCTGAATCACCCAAATATCGTCACGATCTACGACATTGATACGCAGGAAATTGATGGCAAGCCTCTTCCTTACATCGCCATGGAGTACGTAGCCGGCGATACTCTCGATCACCTGATTGGGCGGAAGGGCTTGCGGATTCGAGATGTATTGAAGTACGGCGTCCAGATCGCGGACGCTCTGGCCGCGGCTCACGCGGCAGGAATCGTCCATCGCGACCTCAAGCCCTCAAATGTGATCGTTACTCCACAGGGCGTGGTCAAGATCCTGGATTTCGGCTTAGCGAAACTGAGTGAGCCCGCAGGTGCCGACGCTTACGCCGAGACCGTGCATGGCGAAGGATCGCCGCTCACGGAAGAAGGCACCATCCTCGGGACTGTTGCGTACATGTCTCCGGAGCAAGCCGATGGCAAGAAGGTGGACACGCGCTCGGATGTTTTTTCCTTCGGGTCAGTTTTATACGAGATGGCAACCGGTCAACGAGCGTTCGCCGGCGGGTCCAAGCTATCGTCGCTTTCGGCGGTGCTCTACAAGGACCCACAGCCGGCATCACAAGCGGTCGCGGAGGTTCCTCCCGAGCTCGATCGAATTATCGCTCGCTGTCTGAAGAAGGATCCTGAACGCCGCTGGCAAACCATGGCAGATGTGAAGGTCGCCTTGGAGGAACTTCGGGAGGAGATGGATTCCAGCAACTTCGCTCTGGCAATCCCTACTCCACCTCCGCGAAACGTGCCGCGAATCAGGCTCTGGACAAGTTTCGGTTTGCTCGCAGGAGTTTTGCTCGGCCTGGCACTGCGCATCTCCTATGAACGCCGATATGTTCCACCCGCAGAACCGCCCTCTTATCGTCGCTTGACCTTTCGCCGTGGCGATGTCACCTCGGCGAAATTCGCTCCTGGCGACTCGGTAGTCTACAGTGCCGAATGGGATGGTGCACCATCCACGTTATTCTCGGCACATCCCGGCAATCGCGAGGCCCAACCATTGGCACTTCCCAGTGCACGAGTGCTGGCCATCTCAACGGGCGGAGAGATGGCCATTCTTTTGGGTGGTGAGGATGTCGGTACGCTGGCTCGGGTGCCCTTTGGCGGTGGTGCTCCACGCGAGGTGTTGGAAGGCGTCAGTGGCGCCGACTGGGGTCCAGATGGAGAGTCTCTGGCGGTAGCGCGAGCCGTCGGCGGAAAGTTCCGGCTGGAATATCCCATCGGCACCGTTCTGTACGAGACGGACAAGCGGCCTCCTATGATGCCGCGAGTATCGGCCGACGGAAAGCTGGTTGCGTTCTTTGATTTTGACGTCGAAGTTGGGGATTATGCCCTCTGCGTTGTTGGCCCGAACCATCCCAAGCAGGTGCTTTCCCGTGGATGGCGCGCCATCGGGGCCTTGAACTGGTCACCCAACGATCGTGAGGTATGGTTCTCAGGCGGTCAGCCCGGCAGCGATCCCGCACTTTATGCGGTTACGCTCTCCGGCGCCCAACGGATGGTCTCACAAACCGGCGGAATGATCGTGATGCAGGATGTAGCCCGCGACGGCCGTGTTCTGCTAACTACGGTCAATTCGCGTCTGGGCATCCACTATTTACCGCCGAACGGGGCGCCACAACGCGATCTGGCTTGGCTTGACTCTTCCTTGATGTATGACCTTTCGAACGACGCTCAATCCATCGTTTTCGTCGAGCTGTCCAGCGGTCAGGGCCGCAACTCCGCTATTTATCTCAGGAAAACGGATGGCTCGCCGGCCATCCAACTTGGCTCTGGAAACCGGCCTTCGCTTTCGCCGGATGGAAAATGGGTGGCTTGCATCCATCATGAGGCCGACCGATCTTCTCTGATGCTGCTTCCCACTGGTCCAGGCGAATCGCGCTTTCCAAAAATCGAGGGAATGCACTTCGATGGCGTGGAGTGGTTCCCCGACAACAAGCGCATTCTTTTCACTGGTAACGAAACAGGCCATGCGACCCGCACCTGGATGTACGACCTGGACACAAATCGATCGACCCCTCTAACAACTGAAGGAACGCGGGGAATCCGGGTCTCGCCGGATGGCAAGTGGTTCATCACCGTGGATCCGCACAAGCTGCTGCTCTCACCTGTGGGCGGTGGGGATTCTAAGACAATCGCGGAATTGCAGGGCGAAAGTGTCGTGCGATGGAGCGGTGATGGACGATACCTGTTCCTGCAACAGCGGGAACCCGCCAGCATCAAGATTAGTCGTCTCGACGTAACAACGCGTCGCAAAGAACCGTGGCTGGTCGTGAAGGTTCCCGAACCGGGAGCTCAGTTCCTTGGACCGCTCGCTCTGTCGGCAGATGGCAAGGCATACGCCATTACTTTCCAGCGCGATCTTGCCAATCTGTTCCTGGTCAGAGGCCTGAAGTAAAGATCCAAACGCTCGCTCGGTTTAGGTCAGCCTAACGCTGCCGCTTGGGCTTCAGGTTCAGGGTGCGTATCAGTCGGAACAGATGGTTAGCATGCACCCCAAGGATTTTCGCAGCCTCGGTGTAGTTTCCGTTAGCCTGCTCGATCGCGCGCTCAATCAGCACTTTCTTCGCCTCGCGAATACCATCATGTAGGGCGCTCACGGGCTCTCCGGATGCGGCGGTTTCCTCCAGAATCGACTCTGGCAAGTCGTCTGGAAGGATCAGTTCGGTCGAGCCCAGCACCACTGCCCTTTCGATGGCGTTCTCCAACTCGCGTACGTTGCCCGGCCATTCGTAGCGCATAAGGCAGTTACGTGCTTCCGGAGAGATACCGGCCACCCGGCGCTTCACTTTCTCGGCATACTGCGCGGCGAAGTAGGCCGCCAGCATCGGAATATCCTCGCGCCGCTCCCGCAAGGCTGGCATATGTAGTGACACGACATTCAGCCGGTAATAGAGATCCGGACGGAAAGCCCCGTTACGAGAAGCTTCCTTGAGATCGCGATTGGTGGCGGCGATCAAGCGGACATCGAGTTTGATGGGGCGCGTTCCACCGACTCGTTCGAATTCGCGCTCCTGCAGAACTCGCAGCAGTTTGGCCTGCATAGGGACAGCCAGTTCTCCAATCTCATCCAGAAAAACCGTGCCTCCTTCCGCAACCTCAAGCTTTCCCTTTTTTTGCGAAACCGCTCCGGTAAAGGCGCCCCTTTCATGGCCGAACAACTCGCTCTCCAGCAAAGTCTCGGTAATGGCCGCGCAATTAATGGCTACAAACGGTTTGTCGGCCCGACCGCTATTCATGTGAACGGCCCGCGCCACCAGTTCTTTTCCGGTACCGCTCTCGCCAGATATGAGTACCGTCGAATCCCGCCCTGCCACCCGGGAAACGAATCCATACACTTCGTGCATGGCTTTGCTTTCCCCTATCATGCTGTGGTGGATATTCAGTTCTTCGTGCAAGCGGCGGTTTTCGCCTCCCAGTCTTTCAAGGTGGCGGGCATTCTCAATCGCGAGGGCCGTAATGTTCCCGAGGGTGGTGACCAACTGCAGAAGATCGGAGTCGAAGCGCGCGCCGGCAGAACTAGCCTCCAGGTAAAGAACTCCTAGGACCTTGTCTTGTCCTTCGAGGGGGACCGCCAAGACCGAGTGCACCCGGCGTTGGAGCAGACTGTCGGCATCCCTGAATGTCTCATCGCTTTGCACGTCGCTCGTCAGCACCGCGAGGCGCTCCTCGAGCACGCGGTTCAAGATCGTCTGGCTGGCATGAATCGGCTGGTTCTCCCCCAAACGCCTGTCCTTCCCTTGAACAGACGAAAATCCCGTGGTTCCGTCCTCGGTCAACAGGATGGCAGCCTGGTCGGCCGGGGCAATCGCCAGAATTGCCTCCAGCACCCTTTCCTGCAGGGGCACAAGGCCCTGGACCGAATTCAAGGCTCGGCTGAAGTCGAGCAGGACCTTGAGATCGCGAACGGTTTTGGGGGTATTCGGTAGTTGTTCCCGCGTGGGAGGCCGAAGATAGAGGGCATCTTCTTTTCTTAGGACTACGGTTGCGGCTCCGGGTGCCGGGGTTGCGTCGAGGCTCAAAGAAGCACTGTGCGGCAGAGACCCGTCCTCCGCTCCCTGGAAGATAAGAATTGAGTTACCCACCCGGATCTGATCGCCTGGCACCAGCACTCGGTCCATGACCGGAACACCGCTAACAAAGGTACTGTTGCGGCTTTCCAGGTCCTGCAGGCGGAACGTCCCTGATTCATTGCGGATCACGCAGTGGCGTCGGGATACCAGAGAGTCGAGCAGCGAGATTTCGTTGGAGGGATCGCGGCCGATCGATACCTCCTCCTCGGTGAGCAGGAATAGTTGCCCCTTGAGGGGTCCGCTTACCGCCTCCAGCCTCGCGGCGGTCGCAGGGGGGATACTGTCTTTAGCCGAATGGCCCATGACGCAATGAGTATACGCGGAGGCTCCGGATTCGCCGTCCCTTACACCTAACATAAATGTTACACACGAGCATTTTTGTTTGGGTTATTAGGGCTCGTTCGGGCAGCGCCGGCGTCCTGCACCGGGGCGGAAACTGCATTTGTCCTCACTTTTCGGCCAATTCTGAGAACGCGGCACCCGGGTTGCCAAGCGCCCCGGTTTGGAACGCAGCTTGCATTACTAAGGTCACTTGCGACGGTCAAGCCCAAGCAAGAATTCCCCAGGTCCCACAAGGAGCACGACAATGAAGGTAAAGACGAATGCAAAGCTGGCAATCAGGATCGCGATTCTGACGGTAGCAATGGTAGGTACCTTCATCGCAGCGAGCTTTCAGCCGATTTCCGCGGCAGACGGTGGCCCGCTTCTTCTGTGCCCGCCGCGCCAACCGAACTGCTCAACGACTCTGCCACCGATGAGCTAGCGCGCCCGGAACCAAAGGTACGCGCTTTCGTCGAACCGATCACTTGAACTCGCAATTTTAGGCTGACGGGATCTTTCGAGGCCCGTCAGCCATGCTTCTAGCGCAGGCTTACGATAGTCAATAACAGCCCTCCCCGACGTTCAACCCCCGGCCTAAACCGGCTACCCAGCCTTAATGGCGTGGACTGGGCGCAGCGACATTTGCGCCAGCCTTAGGCTGGGGCATCATTTCCATCGCCCAAATCGCAGCTGGTCGCATGTACATCGAAGCTCGGAAGTTCCCACTCACGTCCCAAGCTTCCGGAGTCCGGAACCAATATCCTTTCGTCTCATAGATTGTGTGGTATAAGCCCCAGGCCGTGCGGTAGGCTTCCTCGCGCATTCCTTCGCTGAGCATCAGGGCGGCAAAGCCGAAACTGGTCCCAACCCACACCTCGGGAGCCTGCTCGTTATCGCCGATGATGGAACCATCTGCCGCCATGCCGTTCGCGGCACCCATTTCACCGTTTCCGAACTTCATGACATTGAACGCAAATATCTTCCTGAGCGCCCCGAGTTGCATCTCGCGAGGCACTAAATCTCCCAGGCCGGTCATGTTCGCATACCACTGCCCCGCTAACTGGTCCGTTTGGACACTGTCGCGGTAGTCGCTATCAGTGTCGTAGCGAAAATAGTTTCCGTTCCAAAGCTTATCGATGTATGTCTTTTGAGCTTTTTCAAACAATCGGTGATACTCCGTGGCGGCAGGACTATCGTTCAATGTGCGCGCCATTTCCTCGGTGGCCCGCAACGCCGCCAGCCACAGGCCTCCGCAATAAGCGCTCACCCCTCGCACGACCCAGGAATCGTAGGTTTGATCGGGGTAGCCGCCATTTTCTGGAATTCCCCCTCCGTGATCGAACTGCTGCAAATAAACCACCGCCTCCTGGACAGCTGGCCACATCTGGCGCAGGAACGCCGTGTCTTTGTTGCCCGTCAGGACGTAGTCGCGATAAACCATCAGGATGAATTTTGAATTCAAGTCTTTCCAGTCGTTCGTATCCTGCCAGCCGGGCTCGTTCACGGCAAAGAACGGATCTCCTTCGGGCACGCCGAGATCGTGGGGCACAGCCCCTTGCTTCTTCCGCTTATGCAGAATTGGTTCGCCCGTTTGCTGCGACTTCCAGACCCATTGACCCTTTTCCGGCCATTCGCGAGGAACAGTGTCAGCAAACTCGCGCAATACCTGCTTATCGATTTCCGGCCAGAATTTCAGCAGCGGCATCGATGCATAAAACCGGACATCCAACGTCCCGTAATACGCGTAATCAAAGCATTCCAATAGCGCGAAGGAGGGCGGATGTTGGCGGTCTGATCCGACGGGGCGGCCCCAAAACGATCCTCCGTCGGTCAGAGTGTAGAGTTCATTGAAAAGCATGCCTCGATACCACAGCGGCTTGCTCTGATCGCTCACATACGGAGCCTGCCAGGCATCGATTGCATCGCTCCAAACCGTCGCATTGCGAAGTCCGTCGCGCGCAATTGCCCAGGCATTGCTGCCACTAGCCCCATAGAAATCCGTGTAGCGACGATTCCATTGGCGCCCCTCTCCGAACTCAACTACAGGAAAATCCCACGCAATGACCATGGGGATCACTTTCTTCTCCCCCGGCTGAAGCGTGAAACGCACAGCGATCGCGCCGGCCAACTTCTCTCCGTCGCTCACCCACGAGAGGTCGCTGTTAGCTAAACTCCCATCTTTGGCAAAGTGCGCCCAGACTGCCTTTCCATCGCCATCCGCTGCAAACGTAGTTTGATAACTAACCTCGACGCCCGGCGATTCTAATGCGGCGATCGCAAATTGGCCGTCCGCCTCGCGCGGTGCTGCACTCGCCCGGTTTCGATCGAAAACGACGCCCTTCATGGCGCCTGTGTCCACTCTCTCGCTTACAAAGTCATTGTGATTGCCTTGGTTCGGAGCGCCCTGGAAATCACGGGTAAAGGTGCGAAACCAGCCGGCCATATTCGTCCACGAGAGCAGGACGGAGACCGTGACGGCGTGCTTGGTGGGATTCTCAGCATGCCAGCGGTATACCGCGACCGGGTAACTCGACTCGCGATAATTATTCGGAAGCACCGGCGAGAATTGTTCGAGCACAACGTGCGCCGGAAATTTGTTCCATTGGTAGTCGTACCAGGCCTTGGGATACAGGGCAGCATATTCTCCAGCGCCGACGGGGTAGTTCCATTGCCAGCTTGCGAGCGACCCGTCCGACGGGTGGTCCGTCATCAAGACTTGCGCTCTGCCCTGAATCTCGCCCTGCGACTGCTGAAACATCGCAAACTGGTCGGCGTACACAGGGGAATATTTGTGAACTCCCGCTTTTATATGCCAACGGGAGAAGTCTCCCCGATAGGTCCTGGAAAAGGTTCCGGAACCGAATCCGCCCACCGGAGCGCCTTGCCAGTACCCGTCATCAATATTGCCGGGCACCCGCGTGATGCCCGGCTTATCAAGTGGCAGACCCAGCGGCCGTCGCCACGCGGCCGAGGGTATCACGTCTCCGGCCCAAACCGCGGACGTTGCTAAAAGCGTGATCGTTACCATCACCAAACATAAGAGAGAATTTCGCTTCATGGGGTCTCCAAGGGGCGTGAGCTTTTGTTGGAAGGCGAAAATCAGGTTTTGATTTCGATGAACTCAGGAGGAATATCTGGATATTGATGGAACAGAGATTCGCGCGAATCAACATCTACTGATTCCGCCAGTACTGATTGAAACCCTCGTAGTCCGATGGCAAATTTGCCAGGATCGTCCTTCTCAACTCCAGGATGTCCACCGAACCTTGTTTCTGATACAAAACCTTCCCGCCTGGAGCAATCAGTACGGTGTAAGGTACGGCGGACTGCCAGCCAGGGTCGAAGGCGGCCTGCAAAGCAGCGGTGTCGTCGGAATCAAACAGCAGGTTTCGACTGGTGGCGTGCATCTTCTGCAACACTCGTGAAACGCTGTTCTTTTCGTCCGGCATATTGGCGGCCACCGTTACCAACTCCAGATCGCGTACACCATACATTCGGAAAGTATCCTCGAAATCGGGAAACTCGTGGATGCACGAGCCGCACCACGTCGCCCAGAAGCTGACCAGTAAGGTCTTGCCCGTAGCGTTCGCTCGCAGGGCCTTTAAGTCCGTGGCTGACGCCATTTCCAAGGGAACTGGTTGCGATTCGATCTTCCGAATAGCCTCTAAACGGGCGGCCTGTTTCTCTCGCCACTTGGTCGAGCACCCGAAAACACCGGTATGCTTCACCGCGACTTCCTGATTCGCGAGCAGAGCATCAACGGCGTCGCGCACCTCGTGGGTCTTCACTAATTCGGCACGATAGCTGTTGTCCATGCGGCCTTCGTAGCGAAGACGCCGCTCGCGGTCAAAAACAAACACATGCGGTGTCGCTTGCGGCCCATAAGCCTGCGCTACAGATTGTGTCTGTCCGTCGTAAAGGTAGGGGTAGGTCAGGTGCTTGTACTCCGCCCGGATCTTCATCTCCTCCAGGCTGTCGCTGATATCGGAAGAATCCAGTTCATCGATGCGGATCGCGGTGGGATCGTTCGGCTGAATCGCAACCACCGCCACGCCGCGCTCATGGTAGTCCGCCGCGAGCTGCGCGATACGCCGCTCATACATTTGCGCGATTGGGCAATGATTACAGGTGAAGACCACGACCAGCACCGGACTCGAAGAGTAGTCCGCGAGTTTGTGGATCGCGCCGTCGACTCCCGGAAGTTCGAAGTTAGGCGCTGATGAACCGAGCGCGAGGATCGGATGCGATTCCTGGGCCCATGCCGCTAACGTAAGAATGAGAAATACGAAAACTCTCTGCATCTTGATTTCTCCATCCAGACAGCACTCCTGGCCGCTGATACTTCTGCGTCTTGGCAATGAGTTACTTGGACGAGAGCGGCCGTGGAGTAACGTCGGCGTCGACCAATCCCATCGCCCACTTGATCGCGCCGATGTACATCTTTTGCAATCTGGGGTCGTCCCAATTTTCTTTAGGGTGGCCGAGGGTTGAATAGTAAACGCGCCCCTTGCCGTACATCTTCGCCCAGGTCACCGCAAAATCCCGATCGGTTCGATGGACAGCAGACTTCGACAGGTCAAGCTTGCTGGCATCCAGACGCATCAGCACCCGCACTTTGTCGCGTGAATAATTGCGGATCTGATAAATCTCGTCCTTCAGCACGAAGGATCCGCCCCATTGCTCCATCCCCGGGAAACTCGGATCCTCCACAATAATGGGGGCGTTGAACGTTCCCCACGGATGCTCGTCAAAATATCCGCCAATCATCTCCCCATATTCTGGCCATTCCGTAAACGTAATGGTGGCGCTGTGGATGCCGATAAAGCCTTTGCCATCGTCATGCACGAACGACAGCAGATCGGCCTTCTGTTGCGCATCCATTTCCAGTTCTCCACCGGTGAAAAAGAGCACGGCGTCAAAGTCGTTCAAATTCTTGGCGTTGTATTCGAGCTTTTTCTTCGTAAGGACTTCGGTGTCAGTGCGTATGGTGGTATCCCAGAGGCCGGTCGTCTCGCCCAGTCGCTCGATCGTGGCTAAAGCGTGGGAGACAGATTCGTGGCGATATCCCTTCTCCTCGCCCAACACCAGGAGATGCTTCTTGGGATTTTGGACCTGTCCGAGGCATAGAGCACAAAAGGCCAAGCAAACAACTGAACATCGAAGCGTCAACATCCACACGCTCCTTCGAGAAGAGGATCGGGCGGGAACTGGCTGGCGATTGGTAAGCTCGATCATCGGCCCGCCGCCCAAAAAATCGAATTGCGCACAATGGTCGTGAAATTGGAATTCTGAAATAGCTCGGGATGATGTCCCATGAAGATATAGACATTCCTCGCCTTAAAATGTTCGTTCGTCCAAATAACAGGATGGTCCCCCATCTTGGTGGGGGTGTCCGGTGAGTACGTCGCTTCATTTACCCGGGCTAGAACACGTACATTCGCACGTGGGGACTTGTTGTAGGTGTACCACTCTTCTTGATCGACCGTGAAAGATGCGCTCACATTTTTCATCACTGCGTGTGAAGAGTCCTCCGCCACAACAGTTGCGGTCGCAAACTTCGGAATATAGTCGGTGAACCGGATTCCGCCCATGAATTGCGAGAACCACGGCCACATCTGGGTTCCGTCAAACTCGCCAAGCAGCGTCGCGTGGTGGAATCCAATCCATCCTCCTCGGCCTTCTTCGATGTATCGGATGAAAGCGGCCATGGCGGTCGGGGTCCAACCGTAGGGTGGATAGTTCAGCTGAAGAAACAGTTGATAATGAGAGAGGAATGCATCATCGATCTTGTCCGTATTCTCGATGTAGTCGATCGAAAACTTATTCTCGCTTGCCAGCTTTTCCAACCAGGCTCTTGCTGCATCGACAAAGGGTCGATGGATACCACCTGATTCAGCCAGAGCGATCACTCTGAATCTGGGATCAGGGCTCTGCGCCGCACCTGCAGTCGTGAAAATCACAATTAGAAGTGCAAGCACAAACCAGCGAGAGCGAAATTCAATCCCCGAAAGGACTTGCGGATAAGACAGTCGGCCTCCATAGTTCCCGGCGCGCGCCATATTATTGCTCCTTAAATCGGCATGCACATTGTACGTCAAACATACTTAGGAAGCATTACAATGTTCGGTGGTCCTCGCATCAGAGGGCAATCGGAAATATTGAGGGTGATTCCACAGTGACAAAGGAGCGCGCTCTAGTCGGAAGGCCTCCGCTCATCCGGCGAACCAATGCGGAAACTCTGTTGAGACTGTTACGCGAGGCTGGGCCATGCTCAAAAGCCGATCTTGTTCGAGCCTCAGGACTGAGTGCACCGTCGGTAACCAATGTCGTTGCACACCTCGCTTCGGTAGGCTTAATCGAGCCAGTGGGAGAGGGAGATTCAACGGGGGGACGCCCGCCTGACATACTTCGTTTCAGAGCTGAGCGAGGTTGCGTTGCTGCGGTGGAAATCACTTCTGCGGCTTTTCATTTGCTGCTGGCGGACCTTGACGGGCGCGAACTGGCGAGACGAAGTATTGCTCTCGAGGGCAGGTCCGCGACACCGCCCGCGGTTTGCGCCAGGATTGGCAAAGAAGTGCGGGAACTGTTGCGAAAACAGAAGCAAACGGAAGATCAACTCTTGGGAGTGGTTGTGGGCGTTCCAGCCATTGTCAACGTCGAGGATGGAATAGTGGTTGAGCTGAGCGCTCTACGGGGTTGGAGCAATGTGTCGTTGGGCCCGATGCTTGCCGGCGAGTTTAAATGCCGGGTCGGGGTGGAGAACGACACCAACCTGGCCGCGCAGGGCGAGAGCTATCGCGGCGCAGCTCAAGGGCATCGGGATTTCGTCTTCATAACCATCGGAGAAGGAGTCGGCGCTGGAATTTTCGTGAACGGTCATCTGCACCGTGGATCTCAATGGTCAGCCGGAGAGATCGGATATTTGCGCGTACCCAATATCTCAAGGGAGCATCCCGCGATTCATCGGTACGGAAGACTCGAGAAGTTATTGGGCGCATCCGGGATCTTGAAGAGTTGGCGGGCCAGCAAGAATCATGGGGCTCGTCCGAAGGTGATTCGCGCTACCGATGTGTTCGACCTCGCGGCTGCAGGGAACGCCCAAGCCAGAAAAATATTGAAACAGCGAGCGTCGATCTTGGCGGATGTTGTCCTCGACCTCGCTCTCATTCTCAACCCGAGTCTTATCTTGCTTGGTGGCGAGGTGGGGAACCATCCCATTCTTCTGCGAGAGGTGGAAAGCCTTTTAGAGGGCGGTGAATTCGCGGTTGCACGCGTTGCGTTGGGAGCGCTCGGTTCTTCGGCGGTGTTGTGGGGCGCAGTTTGCTCTGCGCTTGAGCCCGCCATTCTGGGCCTGCTACAACGGTCGAAACCGGCATCCTGATCACGGTTCATGGCAAATTCTTGCTCCTAGGAGGATCGTCGGTAATGGCCCTTTATAATGAAGGGTAATTTAGGTCGACACATCGACTGAATAAATATGGCAAAGACGAAGGCAGTCCCACCATTTATGCGAAAGGCGCAAAGCCATCGTTCCCTCACGCAAACAGATGCCCGCGAAATGTTGCAGTGTTTGCGGGAACGGGACTTCAAATCGTCAACCCTGTTGGGACGGGAATGCGGGCTCTCTTCGTTGAGGACGACGGCCGCAATTTCCCTCTTGATAAAGAAAGGCTTGGTCGCAAATCCACACAAGAGAAAATCCGCCATGGGTCGACGGGGTAGCTCCGTACGCATCAACGCAGGCTCTGGATACGTGGTTGGCGTGGACATAGGTGGAAGTAACTTGCGGGTCGCGCTCGCCGACATGAAAGGAACCTTGCTCGACAAATGGTCCGCATCCACCAAACGAACCTCCTCTCCAGCCATGGTCATCGAGCAGATACGCGACGGAGTGGACTGTCTATTAAAGAAAGCCTCCGTTTCGCGTCGTTCGCTGTTGGCTGTTGCTGCGGGTGCTCCCGGCATTACCGACGCAGAAGCGGGAGTGGTGGTTGCAACTTCGTATCTGAGAGGATGGAGGAATGTTCCTTTTCGGAGACTCCTGGAGTCAGCCTTACACATGCCGGCTACAATAGAGAATGATGTGCGACTCGCAGCCATCGGAGAAAGCTGGCTGGGAACTGCGCGAGGCATCCCTGATTTTGTGTTTCTTGCTATTGGAACCGGCATCGCCGCCGGTATATTCGCCAATGGCAAGTTGGTTCATGGTGCAGACTCGACGGCTGGTGAGGTTGGCTACATGCATGTTCCGGGGACGCCAGTGGAGGCCGCGAAGCCGGGCGCACCGGGATCCCTCGAGAGCACCATCGGTGGTGAGGGCATCCGCCAGCAATGGCTGCGAACAAGAAATGGGAGCGGCAACGTCTCCGATCGCGAGGTGACCGCGACAGAGATTCTCGAAAGCGGTCGCGCCGGGGATGTTCCTGCGGCGGGCGTACTCAACCATTCAGCGCAGGTTCTTGCGTATGCCGTTTACAACATGTCACTCGTCTTGAACAGCTCCCTTTTCGTGCTGGGCGGTGGAGTTGGGATGAGCGCGCCTTTGCTTCACGCGACGCAGCGCCATCTTGACCAGTACCATGAACCGGCGCCGCCAAAAGTCATCGTTAGCAGTTTAGGGCAGGACGCTCAGCTGATTGGCGCGATTCGCTTAGCGCTAGATAAAGCGGAAGAGCGTATTGGCCTGAAGCTGTAAAGATCCTCCTTGCTAATGGGCCTTGTTTCTTTATTTCGACGGTCATCCTTGATTCGGCACGCTAATACTCTCAAGGTTGCGGCCGCAGGTCTCGGGCACGACAAAACGAATAAAGATCAGCGTAACGATACTGAGCGTCCCATAAATCGCGAACGTGCCTGCACTCCCAAGCACATTGATTAGGGACAAGAACGTCAGCGAAACAGCAAAATTTGCAATGCCCGACCCGAGGGTTGCTGCGGCAACACCACGCCCTCGGACTCGCAGAGGAAACACTTCTGCGACGAGAATCCAGGCGATTGCTCCCAGGCTAAATGCGAAACAAGTGATGTACACCATAAGACAAGCGATTGCGACGGCGCCGAGCGACGAACCCAACGCGGCCGTGTGGCTAAAGGCATAGGAAAGCGCGAAAAGGGCAACTGTCATGCCGGTTACGCCAGCGTAGAGGAGCGGCTTCCGTCCGATCCGATCGACCAGCGCGATCCCCACGACCGTTGCAACGACGTTCACGATGGCGACCATGAGTGTCGCAAAAATCGCGCTGGCATGCGACGCGCTCCCAGCGAGTTCAAAAATCTGCGGGCCATAGTAGATGATGGTGTTGATCCCGGTAACCTGCTGCAAAACAGTCAGTCCAATCGCGATGAAGAGAGAACCTCGCACGGCGGGACTCCAAAGGGCGCTCCAGCTCTGTTCCATCGGCGTCTTGAGTCCTTCTTCGATATCGGCGAGAAACTGTTGCGCTCCAATGTCATCTGTATAGCTGCGCAAGACCGTTTCGGCCTCCTTCGGACGCGCATGCGCAAAAAGCCAGCGCGGACTCTCAGGCACCGTGAGAATCACGGCGAGAAAAAAGACCGTGGGCACAACGGCAATGCCAAACATGAGTCGCCATGCCTGTTGCGCGGCAAGCCAGTAGCCCACAAGATTTGCGAGGGCGATCCCTAAGGTCAATGCGAACTGGTAGAGCCCAATCAGCATTCCGCGCGATTGTGGTGGCGCAAGCTCCGAAACATACACAGGCGCGGTCACGGACGTGAACCCGATGCCGATTCCGATAATCGCTCGTGCCACGATCAGAGTTGCGACATTCGCAGCAAGAGGTGCCAGCAAGGAGCCCACGATAAAGATGCCAGCTGCCCACACCAGCGTGGCACGGCGTCCAATGCGATCGGCCACCATCCCTCCCACTAGTGCGCCAACCATTGCCCCTATCAATACAATGCTGACGACCAATTCCTCCATCAATGTCGAAAGGGCGAAGGAGCGCTTGACGAAGATCGCCGCCGCCGCAATGATGCCCATGTCATATCCATAGAGCACGCCACCTAGAGCGGCGATCGATGAGATGCGAAGGATAAAACCACGATTCACTATGGGATGCGCGACGACAACCAGATCAGGCACGCGATGTTTACCTCGGAACCCATAATACTCAATAGTTTATAATTCTTCATTAGAAACTTGTCTGGTGCCAGGCTCGAGCAGCCAGGTACGCACGGAGGAATATGGGTGGGCATAGCTCGGAATCGCGGTGGATCTGTGGAATCGAGCCATCGAGCAAAGTGCTGACGTTGAGCATGAACGAGATTTACGAAATGGAATGCCGGGAACAGCCAGAGAGCCTCGCTCGACTGTTGCTCGCCTACAGCGAAGACCCATCCATCACGAAAGAGATGGACGAACTTCGGCAGATGTCGCGTTCCGCGGGTCCGATTATATTCAGCGGCATGGGTGCTTCCTATTGTTCGGCTCTCACCGCGGCTTCCTTTCTGCAATCGCATGGCAGACCCTCTTTTGCAGTAGACGCAAGCGAGTGGCTGCATTATGCGCGTGACGTATGGGACGATGCCGCAGCTTTCGTGCTTATCACTGCTTCCGGCGAAAGCGCCGAGTTGGTAAAGCTTCAGAGAGGTGCGCCCAAGCCGGCTGTCCTACTCTGCAACAACGATCAAAGCACATGCTGGTCGTCGGCAAAGATCAGGTTTCCGATCCTGGCCGGACCGGAATACGGTAACGCCACGAAGACCTACACAAATGCTACGGCAGCGAGCATTGTGCTTGCCTCCCATATTCTGGGACGTGCGTGGCAAGAAGAAGCCGATCAGGCGTCGCAGGCCTATGCCTCGTGCCTTGACGAAATATTTGAGATGCGCGGCACACTCGAACTATTCTGCCGTGGCGCCGCGAACATCGAAGTGATAGGCCGCGGCCCCGCCTATGGCGGCGCGATCATGAGCGCTCTGTGTATTCGAGAGATGACTGGCCTTCGTGCTGCACCTCACTCAGGAGGCGGCTTCCGTCACGGGCCACTGCTCGACGTTAACGAATCTCATGTCGCCATCATCTTCGCGTTTGGCCGGACTGCAGACTTGGGAATGAAACTCGCGCGAGACTGCAACGAGCGTGGAGGCAGGGTAATTCTTGTTAGCACCGTCGAGCATCAAGCTTCCAATCGGCTATTGCCCGTAAAGATAACCCCCGTCCCGGAGCCTTGGGAGGCGATTTCTTCCGTCCTTGTTCCCCAGGCTCTCACCCTCGGGATTGCGGAATACTCGGGAGCGAAATTAGTCCCGCGCTTTCAGTACGGAGCGATGACAGAGTAGTATGGGATTCCGTTAGCGGTGGACATGGTGGTTGTTCTCCCATTTGTAGTCGTGTTTCAAGCGGTCTGAGCCCGCGATTCATGTGCGTTTATGGCAATCGCATGGTCAAAGTAACAAAAACTCTCGCTATCGTAAACCTGTTCATGTAGAACTACGATCCATCTGAGCAGTCGCATCATCAGGAGGCATTCCATGCCGTCGGATAAGGAAGCGAAGGATATCTCACGACGAAGTTTTGTGAAGCGCACTGCGATTGGCGGCGCGGGATTGTTGATTGCGAGTGACCTTCTAGCTTCCAATCTTGAGGCACCCTCACCGAAGAGTGCAGGCGCAACGATGATCGGCGTGCCGTTTGAGGCGAAGGAACGCGTGCGCCTGGGAATAATCGGCGTCGGCGGACGCGGCACGAGCTTGCTACAAGATTTACTCGCCATTGAAAAGGTAGAGGTCAAGGCAATCTGCGATCTGGTGCCCGAGAAAGTGGCGAGAGCGCGCAAGGCAGTCACAGACGCGGGCCAACCCGATCCCGCGGGGTTCGGTAAGAACGAGTGGGATTTCAAGAATCTGACCCAACTCGACCTCGACATCGTCTACATCGCAACCCCATGGAACTGGCACGTGCCCATGGCACTCAGCGCCATGAAGAATGGCAAGCATGCCGCCGTCGAAGTACCTGCCTGTACAACTTTGCAGGAATGTTGGGATCTCGTCGATACCTCCGAGGCCACTCGCAGGCATTGCATCATTCTGGAGAACTGCTGTTACGGTGCGACTGAGATGATGGTCCTTGGCATGGTGCAGGATGGACTTTTCGGTGAAGTCACGCATGGAGAAGCAGCCTACCTCCACGACTTGAGAAGCATTTTGACCTCGTCTGAAGGGGAAGGCCTGTGGCGCCGCTTCCCGCATATCAAGCGCAACGGCAATCTCTATCCGACGCACGGGCTGGGCCCGGTCGCCCATTACATGGACATCCATCGAGGCGACCGGTTCGACTACATGGTTTCTGTGAGTTCGTCGGAAGCCTCGCTGAGTGCGTATGTGAAAGCCAATTTCGCGGACGGCGACCCGAAACGCTCCGAGAAGTACATCTGCGGCGATATGAATACGAGCATCATCAAGACGCAAAGGGGCCGCACGATTCTTCTCCAGCACGATGTCGTCAACCCACGGCCGTACAGCCGTCTCAACTCGATTTCGGGGACGAAGGGCGCCTTTGCCGATTACCCGCCGCGAATATTCTTCGATGGTGCCAAGCAAGATGGCGCCAAGAAGGAAGATTGGGAAAATCTCGATGCGTTTCGCGAAAAATACGAGCATCCCCTCTGGAAATCAACTGGAGAACTGGCGCGCAAGATGGGTGGGCACGGCGGAATGGACTACATTATGAATTACAGATTGATGGATTGTCTGAAACGAGGGCTCGTGCCTGATATTAATGTCTACGATGCAGCCGCATGGAGCGCTCCGACTCCGCTGAGTGAAGCATCGGTAGCCCAGGGCGGTGCTCCCCAGAAATTTCCCGATTTCACACGCGGCAAGTGGAGCGCACACTCTGGCTCCGTGGGCTTTGCACTTCAGATCTGATTCATCGGAGCTCTTATGATCGAAAGCGCACAAATTGAGAGCCCAGCATCACAAGCTCCGATAATAGACACTCAACGCAGCCCTGCGGCCATCACTCGCCTGGTTTCGTTGGATGCATTCCGCGGTCTCGTGATGACCTTGATGCTCGCCGAGCGGATGCGTTTGCCACAAGTGGCACGCGCATTTCCTCACAGTACTATATGGGCTTTGATCGCCTTCAATACTGAACACGTGGAGTGGCAAGGATGCTCTCTCCATGACTTGATCCAGCCGGCCTTTTCTTTTTTGGTGGGCGCGGCGCTCCCGTTCTCACTCGCGAGCCGAAAGATGAAGGGACAATCGTTCGGGCACCTGCTGGCCCATGCGATCCGCCGTGCGCTAATCCTGATTTTTCTTGGAATCTTTCTTCGGTCATTGCACTCCGGTCAGACCTACTTCACATTCGAAGATACTCTCACGCAAATCGGATTGGGTTACGTGTTCCTATTTCTGTTGGGATTCACGCGGGTCCGAACGCAAGTGGTTACTTTGCTGTTGATCTTGATTTGTTTTTGGGCTGTCTTCGCGCTCTATCCCGCGCCAGGTCTTCAGTTTGACTACACGCAGGTCGGCGTACCGCAGAACTGGTCTCACAATTACACTGGCTTTCTTTCTCATTGGAACAAGAATTCCAATCTCTCATGGGCATTCGACGTGTGGTTTTTGAACTTGTTTCCACGAGAGCACCCCTTTGCCTTCAATGAAGGCGGTTGGTCGACTCTTAGCTTTATTCCGACCCTTGGCACCATGATCCTCGGACTGCTTGCGGGAGAATGGCTCAAGGGCAAACGATCCAAAGAACAAAAACTACAAGGACTAGTGCTGGCGGGCATAGGCTTGCTGCTTCTCGGACTGATCTGTCAATGGGTGGGCATTTGCCCCATTGTAAAGAGGGTTTGGACATCTTCCTACACTCTGTATAGCGGGGGCTGGGTGATATTGATCCTGGCTGGCTTCTACGCTCTGATGGAATGGCGAGGATGGCAGCGGTGGGCTTTCCCCTTAGTCGTTGTCGGGATGAACTCGATTGCTGTCTACGTGATGAGTTGGACCATGTCTGATTTTTTCGGCGATGCATTGGAACGCCACTTTGGGAGGGTAATTTCTCTGCTGGCGGCGCCGACCTTTCAGCCAATGCTGCAGGGCTTTTGCATAATGTTGATCTTTTGGCTAGCCCTGTTTTGGATGTACCGCCGGAAGATCTTCATCAGGATCTGAGCGACTCATCACGAGTTTCATCCATTGCCGGCTCCACTCTGATCGAAATACTCAACGTTGCCCATGCACATTGACGCCCACCAGCATTTTTGGATCTACAATCCGGCCGAATATGATTGGATTGATGATTCGATGTCCGCCTTGCGCCGCGATTTTCTGCCTGGGGACCTGAAGCCCGAGCTAGCCAAAACCAACTTCCACGGATCGGTCGCGGTGCAAACTCGGCAAACACTGGAAGAGACTCGCTGGCTGCTTGGGTTGGCAGAGGGGTCTCCATCGATTCTCGGGGTCGTCGGTTGGGCCGATTTGCGATCTCTAGACATCCGGTCCCAATTGAAGATCCTCGTTCAGAATCCGAAATTGGTTGGAATTCGTCACATCGTGCAGAGTGAACCAGACGATCGCTTTCTGTTACAGCCTGAGTTCCTGCGCGGAATCGCTACGCTTGAGGAATTCGATCTTGCTTACGACATCCTGATTTACACGAAGCATCTCCCGGTCGCTGCCGAATTCGTCGAGCAGTTTCCTCGCCAGCGGTTTGTCCTCGATCATCTCGCCAAGCCGCCCATCAAGATCGGGAACATCGACACGTGGGCGAATGGGATCAGACGTTTGGCCGAATTTCCGAATGTATTCTGCAAACTCTCAGGGCTCGTCACCGAAGCGGACTGGCAACATTGGACGCCAGAACAGATCGTTCCCTATCTCGATGTGGCCTTCGAATCCTTTGGGCCGGATCGGCTGATGATCGGCTCTGACTGGCCGGTGTGCCTCGTGGCCGCATCCTATGCGCATACCATAGAACTGGTGACGACTTATTTGCTCGGAAAAGACTCACGTCATCAAGAATCCGTGTTGGGCGATAATGCGCGGCGATTCTGGCGACTGAAGCCTCTCTAAGAAACTGCCGACTGCATCCCGCTTCCTGCTTTACAATGACCGGGCGCAACATTCGGGCCTGCCGTTCGTGGCACGCTGTCCCGAGATTGGGTCTTGTTCCTGAGATGCAAAGTCCCGTTCTCCAACTCGATTCCCGCGACAACGTTTTGATCGCGCTGACCGACTTGAAAGCCGGCGAGCAAGTCGCATTCAGCGGTGATGGCTACACGCTCCCCAAGAACGTTCCTGCCAAACACAAATTCGCCATGCGTGATCTTAGCGCCGACGATGACATCATTATGTATGGCGTTCTGGTTGGCCGCGCGGTTAGAGCGTTGGCGCGCGGAGAATTGCTAACGACAAGCAACATCCAGCACCAGGCCGCGCCCTTCCGCGAGCAATCGAGTGAATACCGATGGGTTGCACCGGATGTGTCGAGGCGAAAGGAACAAACCTTCCTGGGATATCGCCGATCCGATGGTCAAGTGGGCACTCGAAACTACTGGCTCGTGGTTCCCCTCGTGTTTTGCGAGAACAAAAACATACAGGTTTTAAAACAATCGCTGGAAGAAGAACTCGGGTTCGCAGCACCTCAGGTGTATCGCCACCAGGTTGCTGAACTAGCGAAGCTCTATCGTCAAGGACAAGCAGAAGGCATCAAGTCGCAAACTTTCTCTACGGATGCTGCTCCAGTCCCGCGCAACCGGCTGTTTGAGAACGTCGATGGCATTCGGTTTCTGCTTCACGAGGGTGGATGCGGCGGAACCCGCGAGGATTCGAACAACCTCTGCGGTCTGATTGCCGGCTATGTTCACCACCCGAATGTGGCGGGGGCGACCGTGCTTAGTCTCGGCTGTCAGCACGCGCAGATTCCGATTCTGCGAGATGAGATTCGCAAACGCAATCCGAAATTCGACAAACCGTTATTCATCCTCGAGCAGCAACGCAGCGGCTCTGAAGCCACGATGATGTCGGAAGCCATCCGGCAGACTTTTCTCGGGCTCGTCGAAGCGAACAAAGCTCAGCGCACGCCTGCGCCGCTTGCAGATTTGTGTGTGGGCCTCAAGTGCGGGGGCTCCGATGGTTTCTCTGGTATCTCGGCCAATCCCGCCATCGGTCACACGGCCGATCTGCTCGCTGCCTTGGGTGGCCGCACAATCCTCTCGGAATTCCCGGAGTTGTGCGGCGTGGAACAAGAGCTGATTGATCGCGGCAACCGCAAGGAAGTTGGCAACCGCTTCATCCAACTGATGCGTGACTATGCCGCGCGCGCCGCTGCTGTACGCTCCGGCTTCGACATGAATCCATCCCCGGGCAATATGCGAGATGGACTCTTGACAGACGCTATGAAATCCGCTGGGGCAGCAAAGAAGGGTGGCACTTCCCCAGTGACAGCCGTGCTCGACTATCCCGAATACTCGACTGAGCCGGGTCTGAACCTTCAATGCACTCCGGGCAACGATGTGGAGTGCGTCACGGCACAGGTCGGCGCCGGGGCAAGCGTCGTGCTGTTCACCACGGGACTCGGAACCCCTACCGGTAATCCGATCGCGCCTGTCGTGAAGCTTTCCACGAACTCTGTTCTAGCGCAACGAATGCACGACATCATTGACATCGATACCGGAGCGGTCGTCGCGGGAAACAAGACCATCGAGCAAATGGGCGAGGACATTTTGGATCTTGTGATTGAAGTCGCAAGCGGCGACGTCCGCACCAAAGCGGAGCAGAAAGCGCAGGAAGATTTCATACCCTGGAAGCGAGGCGTTTCGCTCTGACCAATCCAGGCAATGACGCGCGCAATCTCCGCCTCGATGGCAAACTCGCCGTGGTCACGGGTGGAGGCAGCGGAATTGGGCAGGCCATTGCCTTGAAGTTCGCCGCGCAGGGCGCGTTGATTCGCGTTTTGGATGTGAACGAAGCGGCCGCCAAGGCAACCTGTGATCAAATCACCGCGGGCGGCGGAACATCGTCCGCTCACATTTGCGATGTAACCAACCAGAAAGAAGTGAAAAACCAGTTCGCGGAAATGTGCCGCCAGCAACGCATTCACATCCTTATTAACAACGCCGGGATCTCGAACATCGGCACCGTTGAGAGTACAACAGAAGAAAACTTCGACCGCGTTGTGCGGGTAAACATTAAGGGTTTCTACAATTGCATGCATGCCGTCGTGGGACATATGAAGGAATCCGGTGGCGGAATCATCTTGAACATGGCGTCGATTGCCGGGTCAACGGGTCTGCCGGACCGCTTCGCATACTCGATGAGCAAAGGCGCGGTCATCGCCATGACCTACTCGGTAGCGAGAGACTATCTGCTGCATAACATCCGCTGCAATTGCATTTCGCCGGCGAGAGTTCACACGCCCTTTGTGGACGACTACCTGCAAAAGAACTATCCCGGGCGCGAGCCAGAGATGTTTGAGAAGCTGGCGAAGTCGCAACCGATTGGAAGGATGGCGGAGCCAGCGGAAGTCGCGTCGCTTGCCCTGTTCCTGTGCTCGGACGAAGCTGCGTTCATTACGGGCGTGGACTATCCATTGGATGGCGGCTTCTTCAACCTGCGAGGCTAGTACATGGATTTGGAATTGAAGGATAAAGTAGTCATTGTCACCGGCGGCGCCAAGGGAATTGGAGCGGCCATTGTGCATGGCTGCGCGGCTGAGGGAGCGATCCCGGTCATCGTAGGCCGCGACGCCGAGGCCGCGAAGAAACTTCAAGACGAATTGAAGAGCAGCAATGCAAAGTGCGGAGTGATCACAGTCGAACTCTCCACTGCCGAAAGTTGCTCTCAGTCCGTCGATCAGACACTGAAAGAATTCGGTCGCATCGACGCGCTCGTGAATAACGCCGGCCGCAACGACAAGGTCGGCCTCGAAGAGGGTAACGTCGATGAATACATGGCTTCGCTTAAACGGAATCTGGTGCACTATTACGGTATGGCCCACCACGCTCTGCCGCATTTGAAGCGTTCGCGGGGATCGATCGTCAATATCGGTTCGAAAACTGCGGTCACTGGCCAAGGAAGCACATCGGGATATGCGTCTTCGAAAGGCGCGATCATGGCGCTGACCCGGGAGTGGGCCGCCGAATTGTTGCCGTATGGCATTCGCGTCAACACCGTCATTCCCGCCGAGGTTATGACGCCGCTCTACCGCAGCTGGCTCGACACGTTTCCCAATCCCGAAGAAAAACTGAAGACGATCCTCACGAAGATTCCTCTGGAGAAACGGATGACTACGTCTGAGGAGATCGCGGCGATGGTCGTATTCCTGATCTCTGCGAAATCCAGCCATACTACAGGACAACATCTTTTCGTCGATGGCGGATATGTTCATCTGGATCGTGCGTTGACATGAGGATGAGGATCTCCGAATGAGTGCATCCGCTCCCATTACCGAACGACGCTACGTTGTGCCGCTGGTATTAGTGACCAGCCTTTTTTTTCTGTGGGCCATTGGTGTCAACCTCAACGACATCCTGATCCAGCATCTCAAGAAGGCCTTTGGTCTTACTGATTTCCAATCATCCCTGATCCAGTCAGCTTTTTTTGGCGGGTACTTTCTCGCCGCATTGCCTGCAGGATGGTTGATGCAACGGTTGGGGTACAAGCGAGGAATACTGATCGGATTGTGTGTCTGCGCGACAGGCACGCTTCTATTTATTCCCGCCGCCTCGGTGAGGGTCTACGGATTCTTTCTCTTCGCGCTTTTTGTGATGGCGTGTGGACAGTCGGTTTTGGAGGTAGCCGCCAACCCTTACGTGACTACGCTGGGTCCCTCCGAGAGCTCCGAACGAAGACTGAATCTCGCCCAATCGTTTAATGCCGCCGGAGCGGTGATGATCGCACTCGTCGGCTCTAGATTCATTCTCTCTGGCATCGAGCACACTTCCGCGGAACTGGCGGCCATGAATCCCGGGCAACTACTGGCTTATCGTGTGTCTGAAGCCAACATGGTGAAGGTCCCTTACCTCGTAATCACGGGGGTCTTTCTGTTCGTGGCGTTGCTCATCTATCTGACAAAGCTTCCAGAGATTCGCGAGACCAACATCGAGGGTGTGGACACTTCGGATGCAAAGCTGAGCGGAACGTTTGGTTTTCCACATTTGATCAAGGGCGTGATGGCGCAATTTTTCTATGTCGGAGCGCAGGTCGGCGTAGCGAGCTTCATCATCCGGTTCTCGGAATTCACGCTTCCCGGCACTCACGAAAAGGCAGCTGCCCACTACCTGCAAGCGCATCTCGCAGGTTTCATGATCGGCCGATTCACCGGTTCGGCCATCATGCACAAGGTTGCGGCCCCCCGTTTGCTCAGCCTGTTTGCCGGGGGATCCCTACTGTGCCTGCTGGTTGTTTTGTTCGCATCGGGGATCGCGCCCGTCTGGGCCATCGTGCTGATCGGCTTCTTCCACTCCATCATGTTCCCAACCATCTTTGCGCTGAGTCTGAAAAGCCTGGGCCCCTATACCAAGCTGGGATCTTCGCTGTTGGTCATGTCGATCATCGGCGGCGCTGTATGCCCGGCAATCATGGGTAGAATTTCCGACGCCTGGAATATTCAGCGGGCATTCATTGTCCCTCTGATTTGTCATGCCTACGTGCTTTATTTCGCCATGTGGGGGTATCGACCCACGGTGGCCGCGAGCTCAACGCCTTTGGCCATCCCTGCCACCGAGGTCGAATGAAACGACGCTTCTGCCTGACGCTCGACTTAAAAGACGATCCCAACCTGATCGCCGAATACAAGCGTTACCACGAAAAGATATGGCCCGAGATCACGCGAAGCATCAAAGACTCCGGCATCGAGGACATGGAGATCTATCTTTTCGGTGCGCGGATGTTCATGATCATGGAAGTCAACGAATCGTTTTCATTCGAGGCCAAGGCCAAGGCAGATCGATCCAATCCCAAAGTCCAAGAGTGGGAGACTTTGATGGGAACGTTTCAGAAAATGTTGCCGCAAGCCAAACCTGGGGAAAAATGGTTGCTGATGGACCGAGTGTTCAAACTGGAAGAGTAAATTCCGCAAGAGCCTTGGCACCTGCGCTAGAAGTGGCGGCTGATTTCATCCCTTTTGTCGGACAGGCACTGTTGGCGTATCAGGTAGGCGGCGCGCTCATCGAAGCAGGAAAGATCTACAAGGAATCCATCGACCAATGCTATGGAACGCCTTAGTCAAAACCATATGAGGCATTCAAGAGCGGCACAGAATCACAGAGAACCCGTGAAGAGGTGGAGAAAGTTCAACGTGTGGACCTTCAAGGGGCCTCTTCTTCTGCTCGCATTTCTTCTTGGCATTTTCGATCACGCTCTTCACTGGGGACGCGCGCCATTTGCAGCAGGAGTGGCCATGATTGTTCCTTTAATCGGCTTTCGTGATTTTTGGAATGAGTCGAGATTCTGGATAACCATTGCGCTGTTGGGAGTGTTCCAGATCCCACTCGTTATTGCGGTACGACCGCTGACGGAACAAATGAAATTTCCTTTCATGTTGACGTTTGGAATTCTGGACTGCGCATTGATGATCGCAGTAGTTTCCTGGGTGTGCTCAAAAGAAACCGGCGAGGGCATATAGTTCTTTCCGGTGGATCGTTATCCCGCAAACAATGGACTGCCCGAAGGCTACCGCAGAAGCGGAGTGCGCTCAATTGAAAGCTGAGGTTCAAGCCCTGAGCCAGACATTCGTCGCGAACAAACTCTATGGCCGCTCCGGCCAAGCATGCTTCGGATAGCGCCGCATCAATTCGCGCCGAACTTGCGGATAAAGTCTCTCCCAGAATCCGGCAAGATCGCTAGTGGTTTGCACCGGCCGCTGATTGGGTGCAAGCAGATGAATCACAAGCGGGGTGCGCTCGGGACCGATTCGCGGCGTATCCTGCATGCCGAAAAAGTCCTGCAGGCGGGATGCGATCCACGGCGGCTTGCCGCTCTCGTAATGAACCCTCGTCTGGCGTCCTTTCTGCAATCGAATGGTTAGCGGGGCGAGTTCATGGAAACGGCGCCCACCGATCTTTTGTTCGAGCACGGCGACAAAATCTGCCGCTGCTTTCCTCAATTCGGCGAAGCTTCGCAGCCCAACACACAACTCACGAATAGCTTGCTCGATATCGGGCATCTCGAGGCCCGCAAATTCAACTCGCCCCTTAAATTCGTTCAGCGCGTCGAGGTCGACAAATCGCTCGATGCCGGCCTCCATTGCCTTCTGCGCGAGAAGTTCCGTCGCGGCATGCGGGTCGGACACGGCTCCTCGCGATTCCTGGATTACTAGCCCGTCATAGAGCATTGCGCTCAGCGCATCGACACGCTCCGCCGAGCGATTCCACACTACGGTGGATTGGTCCATGACGCGTTCGGGAAACAAGTCCAGCAGCCACTCCGGCTCGATGCGTGAGGTCATTCGGATCAGCGGCAGCGGTTTCTCTTTCCGATCCTCAGCGTCGACCGCAACCATGAACTCATATGAAGAGGCCTCGCCCATCAAGTCCGCCGAGGCACCGTTCGAAAGCAATACTTGATTCCCCGCCCGAAACTTCGCGACACGGTCGGGAAATCCAGTAAGCACAGAAATGAGAAGAGCGTCGTCATCGTGTTTCCTCTGCCCCGAGATGCGCGCAATTCGACGCAACTGCGCAATATGTTGTTGTATTCGGTGCTCCTGCTCCGAATCCATCGCCGCAAGGAGATCATTCTTGTCGACGCGAACTCCTGACCCAAGCAGCGCAACCGCAATGCACCCACTCTCTCCGACTCCTCGATCCAGAGCTTCCACGAGAATCCGTGAAAGCCGCGGAGGAAGCGGATAGCGCGACAGCCGCTTCGCCATATCCCCCTTGGCGCCGAGCCGATCCAACAGAGATTCGGCCCTCTGCACCGCTGCGTCCATCGGGGCGGTCAGCCACGCTATGTCGCTCACGTGCGCAATCCGCATCGCTCGCAAAGCAAGGCAGAGTTGCGAGAGATCGCTGCGCAGAATCTCGGGTACGTCGTGATCCTCACGGCGCGAATAGTCCTCCTCTGTGTATAACCGGAGAACACGGCCGGGCGCTGTGCGTGCTGCACGTCCGGCCCTCTGGTTCGCCGAGGCTTTGCTGACGCGTCCCACGTGGAGCGTCGGCAGGCCGCTCCATGGCGAGTAACTGGCGAAACGCGCCAGGCCGCTGTCGATGACTGTGGTGACCCCTTCGACGGTGATCGAACTTTCTGCGACATTGGTCGCGAGGATCAGCTTGCGTTGAGGCGAAGGGGAGAGAGCTCGATCCTGTTCCGTGGGCGGCAGACCGCCGTGCAGCGGGAGCGCCAGAAGCCCGTGTTGACGGGCAACGGCGTCGCATTCCCGCAGCGCGCGACGAATCTCCGCCGCCCCAGGCAGAAAGGCTAGAATGTCGCCCGAAGCTTGCGCACTGAGAAGTTGATCGACTGCGCGTCGCACTTGCTTTTCAAGAGGTTCCGGTGAATATGGCTGATGCTTAATCGAGAGATCAAACAGCTTTCCTTCAGAACGAATGATCGGACAGCCATTGAGATATCGCGCCACAGGCTCGGCATCGAGAGTCGCCGACATCACTACGATGTGCAAATCGGGGCGCGACTGCTGCAAGCGTTTGAGCAAGGCCAGCGCAAGATCGCTCTCGAGGTGGCGCTCGTGGAATTCATCGAGGACGACCGCGTCGACGCCTTTCAAGTTGGAATCAGAAAGCAACCGGCGCGTGAGCACGCCCTCCGTGACAAATCGTAGCCGCGTCCGTGGGCCGACGGCTTCTTCAAACCGGACCTGATAGCCGACCGTCTCCCCGAGCGCTTCTCCGAGTTCCCACGCCACCCGACGCGCGGCCAGCCGCGCCGCAATTCGCCGCGGTTCGAGAACGACCACTTCTCCTGTGACCTCTCCCAAGAGTGCGGGCGGTACTCGTGTGGTCTTCCCGGCGCCGGGCGCGGCCACGATGACGAGGTTGGGTTGCTCTCTTATGGAACCGAGAATCTCCGGCAGAATGGCGTCCACCGGTAGGGCAAGTTTCAGGCTCGGCACGTCTCATCGAAGCATGGCGCTTCGATTCGCGTCAATGGTGCTCTTTCTGGTGGGTGCTTTACTTTTTCGGCGGCACTTCTTACCTTAAGTTCCATGTCCTCTTATTTCACCCCTGAGCTTTTCCAGTTTCTCAACCGCCTCAAACGCAACAATAAGCGTGACTGGTTCCAAGCCCATCAGGAAGAGTGGGAGAACGATGTGCGTCAGCCGGTCCTGCGATTTATTACCGATTTCGCGGCCCCACTCTATGAGGTTGCGCCGCACCTGGTTGCCGATCCGCGCCCATCGCGAGGATCTATGTTCCGCATCTACCGTGACACCCGATTTTCCCATGACAAGCGGCCCTACAAAACGCATGTGGCCATGCGCTTTTCACATCGCGGCAAAGACGTTCACTCTCCCGGATTCTATCTACACCTTGAGCCCGGCGGCTGCTTTGCCGCATGCGGATTGTGGCATCCAGAGCCGGAAATACTGCTGAAGGTCCGCAATGCTATCGTTTCGCGCCCCAAGGAATGGCGCGCAGTGCGCAAGCTTCTCAACTGGGACGATGCCGGAAAGCTGCGCCGCCCGCCACGAGGATTCCCCGCCGATCACGAATTCGTGGAAGATCTCAAGCTTCGAGACTTGGGAACAGCCGTGAACTTCAGCGACAAACAAGTGTGCAGCCCCAGATTCATGCCAACCTTCGTTGCTGCCTGCCGAACAATGTCGCCGGTAGCCGCGTTTCTCAGCAGCGCTGTAGGACTCAAGTTTTAGGCTGACAAATCGAAGGCGGAAGACTGCCGTCATGCCGCGGAAACTTCCGCTTCTCTGTATAAGTCTTCAATCTGTTCACGATAGCGCTCTTCGATTGCTCTGCGGCGAAGCTTCAGAGTGGGGGTGAGCGTCCCATCGGTTGCGCTGAACTCATCCGCCACCAATAAGATTTTTTTTAATGTCTCGTAACGGGCCAGTCCAAGATTCACCTCATGCACGATACCCTCATACAAGGCCATCACTTTCGGGTGCGCAACCAGTTCTTCCCGGGACGAAAAATGGACGTGGTTGGCACGCGCCCATTGTTCCAGTAAGACAAACGCTGGAGAAATGATTACCGAAGCGAATTTCCTGCGATCCCCCAGAACCACGGCTGTTCCGATAAAGGCGTTGAGCTTTAGGGAATTCTCGACCGGCTGCGGTGCGATGAATTTTCCACCGGACGTTTTCAGCAGGTCCTTCTTGCGATCAGTCACCGAAAGGAATCCATCTTCATCCAGGTTGCCGATGTCGCCCGTCTTGAACCAGCCATCCATGAATGCGTCGCGGGTATCATCAGGGCGGTTCCAGTACGCCCGGAAAATCGAAGGCCCGCGCACCAGAATTTCTGAATCATGCGCGATCTGGACCTCGACATTCGCGAGGGGACGTCCCACCGTGCCTATTTTGTGAGCGCGCGGCGTGTTAATCGCGATGACCGGTGAAGTTTCCGTCAGTCCGTAACCTTCATGAATCCGTATCCCGATGCTGGCATACCAGGCCGCCAATTCCTTGCCCAGAGGCGCGCCTCCCGACACGAATGTCGCCACTCGGCCACCCATGCGGGCTCGCACTTTCGAATACACCAGTTTGTGAGCCAACTTCCACGCGAAGGATGTGGGCTCCTCCCCCGCCAAAATCTTGGAACTATGCGCGCGTCCCACACTCAGGGCCCAGCGGTAGATCGCTCGGGTCGGAAATCCTTTAGCTTTCTGTTCGACCTGCCCGTAAATCTTTTCGTATACGCGCGGCACGGCGACGAAAACAGTAGGCAGCACTTCGGTAAGAACCTGAGGCAACTGCTCGAAGAAGGGGCAATAAGCTAGCGTGACGCCGCGATGGAGCAGGGCGATGTCCGCATGACGCGCCGTGACGTGCGAGAGCGGCAAAAAAGACACGCTCACGTCTCCGATACGAACATCAAAATCGTTCAGCGAATTCAATACATTCGACGTCAAGTTGCCGTGAGTCAGTTGCACACCCTTTGACGTTCCAGTGGTCCCCGACGTGTAGATGATCGAGGCCAGATCGTCTGAACCGATGGCTCGCGCGCTGGCCTCCAGGTCCAGATCGCGTAGAGCCGGCCCATTGCACATCAGTTGCTGCATGGGCACGGCCTCCGCATCCGGACACTCCACGGGATCCATTACGACCACTTTTTCAACCGCGGTTTGATCCTTAATGGACAGGACCTTTTCCAGTTGCTCTCTCGTGGAAATAAAAACGGCCCTCGCCCCCGAATCGCACAGAATGTATGCCGTCTGTTGCGCCGTCAGCGTGGAATAGATCGGCACAACCACAACACCTAACAGAAGGGATGCAAAATCGGTGACTGCCCACTCAAACCGATTTTCGCTGAGGATAGCCAGGCGATCGCCCTTGGTCACGCCCCACTGGGTGAGTGCTCGGGCGACGCCAGCCACATTGCGATAAAAGTCCTGCGAGCTAACGGGAATCCACTTCAAGCCTTCGCGAACCAGCATCACTCGATCATGCTTGCGTTCCACGATAGCGAAGAAGATGTCGTTTAGGGTCTGGGGCTTCATAGGCACGATCCCTCCTGACGTTGCGAAAGGAGATCATTCGCCGCCCGAACAAACTGAACGTCGGAAAGCTCTACGCTTACTTCAATTGTTTCAACTGGCCCCAGCGGAACGTTGGGCCCACGGAGAAACGGATGTAGTTTTGGCGTTGGGTGAGCAGACTCGAGAACAAATGCGTATTCACCCAGTCTGTCGCGAACCGCAATCCAATTGTGCGAGACACGTTCAGGTCAAAGCCTCCGCCTAAGCCCACGAAATAAGTGGTATCAGTTTGATGGGGGTTCGGAATCGGCTGGCCAAGCGCTCCCAAGATCATTCCCAACTGCGCCGGAAACGCGATGTTGGCTGACTCGTGGATTCCACCGAAGCCGGGGCGGGCAAAGAATGTGACTTTCTGCCACTTGCGGAGGTAGAACTGCGGTCCGGCAGCGAAGGTGTAAGTGGTTGACTTAAACGCCACGTGAATGGCATTGGGGTCGACACCGATAGCCTTCAGAGCGGGAGAGAATGCCGTTTCACTTCCGTTAATAGTCCCGGCGCCGCTCAGGATATCCTCTCCCGAGATGCCGAAATCTCCACCGAGACTCATCCACGGTCTCAGTGTGACGCCGAAATCGCCTTCAAATCCGCGCTGCGTGAGATTGCGGGCCGGGCTGATCATGTAGTCGAAACCGGTAAATACGGTGTAGCGGTTAACATCGGTCTGCGCCACTGCTGGTAGACAAAATAGAGTCATAAGACCGTAAATTATCAATCGTTTCATAGGGTCACACTCCACCTTTCTGGGAGTTTCCGGACGGGACATCGCGAAACTACAAATCGACAAATATGCTTCGACAACAATGTGGACGACGGATAGAAGAAGCCTCCCCACTCGCCAACCGTCGAGGTTTTTCTCATAGGCGCCGTTCCTAACCCCCAGTTCGCTAAGCAACAATCAACTTCATCAAAGGATTCTCTTGTGCAGTGCTTCGCGCAGGCTCTGGCACTCGGCTCGGCTCAACCGGGGACACAGCGTTCATGGTGTGCACAGTTGCGGTGGCCATGTTGTGTGCCACGGCCGAGGCCGCCACGACAACTCGTTTCTTCCGTAGACGTTTCTTCTTCTGAGGCGGCTTGATTCCAACAGCGTCGCGTAGTTCGGCGAAGCTCGTCCTCAACAGGTCTTCCATCCGCCTTAGGTCAGGCGCGGCATGCACGTCTCCACTGAAGCCGAAATAGACCATGCCGTTGTAACTGAGAATGGCGCAGTTCACCGCCATTTCGCCGCCCACCGGAACATACGGATAGCAATGCAGCATCTTGCGGCCGAGTAAGTAGAGTGGGAATTGCGGACCCGGCACATTGGTGCACACCATATTGAAAGGTGTGATCGGCAGCTGACTAATGATCGGCCCCGCCAATCCTTGCATAGAGGTCGGGAACATCCCAATCAAACCTCCCGCTAAACTGACCAACTCGGCGGCATGAACACGCTTCAAAAACTCCGTCCGCTGATGGATCGCTGCCAGCAGTTTTCGCGGCTGCCTGATTTCCAGCGGAATGGTGACAGGGACCAAGGAGATACGATTGCCCAACTCCGTGGTGCTCACATCTCCGCGGAGGTTAACCGGCACCATGATCCGCAATAGTTTCCCCTTGATTCGATCGCCATGCAGTTCGCAGTAGCGCCGGATCGTTGCCGTCACCAGCGCAAGGATCACGTCGTTAATGCTAGTTCCGCTCTTGTGACGAATCGCCTTGACTTCCGCCAAGGAAACTTCTGTGGTCGCGAATTTCTGGGGGCCCTTGTAAATCACGTTGAAGCGGAGCCGTTCGGTAAAGGCCGTGATTTCTGGAAGCAGGCCGACAACCTCGTCACTGGCCACGCCCCCGCCGTTGGCGGCCGCACGCTCAGTCATGCTCAAGAGGTCGGTAAGAGCGGAGAGAATCCGCTTCACGAAGTCAGAATAGGAATCGACGAAACCGGCTGTCAGCGTGGTCAGTGGGTCGCGCGGCGGTGGCACATGAAGCTTAATCTTCTTCCCGGAGAGGCGTGGCGCATTGGGGTCTGCATCGAGAAGTACGCTCATGATGCCCACGCCCGCAATGCCATCGGCCAGACAGTGGTGCAGCCGGATGATCAGCCCGGTGCGAGCACCCTTCAATCCGCGTACCAGCGTAAGGTCCCACAGCGGATGCTGCCGGTCCATGACGGTGCTGAAGAGTTTTCCAGCTACAGCTTTCAGTTCCGTCTCAGTGCCATGCTTGAGCGTTACTTCGCGCACGTGACGGCGCACATCGAACTCGGGATCGTATTCCCAGCTGGGAAGCCCGAGGCCGAAGGGCGCGGGCACGACACGCTTTAGATAGCGGGGAAGCAGCGGCAGCTTTGCCTCGATAAACTCGACGCAGTCTTTAAAATCAATCTCTCCTTCGAAAATGCAAACACTTGCCACGTTGAGCGGCATGCCTTCTCGTTCGAGATGCAGGAACACCGTATCTCCCCAGGAAAGACGGTCACTCTCTTGATGGTTCTGCATCACACCTCTCCTCATCTCCGGCCGCGAGGGCGCGTCTCAGTTCACAAACGAAAACCGCCGTGTCAGTTTCATCAGCTTGAGGACTTTGTAGACATCAACATTGACACCCCGTAGCACGACTTTTACGGACTTCGCGTCGGCCAGCCGGACGAGATCCTCGAGCGCTCGGACTCCACTCGTATCAATACGACGAATGGATGAAAAGTCCAGCACGGCTTCACCTTCGGTGCCGTCCAGTTTCTCCGCTGCTTCTCGCAAAGCAGGAACCACACACGCCTCATCAATATTCAGAAACACAGCAATCATCGCCATATGCTCCGCCCTTCCCTACACCGTTGTAGACTCAGCGATACCAACCGACTTCGCCACTCCGCGGCCCTCGTAGGCTTTCCAAAGCAGTTCGACCAGTTCCGCCATGAGCGGCATGCGAGGGTTCGACCGCCATGACGGATCGTCGAAAGCAATACTGGCCAGTTCGGGCACCGCTCGCTCGAATTCTTCCCGCGAGATTCCTAGTTCGGCGATGGACCGTGGAAACTCCAATTGATCGAGTAGTTGCTCGGTCGCGACGACCAGATTCTTGATCTTTTCATCCACCGTATGCCCGCCAAGGCCCAGCAAGTCGGCAACCGTCGCATACTTCTTATGTGCGATATATCCCTGGGTGTAAGGCGATGCCATGAACTTGGTGGGTACTGCCGCGTTATAGGCGATCACGTGCGGCAGCATAAGCGCATTGGCACGCCCGTGGGCTACGCCGAAGCGCGCTCCGAAGGCGTGCGCCAGAGCGTGATTCACTCCCACGGATGCGTTGGAGAACGCCATCGCCGCAATGCAAGCCGCGTTGTGCATCATGCAGCGCGCTTCTTCGTCGTGCGGATGCTCATACGCGACAGGCAGATACTTGAAGACCAGCCGGATCGCCTGCATGGCATTGGAATCGGTATAGGGAGAGGCATAGTTCGACACACCCGCTTCGAGCGCGTGGGTCAGGCAATCAATCCCGGTGTCAGCGGTCAGGACCTTCGGCATCGACATGACAAACTGCGGGTCGACGATCGCCACGTCCGGAGTCAGCGAGTAGTCGGCAAGGGTGACCTTGCGCCCGCTAGCCTTGTCGGTCAGCACGGCAAATGGCGTGACTTCGCTGCCAGTTCCGCTGGTGGTGGAAATGGCGATCAGCCGCGCCCGGTGAACCTTCTCCGTCGGATACTGCACAACTCGCTTCCGCAAATCCAAAAACGGCGCGGCCAGATATTCCAGGTCAGCTTCCGGCGATTCATACTTCAGCTTCATGATCTTCGCCGCATCGATCACCGCGCCTCCGCCGAGGGCAATAATCTGATCCGCCTTGTAGAAGTTCAACGCCTCCACTCCCTGTGAGATGACCTTCACCTCAGGCTCGGCGTCGGGAATCACCTGGACATGAACTTGAGTCTTGGGGCAAATATGTCGGCGCACGAGATCGACATGACCGATTTGCTCAAGCACTGGACTGGTCACAATAATGGTTGAGCGCGACGCGAACTGCCCCAGATTTTCCACCGCGTTCATATTGAAATAGATTTGGCTGGGAACCCGGAACCACATATGGTTTTGTGTCCTCCGAGCCACGCGCTTGATGTTCAGGTAGTGAAAGATGTTTACGTTGTCGGTAGTGCTGTTGCCACCACCGGTTCCGCACCCGAAAGAAAAGGTAGGTACCAGGTCGTTGTAAACTGCGCCCAGAGCGCCTACCGACCCGGGTGAATTCACGATGATCCGCCCCGCGTTAATCACGTCGCTGAATTTGCGAATCACCTCGTGGTTCCGTGAGAACACGACCGCTGTGTGTCCCAGGCCTCCGGCGTGGTTCACGTCTACACAAACTCTCAGGGCTTCCGCGAAGGACTTAGCCCGATAGACGGCGAGCACCGGAAACAACTTTTCAACCGATAGAGGATGTTCGCGGCCCACCCCGTGAATTGGTGCGATCAGCAGTTTGGTATCCGGCTTCACAGCAAGACCGACGAAGCGGGCAATATCCGTAGCCTTCTGGCCAACGGCCATGGGCTGCATGAAGCCCGTCTCCGGATCAATCACCGTCCGCTCCAGTCGCTTGGTCTCTTTCTCGTTGCAAATGTGAGCGCCGAGATCGGCGAATTTCTTCAACACAACGTCATAAATCTCATCGTCGATAACAACCGTCTGCTCAGATGCGCAAATGGTTCCGTTGTCGAAGGTCTTGGAAATAATGATGTCGACGACGGCGGTGTTCACGTCGGCGGATTTCTCCAGGTACACCGGTGTATTCCCCGCCCCAACGCCCAACGCCGGCTTGCCGGAACTGTATGCCGCTTTGACCATGCCAGGCCCACCGGTGGCATCAATCAGCCCCACATCTTTGTGCTTCATGAGATAGCCGTTGTCTAGAAGGGTAGGCGACTCCAGACAGCCGAAGACTCCTTCCGGCGCTCCGTGCTTCACCGCGGTTTCATACATGATCCGCACAGCCTCGGAGCAGCAGTGCCACGCCCTCGGATGCGGGCTGAAAATGACCGCATTCCGAGTCTTGATGGCCATAATGCACTTGAACAAGACTGTGGAAGTAGGGTTCGTAATCGGAGTAAGAGAGAAGAGAACCCCAATCGGCTCTGCCATCTCGATCAGGTTGCGTTCCGGAATCTCGCGAATCACCCCGACGGTGCGCTTATCTTTGACGTAGTTGTAAACGAACTCGGTGGCCACCATGTTTTTTAAAACTTTATCTTCCATCAATCCGAGTTTGGTTTCTTCCACTGCCAAGCGCGCCAGATGTTGCGCTTGCTCCAGTCCGACCAGCACCATTGCCTTGACGATGCGATCGACATCCGCTTGCGTGAATTGGGTGAAGACAGCGGCAGCGGTTCTGGCTTGGCTGACGAGACCTTCGAGGTATGCGATTCGTTCCGCGCTGATACTTTCCGCGGTGAGCGCAATTTCGACCCGCTCTTTTACAACCTCACTGACTGCCATCGCTACCTCCTTGCATCTCTGCGGCGAACCGACACCTGCGCGAGCGTGTTCGCTCATACATCGAACCGCGGGATATAAGTGCTCAGCGCCGGAACCTACCGAATCTCACGCTCACGCAATTCTCGCGATGCCTGCACACGTCGACGACCGTGGAATTGGCATTAGGGATGAGAAGAAGAACACTGGAAGTATCGGCTGTCTGGGATCCGGCGGGCACTGTGGTTCAGCCTCGTCCCAAAGTAGAACTCCGGGAACAAGGTTGGTCAGCAACTGCTGTCACTAGGGGTTGTGACGAACGTCACAAGTTTTCCACAGACGGCTCATCGCAGGCGCAATGCTCGCGTCGGTTTTGACGACATCTTCGGCTTCACGCAACAGGCTGCGTGTCTTTAACTACAACGGCGGAATCGTTCCAGTTCGTTTGCTTCGCGGAAGGAATCAGACTCATTGCCCGCTCGGCCAAGGCTGTAATGGTCAGACTCGGGTTCACTCCGAGATTTGTCGATACCACCGATCCGTCGCAGATGTACATGTTGCGATAGCCAAAGACGCGGTGGCGGTTGTCGACCACACCATGTTCCGGCGAATCGGCGATCACGCAACCGCCGATGCAGTGAGCGGTCCCCGGAATATCAAACAAAATCTCTGGAAGCATGCTCATCGCGGTGCCGCCTGCGACCTTCGCAAATTGTCGAGCGAACTCATTGGCCTTGGGAATGTACGTGGGCACTTTATCTCCGCGGCTCACCAGCATCTTGGAAAACGGCCAGAACCACGGCCGACGCCAGTGCATCTCGATGTGCCCCTCCAACGCTTGCATGCAGAGCAGGATGGTCGCTTCCCGGGCCCAGCCCCAAGGCCGAAACAAACGAAAGGCCTTGATCGGGTGCAGCAGCAGATGACTTAACATGTTTTTCGCCCACATCCCGATGCGCAGGAAGCCGGGGCGACCATCGGTCAACATGGTAGTCAGCAGACCCATAGTGTCGGAGCCACTGGGATAGCGTACGGCCTCAATGTGAGTGTGTTCATCAATGTAGATGCCCGAGCCAATGGCAATGCCCTGCGACAAATCATCCGCACAGCACGGGACGCGCGCCCCAATGATCGATTCGGAATTCGTGCGTACGTGTTTACCCAGACGACTGCTGATGCGTGGCAACGAGCCGTTATCCTTCAACCGGAAGAGCAACTCCATGGTCCCCAGTGACGAGGCGGAGAAGACCACCGCACGGGACTGAATCTTCGGCGGCTGCCGACGAATAAACGACAGGGAGTTCACGGTGTGAACTTCATACCCGGCGCTGCCGTCGCTCGCGTCGTCGAGCGGCTTGACGTCAACCACCTTCGTCTCGGGAAAGACTCGCGCCCCGCCCTCTTCCGCCAGGTAGAGATAGTTGAGATCCAGAGTATTCTTAGCGCCGTAGCGGCAGCCCATCATGCAGCCACCACAGCCGATGCATGTAGTGCGCGGCGGACCTTGCCCTCCGAAGAACGGATCAGGAACAGTCGTATTCCCCACCTCACCTTCGGGCGCCTGAAAAATTCCAACCCGTGTGCGATAAAACGTTTCGGCCACACCGGCGACTTCCCCGGTGCTCTTCAGAAGTTGATCAGCAGCCCCCAGAATGTTGTTCTCCCGTACGCCCAGCATGCGCGACGCGGTTTGATAGTGTTGAGGCATCTCGATCTGCCAATCCGCCAAGCCTGCCCACGATCCGCTGTGCCAGACCTTGTCCGGCGGCGGCAGCAGAGTGGCGGCATAAGTGATCGATCCTCCCCCAACGGCAGAGCCGCTGAAAATCGTGGCATGCCGGAAGAAACGCATATTGAAGAAACCCTGCAGACCAAGACTTGGACGCCAGAACCAGCGGCGAATGGACCAACTTGTGCACGGAAAAGAAAGGGGCGCCCAGCGGCGCCCCATCTCCAGAACGGCAACCCGGTAGCCCTTCTCCGTCAACCGAAGCGCCGATACGCTGCCTCCGAAGCCGGATCCGATCACGATGAAATCGAAATCGAATTGGGAACTACGGGTTGCCATACTGCACCATCCCTCGCGGTCCGGTTCGACCACGCGAGTTATGAGACCAGATACTTCCCGCTTTCGATGACCTTCTGGGCAATTGCTTGCCGCAGCGCCACCGTGTTAAACGGTTCGTACTTGCACAGCCGGCGCAAGATTGCCAACTGCGAGCGCAACATATCGCCCTCGGCGCAGGCGGCAATAACCATTCTCGCTGCGCTTTCAATTTTTTCCATGGCTCCCGACATGTAGACGCGAGCCATGGCAATCGCATGCGCACAGCCCTCTTCCCCGTTCCGCGCCACCAGTTTCTGTGCGCGCAGCACGGCGGACTCCATGGCATACGTTTCTATGGTCATGTTGGCGATTGCGCCCATGATCTCCTGCTGATCCTGGATCGCCTGCATGTATTTCTGCGTGGCAATGCCCGCCGCAAACAGGCCAATCTTCTTGGCCGTTGCGACCAGCTTTCGCTCCTGTGCGAGCGGGCCATCCTCGCCCTCGTCAGCGGATCCAGAAAGCACTTCATCCATGAGTTTCTTGATCGCCGCCATTAATGGAAGCTGCCCCGACATGGCCCGTTTCAGCAGAAATCCCGTAATGAGTAGGCGATTGATTTCGTTCGTGCCCTCGAAAATTCGATTCACACGAACATCGCGATAATTGCGTTCGGCGGGATATTCTTCGACGAAGCCGTATCCGCCATAGATCTGGACCGATTCGTCCACGACATAGTCAATGAACTCCGATCCCCACACTTTGAGGATTGAGCACTCCACGGCATATTCGTCGATCACTCGGCGCACCGGTGTCATGTCGTGGTGCACCTCGCCCAGTTCAGCGATCGCCGCATCCATCATGCCAACGGTACGATAAGCCATCGCCTCGCCAGTGAAAATTCCGGCTGCCATGTTGGCGATCTTTTCGCGAATCAGCCCGAAGTCCGCAATGACCTTCCCAAACGCCTTGCGCTGCTTGGCATACGCGATGGCGCCCTCGATGCAATTGCGTGCCGACCCCACGCAACCCGCGCCCAGTTTGAACCGTCCCACGTTCAGAACGTTGAATGCAATATGGTGCCCTTTGCCGAGTCTCCCCAAGTACATTCTCGACGGGAACCTGGCAATCATTGAGAATGAGCGGACAAGTGGAGGAGCCGCGGATTCCCATCTTGTGCTCTTCGGCGCCCACTGAAAATCCCGGAAAGCCACGCTCGACAATGAACGCGGTGAACTTGTCGCCGCTCACCTTCGCAAAGATGATGAATAATCCTGCAAATCCTGCATTGGTAATCCACATCTTTTCGCCATTCAAAATGTAGTGCTTGCCGTCGGGCGAGAGCTTTGCCTGGGTGCGACAATTCAGTGCATCCGATCCGGAAGACGATTCCGAAAGCGCATATGCACCAATCGTTTCACCGCTGGCCAGACCGGGCAGGTATTTTTTCTTTTGCTCTTCCGTGCCGAAGTACACGATGGGTAGCGTGCCAATGCAGGTGTGCGCTCCCCAGGTAGTACTGAATCCGCCATATTTCGCGATACGATCGGCGATGATGGCCGACGTCACCTTATCCATTTCCATGCCGCCATACTCTTCGGGAACATCCACACCGCTTAGCCCGAGTTCCCCAGCCTTCTTCACCAACTCCTGGGTGATGGCGAAGTTCTTGTGCTCCATGTTCTCGATATTTGGCACGATCTCTTTGTTTGCGAATTCTTCTGCGGTTTGCGCAATGAGCAGGTGCTGCTCGCTGAAATCTTCTGGAGTGAAAACGTCCTGCGGCGCGCGCTCCTCGATCAGGAAGCTGCCCCCGCGGATCTTACTAGCCGGAACTGCGGTAACCGTAGCCATATTCCTCTCCCTTACCACTCTGATTCGTGCGTTCGGTTCAGACTGAGAAACCACGAGGAGTCAGCGCAACATCCCAGGGCACAGCGGCATCGCGCGGATGAGGCCGCTCCCGAAACTCAATCGAAATGGCGTCTCCGGGCAAAGGCATTCGTTCGCTCGGAGACGCAGAATATCGTCAGACGCACCCGTCAAGCTTGCGACAGATCAAAGCATGTCGAGAACATCGCAGCGCGTGCTACTGTTTCCCTGAAATTTCCCTATCTTCAGGCAACCGCCGCTGCCACTTTCGCCTTCTTCGCGGGCTTTCGGGTATGACGCTCGGCTTTCGCCACATGTGGCGGCTTCACCATCACATCCATCAAAGCCTTCTGCGCGTCGACATAGCTCTTCACCGCCTCCCGCGTGAGGTCGCTGACCGGGAGAAATGGAAAAGGCTTCAACAGATCCATCGTCTTCCCAACAGTTTTCACGCCGGTATTCATCTGGCGTCCAACAACGTCAACCAGGCGCTTCTGCGCCTCCAGGAATGAGTCTGTGGCCTCGCGTGCCAAGGTCGACAACTCAGTTCGTTTTGCTTTCTTCCCCGCTCCGTTTGCGTGCTTGCCGCCGGTGGCCTTGGCGGTCTCATCCGCCAGCACGTCCATGAATCGCTTCTGGGCCTTCACGAAGTTCTCCATGGCCTCGCGGGCCAGATCCACCACGTGCTCCGGCTGATAGGGCTTGCCCGCCTTCGCCGACTCCACCCAGTTGTGGGTCTGCTTGCCGGCAATCTTCAGATACTCCTCCTGCATGTCGATGAAGGTGTCCACGCTGCGCCGCAGCAAGTCCGCCATGGCATGCGCCGCCGGCCAGTCTCCCATCCGCTCCTTTACTCCCATCATCAGGATTTCGTTCTGTTGCTTGCCCAGTTCGAGCAGCACCTTCTGTCCTTCCATGAAGTTGGTCAACCCATCTTCGGCGATTTCGCCGAGGATCGCGGTTGGCGAATGATGCGGATCCGACAGCTGCTGCCGCACGGCGTGCATTACACTCGCATTTTGCCGCATCGCCAGATCAATCAGAATCCGTTGCGTCGCGAATAGCGTTTGTGCCCCTTGCTGCGCCCAACCCGAAAGCAGAGAGAACGTCGACGACTCTTTCGGGTGAGTGGATTCATGCTTTGTTGCCGCTGTCATAAAATACCTCCGATTGCTGCATTGCAGCATCAGCTAAACTATACGAGCGGAAGGACGTTGTGTCAAGATATTCTTGAGTCTTGTGCGCGGCAGCATCCAATGCCTACGAAACCTTCTACCATCCTCATCAAGAAGTACGGTAATCGCCGGCTGTACGACACGACCAGCAGCCGTTACGTCAACCTCGACGATCTGGCCGCCCACATTCGCGCCGGTCGTGAGGTGCGGGTCGTCGATGCCAAGAGCGGGCACGACCTCACTCGAGTTCTGCTAACGCAGATCATCACCGAGGATGCCAAAGACAAACCGACCGGCCTGCCCCTGGAATTGCTCCGGCAACTCATCATTGCTTCCGACGAAGTTCGCCAGGAATTTCTGATGTGGTACTTGAAATCGGCCTTCGACACCTACGAGAAGGTGCAGAGCACAGTGCAAAATCGTTTGAGCGAAGTCCAATCCGCGATACTGTCTCCGGTGGACATGATGAAAAGATTTCTAGGCAGCGTGCCCTCTCGCCCGCAGACCGAGAATGAGACAGAAGTGGAGGCACTGCGCACGCGGGTTGCTGAGCTCGAGGCTCGGCTGGGAAAGACCGCGCCCGGCAAACGCCGAGCCCGCAAAAAGCGTTGAATTTCGCAACGCTCGCTCTAATCTTCTGAGTTCAATACAAAAATGACTATTGGAACGTCAGGACCCTCGCGGTATAATTCCGCAGTGCAGCAATTGCCCTCTTCGCGTGCCGACGTGAAGATTGGGCGGACCCGGGACGAACTTGCCGCGTAAACCAATAAAAGCTGCAGCGCGTCCATCCACGGCCAAGCGGCGCAAACGCGTACCACGCCCCTACCCGAAAGCTAATACTTCCACTTTTTGGACAGAAGCCCTATTTGGTGCTGAAATTCTCCTCTTACACGCCACTCCCGTGTATTACGGCTTGGGCGTTCCTCGCGGAGACGGATCGGCTGTCGTCATCATCCCCGGCTTTCTTGGCACCGATCTTTATTTAACGGAGCTTCACGCGTGGTTGCGGCGAATTGGTTACCGCCCTTATTTTTCCGGCATCGGTCTCAACGCGGAATGTCCCAATTTGCTCATTCAACGCCGTCTGAATCAGACGATCGAAAAGGCATTGGCCGAAACCGGGCGCAAGATTCATCTGATCGGCCATAGTCTTGGCGGTGTGATCGCACGTTCTGTCGCAGGTGAACGCCCGAAAGACGTGGCTTCGGTCATCACACTCGCAGCACCCATCCGCGGCACGGTAGCGAATCGCGCGGTGTTGCGCGCCGCCGAAGCTGTTCGTCTTCGTATTCTCGAGGAGCATGGCAAGGGAGTTCTGCCCGATTGCTACACCGGTCGCTGCACCTGCAATTTTCTCGGCTCGCTTCACCGCAAGGTTCCCAGTGCGATGGTCGAGACTGCGATTTACACGCGCCAGGATGGCATCGTCGACTGGCGATATTGTATGACCATGGATCCTGAAAAGGACGTCGAGGTCCCGGGCACGCACATCGGAATGGCTTTCAATCCCGCGGCCTACACTGTCGTTGCCGAGCGACTCGCCAGAGCTCAGTCCTCAGCCGAATCCCTCACCCCACCATCTCGAGCACGGCGCCTGTCTTAGTTTCTAATCGCTCGACGGCCCCACCCGCACCGTGAATCAGCAACGACGCTGCCGCGAGGCTGTTGTTCACTACCTCGAAACTTCCGCTGCAATCGGTCTTTATATAGGGAAGACGATGAACGCTCGGACCCCTCCCATCGATTGCCCCTTCAATCGCCAATCCGTGGCGCGCCTCGCACCGAAAGTTCCATTGCATGCTTTCCCGGTCTCCTGCCTCGAGCAACTCTCGAAACAAATACTCCTGCCCGTCGTGCCACAACACCGCCTTGCGAAAAACAAGCCCGAAGGGCATCTCGTAAATGAGCGCTTCGAGGGTACTCGCACGCCGGTCCGCTCGAGAAAAATAAACGTGGGTCCATCTCCAGAAGTTGCGATGCCGATAGCCACAGTTGTGCCCCTGCACTCCGAAACCAAGAGAATCTCCCGCGAAACTCCGCCCATCAAATTTGATCTCTCCAGCGAAGATTGCGTCCGAGTGAGGCGACCGCGAAAAACCGATCCATCCCTTATCGCTCAACGTCACATGAAATGTGGATCGGTAGTGTAGGTTCCATGAAATCTCATGTCCATCCACCCGCAACGATCCCTTGCATGAATTGTCGTCAATGCTGTTTTCACCAATTCGAAAGTGAAACGGACTTTGCCCCCTATGGCTCAGGACCAATCCCTCGATCGGAAATTCCTGAATGAAACTCTGCGCGCTCCCACCCGCTGGAAACCAGGTTGCCCACACTTGCACTGGCATGCCCTTTGGTAGCTCGGCACATCCTCCTCGCCCCGGATTCATCAGCAGATAGCGAAACCACCAGGCTCCGCTTCCATCCGCCAATCCCAGGCGCAGGAACCAGACCTCGTACCGCCGCCGCATGGATAATCTGGAAAATACTTCGTTCAACGTCGCCAACTCCGTCACCCTCTAATCCCCTCGACTATCTCACACGACTCCCCAGGTTCCGGTGATGCCCGTCACTGCATATCCATAAACCCGAGGCCCATAGTGTGAACGGTAGCTTACCCATGCTGGACGCATCCGCCATCGAAGCCGGCCTCCGCCTGCTCGCGCCCGATCAGTTACGCACTGCCCTCGAAAATTTCCTGCCTCCAGGCGCCACGGCGGCCGAGAAGATCAGCGCGATCGAAGCCGGACTGCAGAGCTCCGCGGGGCAGTCTGTTCGCGACGCCATGGCCCGCTGGATCGTCGACGACATTGTCCCGGTCGACGCCCTTGTTCCGGATGCCTACAAACCGTGGCGCCCGCCGGTACGCGATGCCATGATATTCGTTGTAACTCACCTTTCAACTGCGCGACTCGCTCCAAAACTCCTGGAGCAGATCGAACTCGCACCCAAGACTCCGCCCGAAGTGCGCCTGCTTCGTCTTATTGCAAAAGTGCCAGGATTACAAAAGCTAGGCCAAGTCATCGCGCGCAATCAGCACCTTCACCCGGCGCTGCGCAACGCACTCGCGAAACTAGAGAACGGCATCCGCGACGTTCAGCCCGAAGACATCCGCGCTATTGTGCAAAAAGCGCTGGGACCGAAGGTTAAAACCTTCGCCGTCGAAGTCGCGCCCAAGATTCTCAAAGAAGCCAGCGTCAGCGCCGTCGTTCGCTTCACCTGGCGCAATCCCGAAACCGGCCGGCGCGAGCGCGGCGTGTTCAAGGTCCTGAAACCGCACATCCCCGAATATTTCGCCGAAGACATGGATTACCTTCAAGGACTCGCTCACTACTTCGGAGATCGCCACCATACTTACGGATTCGCGGCTCATCTCATTCCCGACACGTTCCAAAAAGTCCGCCGCCTCCTTCGGCACGAAGTCAATTTCTCCCGCGAACAAAAGACGCTGACGGAAGCGGGAAGCCTCTACCGTGATTTCCCCGGAGTTCGCATCCCGCGCGTCATCCACCATCTATGCACGCCCACCATCACTGCCCTGACAGAAGAGAAAGGAATCAAAGTAACGAGCGCGGCCGCCCACTTGCCTGCCGCGCGTCGGCGCAGAATTGCGGAGCAACTGATTGAATCTCTCGTCGCTGTGCCCCTGTTCTCGTCAACCCAGGATGCGATCTTTCACGGGGATCCCCATGCCGGCAACCTCTTATACGACAGCCATTCGAGCGAACTAGTCATCCTCGATTGGGCCCTACGCGAGCGACTGGACCGAGAGCAGCGGCGTCATCTTGCTCTCTTGTTCTTGATGGTCAGCCTGCGCGATCCGGTAGGCACGTCCGCTGAAATCGTGGCGCTCAGCCAGCCGCGCATAAGACCGGCGTCGCCCCGGGGCCGCAGAGTCCGCGATTCCGTGGACCAGTTTCTCGATGAGCTACCGGCATCCCGCATGCCGAGTGGGGCAGACGCCATGCGGCTCCTGGAACGTGTCGCCATCGCCGGCGTCAAGTTTCCCAGTTCGCTGATCATGCTGTCCAAGGTGATGTTCACGCTGGAAGGAATTCTCGGCGACATCGTCGGCGCCGACACGGGAATGGGATTCACCCTCGCGCGGCACGTCGCCCAGCATTGGATTACCAATCGCTCTGCGTTCCGCTCGCCACTCATGACCCGCGACTGGTTTACGCTACAGTGCAGCGCACTGCTTTACACCAGCCGCCTGTGGCTGCAATGGGAGCGGGCGTTGCTGGACCGCTTGCCTTCGCCAAAGGCAACACCGCCAGCAGCACCCGCAGGAACGAACAATCGTCCGTACCGAAAAGCACGCCCCTTACCTGTTCAATCGCGTTCAGCTTAAGCCGGTACAACTTTGGGGCGCCGGGCAGTGCGCGCCCGCGTCGGTTTCGCCCTCGCTGCTTCCTTCTTATGCGGCCGGATGAGAGATCCGATCATCGACGTTTCCGCATCGAAGAAGTTCTTCATTCCTTCGCCTGTCTTGGTCGCCATCGGCAGAAACTGCGCAGGCGACATCAGTTCCATCGTCCGGGTGGCCGCGTCCAGGTTTACATTCATCTGCTGCCCCATCACGTCGAGCAGTCTCTTCTGCGCCTCGATGAACGCGTTCCCCGCCTCGCGCGCCAGTTGCGCCAGTTCGGTCTTCTTGGCTGGCGTTACTTCTTGCGGCTTTTTGGTCGCAGTCGCGGTCTCCTGTGCGACGGCTTCCAGGAACTTCTTCTGCGCGCGCGTGAAAGTCTCCACTCCCTCGCGGGCAAAATCGGCCAACTGCGCCGCACGATCGCCTTTTTGCGCCTTCTCGGTTTCCAGCCACTGCAGCGTCTGCTTGCTCGTGTTGGTCAATAACTCCTGCTGCATATCGATGAGAGTATCCAGGCTGCGCTGTACCAGCCCTGTCATTGCGACTGCCGGCATGAAGTTGCCAATGCGTTCTTTGACTCCGTTGCAGATAATGTCGTTCTCTTTTTGCGCCAGGTTGAGAAACGCTCGTTGTGCATCCACCAGGCTCGATGTCCCCTCGACCGCCAGTTCAGTCAGAATGGCCAGCGGGGAGCGATCATCTCGGGGCTTGCTATGGGTTGGCATAATCTATCTCCAGTTTGCTGCATTGCAGCATTTACCTACAATCTAGTGTTCGCGTCCGTGATAGTCAATAGCCACAACCCACATATTGCGTTGCGTCACCGCGAAGGGTGATTGCCGTCACAGGAATAAACCGCGAGCCAACGCAACCTGTCTCTGTTGCAACAACACTCTCCTCTTATTGGAAACCGATGGATAAGATCCCAGAAGTCGAAGCCGCCAAAGAGCTCATGAATGAGGCGCTGACCTGGTCCGTGATGAAATGGCTGCGCGAAAAAAAGCGGGTGCGCAAGGCGGCAGACCAGGCGAACGCCGCACTTGATCGTTTGAGCCAGGCGGTCCGTGAACAATGGCCGGAACCGGTGCGGACGGTATACGAAGCCCTCGCAGCTCAGAATGTTAGAGTATCCGACGCGCGTAGTCTGCCTAAGCCATCGGGGAGAGATGCCGACACACTCGCCTCCGCCCAGAGCCAGGAGAAAGATGACGAGGCCTACCAAGCCAGAATGGACGCGGAAGCCACTTTCGACCTGGCGGAGAAGCAATTGAGCACCAGCCTGGCGCGCGAAGGATGCCGCAAAGCAATCCATTCATGGGAACTGCACGAGAAAGCAATTCGCAAAGCGGAAACTCTTATTCGCAATTAACTAACAAAGCCCCGTAGGATCCCTGTATAAATCGCCATTCCAACCACCGCATCGACACCCATTGCATGCAGGTCATCGATTTCTTGTTCACTCCTGATTCCCCCGGCGGCAATCAGTTGTCTCGCCGTAGCTCGCCTTAGCGGACGAATCACGTCTTGCGGGAACCCCTGCAGTGACCCTTCTGTATCCACATGCGTATAAAGAAACCCATCACACCAGGGCTCCAGTTCGCAAACCATCTCGAGAGGTGTCACCTCGGTGACCTTTCGCCAACCATGAATCGCCACGCAGCCGCCGATAGCATCGAGCGCAAACACTAGACGGTTCGCACCGATAGTGCCAGCCACTCTTTCCGCAAAGCCGGTGTCCAGTCTGTACTCGTGAAAAAGAGCCGAACCCAGGATTACTCTGCGCGCTCCCGCCTCCAATGCCGTCTGCGCCGCCTCGACCGAGCGGATCCCTCCCCCAACCTGGCACGGCAGTTTCTTGGCTAATTCCCGGACGAGTTCAATATTGTCCCCAGTGCCAATCGCGGCATCAAGGTCAATCAACTGCACCAACGGATACTTTGAGAAGCGATCCACCCAAATATCAAAGTCATCGAACTCCAGTGCCTTCTTCTTGCCTTGCACGAGTTGGACGATCTTACCGCCCATCAAGTCGATCGACGGAATCAGCATGGCCACCTCACCGGAATTCCCTGCGCTCCGATCTCTTGCTTTAGGTCTACAAGCCGGCTGAAACCGTAATGAAAAATCGACGCGGCCAGCGCAGCGTCGGCGTGTCCTTCGCGAAACACGTCCACGAAGTGTTTTGCACCGCCCGCACCGCCGGAAGCAATTACGGGAATCCGCACGGAGTCGGCAATCGCGCGCGTCAGTTCGCAATCGAATCCAGCTCCCGTTCCGTCGCGATCCATCGAAGTCAACAATATTTCTCCCGCGCCGCGGTCTTCCGCTTCCCGCGCCCACTCTACAGCATCGCGCCCGCTGGTCGAACGACCTCCATGCGTATAGGCCTGCCACTTGGCCTGCATCTCATGCCTCTTGGCGTCAATCGCCACGACGACCGCCTGGGACCCAAATCGCGATGCAATCCGAGTAATCAGATCCGGCTCCGCAAGCGCGGCGGAATTGATGCTGATCTTGTCCGCCCCCGCTGCAAAGACCGCGGCCGCCTCCTCCAACGTGCGAATGCCTCCGCCCACCGTGAACGGAATAAACAGTTCGCATGCCGTTCGGCGCACCGTATCGAGCAATGTGGCACGACGCTCGTGCGCCGCCGAGATATCAAGCAGCACGATTTCGTCGGCTCCCAACGCACCATGCGCCTTTGCCAATTCGGCCGGATCGCCCGCATCGCGCAGGTTCTCGAATTGCACGCCTTTCACAACGCGTCCGCCCTTCACGTCCAGGCAGGCGATAATGCGTTTAGTCAACATGTCAGAGCGCACAAAAGTTTTCCAGCATCTTCAGCCCGACCTCTCCGGACTTTTCAGGATGAAACTGCACGCCGAACAAATGTTCCCTCTCGACTGCCGCGGAAAACCGTCCGCCATATTCACAGCATGCCACCGTGGCCGCAATCATCGGCGCGCGAAACGAATGCGTGAAATATACGAACGCAGCAGATGGCACTCCACGCAACAGTCGGGACACCGGGTCAACCTCGAGTTGATTCCATCCCACATGGGGCGATTTCACATGCGGTGAGAAGCACTCACATTCCCCGTCAAATAAGCCCAAACCATAGCTTTGAGGCGATTCTTTACTGCCCGCGAACATCCACTGCATCCCAACGCAGATACCGAGAAAAGGAATTCCGCGGTTAATGGAATCCGCAATGGCATCTTTCAAACCGGTCCGTTCCAAAGACTCCGTCGACGCAAAATGGCCCACACCCGGAAGCACCACCTTCTTCGCGCTTGCGACCTGCTGTGGATCGGCCGTAATGGTGCACTCCTGCCCCAGCCAGTCCAACGCCTTCTTCACTGAGACCAGATTTCCCGCGCCGTAATCGACGATCGCGATCATCACAGCACTCCCTTGGTTGAGGGCAGAAGTCGAATCATCCTCTGGTCACGCCAGCACGCAGCGCGCAGCGCCCGCGCAAACGCCTTGAACAACGCTTCAATCTTGTGATGGCTCGATCGTCCGTAGAGCACACGCGCATGAACGTTGGCTCGCGCGCCCCGTGCAAAACCTTCAAAGAAATCGTCCACTAGCTCTGATTGCAGATCACCCACCAGTCGCGTTCGCACCTTCGTATCCACTACCGCCGCGGTGCGCCCACAAAAATCGACGGCGGCCATTCCCATCGTCTCGTCCATCGGCATCAAGAAATATCCGGCTCGCAGAATGCCGCGCTTGCTGCCCAGAGCTTTATGAAACGCCTGGCCCAGCACGATGCCCACGTCCTCCACCGTATGATGCTGGTCGACATCGAGATCGCCACGAGCTTTGAGTTTCAGGTCGAACCCTCCATGGTGTGCAAACAACTCCAGCATGTGATCGAAGAAGCGAATCCCCGTCGACACCTGATAGCGTCCGTGCCCTTCAATGGTCAGCGCAACCTGAATTTGCGTCTCTTTGCTATTTCGCTTGATACTTCCTTTTCTCATCGCCGCGATACTCCTTGCCCCAAGCCAGCTTCCTCCAACGTTTCATGGAGAGCCGTAAGCAACCGATCAGCATGTTCGCGCGGCCCCAATGTGATCCGTACGCATCCCTGGCACCCCGGATCGCCGGAACGGTCGCGCACCAGGATTCCTCGTCGCCGCATGTGCTCGACAAATGCCGGCGCCGCGCCTACCCGCACTAGGACGAAGTTCGCCTGACTTGGCCAGAATTGAATTCCAGCAGCTTCGAGCGCTCGCTCCAGCCTCGCTCGCGACTCGCGCACTTCGCTGACATATTGTTGGATATACGACTGATCATTGAGCGCCTCCCGCAGGCAAGCCAGCGCCGCTGCGTTTACGTTGTACGGCGAACTGACCCGCCGCACCGACCGCATCTGTTCCGCATCGCCCACTAGGACTCCAATGCGCAGTCCCGCGAGCCCGTATGTTTTGGAAAATGTTCGCGCCACAAACAGGTTCGGGAAGTCGTCGCGCGCAGCCATCACACTCTGCCCGTAGAATTCGAAATACGCCTCATCCACGAGCACAGCTGCTCCGGGCGCCGAGCGCGCGATTCGTAGCAGATCTCGCTCGGGTGCGACTGTTCCAGTGGGATTGTTTGGGTTGGCAATAGCGATCAAGCGCGTGCGTGGCGTTACGGCTTTGCACAGATCGTCAGTCGGAAACTCGAAATCTTCTCCCGCGGCAACGCTGATGACCGTCGCACCCGCAGCCATCATGTAGATCCGGTACATCGAATACGTTGGCACGACAATCAGTGCCTCATCATCTGCCTCTAGGTAAGTCTGACACAGCAAATGAATCGCTTCGTCCACACCATTCGTCAGCAAAAGCTCCGTCGGGTCGACCCCCAGCATCTCCGCAACTGCCGCTTCCACCGGTTCGCGTTCGGGATATCGCGCGAAGTTGTTCCGGGCCCAACTGCCGTAGTCTGCTCGAGTACTCGCGGCGAGCATCCGACGGTGTTCTCGTTGAAATCCAGTCGCAGCCCATCGCGCCCGGCCAGTGGGGGATGGTATGACGGCAACGTTCGCACCGCTTCGCGTGGCCTAAGCATGCTCGCACCTCACACTCACAGATCTCGCGTGGGCCGGCAGACCCTCAGCCGCGGCCAGGCATTCCACCGCCGGAGCAATCCGGTGCAGGCCCTCAGCCGAAAGTTGCTGCACGGTGATTACCTTCACAAAATCCGCAACGCTCAAACCTCCGCGAAAGCGTGCCTGTCCCGATGTCGGCAAAACATGGTTCGGACCGGAAGCGTAATCGCCCACCGCCTGCGCCGAATAGTCGCCCACGAAGATCGATCCCGCATTCTGAACAAACGGTAAGTCTTCTTTACTGATCGTGATGTGTTCTGGCGCGATCTGATTCGCCCAGCTGCGCCCTTGTTCACGCGAGCCCGCGACTAGAATTGCCCCCCGCGCCTGCAACGCTTTCAGAGCCGTCGAATTCCCTTTCGCCAGTTGTGCCACATTCGCCTTAACCGATTGCGCCAACCTTCGAGAGGACGTAATGAACACGGCCAGCGTCTCCGGATCGTGCTCGGCTTGCGCTACCAGATCCGCTGCAATGAATTCCGGAACGCCAGAGTCGCTTAAGACGACCGCCTCGGTGGGCCCCGCCAGAAAATCAATGGCGCAATCGAATGAGACGAGCTTCTTCGCGACCGTGATGTACGCGTTCCCCGGCCCCACGATCTTGTCTACCCGCGGAATACCGCTCGCCCCATACGCCAAGGCTGCAATCGCGTGCGCCCCTCCAACGCGATAGAACTCACGCACCCCCAGCATTGCCGCCGCGGCCATCACCTCCGTCGACGGCCGGGGCGAAACCACGCGGATGTTCTTCACGCCTGCGACCTGCGCGGGAATGACCGTCATCAGCAATGTAGAAACCAGCGGATACCGTCCGCCCGGTACATAACATCCCACCGACTCCAAGGGACGTACGATTTGCCCAACAGAAATTCCACTCCGCGTCCGCATCCAATCAGACGGCATCTGCCAGTCGCAAAATCGGCGGATATTCTGTTCCGCCTCCCGCAACGATTTGCGCAACTGCGGAGCGATCATCCCTTCTGCGGCCGCCATTTCCTGTTCGGAGACGCGCAGCGATTGTTCACGACTCAGCCCGTCCCATCGCGCCGCATACCTTCGAAGCGCACGTTCTCCTCCACGCCGCACGCCATCGACAATCCGCCGCACTCGCGGCTCCAACTGGTTAAGCCCTGAGCCTCGTGCAGCCAGCCGTTCTACCAGCGCGACTGCCGCACGGCCTGAGACGATCCGCATCACAGCACCACCTTGTTCAGCGGATATTCCACGATGCCGTGCGCCTGCGCCTCTTTCAGCCGAGGAATCACCTCCCACGCTGCCCCCTCGTCGATCACCGTATTCACCGCCAACCAGTCTTCATCGCTCAGATGAGAAATTGTCGGCTTTTGCAGCGCAGGCAAAACACTCAGCACCGCGGCCAGGTTTTCGCGTCGAACATTCAGCATTAGCCCTACGCGGTCCTGCGCTTCCATCGCTCCTTGCAGCATCAATGCCAGATTGTCGATCTTTCGCCGCTTCTCGCGGTCCGCATACGAACATTTGTTCGCAATCAGCTGGGTGTTCGACTCCAGCACTGTCTCCAGGATTCGGAGCCGGTTGGCCTTGAGCGAACTCCCGGTCTCCGTAACCTCGACAATCGCGTCCGCCAGCATGGGCGGCTTTACCTCAGTCGCACCCCACGAGAACTCCACCCGGACCTCGACGCCTTTCCTGTCAAAGTAGTCGCGCGTCACTTTCACCAGTTCAGTCGCGACAATTTTTTTCGCCAGGTCTTCGGCCCGTTGCACCGGAGAATCCTCCGGGACCGCCAGCACCCACCTCACCTTGCCCCGACTTCTTTTCGCATAGATCAAATCGCTCACGGTCGCGACTTCCAGGCCGCTCTCGATCACCCAGTCGAGCCCGGTCAGGCCCGCGTCGATCGCCCCGTGTTCCACATAGCGCGCCATCTCCTGCGCCCGGATCAACATGCAATCGATCTCCGGATCGGCCGTACTGGCGAAATAAGACCGCCCATTCGTATAAGCGGGAAGGCCGGCGCGGGCGAACAGCTGCAGCGTCGCCTCCTGCAGACTGCCCTTGGGAATTCCGATGCGTAGCTTCATCGCGTCTCCTTCGCAACGGCCGACGCTTCTCCCGCCTGCAGGGGAATCCCTTCGGTGAAGCAAGAGCGCGTGCCGCGGTGACACACCACTCCCCCTCCCTCGACCTCGACACGAAGTAAGAGCGTGTCGCGGTCGCAGTCGGTCTGCGCCGACACAACTCTCAGCCGGTTCCCGGAGGTCTCGCCCTTCATCCAAAGCTGGTTCCGCGTTCGGCTGAAGAACGTCACATATCCAGCATCGAGCGTGCGATCGAGGGCTTCCCGATTCATGAAACCCACCATCAGGACCTCCCCGTCGCCTGCATCCTGCACAACAGCGGGAAGCAACCCGCCCATCTTGTCGAAATCAAATTCCGCGTTCATACCTGACCTCTCTTCCAAAAACAAAAAGCCCGCTGACTCTTCGCGTCAGCGGGCCGGAACTCCTGAAAAGTGCTTTTTATATCAAGTCTGCAATCTCAGGTGCACATCGCCGCCGCGTCGCGCTATGCGCGTGATGGTGATGGCGATGATGGACGTGAGATGACATCTGTGGAGTAGACTACGAGGCCAGTCCTTCCGAGTCAAAGTTGTTTTTTTGATGCACCCCATTCGGTTTTCGCATGCCCGCCTAGAACAGCTCAACCACTCCTGATACGATTCCCCTTCACGTCCGCAGTCCATCTCCACGCATCATGGAGCCTTCATGCACGGTTCTCTTCCTGGATTTCGATCTCTTGTCTCGATTGGCCTCATCTCAATCTGCGTAATTGCCACTGCTGTGCGTGCTCAGTCTCAGGCTCAAGTCACGAACGACCCTCCTTACTACGGCCCGTACAACGCTGTATTCCTCTCTGATGGTGACGGCTTGCACAAACCTCTCGAAAAGAGCGACTCAGTCCTGCGCGCAGACTCGCCCTGGTCGATCTACGCTTGGGTCAAGCCCGCCGAAGCTTCGAAAAAACTGTCTTTGGTCGTGGGCTTCGGCGATCCCGAAGAAGAGTTCTCGCGCTACCTGGCGTTGGACTCCGACCACGTAGTTCTTTGGCTCGGCATCGACAACACTCTGTCTGGGCCAGCAACCCTCGCACCGAACAAATGGCACTTCCTCGCCGCCACATTCAATGGCGAGGCGTTCAGCCTCTACAGTGATGGCGCTCCAATCGCCACCGGCAAACTGGATTTGGGAAGCGTCAGCCCGACCCTGACCATGGCTCCTCCCCCGCCTCCCAACGGAAACTGGCGTCATTTCGGAGGATCCATCGGATCATTCACGCTGGTTCGCCACGCCCTCAGTAACGAAGAAATCAAACAACTATCGCAGGCACCCAAAGACTTCTCCACGATCGAATTCGAAGAAGGCTCAAAACCATGGCCCGTGCAAACGCGCGGCCAAGCCGGATATCGCTCCCCGCAAGATCCCGCCACAATGCCGCGCAGCAAAGCGCCCTTTTCGCGACCTACCGTGAGAAATCTGCCGTCCCAGGAAGTTCTTCAAACAAACGGCGACGCGCGCTGGACCCTCGCCGCCGGATGGCGCATGATTCCCGCACCAAACATTACCGCAGGTGGCCTCGCCATCTCGCAGCCCAACTTCGACGCCAAAGACTGGATGCGGGCCACGGTTCCCGGCACAGTCCTCACCACCCTGATCGATCGCGGCATGTATCCCGACCCCGATTACGGTCTGAACAATCTCGCCATCCCCGAAACCTTGAACAAGCAGGACTATTGGTATCGCGTAGAGTTTCACGCGCCCAAATCCGCGCGAGGCCGACACCTCACATTGACCTTCGACGGCATCAACTACCAAGCCGCAGTGTGGCTCAACGGCGAATCCCTGGGATTGATCAAGGGAGCTTTCATTCGCGGTTCCTTCGATGTGACCAGTGTTGTGAAAACAGATCGCGCCAATGTTCTCGCCGTGCGTATCTCCCCTCCTCCGCATCCCGGCATTCCCCAAGAACAATCCGTCAAAGGAGGCCCCGGCGAGAACGGCGGCATCATGTGTCTCGATGGCCCCACGTTCGTGGCCACTGAAGGTTGGGATTGGATTCCGGCAGTTCGCGACCGCGACACAGGTATCTGGCAGCCAGTCACGCTTACCGCCACCAGTACCGTGAAGATTGGCGACGCTCAAGTTGTGACCTCCCTGCCTCTGCCCGACACTTCGCACGCCGACATCGAGATCAACGTGCCCCTCGAGAATCTTTCGGCCTCGCCAGTCACCGGAGCGTTGAAAGCTTCCTTCGGCGATACCGCGGTGACCAAGCAAATCACGTTATCTCCAGGCAAAGCGACAGTGAAGTTGTCCCCCTCGGAATTCTCCCAGCTAACAGTCCAGCATCCTCACCTCTGGTGGCCCAACGGCTACGGCAAGCCCGATCTCTACACGCTGCATCTGAGTTTCTTGCAGGGAACTACCGAGTCCGACTCGAAAGACTTGCGCTTCGGAATTCGCGAGATCACTTATGAACTCAGCCTGTTCGACGGCACCGGCCACCTCCGCCGACTCGAGTACTCTCCAACCACGGCGCGGCTGAAGTCAGATGTGGTGGTCGACGTCCGTCACCAAGGCATGCGCGAAATCCCCGCTGCCGACCCATTCCCTTCATCTTTCCCACCGGAGTGGAAAGAAGGATGGAAATCGTGGGTTGCATCTCTGGTCCCCGGTGGTGAACACTCCCCATCGATCAAGATGCTCGACGACACCAAGATGTCTCCTTACCTCGTCATCAAGGTGAATGGCGTGCGCATCGCTTGCCGTGGCGGCAACTGGGGCATGGACGACTCCCGCAAGCGAGTCTCGCGCGAACATCTCGAGCCCTACTTTCGCCTTCACCGCGATGCCAACCTGAACATCATCCGCAACTGGGTCGGGCAGAATACCGAACAGACTTTTTACGATCTCGCCGACGAATACGGACTCATGGTGTGGAACGACTTCTGGGAGTCCACGCAAAACTACAACGTTGAAGCCCAGGACCCCGCCCTGTTCCTCGATAACGCCCGCGACACCATCCTGCGCTTCCGCAATCATCCGTCGATCGTCGTGTGGTGCGGGCGCAACGAAGGCGTGCCCCAGCCCATCATCAATGAAGGTCTCATCGAACTGATCCGCTCCCTCGACGGAACCCGCTACTATTTCCCCAGTTCGAACCAGGTCAATCTTCAAAACAGCGGCCCGTACAAATACATGGACCCAACCCTCTACTACACCACCCTGAACCACGGCTTCTCCGTGGAAACGGGCACTCCTTCGTTCTCCACTCTCGAATCTTTCCGCGCCTGGATTCCGAAGGAAGATCAGTGGCCCATCAACGATGATTGGACTTACCACGACTGGCATCAGAGCGGAAACGGAGACATGGCTCCCTTCATGGCGCAAATGGAAGCCGAGTTCGGCGCTCCAGTTGGCCTTGAAGACTTTGAGCGCAAGGCTCAGATGCTCGACTACGTCGACCATCGCGCCATCTTCGAAGGCATGAACGCGCACCTCTGGTCTCCCAACAGCGGGCGCCTTCTGTGGATGACGCAGCCCGCTTGGCCCAGCAATACCTGGCAAATCCTGAACGCGGACTACGACACGCAGTCGTCCTTCTACGCCGTAAAGAAAGCCTGCGAACCGCTGCACATTCAACTCGATCTCTCGAACTACAACGTGGCAGTAGTGAACACAACCAATGACTCGCAACCGGCCCTTGTGCTCAGCGCAAGCATTTATTCCCTCGACAATAAATTATTGCTTCATAAGGAAGAAAAGCGAGACGCACCTGCCGACGCAGTCTCCGATGGGTTTCAATTGGAGCTCGCGCCCCTTTTGCAGTCTGAAAAGATAGTGCTGGCGAGCTTGGAACTGAAGAACACTTCCGGCGAAATTGTGTCCAGAAACCTCTATTGGCTCGGCTTCGACAACGCGTCGTACCGGCGTTTGAATCGCCTCCCGGCCGCGTCGCTCTCTGCTACAGCGCAAGCCACCCGCACAGGCGAGAATATTCGCGTCCGGGTGGATCTGAAAAACACAGGTACCGCCGCGGCCCTTGCCAACAAGTTAACCCTGTTGAACGCAGGCGACGGGTCGCGAATTCTTCCGGCATATTACACCGATAACTACGTGTCACTGCTCCCGGGCGAGAGCCGGGAAATTGAGATTGAGTATCCCGCGAAATCGGCAATGGGCGCCGCGCAAGTGGCGTTACGAGGATGGAACTTGGCAACCCAGGTTGTGCGGATCCCTTAGCGGTTACGATCCTGCCGTTCCCGCCTTAATCTCCGCGGCCTTGCCGTCGTGATACACGATCACCAGAGGCTTGCCTCCGTTCGGATAACGCACCGTCTTTTCCGAGCTGCCGCCTGCGTCGGGTACGCCCATGCCGATCGCGAAGTCCGCCTGCAGTTCGTTCATCCCCGCCTTCACCTGGTGTTGTTCGACCGCCTGCCACACGTCCGCAGACCAGTGTTTGTACAGGTCATGCGGATCTTCCACGAAAAACATTTCATCGGAATAAATCTTGTACTGCTCGTCCGCCTCAAAGCCAATCGGCACCGCAAAGCTCTTCCCTTCCTTCTGAAATACCGCCATCACCTGCTTCCGCTCCCCCTTCCCCGTGGGCATCGCCGTGATCACATCTTTAATTTCGAGCTTTTCGATTGGTAGCAGCAGTCCCACATCGTGGGAGAATTCCACGTGCTTGCTCGCTGCATCGTAAGGATAGTAGGCATAGCGGTATCCCTCCTTGACCCAGACGGGCTGCTGGGTAAGCTGCTTGGCACTCTTCACATCGTAGGGATACAGCTTCTTGGGACTGACGTAGTAGTCGGGATTGGAATAACCCACATTCTGCGCCTGCTTCTGCTTTTCGGCCGCCACCTTGTCTTCGTGGCGTTGGTACAAAATGTAGCCCGCACGCAGAGTCGCGACTACCAGTGCCAGCAGTAGCGCAAATTGTATTCTCTGTCTTGCCTCGGGACTCATCATGAGAAGACTCTACCAAGTTTTTGGCAGCTGCCTGCCCTACCCCAAAGGGCCGCAGCCATAAGGTAAACTGAATGAGAGGTATTGTCCGCCATGGCCGCCATCACGGAACAAGATGTACTAAGTGCGCTGAAGAGTTGCTACGATCCTGAGATCCCGGTCAACATCGTCGACCTTGGCCTGATCTACAAGGTGGATTTTGCCCCCGCACCGGCTGAGAGCCCGGACGAAGCCAAGCAGGCTGTCATGGTCGAGATGACCCTCACAGCTCAAGGTTGCCCAGAACACGTCAACATTAGTGCCCAGGTAAAGTCGCGGGTGGAGCAATTGCCCGGCGTGAGTAACTGCACCGTGAATGTCGTGTGGACCCCACCCTGGACCCCAGAGCGCCTAAGTCCCGACGCCAGGAAGCAGCTTGGCATCGAGTAGTGAGCCGAAAGATAGCAAAGAAATAAACAGATTTCTCTGCCGCTTTCTTCGCGCTCCTTAGCTCAAGAATTTTCTACCCGCCAATATCCTCCCAAGCCTCGAACGCGCTTCGCCCCGCCGCATCCGTAATCCGCTTGCCTGCTTGTCCCGCCATCTCCATCACCCGCATCCCATGCTCGAAATACTCCGGGAGGGCACGCCGGACTTTGTCGAACTTCTCTGGATACTCCGCCGCCAGCACTGCCAAGCCAACCCCAGTCGCCAGCACGCCTGCTGGATATCTCTTTTTCATGAATAGAAGCGCGGCCGAGCCAATTGCGCCTAGAACCATCGCCTTCTTCCAACCGTCCATAGCATCCCCCAACAATCTGTTTTTTGCGATTGTACCCCAGCCCAGATCGCTCCCACCGCACCAAACGCCGCAACCCTCGTCCCATTCCTATCCTTTATACTTCCAACTTTGTCGGAGGCCCCATGTCCACTTCTCAACTCTGCCGGTCCGCGATCCTCGTCTTCGCATTGGCGGCAAACATCTCCGCTCAGTCGAAGCCGCGCGCCCGCGACCTTGGCGTTCCGTTCGATGGCACTCCCGGTCCTAACAACGCAATCACTGATGTGAAGGGAGTCGAGGTCGGCCACACCACACTCATCTCTGGCGAAGGCAAACTGGAAATCGGCAAAGGCCCGGTTCGTACCGGCGTCACTGCCATTCATCCTCGTGGCAAAGCCAGCAACGACGCCGTCTTCGCCGCATGGTTCACCCTCAACGGCAATGGCGAGATGACTGGCACTACTTGGGTCGACGATTCCGGATTTCTCAACGGCCCTGTCATGATCACCAACACCCACAGCGTCGGTGTCGTTCGCGACGCCGTTATCGCCTGGAAGGTCAAGCACGGTACGCCCGACATGGAAGGCTATTGGTGGTCTCTTCCCGTCGTCGCCGAGACTTGGGACGGCTATCTGAATGACATCAACGGATTCCACGTGAAACCCGAAGATGCCTTCCATGCCCTCGACACCGCACATACCGGCCCGGTGGAAGAAGGCAATGTCGGCGGTGGTACGGGCATGATCTGCAACGAATTCAAGGGAGGAATCGGAACCAGTTCGCGCGTTCTCGATTCAAAGGCCGGAGGCTACACCGTCGGAGTACTCGTGCAGTGCAATTACGGATCGCGCGAACAGCTTCGCATTGCCGGCGTCAATGTCGGCCGCGAGATTCCCGAACATACCGTCTGGAAAGATGACGTCGGATCGATCATTGTGGTTCTCGCCACCGACGCCCCCCTCATCCCCACGCAACTCAAGCGCATCGCCCGCAAAATCTCTCTCGGCTTAGGTCGCGACGGCAGCTACTCGGGCGACGGCTCTGGCGACATCTTCATCGCGTTCTCTACCGCGAATCCCGGCGCCGTCGGCACCAAAGGATTGCACCAGCTCACCATGCTCCCGAATGACTGCCCTCGATCCAATTTTTCTCGCGACCGTCCAAGCCACGGAAGAAGCCGTCGTCAACGCCATGGTCGCAGCCGAAACCATGACCGGCATCAATAATCACACCGTCATTGCGCTTCCACACGACCGTCTGCGCGAAGCCCTCAAGAAATACAATCGTCTAACGAAATAGTTCATCCGGATAACTCGCACTCTCGCCCGGCTTCGCAATCGCACCTGCCCGCTGGAGGGATTCGGGTGCAACTTCCGTAGGCCCCATGCTCGAGTGGCAACGTCACCTTTGCCCGAACATCCCATTCCCACGCCGGAAATTTTGCAGTTCGATCCCGTGCCTCTTCAGCATCGACTGAAGGGTTGTGCGTTTGATGCCGAGACGGCTGGCTGCTCCATCGGTTCCCGACAAGATGCCGCCGGTCTCGCGTAACACTCGAATGAGGTGTTCCCGCTTCATCTCCCTCAGATTGTCTTCCGTGACCTCCTGCTGCACACCCAACTCCACGGGCGGCGCCGCCAGAACCCTTCCCTTACTCAGAATCACCATGCGTTCGATCATGTTCTCGAGTTCGCGAATGTTGCCCGGCCAGTGCCATCCCTGCAGCACGGTCATCGTCTCATCCGGAATAATGTCGACGTGTTTGCCCATCTTCGCCGAGTGTTTCCTTACAAAGTGATGAATCAGGATCGGAATATCGCTTCGCCGCTCTCGCAGCGACGGCAATTCGACCGGGAACACATTCAGCCGGTAGTACAAGTCCTCGCGAAATTTCTTATCCGCAATGTCCTGCCGCAAATCGCGGTTCGTCGCCGCGATGATCCGCACATCGACGTGTAAGGTATGCACCCCGCCCAGCCTCTCGAACTCCCGGTCCTGCAGTACCCGCAGAAGTTTTGGCTGCAGTTCGAGTGGCAACTCTCCAACCTCATCCAGAAACAGTGTCCCTTTGTCCGCCAGTTCGATGCGTCCGGCTTTTTGGCTGACCGCGCTGGTGAAAGCACCTTTTTCATGCCCGAACAGTTCGCTCTCCAGCAACCCCGAGGGTACAGCGGCGCAATTGAGCTTGATGAATGTCTTGTCACGACGCGTGCTCAGCGAATGCACTGAACGCGCTACCAATTCCTTCCCCGTGCCCGTCTCCCCCAACAGTAAAACGGTGGAGTCGGTCGGCGCCACCACTCGGACATTCTTCAAAACCTCGCGTAGCGAAGAGCTCTGCCCGATAATTTCCTCAAAGCCCAACTCCGTCTGAATCTCCGATTCCAGATACGATTTTTCCTGAGCTAGTTTGTCCTTTGCGTCCTGCAGCCGATCGGCGATCTCCCGCAGCCGTGCAATGTCCATCGCCGCCCCCGTGATTCCAATGACTCTGCCGTCTTGGTCGAACAACGGTTCGATTGTGATGTCCAGCGGGTAGCTCTTGCCGTCGTCTACAATCAGCACCTCATCCCGCAACGCCATCCCCTTCTTCAAAACCCGACGCTTAAGGTCCATCAGGTTCGCGGCCTTCTTCGGCCCGATGATCTCTGCATCGGTCTTGCCGATGCACCCATGTTGCCAATAGAGCTGTGGGTTGTAGATCCAGGTGTACCGCAGTTCCCGGTCCTGACTGAACACAGTGATCGGCGAATCCTTGAGCGCCACGCGGAACCGTTCTTCGCTCTGGCGCATGGCATCCTCTGCACGTCTGCGCTCGCTGACGTCCCGAAGAATCCCCTGCAAGCGCCCATCGGGCAGCCGTTTTCCGCAAACTTCTCCGGGAAAGAAGGACCCATCCTTGCGCCGAAACTTCCACTCACTCAAAACTGTGGCGCCTCCTGCGAAGCGGGCGACCTCCAACGGCAACCGGGAAGCATCCTCGGCCACTACGATGTCAGAAATCGAGAGTCGCAGTATCTCCTCCCGCGTGTACCCCAGCATTTCCGCTCCGGCTTAATTAACGTCGATGTAACGCCCCTGCTCATCGGCAATAAAGATCCCGTCCGATGCCTGCTCCACCAGAAATCGGAAATGGTTTTCGCTCTGTTGCAGTGCTGCCTCGGCTTGGCCGCGGGCTTCTTCGACCTTCACTTGCTCCGTCACATCTCGCTGAATGCCCCAGGTGCGCACCAAACACCCGTCCTCCACAATCCCGATCATGCTGTTGCGAAATACCTTGGGCCGGCCATGTATGTCCGATTCGTGTGACTCGCGCTCCATGACTCTGAATCCGGAGCGCATATATTCGCGAGTCAACTCCATATTGCGTGGGTCAGCGGCTACGAGCATCTCTGTCAGCCGCCTTCCCACCATTTCCTCGCCCTTGGTAAAACCATACATTCTGGCCATCGCATCATTGCATTCCGCGATGCATGAGTCATCGAGCAGGCGCTGAGCCAACTCGTCTTCAGGAAGGTCGATGGGAACAGGAGCGTCCATCTCTTCCCGGAAGATGCCTTCTGAACTCTGCGCCACGAACCTGCGGTAATCTTCTTCCCGCCGTCTCAGCGCCTCTTCCGCCCGTTTCCGCTCGGTGATGTCTCGCGCCATTCCTCGTACGATCGGAGACGCGACTCCATCCGTCCGCAGGGTATTACTGTATTCCCACATCCTGCGCTCTCCGTTTCGTCCGACCACACACAAGGTTCCTTGGTCGGCTCCGGTGCTCTTAATCCTGTCTAGATATCGGTCAAATCCTTCGCGACACTCAGGGTCGATCAGATCTCGCATGGGCGTCGCGATTAGCTCGCCAACTTCATAACCCAAAATGCGCGCCGGCGTCGGATTCAGGGACAACAATCGTCCCTCCAGGTCGTGAGTGCACACCAGGTCCTCACTGTGTTCCACCAGGTCGCGGTACCGGTCTTCGCTTTCACGCAACGCTGTTTCCGCCCGCTTCCGGTCGCTAATATCACGAGACACGGCGACCAGGTAGTCTCGATCGAGGGAGACATATTTCAGGCTCGTTTCCACCGGAAAACATGACCCGTCTTTTCGCCTGTGGATCGCCTCCTTCACCATGGATCCACAATTCAGCAGTTTCTCGATAACCGTTGTGCGGCAGGCCTCGTCAACCGCCAGATCGATGTCCGAAACCTTCATAGACAGCAATTCTTCCCGCTCATACCCCAGATCCTTGCAAGCCTGGTCATTGACATCGAGAAAGCGCAGGGTTTCCGGATCCACCACCTCCACTGCATCACTCGACTGGTCGATCAACGCTCGGAACAGGCTCAGTGAACGCTCCGCCTCTCTTTGTTCCGTGATGTCCTGCAACACGCATGCTACCCGGTTAACTCCGTTCGCCCCTTCCACCGGAAAGTAAGTGACAGAAAGCTCTCGCTCTCCTAGCGACGCGTAGGTGTATCGCATTTCAAATCGCACGACTTTTCCCTGGAAGCACTCATCCAGCTTTTGCTTGACCGTAGCTTGAAAAACTCCCGGGTTCAGTACTTCCGGAATTCTCCGCCCGATCAGATCATCCTTTTCCATCCCTCGATAGTTCAGAAACGCACGGTTCGCGATCACGTACCGATAGTCGCGATCCACCACGACGATCATCTCCCCTACACCTTCAATCGCCTTCTCGAATTCTTGTAGCCGTCTTGTACGATGGCGAAACCGCTCCCCCATGCCACTAATCGCAACGCCCACAACACCAAACAACAGGAGTCCAACGACGTCGCCGGCGTGGCTGACCTTCAACGAATTCGCCGGTTCCAGGTAATACGCGCCAATCCCGACCGACAGCAAGGTCGCGAACAAACCCGGCCCGAATCCCACCAGCAAAGCGACAATCAGAATCGCAGAATCAAACACCACAAAAGAATCGGGAAAACCGAATGCCTGCACAAGACCATCTCTTAATATCAACGCCGCCGCCACGGCGATCAGCGCAAGTCCGTACTGGCGCGGAATGTTGTGCAGCCAGTACATGGACAGTCCTTTGGTGTTCCGTCGATCGACAGAACTCATAGCCAACCTCTTTTCATGAAAATCCCTGGGGTCGAACTTCACCTCCGCATGTTGGAATACATTCTGCGAAGGTCAGCCATTTGCAACGACGTCTTCTCCCGTACGGAGACGACGCCCTGTCGAAACCTGATCCTATGTTCGACAATCCTGGCCCGGGCTACCTGGGGGGAAGACCGTGCACCAGTGCTTGGAATCATGACCGAGAGGCACAATTTCAGTCTGTGACCAAAATCACAACTTCTCGGCGATTCCTGAAATGGGACCTGCCCTATGCGGCGTCAATACGCTGGGACAGCCCGGCAGAGTCGGAGCTAGTGTCCGCCTCTTAAGGCAGGAAGGAAAGGATTAAATGATGAGGGAACAGGATTTCTCGCCGGGGTCGGCCTCAGAAGGATTCCAGGTAGAACCCGCGGGTGCGGAACCCGGATCCCGGCGTAGATCGCGCGACGCTTTCCTTGAGCCGTTCCGAGATCTCCTCTTCGAGCAAATGACGTTCCTCCGCCCAGAGACGGATGAGTCGGAACGGCTGCAGGTACCCATGCGCACCCCACATGGGAAACAGCATCTCGGCGTCGGGTCGCACCATGCTGGCCCCAATCTGAATCGTCAACCCAACCTTCGATCGTTCTTCCAGGTAGGTCGAGATTTGCAGCACCCCTCCCGTTACCGAGAGTTGGTGCAGCTTGCCAATGAGCTGTCGGCCATTTTCCAGGCGAACGAAGACGGAAACTCTTCCCTGCAGATTGACCCGCGGGGCCCGTGTTCCCGACCGCATTCGAGGAGAATTGTTCATAGTCAAATCAACTATTTCATCGGCGACAAGGCTGCCAACAATCGATTGGTCCTCTGCATCGTCGTCCAGTCATATTCATACGCTCTGCCACAACCCAGGCACCTCTGGTAGTGCCGGCCGTCCTCTCCCATACGTGGCCATGAGAACCGGTGGGTGCATCCTCGTCCAAAAAGCTGCTTTAGAAACCTCAATGCGACACCCCCTGATTTCGGCTTCTCCAGTGGTCAAGCCAACGGTAAAAGAATGCTTTGTGTCCATGGTTCAGCAAATTTTGCAACGTCGATAACATAATCGTCGGCGCTTGCGATTTGACTACAAAGGAGTCCACCGAACTCAGCTTGTTCTTCGGCAGAGGGCCGTAGGCCGATAGCATCATGATCGGCACCCGGGCGTTGATCCGCTTCATCTTCGCCGCCACCACGTCGCCGTTCATACCCGGCATCTGGTAGTCGACGACTACCGCGTCCACGGCGTGCGAGCGGAATAACTTCAGTCCTTCGTCTCCGCCGCTCGCTTCCAGAACTTCATATCCGCTCTTTTCCAGAAGAAGCTTGCGCCCCATCAGGCCGTTCCAGTGATCGTCAATGCAGAGTATTCTTGCCTTTGCGCGAGACATAATTCCTCACGTTCCATCTGGCCAGAATGAAGTTTGTTCAGCAACGCAACTCCTCGATGGAAACTGCGACTGCTGGTCTTTGAAGTGGTGGGCTCATTGATTCTGCTGGCAGCGGAGTTCTTTTTCAAATTACGAATGGTCACTCTCGGGGCAGTTACCGCACTCCCGAAGCCGCCAAAGAATACAGCCTACGGCCCAAGCTGCGGGCTACCTTGCGGAAAGAAGAGCAAGCCCCGCAGGGATGAAGAAGCGCTACGTCGTAAATTCCGACGACAACCTCAGATTCCGGAATTCGCTTCCACTCGTGCGTGCAATCTCCGTGACCGCGCCACCACAAAAACAAAAAGGGCAAGTCGCCATCGACTCGCCCTTCGTGGAAATGCATGCCTTCAGCGTTGCGCGGAAGCAGCCAGATCGTTCTTCATCAGGTTGACTTCCACTCGTCCCCCGCTTGTATGCTTCGCCGCCGTTCCGTCCGCGCCCGCTACCTGCGCGCTTCCCATGCTCATCACATAGATCCGATACACCGGAATCTGATGGGTCAAGACCAGGTAACGCACGACCGAATCGGCCATTTTTTGCGAACTGGCAATCGCGGCTTGACCGTGACCAGACGAGAATCCGCGAACCTCAATAATGTAGCTGCGCTGATCTTTCAATGGCGTCGCCATCTCGTCCAGCGCATTTTTGGCGTCCTTGCTCAGAACAGTCTGGCCGGGGCGAAAGCGAATCTCGGTTTGCCCCGTCCCTTTGTATTGATCCAAGCCTCCCACCATTTGCTCGGCAGTCGAAACACTGGTCGATGCTTGCGTCGCAGCGGTTTGCGCCAGTTGAGCTTTGTTGCTGGCGTCGGTCGCGTGCTGATCCGCGAGGCTGGTTTTTTCAGACGCCAACTGAATCCCTTGCGTCGCCCGCGCGTCCACGTCCTTAATCGTCTTGCTGTTTTCTGAAGTCAATTGATCCAGTTCGTTGAGACGATCGCGGATCGGCCCTACTTGCCGTTGCACATACTTCTTGTTGGCAAATGGATGCGTAACTAGATTGACGAAGTTGGGATCGTCGCCGTCCCAGAAATTCTCGGGTTTGTCCGCCGGAATCGGCGGCCGTTCGCTGGCGCTTTGCGGTGTTGAAGACGGTGCACTCGAACTGGAATCGGTTTGCTGCGCCAACCCCGGAAGCGCGAGCGCGATTGATAAGAAAAGTAACATCAACAGATGCTTTTTCATTTTGGACTTTCTCCCGAGTGGCGTTACGGGGGCTCCACTCCAGCCAGATGGGGCGTCAAACTTGGACGTTAAGATTGTGCCCCCAGCAAGGCAAAGCTGCAAGGCCCTAGCCTACTAGCGATGAAATTTGCACCGCCTCTGGCGCGAGTGTGCAGAAACCTTCATCTTGACATCCTGACCCGCTCTGCTGTGACCCACGTCACTGCGAACCGGTGACCGACGGACTAGCCTATTGCCGAGGAACTCTACCCAATCAGGAGGGAACATGGCCCGCGATGTCTCTCTCGAAGTAATCGACGACTTCCTCTCCCAGAAACGCATTGCGATGGTAGGGATATCCCGTGAGCCCCGTAGTTTCAGCGTCTCGCTCTTCGAAGAACTCTGCCGCCGGGGCTATGACATGGTCCCGGTAAATCCCAACACTCCGAACGTCCTCGGACACCGCTGCTTCGCTCGCTTGCAAGACATCGAACCGCGCGTGGACACGGTGATCCTCATGACTTCGCCCGCCCAGACCGAAAAGGTTGTTGCCGATTGTGCCGAAGCCGGAATCCACCGCGTCTGGATGTATCGTGCTGCCGGCAAAGGTGCTGTCAGCCCAAAAGCCGTTGCCTTCTGCCGCGAGCGAGGCATTCAAGTCGTGCCCGGAGAATGTCCCTTCATGTTCCTGCCCGGCGCCGATGGAATTCACCGCTTCCACGGTTTCGTCCGCAAGATCACCGGCCGCTTTCCTCACCACTCCGACGCCTAGCCACGGGGGAAGAGCGGCCCCTCGCGACGGTTCTTGAAGATGGGTTGGCTCAGTTGGCCTGGGGCTTAGTTGGGATTAGGCTGGGTTGGGTTTGCGTTGGGTCTGCGCTGCGAAGAATTTGGGAAGGGTACGCCTCTCAGCCGTACCGTTACAGTTCACTTACGGAGCGGGCTTTAGCCCCTGAGGGCAACGACAAACACTCAGAACCGGCTTGACGGATAATGAGTGTTCTTCCGCTCCGTCTTCAACATCTTCCGCTCCGCCTTCCGTTGCGACTTCGCATATTTCTTCTGCGCCTTCGCCTGCTTCTTCTGCGCCTTCCGCACGTCCTGGCTTTGTGCGGTTCCACGCGGCGACTTGGCGCTAGCCGGCACCGACCACGCCACACTCAAAATCACGAGCGCAAGCATCGCGGCAAGTTTCGTGATGAACCTCGTCCCAGCCATTCTTTGATTTTACAGCAGCGGGGCAGGTTCTCGTAGGCCGTCCTTCTCAAACGCGCCGAACCTCGGTTGCGGCGGCGCGGGTGGCCAAACATCACGCCTCTCGATACAGTTACGCGGAGCGCTTCCAGGTCTCATCGTCGACGCGGATTGGAATCGTCTTGGTCTCCTTCGCTTTATCCATCCCGGGAACGTATTTCGGAGCAGGCAGAAACACGGGGCGCAGGTGCCGGCGCATACAGCCATGGCACCTTGCAACTTCCAGCAGACAGAGGAAAACCGCCAGGTCTCCCCAGGTCTTGCGGTGCGAGCGATACACTTCTGCGCTATTGCAGTAAGGACAGTCCCTGAAAGAAATTCTGCGCATACGACACTTCCGCCCATGGACACGGGGCGCTACCGCGCGCTACTGCAACCGCCGAACGTCGAATCGCGATCAGGCCTTCTTTAACAGGCGGGTAATCCAGACCAGAATCACAGCTCCAACAAACGCCACGATAATGGAGCCAATCATGCCTCCGCCCGGCCAGATTCCTAAGAGCCCGAATACCCAGCCACCCACGATGCCGCCGAGGATGCCGAGAATGATGTCTACCAGCGTGCCGTAACCACCGCCCTTCATCACTTGTCCGGCAAGCCATCCTGCAATCAGTCCAACAATGATCCATGCGAGAAATCCCATGACAATCCTCCTTGGGTCCGCCTGATGTAGCGGGAATTAGACCGATTTGTTCTGTAAAGATGCCATTTCCGAAACGGGGAATTCTGTAAGCTGCGTGGGGTACGAGCTACGTTCTCAGCCACAAATGCTACTGACCCTTGGAGACTCTGAGACCTGTCAACTGTGATAGGGCCCTAATATGACGCTTAACGAGTTCACCGCGCAAGCATGGGCCTTGAGTTCGTGGCGCAGGTCAGGGGAACTCTGTGACTTTCGGCGTGACTCGGGGCTTCATCGCCGTAGCCTCGCCGGTGTCGTTGATCACGTGGGTAATGGCGCCGTGATCGCCCAGGGCCACTGTAATCATGTCATGGAAGCGGATTTGGGCGCTCTTGGGCACCTCGATGGCGCGGGTCAGAATTACATCCGGATAGATAAACACGCTGTAGATGCCCAGACCCCACGCCTCATGCGTCGAGACTCCGTCGGCAACTTTGTATGAAGCCCATCCGTTCACGCCGGGCGCGCTGGTGTAGCTCGCTTGCGTAGGAGGATCGTAGGGAATTTCGGATTGATAGAAATAGGTTCGACCACCGTTGCCCTTCCACAGCACCTGGAATTGCTGGTGATGCTCCACAAACAGGCCGTAGATGGTAACGTCGTTGCCATTGACCACGAGGCCGTTCTGGCTGGTGTTCAGATCCCAGCCGACTCCATCGCCGTGATCGGCCCGCCAGATCCAGGTGTGGTCGACCAAAGTATCGTTGCTGTTGATGGTGAGATTCACCTTGGTGCGGCCGACTGCGGCGCCCCCCACGCGGAAGAAAACATCGTGGAGAATGATCGGGTTCTTCGCATGACGAGCGTTACTCTTATCGGGTCCGACCTCTAACAGCACAGGAGACTCGGTGGGGCCGGCATCGAAAAGCACGCCGGCGATGTCGATCCCGTCGACGTCGGCTGTCGTCATGGCCGCAGTGCCTTTCACCGGACGGAGCGTTGCAAAGCCCAAGCCCAACACGATCGTGTTCGGCCGCATGACGCGAATGGCAGCAGACAGATCATAGATGCCGGGTGTGAGAATCAGATTCTTACCCTGAGAAAGCTGCGCGTTGATTGTGTCGGCCGTATCGACGTCGGGGCGTGCGATATAAAACTGCGCGATCGGAATTGTCTCTCCGGCCGTTTCTCCTCCACGCCAGGTGATCCCGACAGAGTCGGTGTGCAGCGCGGGAACCCGCACGCTGAACTCGCCGGCGGCATTCACCTGCAAGAACGGTTTCTCGCGCACCACTGGTGTCTGCGCAACCTTGGTGTAGGGCGGCTCGGGCCATGTCCCGCCGGGCGGATGGGTCACACCGACAAATACCATGTTCCAGTTCGAGCCGGTCCAGCTCTTCCAATCGCAGTTGCGCGAGATCCATTGCTGCTGGCTGCCGGAATCGACATTGCCATCCACCAGTGAATCGGACATCCAGCCGCCGCTGGCCCAGCCGCGATGCTGGTGCAGCACCAGGTCTCCGCGGACATGCATACGACGGAGCGACACGGCCTGCGACACCGCCCACTGCATCGTGCCTCCCGTTGGAGCGACGGAGAATCCCGCGGCGGCCCTCCAGAAAGTCGTGGTCGCGTTGTTATGCTCGTGGGCGGCGTCGGCATGCACGTTGCCGGTGATGCGCGTGGCGTCTGGCGAGGTGCCGAGACCGATCACCTCGGTATAGAAGCCGACGGGCACATCGACCGAATAGTTGCCCGGCAGGAAGAAGAGGGCGTTGCGTTGCGATCCGAATTCGTTATGCTCCTGCGTGGCGTATATGGCATTGATCTGCTTTTGAATCGCCTGCGACGACATCGTGGGATCGAAGATCAGGACGTTGGGCCCGAACGGAGGCTTGTCGGGCTTTGCGGCAAGCACAGGAAGAGCGATGGCCAGCAGGAGCGCCATAAATGCCAATTGCCTTAGAGATTGAAACGCGTGCTTGTGGAGCATTTGAACACCAGTCCGACGGTATGAAGTTGGTCGAGCTCTCCATGGTACTTGAACGCGAAAATGTTCCGGTAAGAAGGATCGGACTGAATGCGCCTGAGGTGGAGACCTCGCAATTTTTTTCTGTGCTATTCGCTAAAATATTGATTCTTAACAACTTGCATCGTGGGTATCGACCTGGATCCTCGTAAAATCTTGAGCCGTAAGGACTTGCTGCTAAAATATTCCGGAATAAGGACTTAGCATCAGGCTGAAGGTCGTTATCGGTATGGGCCGTGGAAACCTGAATGGGAGAGCCCTCGTGCATGTATCGAGCTTGCGCTCTCTGGAATCCTCAGTAAAGGTTGTTCGTCACACGAATTGGGATTTTTCTTGTGGATGGTTGTGGAAAAGAGATAGCAGCAGCGTGTCCGCAGTCTGGCTCGACTCGTTTGCCGACTCCAGAATCTGATGAATTTAATTGGGGTACGTCCCGTCTGTCCCCCGGCCCCCAGGTTTCCCAGACCGGGTTGGCTGACGGCGCTTTCACTCATCGATCCGTCCGAGACCTGCGGAGCGGTTTTGAGTGAAATGGCGATGTTACGACAGTTAGCTTGAGCAGGATGTCATGCATACGTACGATTTGTCATGATGCGCTTCCTAGCAAAGTCCTACATCATCACGGTCATTCTGGGCCTGCTTGCTTCCACCGCCTGCAATCGAACACCAACGTACCAATGGCGTGTGGTTGAGGCCCCTGACAAAGCCTTCTCGGTGGCGCTCCCGGGGGATGCGGTGAGGGAGGACATCCCAACGCATTCTGACGGCGGCGGTTCCTTCATCTCGCACAACCTTAAAGTGCGGCTACCGAACAAGGGCTTCGCAATCTCTTGGTGGGAAGATCCCAGTTTCAAAGGCCAGACACCCGAGCAGATTCTGGACACGATCAGGGACAGGGGATTGACTCCTATAAGGGGACAGCTAATTAGCCAGCAGAGACTCACCGTGCACGGGTACCCTGCCATGGACGTGAGTGCTATCGCTGACGGACACGCAGCCTATGACAATCGAATGGTGGTTGCGGGTAACAGGCTCTATACCTTGATGGTGATCGATGGTAACGGACGCCATGATACTCAGAACATTGAGAGGTTCTTCGACTCCCTCGCATTGAATTAGGCGTTAAAGGTCCCGCTCCACCACAACTGTCGAAATCAGGCCACAGCACTCATTGACCCAGCGGGCGTGGTAATTGAAGCCCGCGATCTCTGCATGATGATGCGCGGAGTGGAAAAGCAGCATTCCGCCGCTGTTACATCTGCAATGTTTGGCGTGTTCCGCAACGAGGAAGAAACGCGCTCTGAGTTTCTGTCGTTGATCCGACAGCGCCCAACGGCGTGTAGGCAGACGGGTCCGAACGGCGTTCCTTCAGTGCTCCACTGTGTTCTCTGTGGGGAAGATTTCGACTTTCTTCGTAACCAGCTGGCTTTCCTTCCAAATCCCTGTCGAATAAAATGACCCCGCTCAACGTTCGCGAAATTCAATCGTGGAGAACACAATGAAGAGACGTCCGTTTCTCGCTATCGCCCTGCTCGCGGCGGCGTTCGCGTTGCCCGCTCATGCGCAAGACGGCATGAAGAAAGACGCTGCCGTTAAACTCGCCGACCCGGAATTAAAGGTCGTGCTCGATTCCTGGAACGAGATTGGCTCCAAACTTGTAGCAATGGCCGAAGATTTCCCCGAGGACAAATATGATTTCAAGCCCACCCCCGCGCAACGCAGCTTTGCCGAGCAATTGCTGCACGCTGCCGGCGCGAATTATTTCTTCACCAATCCCGTGATGGGGAAAGAGCCTCCTGCGGGAGAAGATCCGAAGCGCGAGAATTACAAAACGAAGGCAGACATTGTCGCATTCGTAAAGAAATCCGTCGCCGATGGCGCGGCAGCGATTCAATCAAAGGGTGAAAAGGGAATTAACTCTACGGTTCCCTATGCGCATCAGGAAACTCGCGTTCTCGACATCGCCTATGGTTTGATCGAGCACAGCGGAGAACACTATGGCCAGCTCGTTGTCTACTACCGCCTGTCGGGCCTGGTTCCCCCGGAGTCGCGGCCGAAGAAATAAAACTGGAATTGGGAAGGGTGCCCCGCCCTTATCGCGCGCAGTTTGTGCGATAGGGCCGACATTTTGACTTCAGGAGGGACTCTCAGGTCAGTACTCAATCCGTCGAACCGCATACGGATGCCTCTGCTTCCGCTCGGGAAACAGCTTGATCATGATCAGCCCCGCAACAAATCCGCTGCTGAAGGATTAGCGATTTTCGGTCTAGCCGCTATTTTTATTACACAGATCGTGGCTATATGCGTTCTCGCTCGCACCTTCAAAAGGGGACACGTCCTTCGCGGCTTGTTCTCGGTCCTTTCAATAATTTGCAGCCTGCTTCTAATCTGCCGACCGAGTTACTTACGTGGGGTTGGCGGGTGACAGAGGCCCAGCAGTCGGGCTGTCACTTCTAACAGTTACACCGTTGCCTGAGTGCTTTTAAACTCCGTTGGGAATGTGGGTCCAGTAGCCGTCAGCCGCTCGGCGTCGACTACAACTGCGGATTCGTCGGACAGACATCCACCCAGGAGAATTTATGCACACGAGAGTAGCTGGCAAGCGAGAAATGCAGTCTGGCGCCGATTTCCTTTTGTGCCTCCGCAAACGCTGCACGATGATTGCTGCCGTAGTGCTTGCGGGTACTTTGCCGTTGATCGCGCAGAGTGCGGAGTTGCAGCAGAAGATCGCCGCCGTAAAGCAGGCTGCCGCACAAAATCAGCAAAGGCTGCATCAATATCGCTGGACTGAAACCACCCAACTCACTCTCAAGGGAGATGCCAAGCCTCCAACGCAAAACATGTGCCAGTACGGTTCCAACGGCCAGGTTCTCAAAACTGCCATCGGTCCTCCGCCCGAACCACCGAGCGGGGGCAGGCTCAAGCAAAAAATGATCGCCAAGAAAAAAGAGGAGATAAAGGACTACATGGGCGATGTGAAGGGTCTCCTCGCCATGTACGTGCCGCCCGACCCCGAGAAAATGCAGCTCGCCTACGCCGCTGGCAAGCTTTCCGTGAATCCCGCTGGGGGCATCCTGAATTTTATCTTCCGCGACTATGCTCAGCCGGGCGATCAAATGACGCTCTCTTTTGACCCCGAACGAAAGACCATTGTGTCTTTGAGCGTCAACACCTACATGGGTCAAGAGAAAGACGCAGTCACCCTGCAGGTGCAGATGGCGAGCCTCCCCGACGGAACCAACTACGCTGGGCAGACAGTTTTGACCGCAACCGCCAAGCAGCTCGTCGTGACCACTACCAATTCGAATTATCAGAAACTTGGAGGGTAGGAGCCTATCCGGCCGGTCGCCCAGCCTTTGTTTTCCTTTCTCGTTCCAGTACATTGGGAGCGGCGTCCTTGCGTTTTTTCGCGAAGTGACGGGGCACCCACTTGTGTTAGTCATTTCAGCGCGATCAAGAGTCTCGGGCAACCGCGCTACTCCACGGAATAGCAGCGCCGCGCCCGGGCAGGGCTCTTTGAATTGCGGTTTGCATGAGACGATATTTGAACCAACTTCGCGGTCAATACGACTCTCCGGCGCTTCTCCGAGTCAGGCACGGCAAATCGTACATGCTGGTCTTGCTGCTCTTGGCATTGGCCTGCGGTAGTGGCGCGCGAACAGCCCTTGCTCAAGAGCCGGTTTCGCCATCCAGCAGTGCCTCCGAGATCACTGATCCTTGCATCGATCCCTCCACACACCCGGCGACCAAGGAAGCCCTTCGCCTTGTATGTTCAAGAACCCCCGTGCCTGTGGCGAATCGGCCGGCCCACCGAGCGGTCGTGATCGGATTCCTCGGCGGCTACACGAAACGAAGCGATGTGAAGCACCCCGAAGTTGTATTTGCGAACTATCTCCGCATCCGGTATGGCCCGGCGGTTCAGGCCGCAGTATTTAATAATCACGAAACGAAAGAAGCCCTGGAAGTCATTCGTGGCGGAATCGATCCAGATAAGAATGGCGCTCAGTCCTCCACTGAAAAAGACCCAGTGAAGATCATCCTTTACGGGCACAGTTGGGGAGCAGCACAAGTGTTGGAGTTCGCCAGAGAACTGCAACGGCATTCGATTCCCGTGGCTCTGACCATTCAGATCGACAGCGTTCACAAAATGGGACAGAACGATCGTACCGTGCCTGCGAACGTGGCACGGGCAGTGAATTTCTACCAGAGGAGAGGTTTAACGCCAGGACGGCCGCTGATCGTCGCTGAGAACGCCGAACGAACGACCATCCTCGACAATCTTCACATGACTTACAAACCCGAAGAAATCCAGTGCGACAACTATGGCTGGTTCTCCCGCGTTTTCAATAAGCCCCACCACCAGATCGAGAACGACCCGCGCATCTGGGACCAGATCGTGACGCTCATTGATTCGGAACTCTTGCACCCGGATAAGGTCGAAGCACAACCTCGCTCATCGACTCGATGAGCGTATGGCGATATCCAGGGCGGAGACAGCTAGCAAAGAAACCTCAGAGATCATCTTGATCAAGTTTGTTGCCGCTCAGCTTCTCCTGAAATGAGCTTGTCGAGGCGTTTGCCGAGGCTGTTCCAAACGTGCACTGATAACCGACCCTCGTCGATCCTCCTCGAAACACGCACTTCAATCCCGGGCAGCACGTGGAATGTTGGGGGCTGCAGGGTCTTCCCTGCAGTGTGCAACTGGCTGCGCTACCAGTGCCCTTGAAGGAAACCAGTCGGAGCGTGCGGCTCGTTGGTTCGGGCGCAAAAGCTACGATGGCGCGGTGAGCTTGATTGCCCTGCGCGGCAGGATGGGCGGGGATCGCCAACAAGCCACAACCGGCGATGAATACTACACAGGCCGCTAATCTGGCATGCATGGGCGTCTCCTTTGATGATGCGAAATTTATTTTGCGATTCTGCTCGCTGCCTCCCCCTCGGCTCGTCCGGCAGATTAGCAAAATCCGCAAGTGGGTGGATCATGTCTCTGGCTTCCAGAAATGTCCATGGAGAAAGCCTGAAGTCGCCTGAATTGATCTGAAGCCCCTTGGCTCACAGACTGTCCCAATGATTGAGGAATCGGGGTGCGTCCCCGGTCAATGCGCGCCACGGCGATTTCATCCCATCTGAGAAGATTGCCTGGTGGAATTACTTTCGCGTCAGCCGCAGCTCGATCATCATCCGTTCCTGCCCTTTGTCGTCGACGATGAAATGGCGATGGAGCAGCACGCGGCCGTCTTCCTCGAGGTGCGCCCGCGCGACGGTCTTGCGCCAGAGTGCTCGGTATCGAGTGGCGTGTCCCACAGGACGATGTTCCTGCCGTCGAATGTGCCGTCGCTCTGGCGAATCGACATCGTCGTCTGCCGCGAGTCGTACCACACCGTGGTGAAGCGATTCGTCTTGGAATCGAAGCCCGAGATTCCCGTGCCGGTGCTTTTCGTTCCGTCGGCATTGATGAAGGTGAAATCCGACTGCAGAAACTTGCCATCCTGGATCATGTACTGCTTGCACGTACCTTTCGTCACGATTGGCTTCCCGTTCGCCGGGAAGAAAGTCTTGACGAGGTCCCAGTCGCCCGCAAACTGTGCAAGCAATTTCTGACCGGCACCCGCAGCGTTCGGTGGCTCGTATTGATTGTGAGTCTGCTGCGCCACAGCCGCAGTGGCAATGAGCAATGTTGCAAGAATCCATTTCTTCATGGCGTCCAAACGATATGCGAAAATCGCGAGCATTGCCAGACCTTATGGCGCTCGCCAATCCCAGTAGAAAAACCTCGTAGAGAGCGGCCCTTCAGGGCGGCGTGAGGGGCTGGTACCCAGAATTACTAAATAGTAAACGCCCCTTCCCAAAAACAGGAATGCTCCTCCCGTCACACTCCTCACATGGCTCCTGCGCTACAATCGCCTCATGCGTAGACCTCTGCTGGCTGCTGCGGTTGCGGTCATCGGTGTGACTGCCCTCATCGCTTCGTCCCTGCTCGCCAACGCCCAATCCAACTCACAAAAAGATGCCCAGGAATCCGCTCCCGACGTTCCCGATGCGATCGCTGTTCCCGCGGGACAACAGGTCGTGTTCTTCGTCCACGCCAAGGGAGCGCAGATCTACACTTGTCAGGCAGGCGCGGACGGAAAGTTCGCCTGGACACTGAAAGGTCCCGACGCGGAACTCACCGACCGCAAAGACAAAGTTATCGGACATCATTCCGCGGACCCAACTTCGAAACTGCCCGCGTGGAAGATGAAAGATGGCAGCGAAGTCACTGGCAAAGCCGTTGCCCACATCGACTCGCTCGATTCCGATTCCATTCCCTGGCTGTTCGTCAATGTCGAGAGCCACGCCGGCAAATCCGGTATGCTCACCAGCATCACCAGCATTCAACGCGTACACACGCACGGCGGAAAGCCCAGCGCCGACGACGCCTGCGATGAGTCGCACAAAGACACAGAAACGAAGAGTGAATACCGAGCCGATTATTATTTTTTCGCGCCGCCCAAGTGATCGTCGTTCTCTAAGTCGCAGCCCGATCGGCGCGCTTGGAACTGATATAGACCTGCAGGCATCCAATCAACCTGCCTGCTCATAACGGAGATCTCATATGCGTGAAGTCATCATTGCGTCGTCTGTTCGCACGCCCGTGGGACGCGCCTACAAAGGCACGCTCCGCGCCACTCGTCCCGATGAACTCGCCGCCGTCGCCATCAAAGGCGCACTCGATCGCGTCCAGCAACTCGATCCGAAAGAGATTGAAGATGTCATCCTCGGTTGCGCCATGCCCGAAGCCGAGCAAGGCATGAACGTTGCCCGCATCGCATCTTTGCGCGCGGGATTGCCAGTAGAAGTTTCCGCACTCACCATCAACCGCTTCTGCTCCTCCGGATTGCAATCGATTGCCATGGCCGCCGAACGCATCATGAGCGGAGGCGCAGAAGTGATCGTCGCCGGAGGAACCGAATCCATGACGATGATCCCGATGGGAGGTCACAAGATCTCGCCCAATCCCTGGCTCGTCGATCATTATCCCGACGCGTATCTTTCCATGGGACTCACCGCCGAACGCGTCGGACAACGATTCGGCATCACGCGCCAAGCGGCAGATGAGTTCTCGCTGCGCAGCCATCAGAAAGCGATCGCGGCAATCCAGGCAGGCAAGTTCGCCGACGAAGTCGTCCCTGTTCCCGTAAGCTTCACGACACCGAACGGCTCCAAGCCAAAGCGTCAGGAGATCACCTTCAGGGTCGACGAAGGCCCGCGCGGCGACACATCGATTGAAGCCTTGATGTCGCTGAAGCCCGCGTTTCACATGAAAGGAACTGTAACCGCCGGCAATTCGTCGCAGATGTCCGACGGCGCAGCTGCAGCCATAGTCATGTCCGCGGATCGCGCCAAAGCATTAGGCATCACGCCCCTCGCCCGCTACGTCTCATTCGCAACCGCTGGTTACAAGCCGGAAGAAATGGGACTCGGTCCAGTGTTCGCGATCCCGAAGGCATTGAAGATGGCTGGACTGAAGCTCTCTGACATCGACGTCATCGAGTTGAACGAAGCCTTCGCGGCGCAATCGTTGGCAGTGATCAAAGAAGCCGGACTCGATCCCGAGAAAGTAAATCCCAACGGCGGCGCAATCGCCTTAGGCCATCCTCTGGGATGTACTGGAGCCAAGCTCACCGCGACCGTAATCCGCGAACTCAAACGTCGCAACGCCCGCTACGGAATGGTCACGATGTGCGTCGGCGGAGGCATGGGAGCAGCCGGCATCTTCGAGAACCTCTAACCACAAAGGACACTAAAACCTTTAACCACCAAGGACACGAAGGATCACGAAGGAAATCATTGATAATTGATATTGGTTTCCTTCGTGAACCTTCGTGCCCTTGGTGGTTCCCGTTTTGGTTTCTTTCTTCTATTTCTTCACTGAAATTATGACGGATGACATGGACGTCGGACAGGAAAACAGATACTTCTGGAAGCATGGCAACGCTTCCGATCCAACGCTTGAGTGCGCAACAAGTCAGTCATGCAGTCATCACAGCAGCGATGAAGGTGCATTCGGAGTTGGGAGCTGGGTTATTGGAGAGCACATATCTCGCCTGCCTGCACTACGAACTATCTGCCGCGGGAGTTCAATCGACATGTCAAGTCGGGCTTCCCGTGGTCTATCGCGGTGTGAAACTGGAAATCGGCTATCGTATGGATCTGCTGGTTGAAGATCTCGTCGTTGTCGAGATCAAGTCGGTCGAGGCAATGTCACCGATTCATCAGGCGCAGATCATTTCTTACCTCAAGCTGAGTGGCAGGTCTCTCGGGCTGCTGATCAATTTCAATGTTGTGCATTTGAAAGACGGGATCAGGCGCTTCGTGAATGGCATTGGATGGAGGGAAAGCCAAACCTTCGACCACTAAGGACACTAAGGTTCACGAAGGAAAACCGTGTTTCCAGTCCACAGGTCGGCGCTATAATTCGGGACAGGAGGGTTCCCATGACTCTCACTCGGCTTCTTTCTGCTGCGCTGGTGGTGTGCTCTGCGCTGGCATTCGCTCAGACGAAGACGGACTCCATGGCCGTTTCGGATAAAGTTGCCCCGACGAACAAACTCGCAACCGTCGCGTCTTCCGAGCCGTGGAAGATCATTCCAAAGCAACCGCTGCTTGCAACGTCCGGAAGCAATGCTCAAGATCGTCTGCAGATCGACAAGTACAAGGTCTCCCGATCGAAGAGCGACACTCGCACTCTCCTATTAGGCCCGGAAGCCGACTCTGGCATGGTTCTCTCCAGCTTGGGTGGAGAACTGAACGCGGATATCGACTGCCTGAAAATTCGCAGCTACGTGGTGGCTCGCGATTCCAAAGACTCGGATTCCACGCACCTGGTTCGATATTCCACCTGCCAACCTGCATCGCGGTATCGCTTGAAGACCACAGAGTTGCGCTCAGGCCCGAAGGCGCCCTAACCAAGCCATCCGTAACATTTCTTTACGCAATTGCGACGCTCTTTGACACGCTCCGGAGTATCATTTTATTAGTTGGAATTGGCTAGAGACCAGAACTTCCCCCGCTCTGGTCCGGTTGGCACGAGGTGCTTTATGCGGCTCTCCAGCCTTTGTGTTGCGGCGTTTCTCCTCCTCTCGACTGCGACGTTTGCCCAACATTCATCCGCCGGAAGCAGCAGTTCTAGCGCTTCCAGCAGTTCGAGCGGCGGTGGTTCTCATAGCAGTCCTTCGGCGGCTTCCAGTTCCTTTTCCAGCAGTTCTTCCGGAAGTCATTCGGCGAGTTCTTCAAGCGGATCGAGCTTCCACAGTTCAGGAGGATCGGTCTCACACACGTCAAACGCTCACGTTTCCGGCGGCGCGGTTGCTCACGTATCGACTTCGCGCGGATCGCCTTCAGCCTCAACTGCGCCACACTTTGACCTGCGTGATTCGAACTCAAGCGCGAACGCAACGCGCTCGATCCGCGAGCCGAGTGCAGGAATGCGAACCGCCGCTGCGCAGCCCGAAAAGAGAACCTTCTTCTCATTCCTGCGCCATCCCTTTAAAAGACCGCAACCCGCACCCCAGCCCACGGACGTCGCCAATTTGCGACACCGGGTCTGCCTCAGCGGCCCGTGCATGGCCTGCCCTGCCGGACAAGCCCGCATGGGCGCTGGATGTGCACCAGCGGCCAGCGCGACGCATACCCACACGTTCTGCCCTGCGGGAGAAATTTGGAGCGGAGGCGCGTGCCTGTTGCAGGCGCGTTTCATGGGCGACTGCTCTAGCCTGCGCCTTTTGATGGAACGCCAGGCGCAGAGTATGCAGGCAGCAGAATCTGCACGACAAGGTGCATGCATCGCTGGCAACACGCAGGAGTGCGCAACCTCCGACAGCGCGATGCAGAGCGACGCCGGCTTGTACAAGGCTCTGCAAGAGCGCTACCGTCAGTGCTTGCAAATGTCGCAGAACGCGTACTCATTCTCTGGCTTCCCGTTCAACGGTTACTCGACGGGCATATGGTTTGAATCCATTGGAATTCGTTAGGCCAGCCTAGATTTCATCGGTCGGCAAAGGGTCAAGGCAGGCTTCCGCTTCCTTGTGTCTTCCTTCCCCTTCACCTGCTCTCCGCATTAGAATTGCAGAAGTGTATCCGCCGTTGTCCGTCTGGACCCGGCGGTTTTCTTGACTGGGGGATCGACAATGGCAACCACGGTAGTTCCCAAGACCCGCATTTCCGGCGGCAGTTTCTTGCTGGAAACGCGGCAACCCGATGAGATTTTCACGCCGGAAGACTTCAGCGAGCAGCACCAACTCATCGGGCAAACGGCCGAGGAATTCGCCGTCAACGAGATTCTTCCGAATGTCGAAAAGATCGAACACAAGGATTTCTCGGTATCTCGCGAGCTTTTGAAAAAAGCTGGTGAACTCGGGCTGAGCGCCGTCGAGATCCCCGAAGCCTACGGCGGGCTCGAGATGGACAAAGTCACCGCCGCCGTCATCGCCGACCACATCGCGAAGTACGCCGGCTTCGCCACCACTTGGGGCGCGCATAGCGGCATTGGGATGCTGCCGATTGTCTATTTCGGTACCGAAGAACAGAAGAATAAGTATCTGCCGCGCCTGGCCTCGGGAGAAATTGTGGGCGCGTATGCGTTGTCGGAAGCCTCTTCCGGCTCGGACGCGTTGAACTGCCGGGCTCGCGCCGAGCTTACGCCCGACGGCAAGCACTACGTGTTGAACGGCGAGAAGATGTGGATCACCAACGCCGGGTTCGCCGACCTGTTCACGGTCTTCGCCAAGGTCAATGGCGAGAAGTTCAGCGCGTTCCTGGTGGAAAAGACGTTCTCTGGATTCTCCGTGGGCGCCGAAGAACACAAGATGGGAATTCGCGGGTCGTCCACTTGTCCCATCATTCTCAACGACTGCAAGGTGCCGGTCGAAAACCTGCTGGGCGAGATCGGCAAGGGGCACGTAATCGCCTTTAACATTTTGAACATTGGACGCTTCAAGCTGGGTGCGATGTGCATGGGTGGAGGGCGAGTTTCGCTGGAGAACGCCATCGGCTATGCGAAGCAGCGCAAGGCGTTCAGCAAAGTGATTGCGGACTTCGGATTGGTGCGCGAGAAAATCGCCAATATGGCGACGCTGCTGTATGTGGGCGAGTCGCTGGTATATCGCACGGTTGGCATGATGGACGTGGCGCTCGGCGAGGTCGACAAAGCAGCCGCCGATGGCGCCAAGCAGACGCTGAAGGCGATTGAAGAGTATGCGGTCGAGTGCTCCATTATTAAGGTGTGGGGCTCGGAGATGATCGACTACGTGGTCGACGAGACCGTGCAGATTTATGCCGGGTATGGATTTGTCGAGGAGTATCCGGCGGAGCGCGCTTACCGCGATGCCCGCATCAACCGCATTTTCGAAGGCACCAACGAAATTAACCGGCTGATCATCACCGGCTTTTTGTTGAAGCGCGCGATGAGCGGGCAGTTGCCGCTGATGCCGGCCATCAAGAAATTGATGGATGAAGTGCTCTCGGGTCCATCAATGGCGGATGAACTCGAAGGCGCGCTGCCGGAAGAACGGAAACTGGTTGCGCAGGCTAAGAAACTGGGACTTTTCGCCGCAGGTGCGGCCACGCAGAAATACATGCAGGCGATTCAGGATCAGCAGGAGATCATGGGTGCGATCGCGGACATGACGATTGAGACCTATGCGATGGAATCGGCGGTGCTGCGCGCCCAGAAGATTGTCGCCGCGAAAGGCGAGGCTGGCGCGGCTTTGGCGATTGCGATGACACGAGTGTATCTTTCGCAGGCGATGGAGAAGATCGAGTCGGCGGCTCGGAAAATAATTGCCGCGGTTGCTGACGGCGACATGCTGCGCACGCAGCTGGCGATCTTGCGGCGACTGGGGAAGTACGCACCCTTCAATACCATCGAACTGCGGCAACAGATTGCGCAGAAGATGATTGAGCGGGGGAAGTATACGCTCGGCTAACAAACATCTTAACCACAGAGGACACTGGGGAACACAGAGAAATTGAACTCCTCTGTGCCCTTTGGGTTTCTCTCCTTCCCGCGTTTGCGGGTTGCGACGGGATGAAAAACTTCGTTGAACACTTCGTCGCCCAACTTCTTCGATCCGCCGACGGCGACGAGTGGCAGAGCGAGCCACTCGCCGAGAATCGGAATGTGTCCCGCGCGAAAAATCGGCAGCGCGAAGGATTCCATGGTCTCCACGTTTTTCCTGATTAATGCCGGATCGTCATTGGTGCCGGAGCGATAGGGGCCGGCAATCAAGATCATCATGGCGCTGGAGGGTTGGCCTGTCATGAATTCCTTTCGTTATGGCTCTTACCGACCGTCTTACGGGATCATCAAATAGCTGACGAAGGCCAGTTGTTTGCTGTCAGGTGACCATGATGGCACGTTGATCGTTCCCTGCCCGCCGAACAACTTTGCGAGCACCGTGATCTTCTTGTCATTCTGTTTCGGATCGAGCGACATGAGGCGCAGCATCACATCTTTATTTTCTGGATGGCCAGTCACATCCGCGCCGTAGGTAAGGAATACCATCCACTGGCCGTCGGGAGAAATGTGGGGGAACCAGTTGTTGAGGTCGTCGGAGAAGACCTGCTCCTGCTCGCTGCCATCGGGCTTCATGCGCCAGATCTGCATGTGTCCAGTACGCTCTGAGTTGAAGTAAATGTATTTGCCGTCCGGCGAATATTCCGGACCGTCATCCAGTCCCTTGGCCGTGGTGAGACGGATCTCTTCGCCACCGGCTGCGGGGATTGCATAGATATCAAATTCGCCGTTGCGCTGGCCGACGAAGGCGAGCGTCTTGCCGTCGGGCGACCAACCATGCCAGTACGACGGCGACTTCTGCGTGATCCGGCGTGGCGTTCCACCAGCGATGGTGACGATGTAAACGAGAGACTCGTGATCGCTCTGTGAATTGTCGCTGATGGCGATCTGGGTGGCGTCGGGGGAAATTCCGTGATCGTTGTTGCAGCGGTTGGCGAAGCCGGTGTCGATGGTGACTGGCTTGTCGCTGCCGACTGCCAGGCGCTCGATATGTCCGTTGCGATTGAAAAGATAGGCGCTGCCATCTCTTGTCCAGTTGGGGGCTTCGAAGCGTCCGGGTGCGAGATAGGCGACGCGGCGGTCGGTGGAGTCGATGGCAATGGTTTCGAGCGTGCTGTAGAGAGTGGGCTTGGCGGGCGCTGACCGGGCGGGCTGAGTGAGTTCGACATTGGAAAAGGTTGCCGTTTCGGCTACGTCCTTGTCGTGGGAGCAGACACCGAGCCCGACGTAGAACGGGCCTTGCAGGGGGATACGAATCCATCCGCCGGCGACTTTGGGCTCGCCATTATCGGACAGCGACATATAGACATAGTCGCCGCGCTTGGCGATGCGGAGACGCTTTGGAGCGGAGAGATTGGATTGGATCTCCCGCGTCACTGCGCCCTTCTCGTCGCGGAATTGCAACGACGTGAGCCCGCTGGCGTGCAAGGCCACGTCGGCATACACGGAATCCGCATCCAGACTCTGGCGCAAGATCAGTGCGCCTTTTTTGTGTTCGTTTCCGGTCTTGTTCAGAAACGAGATGTCGGCGGTTATCGTCACGTCGCCGGAAACTTTCTTCCAGACGAACTGAAAGGCGTCGGTGGCGCCCCACATATTTTCGCCGCTTCCGGTGATGGTGTAGGTTCTATTGGCTGAGTCATAGTTAACGGTGCCGGGGTGAAGGATGGTGCCTACATCGGTATGCCCTTCAAACAGTCCGAGCGGCTGTGTGGCGTTTTGCGCATCGATACGGCCTCTGAGCAATGAGCCTACACAAACGATCATCAAGAAAAAGATCGGCAGTCGGCGCATGAAGGGACCTCCGTTGATTACGTGGTTCCGGATAAGAGCAACGGGGAATTGTAAATCGGATCGGTCGCAGGTTGCTTGGCCCGTCCACGACTGCGAGACGTGGAGCAGTCCCCGTCATCTTCTACCAATCTCCCGGCGCATCTGATAAAACGTCTGCATGAAAACCATGCGCCTCGCTCTTGCGTCTCTCTGCGTCTCTCTCTTTCTGATTTCACTGTCAATCCCCGGCGCGGCTGCGCAGGAGAAGTCGTCGGTGTCGGCGAATCTTGCAATGACGCCGCCCATGGGCTGGAACTCTTGGAACAAGTTCGCCTGTAACGTCAGCGAAGACTTGATCAAGGGCATGGCCGACGCCGTTGTGAAGTCTGGGATGAAAGACGCGGGATACATCTACGTAAATATTGATGACTGCTGGCAGGTGAGTCGTGACGCGAGCGGCAATATCGTGATCGATGCGCAGCATTTTCCGCATGGGATGAAAGCGGTGGGTGACTACATCCATTCGCTGGGGCTGAAGTTTGGAGTTTATTCCGACGCGGGGTCGAAGACTTGTGCCGGGCGTCCCGGCGGGTTGGGACATGAGTATCAGGATGCGATCCAGTATGCCGCTTGGGGCGTCGACTATCTGAAGTATGACTGGTGCAGCACGACCACGCAGGATGCGAAGGCGTCATACGCGAACATCCGCGCGGCTCTCGACACGGCGGGGCGTCCGATCGTGCTGAGCATTTGCGAGTGGGGAACGGCTAAGCCATGGCTATGGGGGAAAGAAGTCGGCGGGAATCTGTGGCGCACGACGGGGGATATCAATGACCGCTGGGGCGGCCAGGAGAAATGGCCCGATGGAACGTGCTGCTCCAATGGCGTGTTGGCGATCCTCGACCAGGAAGCGCCTTTGTATTCCTACGCCGGGCCCGGCCACTGGAATGATCCGGACATGCTTGAAGTCGGCAACGGAGGCATGACGGACGTGGAGTATCGCTCGCACTTCAGTTTGTGGGCACTTCTGGCTGCACCGCTGATTGCGGGGAATGACCTGCGCAATATGCGTCCGGAGATTCACGACATTCTCACGAATAAAGAAGTGATCGCTGTAGATCAGGATGCAATGGGACGGCAAGGCCGGCGCGTCGCTAAGGACGGCGACCTGGAAGTTTGGGGAAAGCAACTCAAAGACGGCGGACGGGCGGTGGTGCTGCTGAATCGCGGCGGGAGCGAGCAGCAGATCTCAGTGAACTGGGAGGATCTCGGTTATCCCAGCACTCTCAGTGCATCGGTGCGCGATTTGTGGCAGCATAAGGATCTGGGAAAGTTTACGGGGAAATTCTCGGCATCGGTTGCTTCGCATGGCGTGGTGATGATCTCCGTCAAACCTTAACAGCTTTCACCACAGAGGACACAGAGGACACTGAGTCACGCCGGCTTTTTTAGTTCTTCCATCACGCTCTGGATCAATTCTTTTGCGTCGGTCAGGCTCTTCATGATGATTTGAATGTCCATCACGGGCTTGCCGGGCCAGCGCTGGCTCTGACAGTAGACACCGTGTTGGCCGACCAAGGCCATGGCGTCGGTGATGGCGTCCATGGTGACGGCGAGGCGGCCACGGGGCACGCCCATCATGGTCTCGTAGTGTTCCAATTCTTCTTGCTTTTCGTCGAATACGGGCATGGGTCGATTGTAAACGCGGCGCCGCCTGCGGCATAATGGAGCCCGCTGACATAATCCCTTCTCAAACGTCCAAACCTTTTAACACCTGTACCTCAAAAGGAGAAACCATGCAAAAACGAATTGCGCTTGTCACCGGCCTGATTTTTGCGCTCAGTATCTTCGCTGCCTGCCAGGGCAAGCCCAGTCCACCAGCCACCGCGTCGTGCGACCTCAGCGGAGGCAAGAGCATCAAGACCGCATACTCCAGCCCACGCATGAAAGGCCGCAAGATTTATGGAGACCTCGTGCCGTTCGGCCAGGTTTGGCGCACGGGCGCGAATGAGGCGACCACGTTCGTGACCAGCAGCGATGTGGTCGTCGGCGGCAAGGCGGTTCCGGCCGGTAGCTATACGATCTTCACCGTCCCCGAGGCCGATAAGTGGACGCTCATCATCAATAAGAAGACTGGGGAATGGGGCATACCTTATAAGTACGAGAGCGACGAACTCGCCCGCGTCGACATGAAGGTTTCAAAGTTGCCCTCGCCGGTCGAGAACTTCACCATCTCCTACGCCAAGTCCGGGAGCGGCTGCACTCTGCAGATCGACTGGGACACCACCCGAGCGTCGGTGGATATCAGTGCGAAGTAAGATTCTTGCGATTTGACGCGAGACCCGGCAGGCTCAGTTTCAGTCTGCCGGGCTCGTGCGAACCCCGCCTCGCAGCAATTCCCAAAACGACATTTCCACAACCGGAAGGTGATGAATGTCACAGGCTTCCCGGTCAGCCCTCCTCTACTCTCAAAACGAGTGTCTTCGACCAATCTCGCGGATGCGATTGGTGGTCCATCGACTATGCGCATTCATTCCTTGCAGGGCTTGCGGGCAATCTGTATCACGTTTGTGGTGCTGGCACATCTCTCGGGCACACACAATTGTTTTCACTCGGTAGTCGTGGAGCGCTACGGCAATCTCGGCGTTCGCATTTTTCTGGTCTTGTCGGGATACCTGATTACGTCGCAACTGGCCAAGGAGCGTGCGACGACGGGCAGCATTGCGCTGAAACGGTTCTACGCCCGGCGAGCATTTCGCATTTTTCCTGCTGCCTATGTCTTCATGCTGGTGGCGATCGCCACGCACTGGAAAGTTCTTTCCGCGACGAACATGGTGACGGCTCTCACCTACACGGTGAACTACTGCCAGCACGGAAGCCATGTGCTCGGTCATTTGTGGTCACTGGGCGTGGAGGAGCAGTATTACCTGGTTTGGCCGCTGTGCCTTTTGCTGTTCTTTCGCAATCGACTGTGGATTGTGGCCGTGGTAGTGGCGGCAGGTCCCCCTTTCCGCATTCTGTTCTGGATGCTGTGGGGACGTCTCGGACTGGAGCATCCGTTCCCCATTTTCATGGATGCATTGGCAACCGGCGCCGCGGTCGCCATGCTCGAGCCGCAACTGAAGAGGTTTCAAGCGGCGTTGGCCAGCCGCTGGTTTCTCTGCGTGCCCGCACTGACGTTTCTGCTCCCACTCATCCAGTTTTGGAATAGCCGCGTCTATCAGACCGTCGGCCTAAGCGCGCTACACCTGGGGATTGCGTTGTCGCTGCGGCACATGATGGAACGGCGATATTGGCTGCTGAATTCGGCGCCCGTCATGTGGCTCGGTGGAATCAGCTATAGCCTTTACCTGTGGCAGCAACTGTTTCTCGATCGCTGGTCTGCGGCACCGTGGTCTATGTTTCCTCTGAATCTGGTGCTGTCTGTGACGTTGGCCGCCGCGTCTTACTATCTGGTGGAGAAACCTGGGCTCGAACTGCGCGAGCGCTTCAGTCCCAGGCGACTGCCCTTCGTGGTTGCGGCACCAGCGAATGCCGCAGAGCCGGTTGTTGAGGAATTGAGCGTCGTCACTGAGGTGGATCCTTTGACCGCGGTCGGCGGTTGAAGTGCCAAATCTCTGCTTGCAGAATCCTTCTCCACCTCGCCGGGCCGGAGCTACAATTCTGTAAAGAGCATTTCTCACGGGAGGTTCCCATGCCCGTATACGATTATGTTTGCCTCGATTGCCACAAGCCCTTCGAAACCGCTCTGACCCTGAAGGAGCACGACAAAGAGAATCCCAAATGTCCTCACTGCGGCAGTAAGAATGTGGAACAGGAGGCCACGGCATTTTTCGCAGTGACCTCCAAAAAGAGCTAGCAAGTTAAGAGCGGTGAGGGCGGCCGGGCATTTCATCTTTTCTGCTGTTGGAGTGCATCGATTGCTTGTTGCGCTTCGACCAGATCAGGAGAGATTTTCAGGGCCTGCTGGTAGGCATCGAGCGCCTCGGGGACGTGCCCGGTCTGCGTGAGCAAACGGCCCAGTTCAAGATAAGCCTGCGATGTCGGCTGCAGATCCACGGATCGGGAAAGATCCGTAATTGCTTCTCCGACGTTGCCCTGCTTCTCTGCCATCAGCCCGAGGCCGAGCCATGCTTTGAATTGGCCGGGATTCACGCGCAAGGACTCGTCAAAATTCTTGTGAGCAGCCTCGTATTCGCCCAAAGAGAGATGGGCGGCTCCCATGTTGGCGTACGTCATCGACAGCAGAATTGGGTCCGAGGTCAGTTCGACCGCGGCCTGGTATTCCTCGATTGCTTCCCGCATGCGGTTGTGCGTCTGATAGTAAGTACCGAGATTACTGCGGCTCATGGGATCTTTTGGATTAATGCGCGCCGCGGCTTCGAAGTGAGCGTGAGCCTCTTCTTCTTTGTCTTCCAGAATCAGAGCCCCACCCAGATTGTCTTCCGCGACGAAATTATTCTCCGTAACGGCGAGCGCGTGAGACCAGAGAGCGTCGTTGCTCTGCCAGTATCCAATCTGACGATGAGTAGCGAATGCAAGGGCAGCGAGGATCATAGCGGCAGGAATTGCGGGCGCGAGACCGATTTTCCTTTGTTGCGCAAAATCCGCGACGCCAAACGAAATCATTACGAAGATGCCAATGAACGGGATGTAAGCATAACGGTCGGCCATGGAAGCCTCGCCAACCTGCACGAGTCCGATGACTGGAACGAGAGTCCCGAGAAACCAGCACCAGCCGACGAGCCAATAACGCCGGGCACGCATTCGCCACACCAGCACGGAAACGGATAGCAGGACCAATGCTGCAACCAGAACTTGCCAGGACGCGAGCGTATCTCCGGGATGCGGATAGAGAGGCGCCAGTCGCGCGGGCCAGATCATCTTCCACAGGTACATCGCGTAGGCATACATCGCCGTCGAGATGCGAACTCCGAAAGAAAACTCAGCGGTCGTACGAATGGCGCCGCTTGCTTGTTGCGCCTGCATCGTGATGACTGCACTGGCAGCGGAGAGAATAAACAGGGGCAACTTCTCGAGCACGAGCCGTGACCAGGGGAATGTCGACTGCACGTTGCTCGACTCAATTTTCTCTCCACGCACTCGTGCCAACGGCCAGTAGTCCAGCAGGAGTAAGACAAACGGCAACGTGATCACCATCGGCTTGGACGCTAGCCCGGCCGCGAACAGCGCGACGACTACCAGATACCGCTTCCAGTCCGGCCTGCGCGCATACCAGCCATAGGCCCAGAGCGTCAGGAAGAAAAACATCGTGCAGAGAACGTTCTTGCGTTCGGCCACCCAGGCCACCGATTCCACCTGCATTGGATGAAGCGCAAACAACGCCGCCACGAAGAGACTGGGCCCGAAGCGGTTCGTCGCCCACATCAACAGCAGAAAAAGCAGGATCACGTTTACGGCATGCAGCAGGATGCTGGTGAAATGGTGCCCGGCGGGATTCAAGCGAAACAGCGAGACATCGAGGGCGTGCGACATCCAGGTGAGCGGATGCCAGTTGGCTTGCTCGGTCGAGGTCAGGGCCCATTTGAAAGTATCGGCGGTCAGGCCCTGACGAACGTGGGGGTTCTCGGTGACGTAACGGTCATCGTCATAGTTCACGAAGGGATGGCGATTGACGGGGTTGTAGAGAGCCAGCGTTACCACCGCGAGAAGCAGGCAGACGATCGGGTTGCGTTTCTCGGGCGAGGCGAAGATGCCCGGAGGCTCCGTTGCGGGCGGAGTTTTCTTGGTGGAAGGCAATATCAGGATTTAACCACAGAGGACACGGAGGACACAGAGGCGTTTTGCACAAGCATCTCAGTGATCACGTCTGGCATCGCAGACGTCAAAGGCACATCACCACAGAGGACACGGAGGACACACAGACAATACCACTCGATACGATTAGCGGCCGCGCTGGGGATCCACCGACATTTGTCTCCCCCGTCCTCAGTGTCCTCTGTGGTTGAAGAACTTTCCTCGGTCTCTTCTAGGGTTTCCACCGCAGTACAGGCTTCCGAGCAGCGGCCGTTTCGTCGAGGCGCGAGACTCGGGTGGAGTGCGGGGCATCCAGCACAGTTTTTGGATCTTCTTCCACTTCATCAGCGATCGATTTCATCGCCTCGATAAACAGATCCATCTCTTCTTTCGATTCGCTCTCGGTGGGTTCGATCATGAGAGCACCCGGCACAATTAACGGAAACGCAGTCGTATAAGGATGGAAGCCGTAATCGATCAGGCGCTTGGCGATGTCCATGGTGCGCACGCCTTTTTTCAACTGCACTTTGTCACTGAAGACCACTTCGTGCATGGTTGGCGTGGAATAGGGCAGATCGTAAACGCCTTCCAGCCCTTTGCGGATGTAATTGGCGTTGAGCACGGCATCTTCCGTAGTCTGCCGCAGGCCGTCGGGACCATTCGCCTGGATGTAAGCCAACGCGCGAACGAACATTCCGAAGTTACCGTAGAAGGCCCGTACTCGTCCCACGGACTGCGGACGGTCGTAGTCGAAGCCGAGCGTCCCGTCAGATTTCGTGGTCAAGACCGGCGTGGGAAGGAATGGTTCGAGCGCCTTCTTGATGGCCACCGGACCAGAGCCAGGACCACCTCCACCGTGAGGGGTCGAAAATGTCTTGTGCAGGTTGAGATGCATGACGTCGACGCCGAAGTCGCCGGGCCGCACCTTGCCCACGAGCGCATTCATGTTGGCGCCGTCCATGTAGAGGAGGCCCCCCTTGGCGTGCAGGATGTCGGCAATCTTGTGGATGTCCTGCTCGAATACGCCGAGCGTGTTTGGGTTGGTAAGCATGAGCGCGGCGACGTCTTCATTCATCTGCGAGGCGAGCGCCGCGATGTCGACCATGCCGCGGGAATCCGATTTCAAGTTCTCGACTGCGTAATTCACCATCGCTGCTGTGGCTGGATTGGTGCCGTGCGCTGAGTCGGGAATCAGAATCTTCTTGCGGGCATTGCCCTTCGACTGGTGATAGGCACGAACCATCAGCAAGCCGGTCATCTCGCCATGCGCGCCGGCGGCGGGCTGTAGCGTGATCGCGCCCATGCCGGTAATTTCGATCAGTTGCTCGCTCAGCGTCTTGATGATTTGCAGTGCACCTTGGGAAATCTTCTCAGGCTGGTAAGGATGCCCGTTGGCGATCCCCTCGACGCGCGCGGCCGCCTCGTTCACACGCGGGTTGTATTTCATCGTGCAGGAGCCCAGGGGATACATGCCGAGATCGATGGCGTAGTTCCACGTAGACATGCGCGTGAAGTGGCGGATGATTTCAATCTCGCTCACTTCCGGCAGGTTGCCGAGATCTTTTCTTTCCGAAGCGCCGAGTAGCTTTGACGTATCCACTTCAGGAACATCGAGCGGAGGCAACTTCCATGCGGCCTTGCCTGCCGACGATTTTTCAAAGATCAATCCCTCGTTCTGATTCACCTGGAGCGACGCTTTGCGGGTCGTGTGTTTCATCGCGCCACCTCTTCCACTTCTTCTTTGGCGGATCGCACGGAACGCTCGCTCTCGGCAACCAAGCCAACCGCAGTATCAATCGCGCTGCGCGTCGTGAGTTCGGTGCAGCACCACAACGCCGCATTTCCTAGCTCGGGATAGAACTTCTTCAGCGGTAGTCCGCCAACCATTTTGTGCCCGAGCAGGCGTCCGTTGATGGCGTAGGGATCTTCGCTGGTCTGCACGACGAATTCGTTAAAGCGCGGAGTGTCTGCGAACAGCACTTTGCCGTGCTTGGCGAACTGGGTCGCTGCGTAGGCAGTCTTTGCCAGATTCTGCTTCGCCAACTCTCTCAGACCGACTTTGCCATAGACCGTCATGAAGATATTGACCATCAGCGCGACCAGCGCCTGGTTGGTGCAGATGTTTGACGTCGCTTTCTCACGTCGAATGTGCTGTTCGCGCGTCGCCAAAGTCAGAACGAATCCTCGCCTGCCTTGTTTGTCGACGGTCTGGCCGACCAACCGACCAGGCATCTGGCGAACATATTTCTCGCGGGTGGCGATCACGCCGCAGTAGGGACCACCGAATCCGAGGGGCACACCGAAGGACTGCGCCTCCATGGCGATGACGTCGGCGGCTCGCGGAGGCTCGACGATGCCGAGTGAGACGGCCTCCGCAATCGAAACCACCAGCATTGCTCCGTGCTTGTGGGCGATCTCTGCAATCGCTGCGACGTCTTCGATGGTGCCGAAAAAGTTTGGCGACTGGATCAGCACGCAAGCGGTTTCCGGAGTGATCCACTTCTCGAGTTCTGCCAGGTTGAGGCGGCCATCATCGTTGAAACCTGTTACCGTTAGCGGCATCCCCTGATGCGTCGCGTAGGTCGCCAGCACTTCGCGGTATTCGGGATGCAGGCTGCGCGCCACGACCACCGACCGCCGGCCCGTCAAGCGGACAGCCATCATTACGCCCTCGGCTGCAGCCGTGGAGCCGTCATACATCGATGCGTTGGCGACCTCCATGCCAGTCAACTCACAAATCATCGTCTGGAATTCGAAGATCGATTGCAGCGTGCCCTGCGAAATTTCTGCCTGGTAGGGCGTGTACGCGGTGAGAAATTCGCCGCGTGAAATCAGGGAATCAATAATCACGGGGCGGTAATGAAAGTAGGCACCGGCGCCCAGAAAACTGGTGTATCCGTCGCCGTTCTCACGGGAGCGCTGGCGGAAGAAGTCGACGATTTCCGATTCCGCCATCTGGCGCGGAATCTTTAGGTCGCGGGTCAAGCGATATTCGGCGGGAATCGGCGCAAACAGATCGTCGACCGAGCGCAGTCCAATGGCTTTCAGCATGGCTTCGCGGTCGGCAGGAGATTTCGGTAGATAGCGCATAGGAAGTTCTTTAGATGTGCCTCAGGGTCATTTGGATTGGGGTAGCGCTGCCATCGTTTGAATCAAGTGAAACTCATCGGGTATCGACTGGCTTGCGTTCAAAGCCTGAACCACAAAGGACACGAAGTTACACAAAGGGGGAGTATCAGTGTCCAGCCTCTTCCGCTACAAATTTTTCGTAGTCGGCGGCGGATAGCAGGCCGTCAAGTTCGCTGGGATTCTTCAGAGTAATCTTCACCATCCATGAGCCGTGAGCATCTTTGTTTACGTTCTCAGGCGACGTGGCCAAGGCTGCGTTGACTTCGGTGACGGTGCCCGAGGCGGGAGCAAACAAGTCGGAGACGGCCTTCACCGACTCGACCGTGCCAAATGTTTTGCCGGCAGTGACTTCGGCGCCGACCTTTGGGGTCTCGACGAACACAATGTCCCCCAAAGATTGCTGCGCGTGGTCGGTGATGCCGATGGTGCCTGAGTTTCCGTTGGCTTGGATCCACTCGTGCTCTTTGGTGTACTTGCGATCTGTCGGGTAAGGCATAAAAGCTTCTAGCTCCTGGCTTCTAGCTAAATCCTCTGTGTACTGCGTGCCCTCTGTGGTTATGCGGTCTTCTTAGGCCGCTTATAAAAGGGCGTTGGTACAACCACCGCACCCACGCCTTGACCACGAATCTCTACTTTCACCGCGGTTCCTATCGCCGCCAACTCCATCGGCGCATACGCCAGCGCAATATTCTTCTTCAGAAACGGAGCGGGCGAACCGCTGGTGACGTATCCAATCTCATGGCCGGCGGTTTCCAGCACTTTGTATCCGTCGCGGGCGATGCCGCGTTCGGTCATCTCCAGGCCCACGAGAGAGCGCTTTATACCTGCGGTTTTCGCCTTCTCGAGTGCGGCCCGGCCGACGAACTCGGGCTTCTCCATCTTGCAGAAGCGGTCGAGCCCAGCCTCCCAAACATTAATGGTATCGGAAATCTCGTGGCCGTAGAGCGGGAGTTTGCCTTCGAGTCGCAGCGTGTTGCGTGATCCCAGGCCGCAGGGCACAACACCGAATTCCTTGCCCGCTTCCAAGATCGCATACCAGACCCGGGCGCTCGTCGCCTCATCGGCAGGGATGTAGATCTCGAAGCCGTCCTCTGCTGTATATCCGGTGCGGCCCATCAGAATATTGTTCAGGCCGCAAAGCTTGCCGCGCGTCACCCAATAGAACTTCACCGCGCTCAAGTCGGCGTCGGTGAGCTTTTGCAATAGGTTCACACCCTTCGGTCCCTGAACCGCAATTTGGGTGAAGTCATCCGACAGATTCTCGACCGCGCAGTCAAACTGGCGCGTATTGTCGCGCACCCAGTTGAAATCTTTTTCGCGCGTCCCGGCATTGATCACCAGAAGATATTCGTCCTCCCCGAGGCGGTGAACAATCACGTCGTCGACAAACGTTCCTTCGGGATAAAGCAGGGCGGAATACTGAGCCTGACCGATCGCCAGCCGTGAAGCGTCGTTCATCGAAATGTGCTGCACGGCGGCTAGCGCCTGCGGGCCCGCCAACCGAATGTCACCCATGTGGCTGACGTCAAAGATGCCCACGCCCGTGCGCACGGCCATGTGCTCGTTGATGATTCCGCAGCCGATGGATGCGGGATATTCGACTGGCATGTCCCAGCCATTGAACTCCACCATCTTCGCGCCCATCTGGCGATGGACAGCGTTCAGCGCAGTTTTACGGATGTTCGTTGTGATGCCGGCGGGCATCGCCTCCGCGGAAGACAAAATAGACCTCAATCAGCGAGCAGTGGCTGAGCTGCTGGGATAGGTGTGACTGATAACGGTAACACGCGGTTTTTCAGCGGGTCAAACTGGGAAGATCTTTCACCACAGGGGGCACGGAGGACATAGAGGAATATTGCGCTTTCTCTGTGTCCTCAGTGTCCTCGGTGGTGAATATTTTGAGTTCTATCGGCCGAACTGGACGGTTACGCGCGTCCCGGAAGGCACGTGAGTTCCAGCTGCTGGGGACTGCAGTCTGGCTACGCCGCTGCCGACAGCTTCCAAGTTCAGGCCAATGTCCTGCGCGGCCTCGACGGCGCCCCGAACCGTCTTCCCAACGAATGAAGGCACTTCGATTCCGCCTTGCTCGACGTCGAGAACAACCGTCCCGGTCGAGGGCAATTTTTCTGGCATCGGGCTTCCGGCGTCGGCAGTTTTCGTTGAAAGATTTTGACCGTCCGAGGCTCCCGATGAATCTGCGGCGGCGCGCTCCCGCATCGCCGCTTGCACGACGTTTCCGCCTGCTTCGGCAGCCGCGGGCATCGGCGCCCGCGCCACATTCTCTGGCTTCGCCGCATCGGAAGTTGTGCTGTTCACTTCCGCCGTCTCGAGCGGCTCGCCTGGATGATCGGGCGTGCCTTCTTCCAGGTCTTTCTCTTTCGTCTTCGCCTGCGCTAACAGCAACTGATGCTGCGGCGCCAGGGGCAAATCGTGCGGCACGTGCAGATATTCGAGCACCTGTTGCGAAATGCGTTTGAAGACCGGGGCTGAAACCTGGCCGCCCTGATGCAGTCCGACGGCCGAGTCCAAAATCACCGCGACCACAATCTGCGGATTGTTGACTGGAGCGAAACCGGCAAATGATCCAATGTATTTTGTCTTTGAATACGCGCCCGTGGCCGGATCGACTTTCTGCGCCGTGCCCGTCTTTCCGGCTGAGCTATAACCTTCGAGAATCGCTTTGCGGCCCGTGCCCTCCAGTACGACTTTCTGCATCATCGAGCGCATTTCGGCGGCCGTATAAGAGGAGATCACGCGGTGCGATGCGCCAGGATGAAACGCCACCGTCTGCGGAGTTCCCTGAGGCTGTACCGTTCCGGTGACGATCCGGGGAGCGACCCACACGCCGTCATTGGCAAAAGTCGAGATCAGCCCCGTCAATTGGAGGGGCGAGATGCCAATCTCCTGGCCCATCGAAATGGCGGCAATCGAGACTTTCGACCACCGGCTCGGAGGCTTGGTGAGTCCGCGAGTTTCGCCGGGCAGTTCAATTCCTGTCTGCTGCCCGAATCCGTAGGCGCGAATGTATTTATAGAAACGGTCTTCGCCGAGGCGTAAGGCAATCTTGATCGCGCCCACGTCGCTTGATTCCGCCAGTACACCCCACACCGGCAGCAAGCCGTGCGGCTTTGAGTCGCGGATGCGCATGCCGTTGTAAACGATGGCGCCCATCTGGCAATCAAACACTTCGTTGGGGTTTGTGACTTTCTCTTCAAGCGCCGCCGAAATGGTCACAAGCTTGAACGTCGAGCCAGGCTCGTAAACATAGCTCACCGCGCGGTTCGTCAAAGCTCCCGGGGTAATCTGCTTGCGAGCATTTGGGTTGAACGTGGGGCGATTCGCCAGCGCGAGGATTTCTCCCGTATGCGGGTTCTCCACAATTACTGTACCGGCAATAGCCTGCGTATCGTGAATCGCCTGTTCGAGTTCCTTCTCCGCGATGTATTGAATATTCTTGTCGATCGTCAGAACGAGATTGTCGCCGGGGTCCGGCTGGGTTTCGACGTCGGCAAACCATTTGCGACGGGCATCGACCGAGATAAACATCTTTCCCGGACGGCCTTTGAGCTCATCGTCAAATGCGTGCTCGATGCCGCTTTGCCCGGAATCTTCCATGCCGACCGAGCCCAATACCTGAGCGGCCAGATCGCGCGCAGGATAGAAGCGCTTCGGCTCTTTCTGAAAGTGAATGCCCTGCAGTTTCAGGGAATTGATGCGCTCGATAGTTTCGTCATTGGCCTTGCGCGCCACCCAGCAGAAAGTCTTGTGGGCGCGGCAGTCAGCCAGCACGACGTTGTAGTCATCGCCCGTGATGCGCGTGATGAGCGAGATCGCGGTAGGAAGGTCTTTGACTTCGGTGGGAACGGCAAAGGCGGAATCCACCAGCACCGACATGGCGAGTTCGTGGCCGGATCGGTCGTAGATGACTCCACGTTTGGCCGCCAACGGAATCGCGCGCTGCTGCTGGTGCCCCGCCTGCTTGACGAACTTGCCGTAGTCGAAAATTTGCAGGAAGACGAGACGCCCGCAGATGGCGACACACCATAGCGCCAGGACGGCGCCGAGCAGGTAGAGCCGGGAGTTCTTGCCGGGAGTGGAAGTAGTAGCCATGGCCGTTCTTTACACCTGAGACAAAGATGGCGGCCTACGTACAGACAGGCCGCCGCCGAGATGCAGCCGAGCTTTGCTCGGCATGTCCGGGTCAGAGACCCGGAGCCACACAATCTTCTAGTGCCCCGGGATCACCGTCACTGGAAGTGCGCTTGCCATGACCGGACCTTGTGCATCGGTGGACGAGCCGTCCATGCGAATGACCTGTCCCGGCTCCGGTGGAACCAAGCCAATACGCCGGGCCAATACGTCGATGCGTTCGGGGTCGCGCAGCGAAGCATCTTCCAGACGCAGCGCATGATTCATCTCTCGCTTGTCCGCCAGTTCGCGCTTCGCCGATTCGATCTGATAGCCGTATTCGATCGCCTTGAAGTGTTGCCACGCATACGTAAAGACCAACAGGAATAAGACCCCCAGCGCGGTACCGAACTGCTTCATCTCGCGGTTGCGGCGCGGGTCTTCCACTTTGACCAGACGGGAATTATCAATCGCCTTGGAGAAGTAGATCTCGGGTGTACCTGTCCAAAACGAACGACGCTCTGCCACTGGACCCGCACATTGCATTGTTGCCGCTGCTGCCGCCATTTAAGCCGCCCCCATGAAAATCTGGTCACGCTCGTTGATCGGAATCTGCATCGAGAAGATGGCATGCAGTTCCCTTTGCTCGGCAGCCTGCTGCTGCTGCGTTCTCAACCCCACTTGCTCGACCGTTGCCATCAAATCGCTGATCAATGTGCCCGTGTACATTCCCGCACCCTCAATTTGGATTCCTACCACGGAACCCGTTCTTACGATTCCAGCGACTCTACGTCCGCTTGGCTACAAACCTGAAACTTGACCCCGGCACGCCATGACAGCTGTGCCGGGAACCCCGGCAGGTTTTCCGGAGCCAAACTCTGTGTTCCTTTGTGCCCTCTGTGGTGAAGCTTTTGACTTCGCTGAGGGCCACTCCTAAATTCTTTCCGCTGCCCGCAATTTCGCGCTGCGGGCCCGCGGATTGCGATCGCTTTCCAATTCAGTTGCCGTTACCGGCTTTTTGGTTAGCACCCGATAGTGCTTGTCCTTGTTCGCGCCCTCGCGGAAGGCATCCTTTACGATGCGGTCTTCCAGCGAGTGAAAACTGATCACCACCATGCGTCCACCTGGCTTCAGAATCCGCGGCGCCGCTGCCAGCAGCGCCTGCAGATCTTCCAGTTCGCGGTTTACGAAGATTCGAAGAGCCTGAAAGGTCTTAGTCGCGGGATGAATTCTGCGTTCAGCCTGATTCATTGGCCGGGCCGCGGCTGATATGACATCCGCAAGATGTGCGGTAGATCGTATCGGCCGCGACCGGCAAATGGCTCTGGCGATTCTCCGCGACCTCCTTTCCTCTCCGAATTCGTAAATCACATCGGCAAGCTGTCGCTCGTCGAGGTGGTTTACCACTTGTTCGGCGGTACGCTCGCCACGCGGGTCCATCCGCATATCGAGCGGTCCATCCGCCTGAAAACTAAATCCGCGCGCCGCGTCGTCCAACTGCAGGCTGCTGACTCCAACGTCGGCCAGGATTCCGTCCGCAAACTTCGAACCGAACCGCTTTCCGACTTCGGCGAACGAGCACTGCATCAGAGTGATCTCGGGCCAGTCGGCTATCGGCTCTCGGCTTCCGGCTTCCGCATCTTCTTGCGTCCGAAAGCCGGAAGCCGAAAGCCGGAAGCCCGCCAGCTTTATCCGAGCAACGTCCAGCGCTGCAGGATCTTTATCGAGCCCAATCAAATGTCCCGGTGCGCCGAGGCGTTTTGCGATTTCGTAACTGTGCCCGCCCAAACCCACCGTGGCGTCGATATAGGTCCCACCCCGCCGCACGGCTAAAAAGTCGATCGCTTCTTTTAAAAGAACGGGAACATGGCTCGCTGCTCTTCCACCACCATGCCCAACCCCCTGAGGGGTGTCTGTTGATCCCTCGCCCACTAGATGCCCAGTTCGTCGAGCGTCTTCTCATCGTCAGGCGTGAACTTTTCTTCTTCGATCTCTCGCTTGAACAGCTCCAGGTTCCTGACCACGAGATACGTCAAATTCCCCAGAACCGCTACCTCGCCCCTGATCTGCCCCGTTTCGCGCAGCAACTGCGGCAGCAACAACCGTCCCTGCCCATCCATCTCGACCTGCTGCCCGTAATAGTTCGTCCGGTCCAGAAACTTTTTCTTCGTGGGATTGAAATTGGAGAGCCCTGCCAGCTTCTGCTCGATCCGCTCCCACTCCTCGAAGGGATACACTTGAGCAACCTTCCCATCGAGACTTGTGATGTAGAATTGCTGCCCGTACTTCTCGTCGATCACCCGCTTGAAGTCGGCCGGGACCTTGAGACGGCCCTTTTCGTCGACCCGGGTTGGATGATTGCCGCGAAACATGTCTGTGAGCCGCTACTACTGCTGCGAGGGAGGTCAAAAGGGTGCGAAGTTCGGTCAAAGTCGGGCGATTCGGGCTGTTTGTCGTGCTTTTGGGTCGGATTTCCACCGGCTCCTCGTTTTCAGCTCTCGCGTCCCACTGCCCTGACTGTGTCTACCACTTCGTACCACTTTGTACCACATCTTAGCTGTAAGTCGTTTATTGTCAAGCAGAAACTTGATGGTACCTATCCCACTCTGGCAGCCATTCAGGAAAGTACGAAGTCTTGTGGTTAGCCAATCAGGCAACCACAAGGGGTTGGGTTTACGGCTTTGGTTCTTTCGCTATTCATTCGCTCAGATTTTTCTTGATCTCCGCCACTGACGCGGATTTTCTTGTGGAAATTTCGATTTCCTTCCTGTTTTGAGGGTCTTGGGGCGAAGGATGCCATCCCTCTTCAGCAGGATTTCATCCTAACGTGGCGAAAATTTATTTAACGCCACGAGGATGAATCATGACGCGATCTCATTTACCCCTGCTCGCAGCACTATTTCTTGCCATCCCGTCTATTGCCCAACAGAATCCACCGCCACCCATCTATCCGTCGCCGGGAAATCCGGCTGACGCCCAATCGGCGCAGGATGTGTCCGCGCAAGAAAATTCGCAAATGCCGGTGTTTCGCGTGCATGTGTATGCGCGCAGCGCGAAGGCGGTCAACTACCGGCATCGTGGTGGATCCACCACCGTGGACTTCCGAGGCACCAGCCTGATGCCGGCCATCACCGGGAAGGCAAAGGTTGACGGGAAGGAGGGCCGCCTCGCGATCGAGGTTGAGCTCAACCATGTGCAACGGCCGCTGACGCTCGGCGGGCAATATCTCACGTATGTGTTATGGGCGGTCACGCCCGAGGGTCGAGCGGTAAATCTCGGCGAAGTGCTCCCTGGCGACAACGGCAAGAGCCGAATGAACGTCACTACCGATCTGCAGGCCTTCGGCTTGATCGTGACGGCGGAACCTTACTTCTCGGTGACACATCCCAGTAACGAAATTGTCGCGGAGAACATCATTCTTCAGAACACAAAAGGATTCGAGGAAACCATCGACGCCAAGTTCGATGTACTGGAAGGCGGACAGTACACCATCGACGTTCCCGCTGATCAACTTCCCTCGGCTCGCGCGCAGGCAGATGTTCCGCTGGATCTGCTCGAAGCCCGCGACGCGGTGATGATCGCCAAGGCGGCCGGCGCGGAACAATATGCTTCCGCCAGCATCCAGAAAGCAGAAGACATGTTGCGGCGCGCGGAAGATTATTACCAGCGCAAACAGGGGCGCACTCCCATTGGTACCGCCGCGCGCGGAGCCACGCAGATGGCGGAAGATGCGCGCGTGTTGACGTTGCGCAGGAAGGAGCAGGAGCGCGAAGAAGCAGCACGCAAAGCCGCCGCCGATGCTCAGGCGAAAGCCGAAGCCGACGCGCGAGATGCCCAGGCTCGCTCCGATGAAGATGCCCGCCGCCGAGCTGAAGCAGAGCGGCAACAAGCGGCTGCTCTTGCCCAACAGCAGCAGGCCCAGGCTCAGGCTGAAGCCGCACGCCAGGCCGCCGAAGACGCCGATCGCCAGAGACAGTTAGCGCAGCAGCAGGCGCAGGACGCGATCCGGCAAAAGGAAGAGATGCGGGCGAGCTGCTGGCCCAGCTGAATCAGGTACTACAGACTCGCGACACAGCCCGCGGATTGATCGTCAGCATGCCGGACGTGCTGTTTGATTTCAACAAATACACGTTGAAACCGGAAGCGCGCGAGCGGTTGGCCAAAATTTCCGGGATCGTGCTGGCTTATCCCGACCTGAAGCTGGATATTGAGGGCCACACCGATGCGATCGGCAGTGATGAATACAATCAGACGCTTTCCGAAAAGCGTGCCGACAGCGTTCGTGGCTACCTGGTTTCGTCAGGCGTCGTGCCTGATCACGTGTCGGCGGTTGGACTGGGCAAAGCTAATCCGGTTGCAGACAACAACACCGCCGCCGGACGCGCGCTCGATCGGCGCGTGGAGATGGTCGTCTCGGGGGATGTAATCGGAACGCAAGCACCAACTCCTTCGATCGAGCCAATGCCGGGTCCCGCGAACCCGTAAATATCCTGGCATGATAAGTGAATCCTCTGCGAATTTTGCGGCTGCAGAATCTTGAGGCAGCAAAGTTCGTAGAGGGCTTCTTTGACGGCAGGTGCGAACCTCCGTGCCGCTTGCGATAAGCTGAAGCGAGCGGCATGGCCAGCCATCTTGAGTTCGAGCAATGGGTTCCGGTTGCAGTCGAACGCGTATTTGCATTCTTTTCAAATCCTGAAAACCTTCCGCGCGTAATGCCCCCGGCCAGCGCAACCAAGGTGATTGCGATCAACCGGGTGCCACCGCCACCACCTGCGACGGGGACGGCGAATGACAAGGCGGCGGGGGTTGGCACCACGATCGTCACATCATTTCGAGTCTTCCCTGCCCTTCCTTTTCGCGCGCGCTGGATTGCACGAATCACCGAGTTTGAATGGAATCACTTCTTCGCCGATGTGCAAGAGAAAGGTCCGTTCAAAGATTGGCACCATCGCCACGACTTCGTTGCAGAGGCGCGCGAGGGCGTAACCGGCACGCTGGTTCGAGACGTCATCGATTACGAAGTTGGATTCGGCTTTGCGGGTGTGATAGCGAATTCATTGTTGGTCCGCCGCCAAATGGAAGGCACGTTCGCCGGACGACAGGAGCGTCTGCCTCAACTCCTCGCGCAACAGCTCTGACAATCGCTGCGATCTTAGATGCCCGCCTGCTTGCGGAAGGCGTCAGAGATGTTCCCACCGGTCACCAGCAAAACCGCTAGGCCCGAAACCGGAGGTTGTTGCAACCAAGCCGCTGTCGTGGCCGCGCCAGCTGGCTCGGCCAGAACACCCTCGCGATAAAGACGGCGAACCGCGCCCACCATCTGCTCCTCGGTCACCAGCACGACATCGTCCACGACCTTGCGGATGGCGGAGACATTCTGCGCATCGGGCATGCGCGTGGCCAGGCCGTCGGCGCAAGTGTCGCAAGAATCCGTAGGCACCGGCTCGTTGGCGCGCCACGAGAGGACATAAGACGGCGCTCGCTCGGCCTGCACGCCAATAATCCTGACTGAGGGCTTCAATTGTTTGACGGCCGCTCCGACTCCGCGAATCAGTGCTGTGTCGCCCATGGGAACATAGATCGAGGCCACATCAGGAAGCTGGTCGATAATTTCCAGACCAATCGTGCCCGGACCCGCAGGAAGGACCGGATCGGTGGCATCATTCAGGAAGTAGACTCCCAGACGAGTCGAATACTCACTGGCGCGACGGGAAGCCTCGGCGAGATCGGTGCTTCCGGTCATCACTACGCGCGCGCCCAGGTCTTCAATCTTCTTGCGCTTGACCGGATTCGGATTCTCGGGCAGAAAAATTGTCGCTGGAACCCCGAGGGTCTTCGCGGCAAATGCGACTGCTGCCCCGTGATTTCCTGTGCTGCAGGCGGTAACCTCCGCGACATTCTCGCGCTTCATCGCCGTCGCCAGCCCGAACAACGCGCCTCGGGGCTTGAAGCTTCCCGTAGGCAATCCGGTTTCGACTTTGAGCCAAGCTTCCTCCTCCGCGCGCGCCAGGGAGCGCGCTCTTACCAGAGGAGTTACACCAAAATAGCTGCGCAGCAGCATCTGCGCTTCGCGGATGGTGGACAGATCGGGCGCGATCGTCATGTTGCTTCGTGGCTACTTCGAAGGTTCAACAAACACGGCCGTGCCATAAGCCAATACTTCAGTGACGCCTTGCATGACCTCGGTCGCGTCGTAGCGAGCACCGACGACGGCGTTCGCACCGATCTCGGCGGCATGCTGCAGCATCAGGTCGAAGGCTTCCTGCCGCGTCTTCTCGCACAAATTGGTAAGCAGTGTAATATTACCGCCGACCAGCGTCTGCAAGCCTGCTCCGATGGTTCCGAAGATAGAGCGCGAGCGCACCACAATTCCGCGCACGACTCCCAGCGTGCGAGTCACGCGGAAGCCATCCAGTTCAAACTGCGTGGTGACCATGTTGTGGGCCACCATCCGGCCAGCGTTATAGCCAGTTACCATGCGGGTCAGTCCTTTCTGTGATTCCGGACAACTACTATAGCGCGAGCACCGAAAACCGTGAACCACCAAGGACACGAAGTATCACGAAGTATCACGAAGACCTTGATTCTATGTGCTTCCTTTGTAGTCATGATTCACACTTCACTCGAGTTCGGCGGTGATAAAGAATTCCTGCGACGAATTATCGTATTCCACGCGCAGAACGTTCGGTTTGCAACAGACTTGGCAATCCTCGACGTAGCTCTGGCGACGTCCGGCGGACTCATCGACGGTAGTGGTATTCCATTCGCCGCAGGAGGCGCATTGGAATCCCGATTCCATGATGAGAGCTTAGCGGCAATCGTTGTCGAGCGTCTACAGCAGGGATGCGCCCGAGATCTGCGCGGGAATCTTTGGGAGGTCTGCTAGAACGGCCGGGACACCAACACATAGACCAGCGCAACGATGCAGAGGGTCAGTACGAGCAGCGACAACTTCTCGACTCGCAGACTATCTTTGCGCGATGTGGGTTCGGTTCCCATACTCTGGCAACAGTCTCTACCACTAACGCGATCTTGGAAATGGCTCGACTGGTTGTGGCACGGCGGTAACGTATCTAAAGTTTGTGAGCTTAGGAATATCGTCTGTAAGTCGTTGAGCAATGGTGTAAGTCGTTGAAGCCTCGTGTAAGTGGTTGAAAAGTCGTTGGAGGCCCCTGGCAGCCTCCAGGAGCGATACTTCGGTAGGAGACGACCCTTTCCCCGTTCGCGAGACCGATCGTCGACGCCAGGGCCGTTTCCGGCTCGGCAAATGCCATTCCATGAAGGGTCCGGGCAGCGATTTGCGTCTGGCAGGCATACCTTAACTGTTTATGCGTATATTTATGTACGTACAATAATATACATATAATGGATATAAGTCTAGCTGGCTCTTATACCTGCCGGCGATTTTTGTCGTTCCGGCGCTTGGTATCCCAAACTCTGCGGGCTTACTCAGAAATCTGAAATCTGCAATCTGAAATCGCGAATCCCCCTATAATGTTCCGACTACGTTCCCCAAATCTGGAGGGCTATGATCTCGCGGCGACGGTTTCTCGAAGTTGGCGGTATCTCGGCGGCCTTGGCGGTAGCACCAAATGCTGTCGTGCCCGACGCGGCAGCGAAAAGCGACGACGATTCCCTGCCTCCATCGCTAGCGCAGTTGAAGTCGCGCAAGAGCGAGGCCACGCCAATCACTCGCGAAGAGCGCCAGGCACGCCAGGAACGCGCCCGGCAACTGATGCGCGAGAATGCGCTCGACGCCATCGTGCTGATGGAAGGCACCTCGTTGCGCTACTTCAGCGGGATCGGCTGGTGGGGTGGAGAGCGCACATTTGTTCTGGTACTGCCCGCCAAGGGCGCGGCATTTTATGTGTGTCCGGCGTTCGAAGAGGGGCGAGCGCGCGAACAGATCGCTAATGCGCCGGGTGAGGCGGACGTGCGCGTGTGGCAGGAAGACGAAAACCCATACCATCTCATTGCACAGGGGCTAAAAGATCGCGGGATCGCCAGCGGGAAGATTGGACTGGAAGAGACGGTCCGCTTTGTCTTTGCCGAGGGGATTAGCAAGGCGGCATCGCAAGCGACGATCGCGAGTGCAACTCCGGTGACTGCTGGATGCCGGATGATCAAGAGCGCGCACGAAATCGCGTTGATGCGACTCGCATCCGAAGTCACGCTTGCGGCCTACGAAGCATCGTACCGCGCGGTGAAGGATGGAATGACGCAGAAGCAACTGGAAGGATTAGTGGAAAAGGCCCACGATCGTCTCGGTTTTCCTGGCGGCACGGATGTCCAGGTCGGCGAGTTCTCCGCATTCCCGCACGGCTCAGTGACGCCGCAAGTCGTGCACGAAGGCACCATCGTTCTGATGGATGGCGGATGCACGGTCGAGGGATACCAGTCAGACATCACGCGGACATTTGTGCTGGGCAAAGCGTCCGACAAGATGAACAGAGTATTCGACATCGTTCTCCGCGCACAGGCAGCGGCACTGGCAGCGGCGCGTCCAGGAGCGGAGTGTGGGTCCGTCGATGCTGCGGCGCGGAAAGTCGTTACCGACGGCGGATATGGGCCTGACTACAAATACTTCACGCACCGGCTCGGGCACGGCTTAGGTATGGATGGACATGAGTGGCCTTATCTTGTCCGCGGCAATCGGGTCAAGTTACAAGCCAACATGACGACGAGCAATGAGCCGGGCATCTATATTCGCGGCGAGTTTGGCGTGCGGATTGAAGACGATATGCACATTACGGAAAGCGGCGCTGAGCTATTCACACCGCAGACGGTGTCGCTGGAGAATCCTTTCGCTGCCGGCCGCTAGAGATCGTTTCACCACCAAGGTCACGAAGGTCCACTAAGAAAAACAAGGGGGGCCTTCGTGAAACTTCGTGCCCTTCGTGGTTTACGAATTCACGATTTCCTTTCGCCGGGCACAGGCGGGCAACCCGGGAAGTCTTTCACGAACGTGTTGCCGATGTATCCCAGATATTCGATTCCGATTTCGCTGGTGAAGTAGCCGTCGGCGGTGAGCCTGCGCAACATGCCAAAAAATTCGATGCCCTGACCAAGGCTCGGATCTTTCTTGAAATTCTTGCGGTACGCGATGAGATCAAGAATCTCCTTCTGCTGTTCCGGTGTGCAATCGAGATAGACTTTGCCGTAGCGATCGATGCAAGTGTTATCGAGCCACATCAGGCCACCGCCCAGAGCGATCTGATAGTCCTTGTTCTCGCTGGTGATCAGATCGATAAATTCGGGTGCTCCAGCTTCTATCGCTCCCTTGGCCTGATCGTCGGCGGGGATGATCGTCTGGCAAAGCGTCTGCAAGGTTTTGTAGAAGTGAGGCGAGAAGAACTTGGGCGCGTAGACCTGATTCTCGGCTGTAGCCTTTGCCTCGCGCACCATGCGATGCGCGTATTCGGCGGCTTCGGCGGGAATGATGCGCAACACCGATCCGGTGATAGCAGTCAGCGTAAGGGACTTGAGAATGTCTCGTCGTGAAATGGGCATAGGGCGCGCTACAGATTCCCTTTCTTTGCCTGCTGCAGCAAGTAGTCGGAAGCCCGCCAGGTCAGCGCCATAATTGTCAGCGTGGGATTTTTGTCGGCGTTGGTGACGAAACTGGCGCCATCGGTGACGAACAGATTTTTCACGTCATGCGCCTGGCAATACTGATTCAAAGCTGAAGTTGTGGGATGCTCGCCCATGCGAACCGTGCCTACTTCGTGAATGATCATGCCGCCATCGGCGATCCCGTAAGGATTCGGGCCGTCGGGCAGTTTTTGGGTCACGTAGATTCCGCCCGCCGCCTCGACGATTTCACGGTAGGTTTCCTGCATATCTTTCGCCATCTTGATTTCGTTGTCGCTCCACTTCCAGTGGAAACGCAGCACGGGGATGCCCCACTGGTCGACAGCGGAAGGATCGATTTCGCAGTAACAATTTTCGTTGGGAATCATTTCACCGCGACCGGCGAATCCAATGAACGTGCCGTACTTCTTCTTGCACTCCTGCTTCAGCGACGAGCCGTAGCCTTCAAACTCGTCGCACAGGTCATCGTAGTCGCCGACGCCCGGCATGCCGCGCCCCCCGCCAAATTCGGTGTGGTAGCCGCGGAGGAACTCGTTCTTGCGATCGAACTTCCACCAAGGCAAGTACATGTGCATTCCGCCAACGCCGTCGTGATTGTGCGCCGGCATTTTTTCGAGCGCGGGGAAGTGTCCGCCACCATCGCTGCCGACGGTATCCATCAGATTGCGGCCAACCACGCCGGAGGAATTCGCCAGGCCATCGGGGAATAACGTCGACTTTGAATTCAGCAGCAGTCGCGCGGATTCGCAGGCGCTCGCGGCAACGATGAACGCCCGGGCGTTGACACGCTTTTCTTCCCGAGTCGCCTTGTCGATGTAGGAGACTGCTTCCACCTTGCCATCGTTGCCGACGACGAGTTCGCGGGCCATTGCGCCGGTAATGAGCGTCAGGCGTCCGGTCTTCTCCGCGGGAGGAATCATGACCTGGCTCGAACTGAAGTTCGAAGCCGTGATGCATCCCCGTCCGCATTGCGCGCAGTAATGGCAGGCGGGACGTCCATTGTGGGGCTGGGTCAGGATCGCCAGCCGTGAAGGCACGCAAAGAATGTGGAGGTGGTCGCAGGCCTTCTTGATGATGGTCTCAGTGCAGCGCGGCTTGGGCGGCGGCAGGAAAATTCCGTCGGGCGCGCTGGGGATGTTCTCTTTCGTTCCGAAGACCCCGATGTAGGCTTCGACTTTGTCGTAGTAGGGCGCGACATCTTCGTAGCTGATCGGCCAGTCGTCGCCCATGCCGTCGTGGGAGCGAACCTTGAAATCTACCGGAGCCATACGCAGGGCGATGCGTCCCCAGTGATTGGTGCGGCCACCAACGATGCGCGAACGGAACCAGCGAAATTTTGATCCCGGAGCGGAAACGTACGGCTCACCCTCGATCTCCCATGCGCCATTGGGCGCAAGGAATTCATCTCCAACACCCTGGCGGACACGGCCTCCGACGCCCGCGCCGCGATGGGGCAAATCGTAGGGCCAGACATGTTCCTTGTAATCGCGCTCGGGAACCACGGGAGGTCCGGCCTCCAGCAGTGCGACACTCAGACCGCCTTCGGTGAGCACCTTGGCGGCAGTGCCTCCGGAAGCGCCAGAACCGATGATGCAGACGTCATAAGTTTTAGGCGTGCGCCGAACTTGCATGGACCTCCCTCAAAGTTTGGGCTCAAAAAGAACTGCCGCCACCGAAGCAGCGGCAGGGATTTAGTACCGACGACCTACCAGCGCAGTTTTTCGAGGTACTGGTAGCTCTGGGTGATGCTCTCGAAGGGATTCTCCGGCTTATCGTGTTCGACGATGTAGTGCTTGATTCCCGCTTTCTGCGAGTACGAGAAGATCTTCTTCCAGTCGATGATGCCGTTGCCGACGGAGGTCATATCTTTCATGCTGTCGCCGAAATCCTGGCCTCCGGCTTCGGATACTTTCGGAAGCTTCTTCATATCCTTCACGTGGACCAGCGGGAAGCGTCCGGGATAGAGATCGAAGTACTTGATGGGATCGGAGCCGGCCGCGGTAATCCAGCACAGATCCATTTCCATTTTCACCAGCTTGGCGTCGCAGTCTTTAAGCAGCGCGTCGTAGGGGAGCGTGCCATTCACGGGCAGGAATTCGAACCAGTGATTGTGATAAGCAAACTGCATGCCCGCCTTCTTCGAAAGTTCGCCACATTTGTTGAACTTCTCGGCGGCCTGCTTCCAGATGTCGGGAGACTTGCGGAGATCTTCGGGAATCCAGGGGCAGACAATATATTTCAGCCCAATCGCCTTAGACGTTTCGATAACGGAGGGGAATTTGTCGTCGAGTTCGTCGTACTGTACGTGGGTGGAAACCGGGTCGAGACCATTCTTGGCGCAGATGGCGCGGACCTGCTGGCCGGTGTGGCCGAAGTATCCGGCGAACTCCACTTCCTTGTAACCGATCTGGGCGACCTTGGCGATGGTGCCCTCGAAATCTTCCTTCATCTGATCGCGCACGGTGTACAACTGCACGCCGATCTTTTCGATCTTGTGGTCGGCGGCGGCCCATCCGAAGCGGCTGGTGAACAGGGTCGCAGCGGCGGCTGCGGATGCGGTCCCAAGAAAGGTACGGCGGTTCATGGCATGCAAACTCATGATTGCGTTTCCTCCGAGTGCTCCGTTAGGGGCGGAAGTCGAATCCGGGAGCATTATACCCGGCAGGAACGGCTTCGAGCATCAGAAGTAAATCGATTTAGAACATTTCGAGGGGCGGCTGGACCATAAGGGGCCGGGAGAACGCACCAAGCGCCCTCTGGCGATAGTTGGCCCGGCTATTGCTTCACGACCTGCAAATTGTTGGTGACCGAGAAGACCCCGGAAACGGTATTGGCGCGAATGCCAACCATATTCTTGTCGCCATCGCTGTCGACGACACCTTCCAGGGTCACACGGCCGCTCTTGACGATGATGCGAATGGGCTTCTGCACTCCCAGTTCGTATTTCTGCAAGGCTGGATACTGGTAGATGGCACGGAAGAGACGCTGCCGAAGGCGATCGTCCATGGAAGACGGAGGCAGCACCTCGATCTGGTTGTCCACCTTTTCGACACCTTCAATGCGCTTTATGGAGTTTTCGGCATCAGACTTGGTCACCGGCTTCACGACCGAACCGAGTAAGGTGACGGTATAACCGTCGACTTTAAACGCGATGTAATCGAAGACCCCGAAGTAGGGAAGCATCAACAGTTCGTGGCGGACTTCTTTGACAATTCTCTCCTGGGATTTTGCGGAGGGTTGGTCGCGTTGCGTATCTTGGGCCAGGCCCAGCGTGACGAGAGCGAACAAAGTGACGAACAGCGTTAACCGGAATTTCATGGGATTAGTCTCTCCTTGCAGACAAAGGTTCCCGAGGTTCCGGTAAGTTTACTCCGGAAAAGGACCGTTTTGCGATACAGGGGATGTCGTATGGCGCGGAGTTTGGGCTACTGAGAGAGTCGTACTGTTTCCAAGCCCTGAAAGTATGGGCGAAAACCGTCCACCTAAGCGAAGAGGGCATAACGGAGACCGAACCAGGCCTCCGTCGCGCGTTCGATCACCATCGGGAAACATTTGCGATGCGGCGCAATGGTCGTGCTATTGTGTCTGCCCATGCGCCCCGTCGCTATCGTCCTAATCCTGTTGTCCACCTTTTCGTTCGCGCAATCCAGCGCGGATTCATTGAACCAGTTAGCGTCTGACTTCTGGGCATGGCGCGCCCGATACCGTCCCTTCACGTTCGACGACGTTCCGCGAATGGAGCACGCGGGCGGAATGCGGGATTGGTCGGCAACGGCAATCGCCAGCCAGCGAGCGGATCTTTCCAACTTCGAGCGCCGGCTCAAAGCCTTGCCCGCCAAGACGTGGCCTGTCGCAGAACAGGTTGACTATCGCTTAATGGGATCGGCCATGGCGCGCGTTCGGTGGGAGTTGGACGTCAATCCTCGTTGGCAACGCGATCCTGTCTTTTACATCGAACAAACCGTCGTTGCGGTGCAGGAGGGGCTTATGCCGCCTCCGCCGTTCAGCGAGGAGCGTTCCCGGGAAATTGTGGTGCGAGTGGAAAACATTCCGTCCATCCTGGAGCAGGCTAAGGCGAATCTGAAGCCGGTGCGGCCGTGTGCGCGATTGGCCGTGGATTCCCTGGCGGATATTGATGCGCGCCTCCCGCGCGTTGAGGCCGGTGTGGCGCCTTTGTTGACCACCGACGACCTTCGCAGGCGCCTGCATGAAGCGATGCCCAAGGCGGTGAGTGCATTGTTGGAGTATCGCCGGTGGTTGAACGATACCCTTCCGCAGATGCAGGAAAATTCTCTTGTGGGCCGCGAGGCTTACGAGTTTTTCCTGCATCGTGTGGCGCTGATGCCTTACACACCGGAGCAGTTACTGGGAATGGCGCGACAGGATTTCGAGCGGGTGCTGGCGGCGCAGGCCTATGAACGCCAACGCAACCTAGGCGCGCCCGAGTTGAAAATGGCCTCGAACTCCGAAGAGGAGATTTCTCGCCTGGCACATGATGAGGCTTTCACTCGCCGCTATCTGGTCGAGCACGAGATCTTAACGGTTCCTCCCGACACGCCACACTGGACGTTTCGTGTGGCTCCCCCTTACGTTGCTGCCTTTGCCGGCTTTGGCGAACTCGACGACTTCACTTTGCCATCGCGTCCGCAGGATGGGCTGAGGTGGCTGCTCCCACTCTCCAAAAATCCTTCTTATTTCGACGCAGCCTACGCGAAGGATACGCGCACTACGGGAGTGCACGAAGGCATGCCCGGGCATTTTTTCCAGTTGTTTGTGGCCGGGCGCAATCCTGACCCGATCCGGCGTCACTACTACGATTCGGGAGCGAACGAAGGGATCGGCTTTTACGCTGAAGAGATGATGCTACAGACCGGGCTGTATGACGATAGTCCCCGTTCCCGCGAAATCATCTACAACTTCGCGCGATTGCGCGCCCTGCGCGTGGAAGTCGATGTGAAACTCGCGCTGGGTGAGCTCACCATGTCCCAGGCGGCCGACTACCTGGCGCGCGCCGTCCCCATGGACCGGAAGACCGCCGAGACCGATGCGGCCGATTACGTTGCCGTCCCCGGCCTGGGGATCGCCTATGAAATCGGCAAGCTTCAGATTGAGCGGATGCTGGCGGAACGGAGTTTGCAACTGGGCGACAAGTTCAATCTCCGCCAGTTTCATGACTATGTCTGGAGCAACGGGAACGTGCCCCTGTCGTTACAGCGCTGGGAACTGCTGGGCCTCGACGACGACGTGAAGAAGTTGGATCAACTGTCGAATTGAAGCGCGGTCCAAACCGAGTTGGATCCCTTCCACCCTTCCGCGAGCTACGGCGATCCATGGCAGGGAACGCTCTGGGTGGCCGAAAAATCTGCTACCATAAATGCCCGATGAGGTGGCTATGCCGCAATATGTAATCGAACGGGAAATCCCGGGGGCGGGCAATTTAACCGATGGAGAGCTGCAGGCGATCGCCAGAAAATCGGTCAGCGTGCTGAAAGAAATGGGTCCCGAGATTAAGTGGCTGCATAGCTACGTGACCGGCGATAAAGTGTATTGCGTGTACCTGGCTCCCGATGAGGAAACAGTGCGCGAACACGCACGCCGCGGAGGTTTTCCGGCGAACCGGATCTCGGCAGTACGGCGCCTGATCGGTCCTGACACCGCTAACTGAACAGCACTCGCGGTCTTACCCGCGGAGGCCTGGCTCAGCCTCGGTATCCAGAGCTTCCTGCACGGCTTGTTCGACCGGCATTTCCCAGCCTTCCATCCACGCCTTCACACCCGCCGCACTGCCGAGCGTGCGGCGCGCGAATTCCAGTGCCTTCTCCAATCTCGGTTGCTCCGCGGGCGTGAGCGGAACGCCCAGTCGCTGACGAAGGGCAGCGGCGGCGCCAGCCAGATGCAACGATTGTTCGGCCTTGGACTGCGCTGCGGCGCTGGCGGCCAAGAACTCCAGGGCTCGGGCAATTCCGCGTTTGTGGCCCAGTTCCTGAAACATCTTGATGGTTTCGCCGTACAGCCGCCGTGCCTCCGCATCGTTGCCCTGGTCGCAGCTCAGGCCGGCTAAGTCAGAGAGCGTGCTGGCAATTCCCCAACCGTCCCGCAGTTGACGAAAGGCCGCCAGGCTTTGTTCGCAATACGATCGAGCGCTTTCGAAGTCGGCTCTTTCGCGGGCGACATCGCCCTGGTAGTTCAGCGTCCAGGCCACACCGGCGCCATCCCCGGCTTTGCGAAACATCGTCAGGCACTCGTCGTACAGCGAAGACGCGCGCGCGTACTCACGCTGCAACTTCATGACATTGGCAAGATTGCTGAGGGCCCGGGCCATATCGGCGGAATCGCCCAAGTCCTTCCAGATCGCCACGCAGCGCTCGAGCAGGATCGTCGCCTGGCCAAGATCGCCGTGATCGCGTGCGTTCACCGCCAAGGCATTGAGCGCGACGGCCACGCCGCGGCTGTCGCTGAGCTCGAGGCAGGTGTTGAGACTCTCTTCATACAATGGCCGCGAAGAGACGTAGTCGCCTTGCTCAGTGGCCAGGACCGCGGCAGCAAAGAGCAGTCGTGCGCGCAGCTTGGGACGTGCCGTGCTTCCCTCCAGCGCAAGCAGTCTCGCCATAGCATCACGGCCCTCCCTAAGGTGTTCGCGAGTCTCCCAGAAGCGAAATAACGCGGCACCGAGGCGGAGCCCCCAATCCGCATCGTTTGTCTTGATTAAATAATCCAGAGCCATGCGGAAGTTGTCGTGCTCGATTTCAAACCGGTCGAGCCATTCCGGGTGATCGACCACATCTTCGGCGCCTTCTTCGGCGAGCACCAGATAATACGCCGCATGGGCACGGCGAGTGGCGGCTTCGTCATCGCTTTCGGCCAGTCGTTCGAGAGCGTACTCTCGAATCGTAGAGAGCATTACGAATCGAGTTTCGGCATCGACCTGCTCCACCTGTTGCGCCAGGCTCTTGTCCACCATCGAAGCCATGCCGTCCAATATGTCGAGGCCTAAATCGCCCTTGGTATCGCAGACTGCCTCGATGCCTTCCAGCGTGCAGCCACCGGTGAATACGGAAAGCCTGCGGAATAAAGTTTGCTCCGCAGGATTGAGGAGCCCGTAGCTCCAGTCCACGGTGCTGCGAAGGGTTTGTTGCCGGGTCGGCAAATCGCGGGCCCCGCCGGTCAATAGACTTAAGCGGCTTTCGAGTCGCGACAGCATCGCAGACGGCGACAGCAGCTTGATGCGCGCCGCCGCAAGTTCAATGGCGAGCGGCAAGCCATCGAGTCGCGCGCAGATCTCCGCTACGACCGAGGCGTTTTCCCGGGTCAACGCGAATTCGCGCTTCACGGCTTGCGCGCGCTCCACAAACAGCGCGATTGCGGGAAGACGCGAAAGAACTTCCAGCGGCGGGATGGCTTTCAGGTCCGGTAGCGCAAGTGGAAGAACCGGAAATTCATGTTCGCCATAAACGTGCAGCGGGGCCTGGCTGGTAATCAGGAATTTCAACTTCGTCCCAATCGTCAGCAGTTGCGCGATGACCGGCGCCGCGCCGGCGAGGTGCTCGAAGTTGTCGAGCAACAAAAGCATCGGCTGATCCAGACCGCTCACATATTCATTCAAAGATTCCTGTGGCGACTGGCTTCCGGTTTCGCGCACTCCCACCGCCTGCGCAATGGTAGAAGCGACCAAAGCAGCGTCCGCCACTGCGGCGAGCGGTACGAAGCAAATGCCTCCCGGAAAAGCTCCGGCAAGTTCGCCCGCCACGTGCAGGGCCAGTCGCGTCTTTCCGATGCCTCCGGGCCCCGTGAGCGTAATGAGCCGTGCTTCCTCGCGGCTCAATAACTGGCGGAGTGCGGCCGCCTCCTGTTCGCGCCCGATGAAAACCGTGCGCTGCACGGGAAGATTGTTGGCAAGAGGCGCCGAATGGTGAACTGACGCCTCGCCAAGACGGTCTCGCACCGCGGCCAGATCCCGCGCCAAATCCCGGCTGGACTCATATCGGTTCTTCGGATCCTTGGCGAGGCATCTCTCCACAATCCAAAGAAACGGCGGAGGCACCTGCTGCTGTCCTCTGGCACCGATCCGTTCTGGCTCATCGCGAAGAATAGCGGCCAATGTCTCGGCGTGCGTCGTCTTGCGGAATGCCGGAGCGCCGGTCACCATTTCGTAGAGCACCGATCCGAAGGAAAACTGGTCGGAACGAAAATCGACGTCTGCGCCGAGCGCTTGCTCCGGCGACATATAGCCCACAGTACCCATCACTGTTCCCTGCTCAGTGATGGTCGTGCTCCTCGAGGCATCCGAACCGGGGGCGCCGTTCCCTGCCCGCAATTTCGCCAACCCGAAATCCAAAACCTTGGCGATGGTCTCGCGGGAAACCATCAGGTTCTCGGGCTTTAAATCGCGATGAATAATTCCAACTTCGTGCGCTTTAGCAAGAGCATCCGCAACTTGCGCCGCAATTCCAACCGCTTTGCGGAACGGGATTGGGCCGGCAATAAGCATCTCTCGCACGGTCTCTCCATTCACCAGTTCCATGGCGATGTAGCGCGTTCCACTCACGTGCCCGAGCTCGTAAATCGTAACGATATTGGGATGGCTGAGCGCGCTGGCGGAACGGGCCTCCTGCTCGAATCGCGCCAATGCTTCGGGTTGCGAACCGCGTTCCAGGGAAAGAGTCTTGATGGCGACTTCGCGTTCCAGGCGGGTATCTCTGGCGCGGTACACCTCACCCATCCCGCCGGCCCCCAGCCGCTCGAGAATTTCGTAACTCCCGAAACTCGTGCCCGGCGACAACGTGGATGGGTTGGATTCTGGATGATCCGGAAGGCTCATGGACTCGACGACGCAGCACACGACCGATGACATTGATTGCTCAACGCTGCGTCATTCCTCAGATTTCGAATTTGCCGTCGCCGGGGGCGTCGCGGCGGCTCCCGTGAATCCGTTTATAATACCCCAGATTTCAGGGGAGGATTCATGGATGTTCGATCCCTGCAGCGCCCGCTCAAAGACCGCTATCGGCAAGATCCTGCCAGCTCTCGAATCACACTGACCGCCCGGGGCAGTCAAACGGATGCCCCGGTCTCCTGCTCCATCGACCTCGGCCGAGCCATTTACGACGCGCAGGCCCACCAAGGCGTTGGCGGAGCCGGAACGGGAGCCTGTTCCGGAGATCTCTTGTTGGGTGCTCTTGCCGCTTGCGCGCAGATCACGTGCCAGATGGTAGCCGCAGCCATGGCGATCCCGACTGACAGCATCGAGGTTACCGTAGAGGGCGATCTGGACCTGCAAGGCACCCTTGGAATTTCCAAGGAGGCGCCTGTCGGTTTTCAAAACATCCGAGTGATCTTCGATGTCCGCGCACCGCAGGCGACGAAGGAGCAACTGAGCGCACTACAAGCCAAGACCGAGCAGTATTGCGTGGTCATGCAAACCCTGCAGCATCCACCGGCGATTGAGCATAAGTGGCAATAACGCGTCAGGACATTCGGGATTTGCGATTTCCGGTTGCGGCGTGCCAGTCTCAATCGTTTCTTCACAAGTTTGCGCGCGGAAGATTTAAAACCCTGCCTCGTCTCTTGGTGTAAAATAGACCCAATCTCTACAAGCCCTTCGTCGTAGTTCTTTCCGAGGTCTAGCTTTATGAGCAACTCCCCTGAACGGCCTTTGGTTCCTCCGTACCGTTGCCGCGATTGTGGTAGCGAGGTTGGCTTCCGCTCGCGCCGTCGGACCTTGAGCGAACGCTTTATTCTGCCACTGTTCTTGCTCCAGCCAGTACGATGCGGGGAATGTTTTCGGCGGGATTACCGGTCGATTTTTGTCTCGGTGCGCGACCGTTTGTCGGACACACCGAAGATCATTCCGGAAAAGCACCCGGCTACGTCGAATCGCAACGTTGCTTAGCTGCGGTCGTCGTCGCTATACTGCTGTTGTAAGAATGTAGTGCTTGGCGGTTTTGTGTCCGCCGGTTGATGAGGAGGCCGTCTTCAGCAGTAGTGAGGACCGAATCCGGGCTGGTCATGCCACCATCGCAGTAGTTGGGCCTTCTATTGTTTCCCGGGACACTTCGTCCAACGTCGGACGACTTCAGTTTCACCGAACTTGGCTTCGCAGCGCCGCTGAGGGCCTCTTCTCCGTCCTGTTTCCTTCCGATTGCCGAATCTGCGGCGAGCCGCTGTTGAACATCTCCCGCCTGCCGGTGTGCCTCGATTGCGTCTCCGGTATCAAACCAATCCGTGGGAAGATCTGCTCCGTCTGCGGCGAGCGCGTGCTCTCGTCCTTTGCCGAACTCGACTCCGACGGCGTGAGGCGATGTCCGGTTTGCCGCCGCATCGAACGTCCTTTTGACCGGGCAGTGGCTTACGGCAGTTACGACGGCGGCCTGCGGGAACTCATTCACCTGCTGAAGTTCACCGGGGTACGCCCGGCAGCCAACGTGCTGGGACGAATGCTGGCGGAAGCAATCGTTGCTTTGGAGTCTTCTTTTGATGAGGCAGGCCTTTTCGACCAAGGCTCGATCGCCGTCATCCCGGTGCCGCTCTACAAGGCCAAGCGCCGGCAGCGAGGCTTTAATCAGGCGGAACTGATCGCCGCAGCCGCACTTAAGGTTTATCCCGCGCGCGAGCGTTTGCAACTGGTGCCGGACCTATTGCTGCGCACACGCGACACGCATTCGCAAATCGGCCTGACGAGCCACCAGCGGCGAGCCAATCTGCGCGGGGCCTTCGCGGTGGCGCGTGCCGCGGAAGTCACTGGCCGTCAAATTCTTCTTGTGGATGATGTTTACACGACGGGCACTACGGCGACCGAATGCGCTCGCGTGTTGCGTCGCGCCGGAGCCCGTCAGGTCTGGGTCGCGACCGTAGCGCGCACCCTGAAATTGGCATCTAACTATGCTGAATTCCGCCTGAGCGATGGAGAAGCTGGGGAAATCCAGGAAGAGGATGCTGCGATGGCAACTGCGGCCGGTAGCTAGGGTTCTGATCAGGTTGTGTTTGATTTTGGGTGGCGCAGCGCTTTAGTGCTGCGCTCAACAGGCAAAAGGGATTTGGGCTTCAGCCCCTGAGGGCAGGAAGTTATGTCACTGAGGAATCACGATGCAGGATCGCGGCATGCCGCCGGCCTGTTCTCGCCGGCGGCCGCGCACCGGCCCGGGGACGGCCATGCTCTGCTCGCCCCTGTCCTTGTGCTCAATGCTTCCTACGAGCCCATCAATGTCTGTGCTGCGCGACGCGCCCTGGTCCTGGTGCTCAAGGGCGTCGCCATGACCGAAGAAGAGAACGGACACTTCCTGCACTCGGCCCGTGTGGCGATGCGCCTGCCCTCGGTGATCCGGCTGCTCGAGTACCGCCGCATTCCCCACCAGAGCCGCGCGCTCTCACGCAAGAACATCCTGCTGCGCGATCGCAACACCTGCCAGTATTGCGCCACCGTTCTGCCGTCAAGCGAGCTCACTCTGGACCACGTCGTTCCGCGCTCCCGCGGAGGCTCATCGACCTGGGAAAACCTGGTCGCCTGCTGCCACACCTGCAACCGCCGCAAGGGCAATCAGTATCCTCCGGAGGCCGGCATGAAGTTGATGCGCGAACCCCGCGCCTTCAACCTACACACCAGTCGTCACATCATGCGCTTGATGGGTCGGTCGGACGATAAGTGGCGGAAGTATCTGTTCTATTGATCCACAAGAATCGGGGAGCCTCGCGGCTCCCCTTCTGTTTCGCCCCGTTGAAAATGAACTACTGATGCACCGCAACCCCCTGCAGGAAGTTGTTGGGATCGGTCATATCCACCAGGCTGAACGTCGAGCGATCCGGCGATACCTGAATCGTGAAGGTAAACCCGCATCCCACGCCGCAAGTGAGGCCAGCGGTTCCACTGCCATTGGCCGCGATCGAAGTGATCGTGAAAGTGTTGCCCGTCGTGGTGACATCCCCGCAACCCACCGAATGTGATTTCGATGTAGCATTCCCCACTCCGGCAGTCGTCAAGCTGAAGTTGACTTGGGTGGTTCCCACGCCGCATCCACCCTGCCCGTAAAGCGTTACTTGCCAAGGACCGGACAAGTCTCCCTTGTTGATCGTGCCCGTGGCTGAACTCAGCTTCGCGAGTGAGATTGCCACTACCAAACCAAGAAAAGCCAATCCTGCGATCCGCGCTGTGTGCTTCATATGTGATTCTCCATTTGAGGGTTACTTTTTGCCCCAGACATTCCTTCCCCCACTGCTGGCAAATGTGTCTCGAAGCAAGCCCCTACCTGTACATGTGAGAACCGACGTCAGATTGGCTCGAAGGCAGTGATTTATTTTTTGGGGAAGCTCGAGGAGCTATCAAATTCGATAGTCATAGGGCAGCCACGTAGTGCATGCAAAACGAACGCGCTCCATTCGTGATGGAGCGCGCTCGGGTACAAACAGTCTTGCTTTTAGCTGAAGGCAGACAGCCGAGAGCTGACAGCTATTTCTGCGGTGCGTTTGGATCGTCCGGCTTCTTCTGATCCGGTTTCTGGTCCGGCGTCTTCTGTCCCTTGGGAATCTCCTTGCCCTCGTACAGAATCTTCACGTTCGAACCGAAGCGCCGGTAGTCCTGATACTTGATGATTTCGCGGATGTGCACATCCTGCATTTTGAAGTGCAGTACGTCGTCGGCGCGGGTATAGACCGGGAACCAGTACAACCCGTCAATCTGCTGGCGCCAAGTGGTGAACTTGGGATATAGATTTTCTTCGTTGCCGTGCTTCTTGCGGACGTCAGGCACGGACTTGCCATACGTCTTCACAATCTGGAAGTCGTGGTCGTCGACCCAGATGCGTCCCTGAAAGTAGCGCTTCTTCCCTTCGATCTGCTTGGGCGCAATATCGAAGACGAAGCAATTCAGCTGGTCTTCCTGCTGTTGGCCGACATAGAGGATGTTGTATTCCGGCAAATCTTCATTCGTGAGCACAAACGGCATGCGGTGACGAATGTCTTCGAAGTCGCCTTGGTCCATGGAGAGTCCACCTTGCTCGAGCGACGATTGGGGGGCGAATACGACGTTCTCGATGCGCTTGCCCTGGTCGTTAAAAACCACGTCGAACACTTCGTGATACTCGCCGGTGACCGTCTCGCCGTCGAGCGTTTGAACTTTCACGTCCTGACGATAGGTGTACTGGTCGCGTGCCTTGGCAAATTCCGTTTCCTTGGCCGCAAAGCGCTTAATGATGTCTTCGGGCGTAGAGTCTTTGGGCGGCGTGTTTTCGAGCGGACCTTCCTGGGCACGTGCCGGCAGAGTTGCCAGTCCACAGGCCAGAAGGGTCAGGTAAAACAGCAAGCGACCGACTACTGATTTCATATTGTCTATTTTATAGGATGGGGGGCTTCAGAGAGACGTTGCTTGCAACGTCTGGAGCCGCGCCCGGTTTAGGAGCGGCATCCAACGCAGCGGACAGAGAGCAGACGTAGCAGGCTACGTCTCTGCGGAAGCTTACCGCGGCGACCCCACCCTCCAACCCCTCTCCGCTCAGTGAGGCCGGAGGGAAGGGGTGCTGCAGTTCTGCCACTCACTTGGATGCCTCTTCGGAAAAGAGGTTGGTTGGGAAATCTCGGAGCAAGCTACTTCCTGATGTTAGAAAAGAACCATGTTTATGATTCATGAATCTCCGGATGGGGTGCGGTTTGCAGTCCGGGTACATCCCCGGGCGAAGAAAAACGCCATCACCGGGGAGTTCGGAGAAGCCCTGAAATTATCCCTCACCACGCCTCCCGTCGAAGGGCGGGCCAATGAGGCCTGCATTGAATTCTTCGCAAAACTTTTGAAGGTGCCGCGCTCTTCCGTTACCATTGCGTCCGGCCAGACCAGCCGGAATAAAGTGATACGGGTGGCGGGCGTGACCGCCGCCGAGTTCCGCAACCGAATTGGACAGTAGTATCGGCGTCTCGCCGGCTATCGCGAGCGCATCTTGCGCCTCGCAATGTTGGGCGAGAGTGTGTCGCGGGAGTTCTGTTTAGGCTGCATAAGCACCACCGAACCGTAAGGAGCCACTTTGACCTTCTCTCAACGCCTGGAGGAAATCCGCACTGGTTTCGAGCGGCCTTTCTGGATTGCGAACATCAGCGAGCTTTTTGAGCGGCTTTCTTATTATGCCGTTTTCGCCGTACTGGCGCGGTACCTGCACGAGGGTCTGCACTTCGATGTCCAGCGCGCTAGCAGCCTCACCGGGATGTTTGGAGGGTGGGTGTGGTTTCTGGCTGTCATTGGTGGCGCGGTTGCGGATCGACTCGGCTTCCGGCGGGCCCTGTCGCTGGCATACCTGATTCTGAGCGTGGCCTATTTTCTGATGGGATCAATCGGCTCGCCGTGGCTCGTTCCATTACGCAGTCACGTTCCGCTGGTGGGGGTAGTGGCGTTCATCCTGATTTTGCCCGCGCTGGGCGTCGCCATGGTCAAACCCTGTGTGGTTGGGACCACAGCTCGCGCATCCAAAGAAAATGTCCGCTCCGTTGGCTACTCCATTTATTACACGCTGGTCAATGTCGGCAGCACGGCAGGGCCGTTGCTGGCTTCGTGGGCGCAAGAACACGGTATCGTGGAAAACGTTTTTCGCATCGCGGCGTTGAGCGTATTCCTCATGTTCTTCTTTGTACTATTGCTATTTAAAGAGCCGCGCCATGCCGACGAGGGCGAGCGGGCAAGTCTACGTCAGGTGGGGAAGAACTTCCTCACAGTTCTCTCGAATCCGCGATTTATGCTGTTTCTGCTGATCTTCACGGGCTACTGGATCGTCTTCTGGCAGGAATTTATCGCCCTGCCGCTTTACATCTCAGCTTACATCGATCCCAAGGCCGACACGGCCCGCATCCTCGCGACCGACCCGATTGTCGTCATCTGCTTCACGATGGTGATCGGGTTCTTGACCAAGCGTATGCGGGCGTTTCACGCCGTCGTTCTCGGAACGCTGATCACGAGTGTGGCTTGGATTCTTTTGATCGTTCATCCGTCGGTCTGGATGGCGGTCGCGACTCTAGTAGTGGTGGCAATCGGCGAGATCATTCAACAACCGCGCTACTACGACTATATTTCGCGCCTTGCCCCCTCGGGACAGCAGGGAACGTATATGGGATTTGCCTTTCTTCCTCTCGGCATCGGATCGTTCGTAGCCGGACCGTTCAGTGGCTGGCTGATGCACCATTTTGGCGAAGAACTGCACCAACCGCAGATGATCTGGTGGTCGGTAATCGCGGTCGGCATAGCGACAACTCTGCTGCTCTGGATTTATGACCGACTCGTGCGCGTGGAAACGGGAGAGGCAAAGTAGCATGCAGCGCACGCCGCAGACAAGACGGCAGTCAAGACCGGGCGCACTCTCGGGAACTGCGGCAGAGGTCGCTACACAGATACGCAGCGCTCTTAAGGACGGAGGCTCAGCCGAGCACGCCACTGGAGTGCAGTGGTTTTTCAAAGAAGAGATTAAGTCGCACGGCTGGTATACGGGCGACCTGCGGCGTGCCGTGCGCACCTTGCGACGAGAGATCCTACAGGATCATGATTTCGTGTTTCTGGTGAATGTAGCCGACAAGCTTTTCTCTGGCCCGGTGCTGGAAGAAAAAGTTGCCGCCGTGTTCCTGCTGGAAAAGATGGACGCGCAATTTGGCAATCGCGAGTTCAGGATTTTCGAGTCGTGGCTCGACCGCATCGGCAGCTGGGCCGATCACGATGGCTTGGTCCATTACCTGATCGCGCCGATGATGGTGACCAAGCCGGCACGGGTGAAGGATGCTTTCCGCTGGGCGAAGTCTCAGGACCGCTGGCACCGGCGTGCGGCTTGCGTGGCATTGATTCGCGGGACTCGCGCAAAAATGTTCTTTCCTGAGATCGTTGATCTGTCCGACTTCCTACTCTCTGACCCGGACGACATGGTGCAAAAAGGACTCGGCTGGCTGCTCCGTGAAACCGCAAAGTTCGATGCGAAGCGCACTGTACCGTACCTGATGAAGATTCGCGGGCGTGCTCCGCGGCTTGTATTGCGTACGGCGTGCGAGACATTGCCGGCGTCGGCGACAAGAGCCGTTCTTGGACCAGGTCGAAGGACAAGAGGATGAACCACGAAGGACACGAAGTATCACGAAGGATTCTTTCTTTAAGAATCTCCTTCGCGTGGCTTCGTGTCCTTCGTGGTAAAGAGCTTTTGAGCGGTACCGGTCGCTCCCTGATTCGCCCAAATCCTTGCTCTTGTTTACAATAAAGGCTTGCCCATGGATCTTGCTGCCATCCAGTCTGTACTGCGCGAACGTAATATTGACGCGTGGCTTTTCTACGACCATCACCATCGCGATCCCATCGCCTACCGTGTGCTCGGCTTGCCGACCAGCCTGATGGTGACCCGGCGCTGGTTTTATCTGATTCCGGCCGAGGGGGAACCGGTAAAACTGGTACACAAGATTGAGGCCGGACACCTCGATTCCCTTCCGGGCAAGAAACATCAGTATTCCGGCTGGCAAGAGTTGTTCGATCAGCTGAAGTCCATCCTGGCGAAACATCGCGACCTCGCCATGCAGTACTCGCCCAACAATAGCGTATTCACGATCTCTCTAGTTGATGGCGGCACCATCGATCTTCTGCGCGGGCTGGGCAAGAACATTGTCAGTTCCGCCGATCTGGTGGCACAGTTCGAATCTACCTGGACCGACGCCCAGATCGAGACGCACTTCGCGGCGCGCAACAGCATCGATTCCATCGTTGCTGCTTCGTTCCAGGAAATCGGCAAGCGGGTGCGCAACGGGGGCACGAAGGAGCACGAGATCCAGCAGTGGTTCATGGAAGCCTTCGCCCGCGAGAATCTCTCCACCGACGATCCGCCGATTGTTGCGGTCAATGCTAACGCCGGCAACCCGCACTACGAACCGCACGCCAGTCATCCCGTGCCGATTCGCGCGGGCGATCTCGTCCTGCTCGACGTTTGGGGCAAGAAAAACACGCCCGGCGCGGTCTACTACGACATTACTTGGATGGGCTTCGTGGGTGCCGCTCCTTCAGGACGCATGCAGGAGATTTTCCAGATTGTGCGCGACGCGCGGGACGCCGGTGTGAACACCGTGATCGAAGCCATCAACGGCGGGCGCCGCATCGCCGGATGGGAAGTCGATCGCGCCACCCGCGGACACATCAAGAAAGCCGGCTACGGCGAATATTTTATTCATCGCACCGGACATTCCATCGGCACCGACGTCCATTCCAATGGGGCGAATATGGACGATCTTGAAATTCACGACGAGCGGCAGATTCTTCCCAACTCCTGTTTCTCGATCGAGCCCGGCATCTACCTTCCGGAGTTTGGCGTGCGCAGCGAGGTGAACGTTCTGGTGCGCGCGAAATCGGCCGAAGTAACCGGGAAAATCCAACGCGAGATTGTGAACATCTGAATGGCAAATTCCACGACAGATAAGTCCCGGACCGCACAGCAGGAACCGGTCAGCATGATGTCCGTTGTCGCTCCCGCCGTGGGCTGGCTGATTCCAGGCGCGGGACACATGATCCAGAAGCGCTGGACTCGCGGCCTGCTTCTGTTCGTTTCGATTGCGACCCTCTTCCTGTTAGGTCTCGCGATGCAGGGCCGCATTTACAAGGCAAATGGCGGCGACATTCTCGACATGCTCGGGTTCATCGGTGATGTGGGTGCCGGGGGCTTCTACATCGTGACAATGGCCATGGATTGGGGTCAGGGCGCAATCGCTTTTGCTACCGCCGATTACGGAACGAAATTCATGATCGTGGCTGGCTTGCTGAACTTCATTGCGATCGCCGACGCCTATCACATTGCCATCGGGAAGAAACAGTGAACCAGATCTCAATTCTCAGTTCTCAGTTGCCGGCTAAAAACTGTTTGCGGGGTCGTGTGCAGTGACCATTACACTCAACCATTTCAGCGCGGCGGTGGTATTCGCACTGTTCGCGTCCATCGTATTCGGCATCACCCACCGCGAAACCACCCGCGAGATGGTGAAGTACGGACTCTATTGCTTCGCTATGTTTCTAGGCGGCGTGCTGGTGGCCGGCTGGGCCATGTGGATTTTGAGAAGGTAGCTCCAGGCTTTGGGCTCTCAGCTTTTGGCTTAGACCAAAATACTTCTGCGGCCTCGCACGACCAAGCCAAAAGGCTAAGAGCTAACAGCCAAAGGCCGTCATCCCTCCCAGACAAACGCATCGAACACTCTCTTCGACTCAAACTTCAGACGCCGGTACAGCGCGACCGCTCGCGCGTTCGCTTCGGTAACCGTAAGCGACAGTAATGCGAAATTACGCTTCCGCAGATTGCCCTCCGTGGCCGCCAGCAATGATTCGCCAATTCCGTGCGAGCGGTACTCCGGCAGAACACAGACTTGCGTAACATGCCCGACGTCCTTGCGAACGCGTGAGCACAAGATTAGTCCGATCAGATTTTTGGCCTTGCGATCCAGGGCCACGAACGATGATTCCGCGTCAAATACGCCGCATCCCGGGAACCGGACGATGTTGTTGAGGAAGCGCAACGACCCGCTCAGCGTGTGGTATTGATCGTTGATCTGGGCGTCGACGTGACCGCGATATGCCGCGGTAATGACCGCCGCCGAGGGCTGGTAATCGCCCTCCGCCCACGGACGGATTTCAATATCGGGATGGGTTGAGACTCTCTCTTCCGCAGACTTTCCCAGCAATAGCGTCATGAACAATCGCGGGTGCCGCTGGAATCCTGTTTCCAGAAATGGACGCGACACCGCGTTGGTTTCATGCGCCAGCAGTTGCGCTTCGACGCGATGAATGCCGGGAGACTGCTGTAACGTCTCAATCACGTGGGTCAGTAGTTTCAATTCGACTTCGCGCGCATTCGGAAGCCGGTTGCCGTTGGTGACATACAGGTCGCCAATCACTCCCTTGCTGCCTTCGTAGACGAAGAACGAATATCCGAAGACGCGGCCGCGATCGACCGCGGCATAACCGGGCAGGATCTTCGCATCCACGTAACGGAGAATCATCTCCGCCGAACCGGAATAATCCCACGACAAAAGCCGTGACCAGACCAGCGTTTCGTCTTCGAGCAGCGGACGCAGGTCTACCGAGGAAAAATGTCTGAGGTCAAGAATCTCCAAAGGGCTCCCGCAGCGGATTCGTTTCGCAGCAAGAATCCGAGTGTAGTGCGTTCCCCGGGCGGAGGCAAACCGGGCGAACACAGGGCGGCAACAGGCGGACAGTCCTCTTCCTGCAAGACTGCCAGTGCCTCGGCCGAGCGTCGAGTTCCTTAAACAATCCCAGCTTCCATTCCCTCGGACCGCTCCGGAAAGTGACACGTTGATGACAACTTGGGTCTGTTTTTCAACTATATTTCATGGCTGCACTTTGGCTTTGCCTGGTGGGCCAGAACCTCGTCGAACCCGCAAACTTTTCGTGCCAACCGAAACCAGCTCTGTCTGTGAAACCGCGGTCATTATTCCGTGCTACAACGCAGGATCCTGCGTCGCGAGGGCACTCGATAGTGTGCTCTCTCAAACTCATCAGGACTACCGTATCTTTGTAGTCGATGACGGCTCAACCGATGATACGGAACAGGTTTTACGGAATTACGCCGGCCGTGTGGTCGCGGTTCGCCAAGAACACGCGGGCCAAGGTTCCGCCCGCAATCGCGGGATTCGATTGTCCAGAAGTTCCTATGTAGCCTTCCTTGACGCAGATGATGAATGGCTGCCCACGAAGCTCGAGCGTCAGATCGAGATCCTGCGCCGAGACTCCAGCATTGGACTGGTTTACTCGGACTGCTCCAACAGCGGCACTGGCCCTTTCGCGGGTTCGCACTTCGCGCGCGTGGGAACGCCCAACGGCGGCAGAGTTTTCGAGCAATTGCTCGACAGTTGCAGCATCTTCACCCCGACGGCCGTGGTTCGCCGCGAATGCCTGGAGGAGGTGGGCCTGTTCAACGAATCGCTCCCCGTCGGCGAAGACTTCAACCTTTGGCTGCGGATCGCCGCCCGCTGGGCAGTCGCTGTCGTTCCCGAGGTGCTCGCGGTTCGCCATTACCGGCCCGGCGGCCTGTCGCTGACCACCGGCCCAGACACGGCTTTGAGGAGCAGCGTTGCGGCTTTTGAGCACGTGCTGCAATCCTCCGCAGCACATTTGCTTCCCGACCAGCGTAAGGCCTTGTTGCGGGCGATCGCGCAGCGGCACTACGATTACGGAAGTTACCTGCTCATCCACGGTGAGCGCGCACGGTCGAGAGATCAGATGTTCCGGGCCTTTCGCGACGGACCGCTCGACTGGCGCGTGCCGGCGAAGATCGCCGTGAGTTTTCTTCCTCACCGGGCGTTCCTCGCTTTGCGAGAACTCCAGCGGAGATTCAGGAGCGCACCCGCAGGCAACCATGTTACCGCCGCCGAATGACGATTCGATCGTCTAACGACAAACCGCACTGAGGTGAGCAGTGGCGCTCGAATTTACTCGTCCTTTGATTTTCGTAGCCCATCCCGACGACGAAACCCTCGCCTGCGGAGGACTCCTGCAACGCATGACCTCATCCGCCGTTGTATTTGCCACAGACGGCGCTGCTCCTCACTACGGTTTCGAGCGCAAATTCGGCACTCTCAAAGAATATTCGGAGGCTCGTTTTCAGGAAGCCGCCCAAGCGCTGGCTCATCTCCCGAACTGTTCATTCCAGCGACTGATGAAGCCCGATGGCTCCCACTTCGTCGACGAGCATTTATTTCATCACCTTCGGGAAGCGGTCGATTCACTCTGCGCGATTGCGCGCGCATGGTCTCCGGATGCTCTTCTTTCGCACGCGTATGAAGGGGGACATATCGATCACGACGCTTGCAGTTTCATCGCGAAGCACGCCGCGGCCGCCTTATCGATACCCAGTTTCGAATTTCCGCTTTACTACGACGGTCCGGATGGAAAGAGCATCTTTCTGAAATTTCGCGATCCTGGACCACAGCCCTTGGAATGGAACCTGACGGAGGTGGAAATGGCGTGCAAGAGAACGATGCTTGCTGCATACAAGACGCAGCCCGGCCTGGACTCGGTATTCCAGCTAGCTAGCGAGCGCATTCGGCCTGCTCATCACGCCAACTTCTCCGTCGCTTCGTGTCGCAAGTATCCCTATGAGAACCGGTGGCGGCGACTCCCTTCACGGGCCCTATTAAAGAAATTCGCAGAGTTCACGGGTTAGACAAACTCCGGTCGATGGCGGGATGGACTCGCCTGAATTCTGTTTCATCTGCACAGCAAGTTCACCGCAGCCATGCCGTGAGGTCACGATCCAACAAGCTCTCCAGTTTTCGGATGTCATTTTGATAGTAGCCGAGCAGAAGTTCTCTCTCTCCATGGCCCACGGCCAAATCTTTTCGCGGTCGTACCGCAAGTCTCCGTAGAAATGAGCGGAAGGCGGACGGAGTCATCTCCGTCGCGTGCTGCCACAGGCCCCACTTTTTGAGAAAGTATCCGAGCGCCAGGGACCGTGGCACCCGGGGACGCAGTTGGCGCTCTCGGGTGTCTGGCGTGAAGGTCGGGTCAACGCCCAGGAATCGGAACGTCGCGGCCAAAACTTGCGACTGCTGTTCTTGATAGTCCTCATAAAACACGATGTGAATGTTCTCACGAGGGAACTGATCCAGATAACGTTGGATGGCGTCGGAATACTCGCCAAATTCCAGGCAAAAGCGGAACTCGTCAAGCTGGCCATTTCGCCGGCTCAGGCAAGTTTCGACATAGCTGCGGAAAGAGTTCCGTGTACTTCCCCCGGTTAACGATTGCAGATATTGCGAGAATGCCCTGTCGACCGGATCTCGCAGGACCATCATGATCTTCGCGTTCGGAATTTTAGCCTGGATATTCTGGGCGGCGGTTTTCGACCAAAGATAGCAGACACTCGCTTCTCCGATGGCCGTCTCTTTTTTTACATTGCGAAACAATTTCAGGTAATCATCCCACTCGGTGATGACTCCCCCAAAACGCCTTTCGGCCATTGGACCCGCCAAATACGTTCGCAAGGCACGCAGGTCAGACTCAGTCCCGCCTCGCAGTTCCTTGAAATTTTCGGGCCGTATCTCCGCGGCGAAGTAGTTCGGTTCTTTCACCGGGCTCATATAGATGTCCGGATGCTGGTCCAGATAGTGATACAGGGAGGTTGTGCCGGCTTTCGGCGCGCCCACGATGAAGAAGTTGGGCATGGGAGGGGGGGATGACATAAGAGTTCGATGCGGCGAGCGCGGTTCGATCTTTTCGAGCGCTAGTCTACCTCACAGCGACATCACCTTCGAAGGCTGGTACGCGTGTCTGGCCTCACGTTCGCAGGTGATCTCTATCACTCGCCGCTTGTCATGGCGCCGAAATTCACTGTTCGCATTGCCCGCCTAGCTGCACCTAACTCGCGCATATTCAATGCCTTAACCTGGATTTTCCCCGGACGTCCCTCGTGCTTGGCCTCACCGCATTCTGTGATGCCGGTCACACCAAGCTCCGCGCGTTCGCCCGATAATCACATCCTGCGTTATTGAATTCCCGGAGTGATCGTCACTCTTTGGCTGGGGGATCTTGTGGCAAAAGGACGTGTTTCGATCGTTGTGGAGCGCTGCAAAGCCTGCGGCTTCTGCGTGGAGTTCTGTCCCACGCATGTGCTCGCGCTCTCTTCCGCCTTCAACTCGAAGGGTTATCATCCGCCGCATGTGGTGCATCCGGAAAAATGCAGCGGCTGCGACCTCTGCGGCATGTACTGCCCCGACTTCGCGATCAACGGAACGAAGATTCCGCAGGATAAGGCGAAGCAGGCCAGCGGAGGTGAGAAATGAAAGCCGACCCACACGGAGTTTTGACGGGCACACACTTCCTCGACGGCGATCACGCGTGCTGCGAGGGCGCGTTGGCGGCCGGAGCCAGGTTCGCGGCGGGATATCCTATTACCCCTTCGACGGAGATTGTCGAGCGTTTCGCGGCACGCGTACCCACAGTCGGTGGAACCTTCATTCAGATGGAAGACGAACTAGCCGCCTCGATCGCGTTACAGGGCGGAGTGTGGGGCGGAGCCAAGGCCTTCACCGTGACCTCCGGCCCAGGATTCTCGCTCATGATGGAGCACATCGGCTACGCCGCGATGACCGAAACTCCCTGCGTGTTCGTTGACGTTCAGCGCGGCGGCCCGTCCACAGGGCTTCCCACTCTCCCTGCGCAGGCCGACATGATGCAGGCGCGATGGGGCTCGCACGGAGATTACGAGATCATCGCTCTCTGCCCTAACTCGCCGCAGGAATGCTTTGATCTCACCATCAAGGCGTTCAACTTCGCGGAAGAATTTCGCGTCCCGGTAATGTTCATGATGGACGAAGTCGTCGGGCACATGACGGAAAAAGTCGTAATCCCTCCCGCCGACCAGATCGAAGTCACTCCGCGCAAGCATACTCACAAAACCGTCGAAGAATATCTACCCTACGCGACTAACGGAGACATGGTCCCGGAGATGGCGCACGCGGGCGATGGGTACAAGTTCCACGTCACAGGCCTGACCCACGACGAGCGGGGCTATCCCAACATGACGCCGCAGGTTCAGGACAAGTTGGTACGGCGCCTGCAGAACAAGATTCGCACGGCAGCCGACCGCATCTGCCTGTTTGAAGAAGACCGGCTCGATGACGCGGATGTGGTCGTGATTTCCTATGGCATCACGTCGCGAGTGGCGCAACGCGCGATCGACTCAGCCCGCGAGCGAGGACTGAGAGTCGGCAAGCTTCGCCTCATCACAGCGTGGCCCTTTCCCGAAAAGAAGATTGCCGAGCTGGCCACCCACGTTCGCGCCTTCGTCGTGCCGGAACTTAATCTCGGGCAGATGGTGCACGAGGTAAAGCGAGCCGCCGACGGCAAAGCGAAGACCTTCGCCGTTTCGCACGCGGGTGGAGGAGTTCACAATCCTGACGAAATCCTGAACGCCATCGTGGAGGCAAGCCGATGCTGAATGTACTGAATGATGACACGGTCAATCCCGTAGAGCAGTTTCTGCGCAGCGACCGCATGCCTCACATCTGGTGCCCGGGCTGCGGCATCGGAACCACGGTCAACTCGTTCGCCCATGCGCTGATCGAATCGAAGATTGATCTCCAGTCGCTGGCTCTGGTCTCGGGCATCGGCTGCACCGGGCGCGTGGCCGGATATGTCAAACTCGATTCATTCCACACCACCCACGGGCGCGCGATTCCGTTTGCGACCGGGCTCAAGCTTGCGAACCCCAAGCTGAATGTGGTCGTTTACTCTGGCGACGGCGACCTTTCCGCCATCGGCGGCAATCACCTGATTCATGCCGCGCGGCGCAACATCGACCTCAAAGTCATCTGCGTAAACAATCTGATCTATGCCATGACCGGAGGCCAGACCGCCCCGACCACTCCCGGTCACGCGACCACTTCGACGAATCCCTACGGGACGTTTGAGCCTTCCTTCAATCTGCCGCACCTGGTCGAAGCCGCGGGCGCTGTCTACGTCGCGCGCTGGACCACCTTCCACGTGCGGCAACTGGCACGCTCCATCAGCGAGGCGTTCAACAAGAAGGGATTCTCATTTATCGAGGTCATCTCCCCCTGCCCCACGCTTTACCAACGCCGCAACAAGATGGGCGACGGTCTCGACACCATGAAGTACTACAAAGAGAAGAGCAAAGTGAAACACGGTGCGCCCACCAGCGAAGTGGGACTGACCCTGAACGGCGAGATCGCGGTCGGCAAGTTTGTGGACCGCGACCGTCCTGACTATCAATCGATGATGCGCGCGCAATATGTGGAATCGCTGGGCGAACGCTACATCGAAGAGCCGGAAATGGAGTGCGTATGCGGCTAACCGAGATTCGGATTGCAGGCTTCGGCGGCCAGGGAGTCATCCTCTCGGCCATACTGCTGGGCAAAGCGGCGTCAATCTATGAGAACGGCTTCGCCACCATGACGCAGAACTTCGGCCCGGAAGCGCGCGGCGGCGCGTGCAGCGCACAACTTGTTCTTTCCGACTCGCCGGTCCTTTACCCATACGTGACGCGGCCCGACATCATGGTCGTCATGTCGCAGGAGGCCTACAACCGCTTTGCTCCCGAACTCAAACCCGAGGGCATCCTGATCGTGGAAGAGGATCTGGTCCGCGTTTCCAATGTCAATGGCGACAAGAAGGTCTACAGCATTCCGGCAACGCGCATCGCCGAAGAACTCGGAAAGCGCATGGTGCTCAATTCCGTGATGGTGGGATTCTTCACGGCGGTCACGAATCTTCTGACCGCGGATGCGGTGCGCAAAGCCGTCGCCGACTCAGTGCCGCCGAGTTTCCGTGAACTGAATCTCAAGGCATTCGAAAGAGGATTCGAGTACGGCACGAACACGTTGGCTGGCGTCCGCCCCAAAGCAGACCTGGAAGAGCTGGAGTATTCGAAGGAATAGTCGCTCCCTTCATGTAACAGATGTTCCTAGAGCCAACGCCGCACGCGCGCTCGGTACTCTTCGTACTCGCTGTGGAAGGCTTCTACCAGCCTTCCTTCTTCGACGGGAATCACGGTCCAGTGAAGATAGGCAACCGTGAAAGGCAGCACAACCACGGGCCAGACCTGCTTCAACAACGCTGCCTCTCCAAGGTAGGCCAAGACGAGGCCTACATACATTGGGTTGCGGGTGAAACGATAGGGCCCCGAAGTCACGAGCTTTGCCGACAATTTGCCGGGAACAGTCGTGGTTCTAGCTCTGCGGAACAGGACCAAGCCCCAGCCCGCGATTACCGCTCCGACGGCAAACAGAAAACCTCCCACGATCGTACTTACCTGCGCCGCCCTGGGAGAGATGGTGCCGTGACACACCCGCTCCAAGGCCACACCAAGCAAATATGACAGAACGAACACCCATGGAACGGGCACATGCAGCAGGAACCGAACTGGATTCTTCATACCCACTCACCTCTGGTCTGTCTGGGCGGTGGCACAAAACCAGATGACACGAATGCTTCCCCTCATCTTCCCAAGCTCGTGGCAGTGCGGCCGACGGCGACTACGGTTTAGAGCCTTGTGCGGAAACCCAGTAATAATCCAAATTCTGCGGCGCATAGTATCCCAGAAGCAACACACGCCTGCCGGAAGTCTCTTTGGCGACGTTCACCTTCCAAGTGGCGGGGGCTACGAGCAAATGTTCGACTGCCGGAACGCTCTCCCGCTCATAACGCAAGATCGTCTGGTTGCGATAGAACGCAAGCCCGTACTCGATCTCGCGAGGCACCCCATAGACGGCAAGCGGTATGGGACGCGTTGCCGCTCCGGCCAGTTCCACGGCGAGCGGCCGCGTGGATAACTTCTGATCGATCGAAACCGCCCCTAGTTTCAGCACGGCCGCGACCGAAAGCACTACCGGAACGAGCGTCACGAAGCGCAACATGCGCAAGCGCATCCGGCTGACCAGCGTCAAAGCGATGGCTGCACATAGCACGAACGCAATGGCCAGCGTAATCAGCATGGGCCGTCCCGCAGGCAACCGGCGCTCAGTGATTACATAAGCGATCAGCACAGATGGAATGATTGGCGCCGCAGCCACCAGGGCGTGCAGTACCGCTAGCACCTTGGAGGAAGATTCGTTCTCGTTTTTCAGATGACCGCGCAGGTAGACTGCCAGCAGCACCGCTCCTGCTGGAATCGCCGGAAGGATATAGCCGGGAAGCTTCGACTGTGAGATGGAGAAAAACAGCACCGGCAGTATCAACCAACAGCTCGCAAACACGCTGAACTGCCATTCCATATCGGGTTCAGGCAACACGTCCCGACGTTGCGTCCACCATAATCGCAGCGATTCCACAAATGCCGTGATCACGTAAACGGTCCATGGCATCAGGGCCAACAGTGTGACCGGAAGGTAATACCAGAACGGCTGGCGGTGGTGATAGAGATTGCTGGAGAAGCGTGCCAGATTGTGTTCGAGAATGAATTCTCGAAAGAATTGCGGATTCCTCATCTGCGCCAGGAAATACCAGGGCAACGCAATCGCGCAGAAAAGAAAAATTCCTGGGAGCCAGCCAGTTCGGATCGCGATGCGAAATTCGCGAGTCGCCAGCGCGAAGAGCATGATCACGGCTGCCGCCAGAAACGGTGCAACCGGTCCTTTCGCCAGCATACCCAAAGCCATGCAGACGTAGAAGAGTGCCAGAAATATTTTCTTGCCGCCCTCGCGCCAGGCCCACCACGACAGCATGCCGATGGAAAATGTAGCAGCCAGCGCCATGTCCATCGACGCGGCACGCGCGTAGCCGATTACCCCAGCACAGGACGCAGTAATGAGCGCTACGTCAGCCTCGACCCCGCTCCGGAATCTACGAAAGAAGAAATAGACGCCGATCACCAGCAAAGTGGCATCAACGGCAGAGGGAATTCGCGCGGCGACGTCACTCACGCCGAATAACGAGTAGGCCAGCATCGCCTGCCAGTAATACAACGGAGGCTTCTCGAGCCAGGGCTGGCCGCCTAGCACCGGTGTGACCCAGTCGTGGCGATCGAGCATCTCGCGGGCTACCTGCGCGTAACGAGGCTCGTCCGCACCGATCAGCCCGAACTGTCCGATACCGTAGAAAAACAGAAACGCACAGAAGCCTGCGATCAACAGCACGTCTGTGCGGGTGCGATTGGTCATAGCGACTGAGTTAACGGCTGTAACCACCAAGGGCACTAAGGTTCACGAAGGAAATCTCGATCGATACAAAAAGATGCGGTATCTCTTGGTATCCTTAGTGCGCCTTCGTGTCCTTGGTGGTTATTCAGACGTCATTGTACGGAAGGACCGCGGCGAAGCTGGAACAGAACCTGCCGCACCGCCTCGGCGAATGGACCATCGACCGAGCAACCGCTGGCGCACTCGTGGCCTCCGCCGCCGAAACTTTCGGCCACGTGAGCGACATCGAGCTTACCCTTGCTGCGCAGGCTGACGCGGTATCTTCCATCGGGCATCTCGCGGAAGAATGCCGCGACCTCGACCCCGCCGATGGAGAGAACGTAATTCACCAGACCTTCACAATCTTCTTCGATCGCGTTACAGCGCTCCATCTGCTTCTGCGTGACCCACGCGTAACCGATGTGACCTTCCACATTCAGGTTACGCAAGGCCTCGCCGAGCAGCCGAATCTTGCCGACCGAATGAGCGAAATAAATACCGCGCGCACAGTGCGCCGGATCCGCACCCGCCAACACTAATTCGCGCGCCAACGCAAACGTATTTTCATTCGTTCCCTGAAACATGAACGAGCCAGTGTCGGTCATCAACGCTGTGTACAGGCAAGTGGCAATCTCGGGAGAGAACTTCACACCGGCCTGGCGGGCCAGGCGAAACACCATTTCTGCGGTAGCCACCGCATGCGGATCGATCCAGTTCACATGAGCAAAGGGACGCCCGCTGACATGATGGTCAATGCTGATTAGAACCCGGTCTTCCAGACCTTCAAGACGTGTCCGGTGGATGCTGTCGCATTCGAGAATGATTGCCGCTTCGTAGCTACCCGCGATGCGACTGGATTGCACCACCTGATCGGCAAAAGGAAGCGAACGGTAGATGCGGGGAACCCCATCGTGCAAAACAACGTCGGCCTGCTTGCCCATGGCGCGCAGAACCTGGCAGCAGGCGAGCGCCGACCCCACGGCATCGCCGTCGGGCCGGGCGTGCGAAGTCAGCACGAATCGCTCGTGCTGTCCGATCTGCCGGAGCACATCCTCGACGTTGCTATGCCTTTTTTCCACCGGGATCCTTGCTCCCCTTGCTTCTCTTCTTAGCCCTTGCCAGCAGTTCTTCCACTCGCGCCTTCTCCACTTCAGCGCGGTCCAGCCGGAAATACAACTCGGGCGCACGCCTCAGGCGCAAGCGTTCGACCAACTCATGACGAATATATTCGCGCGCCGCCTCCAGGCCTTCCAGACTTTGGTCCGCATCGGCGTCATCGCCTTCGACGTTGACCCAAACCTGCGCCGACCGCCCGTCGTCAGCTATGTGAACCGCTGTCACACTCACCAGCCCAATCCTCGGATCAGCCAGTTCGCCTTCGACCAGCGTCTCAATCTCTTCGCGCAGAGCCTCACCCACCCGCCCTCGATGATATTTCAGCCCGCGCTTTTCCACGACCACTCACCTCATCAGGTAAAACGCATGAGAATATCAGAAAACCGGAGGAAAGTGTTGCTCTAGCTGTGCTATTGTCGCGCGCTTTCGCCGTACCGAGATAAGTACGGAGGTAACAATGTGTTAGGGAGTGTTGCGGAAATCACCACAGCACATTTTCTGACCCGATCTGATCGGAGGAGAAAGCCAATGGGGGTGCTTGTTCGCCGGGCCTCGCCTTGGCAAGACCGGCGAAGGCGGCTGTCTCCACATGAGTTAACTAGTAGTACTCCACGAAAGAATCGGCAACGTCCGCGCCGTGATTGTTGGCGATGCGCGTCGCAGCACGCTCCACATTCTTCATCAACCCATCAAGATAATCTTTGGAGCTGGAGATGCTGACCACGCCGATGGTTGCGCGGTTCCACAGTTCTGCCGCATCGAGTTCGGCGACCGAAACGTTAAAACTGGTGCGCAGCCGGTCTTTCAAGCTGCGCACAACCTGGCGCCGATCTTTGATCGACTGTGCCGCTTCGATGTGGAGTTCGAGGGTGAGAAAAGCGATCATGCGGTGGTCAGCGGCTAGTAGTCAGTGTTCAGAAATGCTAGCCCCTGTCCACTGATCCCTAGCCACTGCCTTACGCCATTGCTTCAGCGGCAATCCGCTCGGTGGCGAATGCCTCGATTACGTCGCGCGCCTTGATGTCGCCGTAGTTCGCGATCGAGATGCCGCACTCCATGCCATTGGTGACTTCCTTGGCATCGTCCTTGAAGCGACGCAGCGACCCGACTTTGCCCTTGAATACGACCACGTTGTCGCGTAACAGGCGCACTTCGGAGTTGTTCTTGATCACGCCATCGGTCACGCGGCAACCAGCAATCGTTCCCACCTTCGGAATGCGGAAGGTCTCGAGCACCTCGGCGCGTCCCTGGTAAGTTTCCTTGATCGTCGGTTCAAGCAGGCCAGTCATGGCGCGCTTGATCTCGTCCTGCAGTTCGTAAATGATCGAGTGCAGGCGGATGTCGACTTCTTCCTGTTCCGCCAGTTCCTGCGCTTTTCGCTCCGGCCGCACGTTGAAGCCGATGATGATGGCGTTCGACGCCGAGGCCAACAGCACGTCGGTTTCGGTAATCGCGCCCACGCCGGAACGCAGTAAGCGCAAGCGAACCTTTTCGTTCGAGAGCCGCGACAACAGGTCGCTGAGTACTTCCACCGAGCCCTGCACATCGCCCTTCAGGATGATGTTCAGTTCCTTGGTGCCCGCGGTCTTGATCTGCTCCGCCAACCCTTCCAGCGATACGCGCGAACTCTTGGCCAGCGCAGCTTCACGCGCCTTCTGCTCGCGGTATTCGGAGATGCCTCGCGCCTTATCGCGATCAGCGACAACAACGAATTGATCTCCCGCCTGCGGCAACCCTTCCATGCCCAGAATTTCAACCGGCGTCGACGGAGGCGCAGACTGTAAGGCCGCTCCGCGATCATCAAACATGGCGCGGATCTTGCCGTAGACGTTACCCACCACAAAATTGTCGCCGGCAACGAGCGTACCGTTCTGGACCAGCACCGTAGCTACAGGTCCGCGGCCGCGATCGAGTTTCGCTTCCAGCACCACACCGGTCGCGGCGCGCTCCGGAGTCGCCTTGAGTTCCGCCAGATCCGCAACCAGGCAGATCATTTCCATCAGCAGGTTCAGGTTGGTTTTCTTCTTCGCCGAAACGTCGACAAAAACCGTCTTGCCGCCCCACTCTTCCGGCACCAGCCCGCGATCGGCAAGTTGCTTCTTCACGCGGTCGGGAAGTGCGTCGGGCTTGTCGATCTTGTTTACGGCGACGATGATCGGAACTTCAGCGGCGTGCGCGTGGTCGATCGCTTCCACGGTCTGCGGCATGACGCCGTCGTCAGCAGCGACAACCAGCACCACAATGTCGGTGGCTTTCGCTCCGCGCGACCGCATGCGTGTAAACGCCTCGTGGCCAGGCGTATCGAGGAATACGATCTCCCGCCCGAAGGCCGGAGAAGATTTATCGGTAATTCGAACTTTATAGGCACCAATGTGCTGCGTGATGCCGCCCGCCTCGCCTTCAGCAACGCTGGTTTCGCGAATCGAGTCGAGCAGCGTGGTCTTGCCGTGGTCGACGTGACCCATGATCGTGACCACGGGCGGACGCGGCGTGACTTCGACGGCAGACTCTTCTCCGCTCGCCGCAGCTGCATCAATGTCTTTCGAAGCCTGCTCTTCGAACGTGATCACGTTCGTCTCAGCCCCGAAGAAGCGCGCCATCTCGCTGGCCAGTTCGGCGTCGAGCGTCTGGTTGATGGTGGCGAAAACGCCGCGACCCAAAAGGCGCGAGATTAAATCTTTCGCGCGAATGTCGAGCTTCTCTGCCAGATCTTTTACGCTGATGCCTTCTGTGATCGTGATATTGCGCGTGATCGGCATCGGCTCATTCGACACCACCATGCGCGGTGGTGGCGTGTAGCCCTTCATCGGACCTTCTTTTACGCCACGAGGAACATAGCGCTGGCCCGGCCGTCGCGCAGGAGCACCTGGACGAGCACCTGGACGAGCTGGTCCCGGAGGCGGAAGCCCCGGACCGACACCGAGAGGACGAGCACCTGCCGGCGTCGAGCGCGTGGGATGCATTGGACGACGCTCGCCCGGACGCAATGGACGCGGCGGACCTCCGCCGGGCACCATTGGACGCGGGCGCTGGAAAATTGGCTGGCCCGGCACAGGACGCCCGGGCGCAGGACGCATGGTCCCGGCAGCAGGCGCACCCGTCTGTGCGGTCGGTGCGACCGGACGCGGCGGCGGAGCTTTGTACACCGGACGCGGTCCGGTCTGTGGAACAATCATGCGCGGAGCAGGCGGCTTCGGCGGCCCCGGAATCACTGGGGCTGCGGGGCGCGGAGCAACCACTGGAGGCTGCACCGCAGCAGAGGCCGTAACCGAGGGCGATGCGGGTGCTGGCGGCGGAACCACAGGGGCCGCAGGTGGCGTGGCCGGACGAGGAGCGACCGCAACCGGAGGCGCTGGCGGAGCCGCCGCTGGAGTCACAGTTGGAGCCACGGGCGCTGCTGGCTTTTCAGCCGCAGGTGCAACCACTTCGGGACGCGCAGCGGGCGCAGGCGCCGGAGGCTTCGCTGCCGGGGTCGCAGGTGCTGCCGGAGTATGCGCTGCCGGAGGCGGCGGAACAGGGGGCGCTGTAGGTCTTGCTACCGGCGCCGCAGGCGCAACCGCAGGCTTAGCCACCAATGACGGCGCTGCGGGCCGCGCGGGCGCAACCGCTTCCTTCTGCTGCGTAATTGCCTTCAGCACATCACCCGGCCGGGAGATGTGCGACAAATCGATCTTGGTCTTGATTTCTTCTTCGCCGCGCAGCGGGCGCGCAGAACGGGCAGACGGCGCCTGCGCTTCGGACGAGCCGCGGAGGTGGACCCTCACTTTTTCGGCTTCATGCTCCTCGAGTGAACTGGAATGGGTCTTCTTCTCCGTCACTCCGACGAGCGGTAGCGCGTCGAGAATGGCTTTGCTTTTAACTTCCAGCTCCCTTGCGAGATCGTTGATTCGAACCTTGCTCATCCGGCCTTTCTTGTACCCCGCGTTATGCTTAGGTCTTCATTGCGGCCTCACGGAGTCAGCGTCCTGCACTCGCACGTCATCGCAGATGTTCGCGCGTGCCATGACTATTATTCAGTTGTTTCGGGAGCGGAGCCATCTTTCGGCTTCTGCTCTTCGTTTTCATCTGAGGCGGCTTCGGCTTCCGCCGTCGCCTCAGGAGCTGCCGCCTGTTCGTCCGCGGCCACTTCGCCGGCCGCTTCTTCTGCGGCAACTTCCGGCGCACCTTCTTCGGTTACCGCTTCACCTTCCGCAGTAACGCCCTCTGCCGGGACTTCGCCTTCCACAGTGCCCGCTTCCAGGCTCGCAAAGTAATTATTCACTGCGAGACTGATTTTTTCCACCGTTTTAGGTCCAATGCCTTCGATGGCCTCGAGTTGTTCCGGAGTCATATCGGCCAGCGCTTCGACGGTTGTAACACCCGCCGCACTGAGCTTCTCCACCAAGCCTTCACCCAGTCCAGTAACGTTCTCGAGCGGAGTGGTGGCTTGCGGAGCCATCGCGGCCATCTGCAATTCCACTTCCTGCCGCTTCTCTTCTTCGCTCTTGATGTCGATCTTCCAGCCCAGCAGCTTCGCCGCCAGGCGAACGTTCTGCCCCTTCTTGCCAATCGCCAGGGACAGTTGGCTATCGTCGACCACGACTTCCAGATGCTTCTCACCGCTGTCCACAATGGTGACGCGACTTACCTTCGCAGGCTGCAACGCCTTTTCGGCGAAGGTCACGGCATCTTCGTGATACTCGATGATGTCGATCTTCTCTCCGCGTAGCTCGCGAATGATCGATTGCACCCGCATGCCCTTCATGCCGACGCACGCGCCCACCGCGTCCACGTCCTTGTCCTTGGACATGACGGCGATCTTGGTGCGCTCTCCGGCTTCTCGCGCAATGGCGCGGATCACGACCGTGCCGTCGTAAATTTCCGGAACTTCCGTTTGGAACAAGTGCTGCACCAACTCTGGCGCCGCTCGTGAAACCACAACACCCGGTCCCTTGGAGGCTCGTTCCACGCGCGCAATGACCACGCGCACGCGTTCGCCGATCGCAAACGATTCCAGCCGCGACTGCTCCTTGCGCGGCATACGCGCTTCCGCTTTGCCGATGTCGAAAATCACATCGGGACCTTCCACGCGCTTCACCGTCGCGTTGACGATTTCCTGCACGCGACCGATGTATTCGTTGTAAACCGTGTCGCGTTCCGCCTCGCGCACCTTCTGGAAGATCACCTGCTTCGCCAGTTGCGCTGCAATGCGTCCGAGAATTCCCTCAGTCACTTTCGGAATCAGCAACTCGCCGCCGACTTCCAGCGCCGGATCGACCTTGCGTGCATCTTCCACCGTGATCTGCAGGTTTGGATCCTCCACCTGCTCGGGTGTTTCCACCACGGTCTTTACCGCGAAGGCATTGATCTTGCCGGTGTCCTTGTCGAGTTTGGCCCGCAGATTTTCCTGCGACTTGTAGTACTTGCGCGTGGCCATAACAATGGCGTCTTCCACAGCGCTGACTACAATCTGCGGATCAATGCCCTTTTCCCGGCTGAGTGCGTCGATCGTGTTGTAAAGCTCGCTTGCCATAAAGATTCCGTTATCAAGTCGGCTTCCGGCGTTCGACTGCCGGCTTCCGGGAAAACCAACTCTCATTTGCCGGAAGGCGGAAGCCGAAAGCCGGATCTCAAATTTCCGGCACCAAATTCGCCTTCTCTACATTGGCGAATTCAATTTCAATCTTCTCGCCGGCCACTGCGCCCATTTTCTTGCGCGACTTGTGGCTGGCCACACTCAAGTCCAGCGTCAGCTTTCCGTCTTTGAAACTTTCCAGACGTCCTTCAAAGTGACGGTTATTATCGACCGGTTGCCGCGTCGTCAACTTCATGCGGCTGCCGGTAAAGCGCGTAAAGTCCGCAGCCTTGATTAATTTTCGATCCAGCCCGGGCGACGAAACTTCCAGCGTGTACGACCCCGGCATCGCATCTTCAACATCGAGAATCGTGCCAAATTCCCGGCTGAAGTTCGCGCAGTCTTCGTGCGTGACCCCGGCCAGCGGATCAGTTCCGGCCGAACCCTTATCCAAGAAAACTCGCAGCATGCGCGCTTTGCCGCCACCGAGGATCTCGACCTCGACCACTTCGAGTCCGCTGGAGGCTGCTACCCGCTCCGCAATTTCCCGCACACGTTCAACGTCAAGCGCCATGAATCCAGTAACTTACAGGCGATGGCTGCAACACCCGAAGGGGCCCAAATTAAAATGTGGGCTTGCGCCCACTGGTGTGCTTCGCCAATTGCCGGTACACAGCAGTTCTCAGTCTCCTAATATACGCCCGTGAGTCTTAAAAGACAAACGGGGGGCCCGGCACAGGCGTGTAAAATCCCTGTGCGAAACATCGCGGAGGGCGTGTGGCTTATCGAGCCTGGTTCTCAGTGACGATTCATCTCGCCCTCTGGTTTCCGTTACTTCCTGCCGTCGCATTCGCTCAGCAGGAACCTACGACTGCGGACCAAGTTATCGCCAAGTACCTCGAAGCGGTCGGGGCCAGCCACTACTCGTCGGTGACGACACTCATGGAAATAGGCGATCGCGACTGGGAGGGCTCCGAATCGCCGATGCAAGCTCAAAACCGGCACGGAACATTCGAGTATTACTTCAAGAGTCCGAATCTGCGATTCAGTTCGCACGTTAGTCAAAACAAGGTCATTGCATTGTATGGCTGTGACGGGAGGGTAGCCTGGCAGATCGATGCGAATTTGAACCGCACCGAAACTCAACCTAAACCCGGAAGTGCCTCCGAGTGCGAAGCAGGATTTAAGCCAGCGCTGTCCGGCCTCCTTGAGTCGAAACCAAAGATGCGACTTCTCAAGGAGAAAGCGGTTGAGGGGAGCACGGCATGGGAGATTAAGATCGATGATCCCAAGTCGCCGGAGAAGCTCTACTTCGACACTAAGACATTTCTCCTTCTTCGGAGTCAAAGACCCGAATCGAGCGTAACCTACTCGGATTATCGTGATGTTGGCGGAATCAAGATCCCGTTCAAAGTCACTCTGACGTTTATGAATTACAAGCTCGTTACAACAGTGCGCGAGCTGAAGATCAACACTCCTATCGATGACGCCCGGTTTGTGGAACCGAAGGTGAAGGACAGGATAATCACCTTTGGCGAAGTGGCCTCTACCAAGAACAACAGCACTCCGGTCGAAGGTCGCGCCTCAACAACAGCAACAGCAGCAACAGACGTCGACGTTCCTGCCGTACCCCCGTCAAAAGTGACGGCAACAACAGACACTACCAGCGTAGTAGAGATAAATTTCCCGAACTTCACCTCCTGTGCAATTAAAGAATTGCAATTGACGGTCCCCGAGCTTAAAGGCCTCAAAGCGGCTGTCAATCAAGAGGGACTGGCCACGCTGCTAGACAAAATTGGGGCCAAGACGTTGGACATCGCACGGAACACCCCGAACTTGATTGCTCGCGAGACCGTTGTCCAGTCCGGGCAAGGAGTACGCGAAACGCGACGCGACTACGACTATCTGATTTTGCCTCGTATCACAGAGAAGCTGGTAGGTCTCGATGAGTTTCGCGTTGATCTGAAAAGCGGCGAGAAGTTTGAAACGGAAGCAACGAGAAAAGAATCGTCGACACGGACTGACCTGGAACCCGCCAACCATGACCTGACACAGCCGCAAGGCGGGCGGCCACCGGCGTCTCAGGGATTCGCCACCTCCTGGGTATATTTCTATCCATCCAATAGGTCGCAAGCCATATTTCGCTACCTGGGAGAGGAGAAGGTGGATGGCCGACGAACCCATGTTCTTGCTTTCGCACAAAAACCAGAATCAGTAGTATCGCCAGCAATGGTTCAATATCAGGGCAGGCTCGTTCCCATGTTCTTGCAAGGCGTGGCGTGGGTCGATCCCTCTGATTTTCGGATTTTGCGTTTACGGACCGATCTGCTTGCGCCCGTGCCAGAGGTTTCTCTGCACCGGTTGACAGCCGATATTCAGTTTGGCCTTACACGAATCGAGAGAGTGTCTTCCCAGTTATCGCTGCCCCACGAGGTGACGGTCACATCGGAGATCGGTGGTTCGAATGTGCGGGAAACTCACAAGTATTCTGGATATCGTCTTTTCCGTGCTCAATCCAAAATTGTGCTAAACCCGTAAGCACGATTTCGCTCGCGTGGACGCGGCAAAGAGGAGGGCCTGCTACCCGGCCCGCGGGGCCAAAATTATCAGCGGGCACGTCAGGATCAGGGTTCGTATCTTGCATTCATTTGCCTCAATCCCCCGCCCTCTCTAGAATGAAGGATTACCCCATACGGCTGGGAGAGTTCCCGAGACAATTTATGATTCATTTTCCCGTTCCTGAGGCTCTTACTTTCGATGACGTCCTTTTGCTGCCCGCTCGCTCCGAAGTTGTGCCTGCGCAGGCCGTCACGCAGACGCAACTCACGCGCAACATCAGTCTGAACATCCCCATCGTGAGCGCCGCCATGGACACCGTCACCGAATCGCACATGGCGATCGCGCTTGCCCAGCAGGGCGGCCTCGGGATTATTCACCGCAACCTGACCATCGAGCAGCAGGCCAACGAAGTCGACAAGGTAAAGCGTTCGGAAAGCGGCATGATCGTCGACCCGGTTACCATGTCTCCCACCGACCGAGTCAGTGATGCCCTCGAGGTCATGCGCAAGTACAAGATCTCCGGCGTGCCCATCACCGAGCACGGAAAGCTCGTCGGCATTCTCACGAACCGCGACCTGCGCTTTGAAACCCGCTTCGATATTCCCATCGATAAAGTGATGACCAAGAAAAACCTCATCACCGTGCCCGTGGGAACCACGCTCGAAGAAGCGGAAAAAATTCTTCACCAGCATCGCGTCGAAAAGCTTCTCGTCGTCGACGACAAATACAACCTCAAAGGCCTGATCACAGTCAAAGATATCCAGAAGAAATTGAAGTATCCCAACGCCGCCAAAGATCCCCAGGGCCGCCTGCGCGTGGGTGCTGCCATCGGAGCCACCGGAGATTTCCTGGAGCGCGCGCAGGAACTGGCCGAGGCGAAGGTCGACGTGCTCGCTATCGATAGCGCGCACGGGCATCAAACCAAAGTTCTGGACGCAGTGAAGCTGGTGAAATCAAAACTGCCCGGCGTGGAACTGCTCGCCGGAAACGTGGCCACGTTCGACGGCGCTTGCGAGTTGGCACGGGCCGGAGCCGACGGCATCAAGGTCGGCATCGGGCCCGGCTCCATTTGCACCACGCGCATCGTCACGGGTGCCGGCGTTCCCCAGATCACAGCGATTGCCGAAGCGTACCGCGCCTTGAAAGATGCGGGCGTTCCCATCATTGCCGATGGTGGCATCAAGTATTCCGGCGACATCACCAAGGCCCTGGCTGCGGGTGCGAGCGCGGTCATGATCGGATCGCTCTTCGCCGGCACCGACGAAAGTCCGGGCGAATTGATTCTTTACCAAGGCCGCTCCTTCAAGTCCTATCGGGGCATGGGATCGATCGGAGCCATGGCGCAAGGTTCCAGTGAACGCTACTTCCAGAGTACCGAAGGCGATTCTTCCGCCTCCATGTCTGCGTCCGACGGCGAATCAAACCGCCTCGGAAAATTGGTCCCAGAAGGCATCGAAGGACGCGTTCCCTACCGCGGCTCCGTGGCCATGATCGTTCATCAGATGGTTGGCGGATTGAAATCGGGCATGGGTTACTGCGGGTGCGGGACGATTCCCGAACTGCTGCAGAAGACGCGCTTCGTGCGCATCAGCGGCGCCGGACTCCGCGAGAGCCACGTCCACGACGTCATGATCACCCGCGAGGCCCCGAACTATGCCATCGAATAACGTGTCGCTCGCACGCGATTGTCAATTGGATGGAAGCGGCACGAATGGAAAGGGCACGACTTCCAGTCGTGCCATAGGAGCACGAAAACGTTCAGGGCTTCAGCCCCTGAGGGCCTTTCCTTCGGACGCCCAGGCCTCAAACGCGATCGACAGAAACGTGATCGCCAGAAACGCGAGTTTCCCACCCGCTTGAGCACCGACCGCCACCATGTTCTAAAGGCCTGGATCGCCGCGATTCTCTGGCTGATCGTGATTGCCATTGAATCAACCAGCTATCTCTCCGCCCACACCACCAGTCGCATCCTTTATCCCGTACTGCATTTCCTCTTCGGCCTCAGCCACGCCCAGTTCGAGCACTGGCATTTCTACATCCGTAAAGGCGGCCACGTCTTCGGCTACGGACTCCTCAGCTTTCTGCTCTTCCGCGCCTGGCGCGAAACTCTGCCGTCGATCAACAATGCGAAGTGGACTTTGCGCTGGGCAACGATCGCCGTGATTGGAACGGCCCTGGTCGCGAGTTTGGACGAATGGCACCAGAGCTACATTCCGTCGCGCACGGGAACGCCCTGGGACGTTCTACTTGACACCTCCGCCGGAATCGTCGCGCAGGTGTTGGTTCTTCTCTGGATAAAGTGGGTTAGCCGGCAGCCTCCGCACCGCGCCGCCTAATCGTTGTCGAACGCGCTATAGTCTTTGGGCCTGACCATGCCGGCCGGCTCTGCCGAGCATTGCCGTGGGGAGAGAATCAGTGGAGCCTGTGCTGGCTGGCTGAAGTCAAAGCTGTCGAGCATGTCGCCGGCGGTGCGATCACGCGCAGTGAGCGGCGGCAGATGATAGCGTCGTTCGATGAATTTCAGGATCGAAGATTGCTCATACACCGTGTGCGAGACGTAGCCGCGTTTGGCAAAGGGAGAAATGACAATCAGAGGCGCCCTTGGACCCAGCCCAAACTGATCTATCTGCGGCGGAGGAACATGGTCGTACAATCCACCGTAATCGTCCCAAGTAAGGAAAATCGCAGTCGATTGCCACTGCGGACTCTGCATCATTGCATTCAACACTTCGACGGTCCAGTTCTCGCCCTGGCAGGAACTTTCAGGCGGATGCTCGCCCGCACCCCACGGGGCCAATACCCAACTCACGGACGGAAGCGTTCCGGTGGTGGCATCGGCCAAAAACTGCGCTGGGTCCCCTCTTCGTTTCTGCAGCAGAGGGCCGTTGGCAATGTGCCGGATCGTAGTCAGAATTCCGCCGGACTCGCTGTAGTATTTCCACGAGATGCCCGCTTCTTCCAAGCGGTCAGGCAGCGTTTCGAAATCGAAGCACGGGGACTGCTGCGTGACCTGACCATTGCCATCCATAACCGCAACCGTCCCGGAAAGGCTGCCGTCACAATTCTTACCCGACGTAGAGTTGTTGGCGTTGTCCATCACTCCGGCAGATTGCGCCGCGACCGTAAACAGATGATTCGGAAAACTTGGCCCATGTACCGACGAGAAATATCGATCGGCGAGTGTGAAACGCTTCGCGTATGCCCAGTAGTTGGGTATGTCCTGCTCCGTCACCTGGGTATAGGCGCCCAGATTTCCACTGGCTAAATCGAACTGATCCATCTTCCCGCTGTCGAAGGCTTGTTTCGCGCACGACCACCCATTACACAGAGTCGCCTCATAACAGTCGGGGGTGGCGGTCAGGGGTACCGACTTCCCAGTCGAAGTGAGTCCGGTGGTGACGCCGTCAGCGCCGGGGAATTGTCCGAAGTAATTATCGAACGTGCGATTTTCTTTAATGATGAAGACGATGTGCTGGATGCGGCTGGCATCATCCGCAACTTTATTGTGATCGGAATTATGAACAGAGTCGCCGCAGGTAAGCAGCAAGATCGCAACTCCGATCACCAGGGCTATGAGAATCGCCTTTTGCTTGCTGCTCTGGGCTCGACGAGACAGGGGATACCCTCGACTTCTTCTAGCGCGCTCGAGTCGGATTGCTCCGCACGACTCATCGCGGCTTCACCGAGTTGCATCCTAACATCCTGCAGGCGTCGTTCCGTGATCGTAATCACCGTGCGGCCTAACCAAAGTCACCGACAGGTCTTGGAGCCTCTAAACGACCGGATTCCAAGAATTCTCTTGGGAAGAGCACGCTCTTTGCATGCCATCGAGATCTACTGCATGGTCGCGGGCGTACATGTCGAGCCCACCGCTGGAGGCACCGGAATGCTCGCCGCAGCCGGCGGGGTCGCCCACGGCACGCCGGTGAAGTCGAAGAAATCCAGCAGGTCCGGTTGTGCCGCGTCCCGATTGGTGAGATGTGCTGTGGGTCCAATGAAACGGTTCTCCACAAACTTGATGATCGCCGTGTGATCCATCGGAACGTGAGACACGTAATGCTTGCGCGTGAACGGGGAGATCACCAGGTTTGGCAGCCGGAATCCCAACTGCGCCGCGAATCCCTGCACCGCGGGCGCATCGGTGGCAACCGCTCCCGGATCAACCGACGTGAGATCGCAGTGGGCTGTAGCCGGATCACCCAGGCAGGGAAAGTAAGAATCCGGATTCACCGCGATGCTGGCAATATCGGGAATATTGCCCAGGGGCAAGAAGCCCATATTCGCGATCGTCGTGAAGTCGTTCGAGTGATTGGGCACTGGCGGCACGTGATCGTAGGGCCCTCCGCCTTCGTCGTAACTCAGAAAGAAAACGGAATCCGCCCACGATGGGCTGGTCATGAATTGATTGAGAAGATTCGCCACCGCTGCCTGTCCCGTAAAGATCGATTGTCCCGACCCGGGATGCTCATCGCTGTGCCCGTAGGCCGGCTCGATGTAAGAAAAGCTTGCCAGTGTTCCCGCGGCCGCGTCAGTAAGAAACTGGCTTACCGGAGCAATGTGCGTCGTGTCGATACAGAACGAATTCGATGTATCTCCCACCGCGCTCGAACCCACCGTCGGCGCAACGCACGCCGCTTGCGTGGGATTGTTGTAGAGATACTTGCTCGCGTAGCCGAAATCTGAAAAGCTCGTGGACGGATACAAACTCGGATTGTTCTGATCGCCGCAATCCCCATCCACCTCGGTGCACCCGCCTTGCGTTACCGAGTAATAAATCCTCCACGACACTGGCGGCGCAGCCGAATCCAGTTCCTGAAAAATTGTCTCCGCACTGAGCGTCGGCAAGTGATCGTTCGTAAACGGATCCTGCACAAGTCCCTGAGTCGTTCCCCCCGTCATGGTTGCAATCCGATTTGGTGTGCTCTTGCTTGATACCGGAGAGAACCAGCGGTCGGAAATCGCAAACTGCGACGCCATGTAGTAGTAGTAATTCAACTCTGGCGCGCCCGACACACCAGTGTCTTGGTAGTAGGCCATCGCGCGCTGCCCGGTCAGATCGGTAAAGTCTCCGTCCCCGAAGCCCTGCTTCGCCTCGCCTTCCGCCGTGTGCACAAAGCCATCCATCACGATGCTCCGCGTCGTGCTGAAGTCGTAGCGGCTCACGTCGCCATAACTCTCGAGCCACGCGGAAGTCATGTCGTCCAGGCAACTGCTGATGGTATGGAACAGAGGGAACGACACTCCCTCATCGTCCGGGTTCGTAATCGTCGCCAGTTTGTCGTCGATGCCGTCGACGTTGTACGTATTGCCGTCGTCGCCTACGTTGAAGTGGTTAGCCACTCGATACGGATTCAACATTCCGAAGTACGAGTCGAAGCTGCGGTTCTCCTGCATCATGAAGATGACGTGGTTCACCGAATTTACCGATGCCGCCGAACCCACACTCACGGTTGCTTGCTCTGCCGCCGTTCCTCCCGCGCCAGTCGCAGTTGCGGTATAGATTTCAGTCGCCGCCGGCGTCACGACCTGCGTTCCTCCGGTCGGCCCAAGCATAAACGTATTGCTGTCGAGGTTGTCGGAGATCACTACTTGTGTTGCATTCGTGGCGGTGACAGTCAGCGTCGAGGAACTTCCCTGCGTGATCGAAGTCGGGCTCGCGACAATCGTGACGGTCGGGGCCACGGCACTGGCCGTCACGGTAACGGTCGCTTGCGCCATAGCGGTGCCGCCGGCGCCTGTCGCAGTCGCGGTGTAGATTTCAGTAGCCGCCGGCGTCACAACTTGCGTTCCCCCTGTCGGCCCAAGCATAAACGTATTGCTGTCGAGGTTGTCGGAGATCACTACTTGTGTCGCATTTGTGGCGGTAACGGTCAGCGTCGAAGAACTCCCCTGCGTGATCGAGGTGGGGCTCGCCACGATCGTGACGCTCGGGGCCACGGCACTGGCCGTCACGGTAACGGTCGTTTGCGCCATAGCGGTGCCCCCGGCGCCCGTCGCAGTTGCCGTGTAAGTAGTCGTCGCCGTCGGAGTCACCGCCTGCGTTCCTCCGGTGGCACCCAGCGTGTACGTAATCACGTCAAGATTGTCAGAAATCACTACCTGCGTCGCGTTCGTAGCAGTCAGCGTAAGTGTTGAGGACGCTCCCTGCTCAATCGATGTCGGACTCGCCGTGATTGTCACAGTCGGCGTGACTGCGCTCGCGGTCACGGTAACGCTCGTCTTCGCGCTGGCCGTCCCGCCCGGTCCAGTAGCGGTCGCGGTATAGGTCGTCGTCGTGCTCGGCGTTACCGATTGCGTTCCTCCGGTGCCGGCCAAGGTCAAAGTGCTGCTGTCAGTGCTGTCAGAGATTACGACTTGAGTCGCGTTGCTGGCGGTAACGCTGAGCATCGTAGCGGTGCCGCTCTCAACCGTAGCTGGATTGGCGGCGATGGTTACAGTCGGCAACGCCGGGGGAGGCGGAGTCTTCGCTGTGCCGGTACCGCAAGCAGTCAGCGCTGAAAGGGCCATCGTCGCAACACAGACGATCGCCGCAGATCTCCACCGATTGGCTGACACCGTTGCTGCGGCCGCAGGGTCGCTGGCGTTGTATGTGGAAACTGCAAAGGGCTCAGGAGTGGCGGTCAGAGCCGCCAAAGTTCTGCTTCGATTCGCACGCTTCACGCTGGATGCTCCTCATCCCGTAAAGCTGCCCTCCTCTGGGAGGATCAGGGCTCGGCAGCCACAATTGGATGGCGGATGCACCTACAGGGTTGCCGCCCTCCTTCGTGGCGAAGGCCCGGCCGGCCGCAGCACCAGCAGCATCGCCGACATCGTGGCCAGCACTGCCGAAGCATAGAACGGAACTGCCGCCCCATAGTGCTTCCACAATTCGCCGGTAATCAAACTAGCCGCAAGCGCTGCGACGCTGGTCGCGAAGAAATACATACCCAGAGCTCGTCCCCGGAACTCGGAACCAACCGTCTCGACAACCAGCGCCTTCAGCACAGGCTGCGTCAGCGCGTAGTACAAACCGTAGACGGCCATCGTGATCCAGATGGCGAGCGTCGACGGCGCGCGCCCGAAGACGAAATAGACGACCGCAAAAATCAGGTAGCCCGCGGCCGCCATCCAGCGCCGCGAGAAGCGATCGCTGAACCATCCTGCCGGCCACGAGCCCAGCGTGTAGGTGATGTTGAAAACCAAGCCCAGGAGCGGCGCGAGTTTCACTGGGATGCCTACGTTCTGCGCCCGCATCACCAGAAACATATCGCTGGAATTTCCCAGCGAGAACAAAGTCACCGCGATCAAGACCATGTAATAGGAGGACGGAAGACCGCGTATGCCAACCACCGGTCCGGCGTCGGTCTTCGGCGTACTGCGTTTCAAGTCCGAGCCGCCCGTCGCCCCGCGTTTCGTCTCGCGGATCCCGAACAAAGCGACCAACACGCACAATGCGCCCGGCACTGCCGCGGCCCAGAACACTCCGCGTATTCCAAATCGCGCGAGCAACACCAACGCAGCCAGAGGCCCGGCGATCGCCCCCGCGGAATCCATCGATTGAATCAGGCCGTAGGCCGATCCCAGACGCTCCTTCGGCACCGACTCCGCGACCATCACATCTCGCGGGGCTCCGCGCACTCCTTTGGCCAGCCGGTCGCTGAACCGGATCAACAGAATGTGCCACCATGCCGTTACGATGGCGAGCAACGGCTTCACCGCGTTCGCGACAAAGTATCCCGCCACTACAAGCGGCTTGCGGCGGTCGATGCGGTCGGTCAAATATCCCGAAAAAAGCTTGGCGAACGAAGCGACGCTCTCCGCGATACCTTCGATCAAACCCAACTGCGCCGGCCCCGCCCCCAACGACACCAGAAATGCAGGCAACACCCAATACGCCATCTCCGAAGCGGTGTCGTTCAGAAAAGAAGTGATGCCAAAGGAATAGAGATTACGAGCAGCGAAAGGCGGAGCGTCCGGCGAGCGTGCGGGCATAGAAACGTTTTACCACGGAGGCACAAAGGCACGGAGGAAGACAAGAAAACAATCCGCGAGGCATCGAGCGAACGCCTGAAAGCATCGAGACCGAGTACCGAGTACCGAGTACCGAGTACCGAGTACCGAGTACCGAGTACCGAGTACTGAGTACTGAGTACTGAAAGCTGGCTACTGACTCCAGTTCTCAGTACATTGCGTCGTACTTCGTCACCACCCACTGCCCGCCCTTACGCTCGGTAGTGACGGTGAATAGATCCGAATCAATCCCAGGCTGATTCGGTCCCGCATTGCTTTCGCGCTTGCCGCGATAGTGCAGGATAATCAGCGGCCCCGCCTCTTCCCACTCGACCAGTTCCCACGAGAGCAGCGGATGCTTCGCTTCCGAGTCACAAAGGTAGTGGGCATACTTCTTGTGGTAGTCGTGCTCCCATTTCGCCAGTACATCATCGCAGTGCCCATCGCGAATCTCGCGCAGAAACAAGTTGGCAGCCTTCTCGGTCGAGCGATCGCGCAGCGGATTCATCTTAATGCTGACCGGCAGCCCCGTCAGCGGATCGTGATCCTCCGACCGCGCCAGCACTGGTCCCTGATTGCTCAGCCACCACAGGTAGCCAACAAACACGCCCACCAGCAACACTCCGGCGCCCGCGGCAATCCCGATTTGTGTGCGAGTGAAGGCCATTAGAAGAAGTTTATGGAGATAGCGGAAGCTAGGAAAGATTACCTCTGGGAGACGCGGAGGGACATGTACGAGTGCGGGAAATAGGCTCCCAGCCAGTGCTCATCACTTCAGGCCATTCATCGCTTCGGAGTATTTACCATTACCAGGCGCCAGATCAAGCGCATGTTGATAGGCGGTTCGGGCGGCGCTTGTATTTCCTAACCTTTCGTAGCCGATGCCAAGGTCGAACCAGTAAACAGCCAGTTTAGGCTGATAAATGACCGCGTCTTTGAGCCAGCGGACCGCCTCTTTGTTCTGACCGGACTCGAGGGCTTCGTATCCCCACTTTCCTTCCTCGTAACCTGCCGTAGCCGAGAGGTTGATCCGAGGGCGCCCGAGAGTTGAGCCCCAAACTCCGAAGATGATGAGAACGATAATGGCAACGGTCACCTGGGTGCGGCGATTCGGAATAGTGATCGCAACGCCGAGCAGAATCCCCAGGACCGCGCCTGCAGCGTGGGCGATGTTCGCTACGGGGAATATCTTCAACACAGTGGTGGCAACGCACAAAACGAACCACCCCAAGAAAAGTCGTACTGTTCGCTGATCCACCGCGTCATGGAAACGGTCATCCCGGGATGACAGTATCCAAAGGAGGCCGAACAAACCGTATCCGACGCCGGAGAGCCCAACCCCGCCAGCCGCCAACGCGAACTCGAACGTCCCGGAACCGAATGCAAAGAGCGCAAAAACAGCTGCGGTTCTGAGGTGTCCGTAGACTTCCTCGACCACCGTTCCGAAAACCCATGTCCAGTAAACGTTAAAAGCAAGGTGGAATATCCCCGTATGCGGGAACGCACTGGTAAAAAGACGCCAAAACTCTCCGCGGCGAATCATGGCGGTTTCGAAGAGGGGCGAGATGTCGACTTTGGACCACCAAGCGATGGTCACCCCGATCGCCAGAACCACTGTGCCCGCTGTCACCGGGTACTTCGGAAACTCAGTCCATTTTGGAGCCAGACGCACGATGGTACGGTACTCAGCGGTCATCATTCGCACAAGTACATACCGGGCGTCGTCAACTCAAATCCTGGCGAGAGTTCTCGGAAACGCAAAAAGGCGCGGCCACAGGCCGCGCCTTTCGCAAAACATCGAAAACTACTCTTTCTTGTCTTTTTCTTCCTTCACTGGCTCGACGCCGCCATCGTGCTGCGCTTGAGCCTCGGCATCTTCCATCGCCTTCTTGGCTTCGGCAGCCTTCTTGGCACGAGCTTCGGCGCGCTTTTCTTTCTTCTCGTCGAGAATCTTTTCGCTCCCGAGCAGTTCCAGGAACGCCTTGTCGGCCCCGTCGCCCTTGTTCCAGTGCGTGCGGATGATGCGGGTGTAGCCGCCGTTGCGATCGCCAAAACGCGGCCCGACCGTGTCGAACAACTTCACCACGGCCTCATCGGTCATGAGATACGCCGCAGCCAGGCGCCGCGCGGCGAGGTCGCCACGCTTGCCGAGCGTGATCATCTTCTCGACGATGGGCTTCGCGGCCTTAGCCTTAGGCACCGTCGTCTCAATGCGCTCTTCCACAATCACCGAGGTGACCAGGTTGCGCAGCAGCGACCGCCGGTGCGCCGTGTTCCGTCCGAGTTTATAGCCTGCAACTTTGTGACGCATGGGAAACCTCAGCTTCTAGCTACTAGCTCTTAGCTTCTAGCTTGAAAGTCAAAATCCAATCTCGTTGGCGACCCGGCTTCCGAATGCCGGAAGCCGGGCGCCGAGAGCTCTTCCTACAGCTGGTCGTCCGGTCCGTACGCGGAAGCCGGCAGCACCTGGTTCGAAGTCGGTCCGGGCACGGCATTGCCGTGCTCGTCGATCTTCATCCCCAGGCTTAGACCCATCGAGGAGAGAATCTCCTTGATCTCGTTGAGCGACTTGCGGCCGAAATTCTTCGTCTTCAGCATTTCGGCTTCGGTCTTCTGCACGAGTTCTCCGATGGTCTGGATATTCGCGTTCTTGAGGCAGTTGTAGCTGCGCACCGAAAGCTCGAGCTCTTCCACGGAACGGTTGAGGTTCTCGTTGTGGATCTCGGGCTTGCGATCGTCGGACGACGAGGTGCCGGTTTCGATTTCTTCCTCGAAGTTGATGAAGATGTTCATGTGGTCCTTCAGCAGCTTCGCCGCCAGGCCGAGCGAATCGGCCGGCGTGATGGAGCCGTTGGTCCACACTTCGAGCGTTAGCTTGTCGTAGTCGGTGATCTGTCCGAGACGAGCGGCCTCGACGGTGTAGTTGCACTTGCGCACCGGAGAGTGAACCGAGTCGATCGGAATGAATCCGATGCCCAGATCTTCGTCAAAATTCTTATCGGCGGAGGTGTAGCCACGCCCGCGCTTCAGGCGCATTTCCATGTCGAGCTTACCGCCTTCGCTCACCGTCGCGATGTAGACGTCTTTGTCCAGAACCTCGACATCGCCGTCCGCTTCGATCATGCCGCTCGTGACCACGCCCGGCTGATCCGCACGCAGGTAGATCGCCTTCGGCGCATCGCCCGCGAGCTTGAACGGAATCTGCTTCAGGTTCAGGATGATGTCGGTCGCGTCTTCGACCACACCAGGGATCGACTGGAACTCGTGCAGCACGCCCTCCATCTTCACAGCGGTGACGGCCGCGCCCTCAATCGAGCTCAACAGCACGCGCCGCAGGGCATTGCCCACAGTGGTGCCGAAGCCGCGCTCGAACGGCTGCGCCCAGAACATGCCGTACTTGTCGGTGAGGCTGGAGGTGTCGGTTGCGAGACGTTTCGGTTTTTGAAAACCCTTCCAAAGCATGTTTTTCTCCTTCGGCCGTTTGGCTCAAAGCTGGCTCCCTGAATCGGTCCGGACTCAGGTCAAGCGTCAGCTAAGGCTGATCTGGCTCGAATGTGGACCTTAAAACCATCACCACTAAGGACACGAAGTTTCACGAAGGACTTCGTGCACCGTCGTACCCTTCGTGGTTGAAGCCCTTACTTGCTGTACAACTCAACAATCAGCTGCTCATTCACCGGCAACTGAATATCTTCGCGTTTCGGCAGCGAAAGCACCTTCGCCTTGTAATTGTCGCGATCAACTTCCAGCCAGCTGACCAGCGTTCCATGGCTGGCAAATTCCTTGGCCAACTCCAGGACCGTAAGCTTTTTGCTGCCCTCGCGGATCGCGATCTCTTCTCCCGCGCTCACTTCATACGAAGGAATGTTGACCTTGCGGTTGTTGACGGCCACGTGTCCGTGACGCACCAACTGGCGCGCCTGACGCCGCGACTGCGCAAATCCCAGGCGATACACAACATTGTCCAGACGCCGCTCGAGTTGCTGCAGCAACCGTTCGCCGGTTACGCCTTGCGAACGCGCGGCCTTCTCGAAGTAGTTGCGGAACTGGCCTTCCTGGGTGAAATAAATGCGCTTCGCTTTCTGTTTTTCGCGCAATTGCAGACCGTAGCCAACAATTTTGGCCTTGCGGTCTTTCCCATGTTGTCCGGGAGCGAAGTTGCGCTTCTCGATAGGACACTTGTCGCTGAAGCACTTTGCGCCTTTGAGGAACAGCTTCATGCCCTCGCGGCGGCATAGACGGCAGACTGCATCGGTATAACGTGCCAAGTTTCTTCTCCTTTAGATGACCGGTTTACGGGTTTGGCTTCACCCTTCCTCCCGGACAAAAATCAGCTACCAGCTTCTAGCCGCTAGCTTCTAGCCAAACCGAACCAGTTTTGCTAGGAGCTATCAGCTAGGCGCTTCTTACACTCTGCGTCGCTTCGGCGGACGGCATCCATTGTGCGGAATCGGCGTGACGTCGCGAATCGAACGTACTTCGATTCCCGAAGCTGCCAGCGCACGCACTGCCGACTCACGGCCCGATCCCGGACCGCTGACGCGCACATCGACGCTACGCACTCCATGATCGCGCGCCATGTTCGAGGCGTTCGACGCAGCCTGCTGGGCGGCAAAGGGCGTGCCCTTGCGCGATCCCCGGAAGCCGAGCGATCCCGAACTCTTCCACGACAGAACGTTGCCGTTCATATCGGTAATGGTCACGATCGTGTTGTTGAAGGATGCCTGCACGTAGCACAGTCCGTGCGGAACGTGCTTGCGCTCCTTCTTCTTGAAGGTTTTCTTCTTGCCTTTTTTATCCGGTGCGGCTGCTGCCCCACCCGCTGCTGCTGGTTTTGCCATAGTAGCTCTTAGCTCCTAGCTCTTAGCTTCTAGCCAGGAGCTAGAAGCTAGAAGCTGCTTTTATGTCTTCGCCGTCGCCTTCTTCTTCTGCGCGACCGTTCCCTTGCGCGGACCCTTACGGGTACGGGCATTCGTATGTGTGCGCTGGCCGCGGACCGGCAGGTTGCGGCGGTGCCGGAACCCGCGATAGGAGCCGATTTCGATGAGACGCTTGATGTTCATCGAAACTTCCTTGCGCAGATCGCCTTCCACCAATCCCTCGGCCTCAATGACCGTACGGATGCGGTTGACCTCTTCTTCGCTCAGGTCCTGCACCTTCTTCATGGGCTCGACCTTCGCCTCGTCCAGAATGCGGCTGGCGCGCGGATGCCCGATGCCGTAGATGTATGTCAGCGCGATGTTGATATGCTTCTGGCGCGGTAGATCGACGCCTGCAATACGTGCCATAGGATCCTATTCCTCTTAACTGCCAAGCTTCTCTCGGCTACCAGCTTCTAGCTGCTAGCTTCTAGCAAACCGCGACTTGGCTAGAAGCCAGGAGCTAGAAGCTAGAAGCTTCCTAGCCCTGGCGCTGCTTATGTTTCGAGTTGACGCAAATCACCCGCACCACACCCTTGCGGTGGATGACCTTGCACTTATCACAAATCTTCTTTACCGATGCTCGTACCTTCATAACTGTTCCAGTCTATCCGCCCCTCGTGAGATCCTTCGCAAAGAACGCTCAGGATGACGCCAGCGGGCTCCCCCCTTCGACTGCGCTCAGGGTCACGCCCGCTAAGCGGCGTCATTTGTACCGATACACAATCCGTCCGCGATTCAGGTCGTAGGGCGATAACTCCACCGCGACTTTGTCCCCCGGCAGAATGCGGATAAAGTTCTTGCGCATCTTGCCCGAAACGTGCGCCAGCACCTGGTGTTTGTTTTCCAGTTCCACCCGGAACATCGCATTGGGCAGGGGTTCCAGCACCACCGCCATCACTTCAATCGCGTCTTCTTTGCTCATTCGCTCCTAGCTTCTAGCCAGTAGCTTCTAGCGAAACCGCCAGGACTCGACTAGCCAGAAGCTAGGAGCCAGCAGCTAGAAGCTGTTTTACTGCGTCAAAATCACCGGACCATCTTTCGTCACCGCGACACAATGTTCAAAGTGCGCGCTGAAACTTCCATCCGCGGTAACCGCGGTCCACTTATCTCCCAACACTCGCGTCTCAGGCTTGCCATAATTCACCATCGGCTCAATTGCAATGACCATGCCTTCGCGCAATTTCGCACCATGCCCGCGCGCTCCGAAGTTCGGAACCTGCGGTTCTTCATGCAATCGCGTCCCGATTCCGTGCCCAACAAACTCGCGCACCACGCTGAATCCCGCGGCTTCCACATGTTCTTGCACCGCCGCGCCCACATCGCCAATTGAGTTGCCGATCCGCGCCGCCTCAATTCCGCGGTAGAGTGATGCTTCGGTCACTTCCAGCAACTTCTTTAACTCCGGCTTCAGGCCGTTACCCACCGGAACCGTAATCGCCGCGTCACCGTAGTAGCCGTCGAGCACTACCCCGCAATCGATCGAAACGATGTCGCCTTCCTTGAGCATCCGCTTTTCCGACGGAATGCCATGCACAATCTCTTCATTCACAGAGGTGCACAGCACACATGGATAATCGTAGTACCCCTTGAACGCCGGCTTCGCTCCCAGTTCTTTGATCTTTTTATCTGCGGCGCGCTCCAGGTCCATCGTCGACACGCCCGGCGCCACCATCGCCTTCACGTGGTCGAGAACCTGGCGTACGATGCGGCCGCTCTGCCGCATCTTCTCTATTTCCGCCGATGATTTACACACAATCGCCATTCTTCTTACGCGTGATGATCTTCCAGAATCCTGAAAATCTGGTCCGTGACATCGTCCATGGGCAGATCTCCATTAATCGAGATCAATCTGCCCGTACGCTGGTAGTAGTCTGCTACCGGACGAGTCTGCTCCTGATATGCCGTGAGTCTGGGCTGGATGACTTCCAACCGGTCGTCATTGCGGGTCACCAGCTTTTCCCCAGTTTCGTCGCAGATTTCATCTACGCGGGGCGGCTGGAAGTGGACGTTGTAAATCCGCCCACAGGAGGGACAAGAACGGCGTCCAGTAATCCGGAGCAATAATTGATTATAGTCCACGTCCAGGCGGATCACAATTGGCCACGCCCGGGTGGGACGCGAGTTGTCAAAGAGCTCATGGTCGAGCAGCGCATCCAGCCATCCTGCTTGGGCTGCCGTCCTGGGAAATCCGTCCAGTACGTAACCGCGCTTGCTGTCCGGCTTCATCAGCCGTTCGCGGACCATGACGCAAACCAAATCGTCCGAAACCAACTCTCCCCGTGCCATTACCGCCTTGGCAACAAGGCCCAACTCCGTTCCCTGCGCGACGTTTTCTCGCAGCAGGTCCCCCGTCGAAATCTGGGGAATTCCGTAGTGTTCCATGATGCGCTTGGACTGAGTGCCCTTCCCGGCACCCGGTGGTCCGAGCAGCACCACAGGTCCCACTTCCCGCGAGGTTTCCTGCGCCATCGGCTTGACCAAAGCCTCCCGAGCTCAGTTCCCCGGCGCCCCAAACTCCAGCCGAGGTGCAGCAACCCCACAAACCCTCTCGTAGAGATGTTGCTTGCAACGTCTCTACCCGCAGCACGGGCGCAACATGCACCACACCCAGTTACCAGGTGCGTCTTCCGCGAATGCGCCCACTGCGCGGCGTAAACCCGTCGTAGTGGCGCATGATCAATTGCGCCTCAATCTGCTGAACCGTATCCATAGCCACACCCACCACGATCAGCAGCGACGTACCGCCAAAGTAAAACGTCACGCCCAAACCATTCGTCACCCAGTTCGGTAACGACTCGAACATTCTTCCCAGCGCACCGGGCAAATGGTTGAGGTGGATACCCGTAATCATCCACTCTGGAATGAACGAAATCAGGATCAGGTACAACGCGCCCACCAGCGTGATCCGCGTCAGCACTTCATTGATGAAGTCGGCAGTTCGTTTTCCCGGCCGAATGCCCGGTATAAATCCGCCATACTTCCGCATGTTATCGGCAACTTCGCTCGGATTGAACACGATCGAAACGTAAAAGTAGGCGAAGAAAATAATGCCGACCGCATAGAGAACCGTATACAGCGGCTCGCCCCATCCGAGCATTCGGAAGAGATCTCCAAAATACCGGTTGTTGCGCACGCCATACCCGATAGTCTGCGGCAATGTCAGAATCGATGACGCAAAAATCACAGGCATGACGCCGCCGGCGTTCACGCGCAAGGGCAGGTGCGTCGACTGCCCACCCATCACTTTGCGACCGACCACACGTTTGGCGTACTGCACCGGGATCCGTCGTTCGCTTCGTTCCACCCAGACGATGAATCCCACCACCGCCACCATAAAGATGATCAGAAAGACCATCAGCGGGAACGTCATCGCGCCCCAGGCAGCGTTCTTGGCTTTCTCAATCAGGTCGACCACGCCGCGCGGCAGTCCTACTACAATTCCTGCAAAAATCAGCAGCGACATTCCATTGCCCACGCCGCGCTCGGTGATCTGCTCGCCCAACCACATGATGAACGCGCTGCCCGTGGTCAGCGTCAGCATCGTCATCAACCGGAACTTCCAGCCCGGATCGAGGGCGAATCCGCCCTTCTCCAGCCCGATCGCAATTCCAAAAGATTGAACCGCGCTGAGAATGACGGTGATGTACCGCGTCCACTGCGTAATCTTCTTGCGCCCCAGTTCGCCTTCTTTCTGCAGCTTGGCCAGCGGCTCATAGACCACCGTCAGCAACTGCAGAATGATCGATGCCGTGATGTACGGCATGATCCCCAGCGCAAAAATCGTCATGCGGCGTAACTGGCCGCCCGAAAACAGATCGACAAACCCCAGCAACGATCCACTCGTGCTGCCCTGCGTGAAAAATGTTTCCAGCTTGGCTGTATCGATTCCTGGCGTCGGAAGATGCCCGCCCAACCGGTACACGAACAGCATTCCCAGGGTGAACAGGATGCGTTTGCGCAGATCCGGAATCCGGAAGATATTCGCCAGTTTGTCAAACATTACTGCCCCACCTTCACGGTTAAGACCTCTACCTTGCCGCCAGCCTTGGTGATTTTGTCCTGTGCCGACTTCGAGAACTTATGCGCGTGCACGGTAATCGCAATCTTCAACTCGCCGTCGCCAAGGATCTTTACGGGGTGCTTGGTTTTGATGACCCCGGCCTTGCGCAGCACCTCGGGAGTAATGGGCTCTCCGTGAAACTCCTCGCCCATCTCCACCAGCCGCTCCAAGCTCACAATGTTGAATTCCTTGCGGAAAATATTGGTGAAGCCGCGCTTCGGCATGCGGCGGTGCAGCGGCATCTGGCCGCCTTCAAACCCGCGAATCATGCGCGAGCCGGTGCGCGAACGCTGTCCTTTATGTCCACGGGTCGAAGTCTTGCCCATGCCGGAGCCCATACCGCGCCCCACGCGCTTGCGCTTTTCCGTCGCCTTCTTCGGTGCTCGAACATTCGATAAATTCATAAGTTAAGCTCTCAGCCTTCAGCCATCAGCTTTCAGCCGGAGCGTTTTACGCTGAGGGCTGATAGCTGAAAGCTGGGTTAGTCCACTACCTCGACCATGTGCGGAACCTTAGCCACCATCCCGCGGATGGCGCTGTTATCCGGCCGCTCAATCACCTGGTTCAACCGTGTGAAGCCCAGGCCTTTGATCACGCGCTTCTGTTTCACCGGGGCGCAAATCGCGGACCGCACCCACTTCAGGTGAATGGTCCCGCCGCCCGAATTCGTCTTCTTCGCCGTCATCGTCGAACCTCTGTTTTACTGGGTACTGAGTACTGTCCTTACAGCTCCTGCATCGTCTTCCCGCGCATGGTGGCCACGCCTTCGCGCGTCTTCAACTGCTTCAGCGCGTCAAACGTCGCCTTGATCACATTATGCGGATTGGTCGTGCCAATCGATTTCGTCAACACGTTCTGCACGCCCGCCGACGTCATCACCGCGCGCACCGCACCGCCCGCAATCACGCCAGTTCCTTCTGGAGCCGGCTTGAGCAGCACCTTGCCCGAGCCATAACGTCCCAGTACGAGATGCGCGATGCTGGTCTGGGTCAGGTTGACCTTGATCAGATTTTTCTTCGCCGATTCGATTCCTTTGCGAATCGCCTGCGGAACTTCCTTCGCCTTGCCGGAACCATAGCCCACGACTCCGGCAGACGGGTCGCCCACCACGACCAGCGCGGCAAACGAAAGGTTCTTGCCGCCCTTCACGACCTTGGTCACGCGGTTGATGGCAACCACCTGGTCCTTCAGCTGGAACGAATTCGCATCGAGTTTCTTAATCACAGTTGGCATTTTTTCCTGAGCTTCTAGCTTCTAGCTTCTAGCTGCTAGCTACCCGGGCTCTCAGGTTTAGCTAGGAGCTAGAAGCTAGAAGCTTGTTTTCTAGAACTGCAATCCCGCTTCGCGCGCCGCGTCGGCCAAAGCCTTCACACGCCCGTGATAAATGTAGCCGCCGCGATCGAACACGACCTTGGTGACGCCCTTAGCCTTGGCGCGCTCCGCAATCGTCTTGCCCACCGTCTTCGCCGACGCCACGTTTCCGCCGGTGCGCCGGTCTTCCTTCTTACCCTCGGCGGTGCTGGCGGAGACCAGCGTCTTGCCGTGCAGATCATCGATGACCTGCACGTAAATGTGGTTCAGCGACCGGTAAACATTGAGCCGCGGACGCTCCGCGGTCCCCTGCATCTTCTTTCGAATGCGGTCATGAACATGCCCGCGCTTCTCGTTCTTCGTAATTCGTGTCAGCATTGTCCTATTTCCTTCTTTGCAACCGGGCTTGAGATCCTTCGCAAAGCACGCTCAGGATGACGCCAGTGGGCTCCCGCTTCGCTCACGCCCGCTTAGCGGCGTCACTTCGCTCCGGTCTTTCCGACCTTCTTCTTCAGACGTTCGCCTGCATAGCGCACGCCCTTATTCTTGTACGGATCCGGCGGACGGAGCGAGCGCATTTCCGCCGCTACCTGTCCCACCTGCTGCCGGTCGATTCCCGTCAGCGCAATCTTCGTCTGCTTCGGATCTACCGTCGCATCTACGCCCGTCGGCAACGGATACTCAATCGGATGCGAGTAGCCGAGGTTGAACACCACCATCGACTTGCCCTTCATCTCGGCGCGGTATCCAATGCCCACGATCTCCAGTTCGCGCGTCCAGCCCCTGGTTACGCCTTCAACCGCGTTGTTGACCAGGGCGCGCGCCAATCCGTGCAGCGCCGCCTGCGAATCGCTCTCGCGAACCGCGACGATGACTCCATCCTTCTGCTGGATGGTAATGCCATTCGGCAGTTCGGTATCCAGTTTGCCCTTCGGCCCCTGCACCAAGACCGTGTTGCCTTCAATTTTGACCGTCACCCCTTTGGGGATCGGGATCGGTTTTTTTCCAATTCTCGACATAAGCTTCTAGCTTCTAGCTCCTAGCTTCTAGCTAGGCCGCTTGGGGATTTTGCAGTCAGAACTTTTGAGCCCGGACTGACTGTTCAGCCTTAAAACTCACCAACTCACCGCTGCTTTAGCTAGTAGCTAGAAGCTAGTAGCTAGAAGCCGCCCTTAGTAAATCTGGCACAGCAACTCGCCGCCCACGCCCTCTTTGCGGGCCTGCCGGCCGGTCATCACACCGCGCGGTGTGGTGAGGATGTTGATCCCCATCCCGCCCAGCACGCGTGGAATCTCAGTGCGCCGCACATATACGCGGCATCCGGGGCGCGACACGCGCTCCACCTTCGAGATCGCCGCTTCATTGTTGGCGCCGTACTTCAGGTAAATCCGGATGACCTTGTGGCCTTCCTCTTCCGTCGGCTTGAAATTGGAGATGTAGCCCTCTTCCTTCAGAATGCGAGCAATCTCCAGCTTCAACCGCGAAGCCGGAATGTCCACCTTCTGGTGCCGGGCCTGGAGTGCGTTTCGCACTCGCGTCAGCATATCTGCGACCGGATCGGTCAACCTCATCGTTTGCTTCTCCTCTTGCCACCCGTTCGCTCCGCGTTTCGCGGAGAACCTGCGGCAGCTTGTTTACATCTTCCCTGCACTTCTCATCCTGAGCGAGACGCTTTCTGTCTCGCGGAGGATCTGGGCGTGCCGTGCGATACCCGGCGCCTGCCCTGAGAGAGCGCAAGCGACCGAAGGGCGCGATTGGCACGCTACCGAACTACCACGACGACTTCGAAACCCCTGGAATCTCCCCGCGCAGCGCCAGTTGCCGGAAGCACAAGCGGCAGATGCCGAACTTGCGCAGAAATGCGCGCGGACGTCCGCACAGCTTGCAGCGGTTGTGCTTGCGCGTGGAAAACTTGGGCTTCTTCGCGTCCTTTACTCTCTTTGCTGTAGTTGCCAAACTTAGCTCCTAGTTCTTCGTAGCGCCGGCGTCTCGCCGGCTGTCCGGTGGGCGTCTCGCCCGCCGACCATCACGCCCGGAACGGCATCCCCAGATGCTTCAACAGGGTCCGCGCCTGGTTATCATTCGCCGCCGTCGTCACAATCGTGACGTTCATGCCCTTCTGCTTATCCACTTTCTCGTACGAGATCTCCGGGAAAATCAGCTGATCATGCAGCCCGAGCGTAAAGTTCCCACGCCCGTCGAACGACTTGGTCGAAACCCCGCGAAAGTCACGCACGCGCGGCAGAACGATATTCACCAACCGGTCGAAAAATTCGTACATGCGGTCGCCACGCAGCGTCACCATTGCGCCAATCGACTGTCCCTGGCGAACCTTGAACGCTGCAATCGATTTCTTCGCCCGCGTCACCACCGGCTTCTGTCCGGTGATCTGTCCCAGTTCGTTCACGGCCGGATCGAGCACTTTCGCGTTCTGCGTCGCTTCCCCCACGCCCATATTGACGACGATCTTGTTCAGCCGCGGAACCGCCATCACATTCTTCAGTTCCAGTTCCTTCAGCAGAGCCGGAGCTACTTCCTTGTCAAACCGCGTGCGCAGTCGCGGACGCTCCTTCGCGCTATGCCGCGCCTGCTCCGGCGCCTTCTGCTCCTGCGATGATTCTCTCTGCTTCTTGTCTTTTGCCATGTCCTTCAATCCTTCTCACGGTTTCGGGTTGCAGGAAGCTGTCAGCGATCAGCCGTCAGCTCTCAGTTTCAACCCCTGCGTCTACCGGTTCGTGAGTCGTAAATTTTCAATTCGCCGCTAGCCTCTTGCCCATAAGCTGAAAGCTGATGGCTGAGAGCTGACAGCTACTTATCCAACGTCGTTCCGCACTTCTTGCACACGCGCACCTTCCGGTCGCCGCGTACTTCGTGCCCAATCCGCACCGGCCCGCACGTCGGACAAACCAGTTGCACGTTGGAAATCGCAATCCGGCTTTCCTGCTCGGCGATGCCGCCCTTGATGTTGCGCTGCGGATTCGGACGCACGTGCTTTTTCACCATCATCACGTGCTCCACTAGCAGCTTGGCATCGTTCGGAAACACGCGCAGTACGCGCCCTTCCTTACCCTTGTCCCGCCCGGTGATCACCTTCACGGTGTCATTCCGCCGCAGATCCACTCGCTTGTTTTCGGTACTTACAGTTCTCATAAAATTCCTTGAAACTCGAAACTCTGAAACTTGCCTAGATCACTTCCGGCGCCAGCGAAACGATCTTCAAGAATTTCTTTTCGCGCAGCTCGCGCGCCACCGGACCAAACACGCGCGTTCCCACCGGCTCGCCCGCGTCATTGATCAGCACCGCGGCATTCTGGTCGAAGCGGATATAAGTACCGTCGCGACGCCGGTGCTCCTTGCGGGTGCGCACGATGACCGCCTTCACCACTTTGCCCTTCTGCACCTGGCCCTCGGGCACCGACTCTTTCACCGCCGCCGTAATAATGTCGCCCAGGCCGGCATTCAACCCGGTCGAACCGCCCAGCGGCAGGATCATCTGCAGCTTGCGCGCGCCGGAGTTGTCGGCGACTTCCAGCATCGATCTCATCATCACAGCCATGGCTTTAATCTCCCTCTTGCCTAGTCGTCCTGAGTCAATCGCGTCTTGCCTGTCGCAGGACCTGGGCGCGCCGCCCGATTGCGAAAATGGGCGTTTGACGCGCTTCCTGATTAGCTCGCCACTTCAACTGCGGCTTCCGGCACCAGCGCCGTCTTGCGCACAATGTCTTTCAGCTTCCAGCGCTTCAGCTTCGAAAGCGGACGCGTCTCCTCAATCCGCACCACATCGCCTACATGCGCCTCGTTCTTCTCGTCGTGGGCGTAGAACTTCTTGTTGCGCGCCACCACGCGCCCGTAAAACGGATGCGCCTTCTTGCGCGTCACCTTCACCACAATCGTCTTCTGCATGCGGTTGGCGACGACTTCTCCCACCACTTCCTTGCGGCGGCCCTGCACCTTCGTTGTTGCTGTTGTTTCCGCCATTATTTTTTCTCCTGAGCGGCCGCTCGGCCACGCTCGCCGACGATCGTCTTGACGCGCGCAATATCCTTGCGCAGCCCGCGAATCTTCTTCAAGCTCTCCGTCTGCCCCATGTTCAGCTGAAATTTCAGCTTGAACAGCTGGTCCGCGAGCTCGTGCTCCTGGTTGTTCAGCTCAACGTCCGTCAAATTCCTGATTTTGTCTACCTTCATAATTAGCTCTCAGCTCTCAGCTCCCAGCTATTCCACACCGTCGCTCTTTCTGAAAGCTGACGGCTGATAGCGGATAGCTGGTCTTAGTGTTTCCCGCCTTCGCGCTTCACCACCGTAGTCCGCAGCGCCAGCTTGTGCGACGCCAATCGCATCGCCTCGCTCGCATCCGTATGGGTCACGCCTTCCATCTCAAACAGGATCTTTCCCGGACGCACCACCGCAACCCAATGATCCGGCGCTCCCTTGCCTTTACCCATACGGGTTTCGGCCGGCTTCTTGGTGACCGGCTTGTCGGGAAACACGCGGATCCAGATCTTTCCTCCGCGCTTCACGAATCGCGTCATGGCCACGCGGCTGGCTTCAATCTGCCGGTCGGTGATCCACCCGGGCTCCAGCACCTTCAGCCCGAAATCTCCGAACGCCAGCGTCGACCCGCGCCAGGCCTTCCCGGTCATGCGCCCGCGCTGCTGCTTGCGATACTTCACTTTCTTTGGCATCAACATAAAATCAGCTCTTAACTTCTGGCAAAGTGGTTTTTACTTCTACAATCTGACTTCTAACTTCTGATTTGGGCTAGAATCCGCCCGTAGCTGCCACCGGCTCGCGCTTCTTCTGCGGCAGAATCTCGCCCTTGTACACCCAGCACTTCACGCCGATCACACCGTAGGTCGTCCGCGCCTCGGTGAAGCCGTAATCAATATCGGCGCGTAACGTATGCAGCGGCAACCGCCCCTGCAGATACCATTCGGAGCGCGCGATTTCGTTTCCATTCAACCGTCCACTCACGCGCACCTTGATGCCCTTGCAGCCAAAGCGCAGCGCCGAATCCACCGCCTTGCGCATCGCGCGCCGGAAGCCCACGCGCTTTTCCAGCTGCAGCGCAATCGATTCCGACACCAGTTGGGCATCGAGCTCCGGCTTATGCACTTCCTGGATATCGACAAAAATATCCTTGCCGCCGGTGCGCTTCTGCAGCTCGCCCTTGAGCTTGTCGATTTCCGCGCCCTTGCGTCCGATAATGATTCCCGGCCGCGCCGTCTTGATGATGATGCGCAGCTTGTTGCCGGGCCGCTCGATCTCAATCGCACTGACGCCCGCCGACTTCAGCTTGTCCTTCAGCTCGGCCTTCAGCTTGACGTCTTCGTGCAGTTGCTTGTCGTAATCCCTCTCAGCAAACCAGCGCGACTTCCACGGCTTCGTGAAGCCGAGGCGAAACCCGTAAGGATGGACTTTTTGTCCCATTGCATCTCCTAAATCGAACTCTAGATACTCAAGATCCTTCGCTACGCTTCAGGATGACCGCTGCGGGCTCCCCTTCGCTCACGCCCGAAAAACGCGATCACTTCGCGACCGCCTTCTTCTTGCCCGCAGCCTTCGCCGCCGGAGCCCGCCGCTTGCCCTTCGCCGGAGCCGCTTCTACAGTCCTTGCATCACCCGCGTGCCTCGCACCCGCCTCGCCGCTCTTCCCGCGTTCCGCCAGAATCAACTCGATATGCGAAATGCGACGCTGGTAGCGATACGCACGTCCCTGCGGCGCCGGACGGATGCGCTTCATGCGCGGCCCGTCGTTGGCGATTGCACTCTTCACATAAAGGTTGTCGATCTCCACGTCGAGATTCTTCTCGGCGCTGAGAAAATTCGCGTTGTCGAGCGCCGACTGCAGCAGCTTGCCCACATGCGCCGCCACCCGCTTCTTGGTGAACGCCAGCGTGTTGCGCGCCTCTTCCACGCGCCGTCCCTTGATCAGGTCCAGCACCAGCCGCGCCTTCTGCGGCGACACCCGCAAGTACCGCATTTCCGCTCTAAATTCCATAGTCGTAATCTCAGTTCCTGCTCATCGCTCGTGGCTCAAAGCTCGTAGCTCGTTACGCCTTCGGTGCCGCAGGCGCTGCCGGAGCCGACGGAGTAATCGCTCCTGGGCCACCCGGAATCCCCGCAGGCTTCGCGGCTGTTTCCGTTGCCGCTCGCATGGAGTGCCCCTTGAACGTCCGGGTGAAACTAAACTCACCCAGCTTGTGGCCCACCATGTTCTCGGTGACGTACACCGGAATAAACTTTTTGCCGTTGTGCACCGCGATCGTGTGTCCCACCATCTCCGGGATCACCGTCGAACGCCGCGACCAGGTGCGCAGCACTTTCTTCTCGTTGCGCGCATTCATGCCCTCGACTCTCGTCTGAAGGTAAGCATCCACGAACGCACCCTTTTTCGTTGACCTTGCCATAAATTCCCTCTACTTGCTGCGCCGGCTCACAATAAACTTGTCCGTACGCTTGTTGTTTCGCGTCTTGTACCCGCGTGTCGGCTGTCCCCACGGCGTTACCGGATGCCGTCCGCCTGAAGTCTTTCCTTCACCACCACCATGCGGATGGTCGACCGGGTTCATCGAAACGCCGCGATTGTGCGGACGTTTTCCAAGCCACCGCGAGCGCCCGGCCTTGCCGATCGTCACGTTTTCGTGATCGAGATTGCCGACCTGCCCAATCGTCGCCATGCAGTCCTGCGAAATCTTGCGAGTCTCGCCCGAAGGCAGCTTCACCAGCGCGTACTCCGCTTCCTTTGCAACCAGCTGGGCTGCGCCGCCTGCCGACCGCACCATCTGCCCGCCCTTGCCTGGCTTCAACTCGAGATTGTGAATCTGCGTGCCGGGCGGAATATTCCGCAACGGCAGCGCGTTGCCCACCAGAATGTCCGCTTCGGGACCGCTGACTACCTTCTGTCCGACCTTCAGCCCTTCAGGCTGAATGATGTAACGCTTCTCGCCATCCGCATACGCCAGCAGCGCAATGCGCGACGAGCGATTGGGATCATATTCAATCGTGGTTACAGTCGCCGGAATCCCGGTCTTGTCGCGCTTGAAATCGATGATGCGCAGCTTGCGCTTGTGTCCGCCGCCGATGAACCGCATCGTGGTGTCGCCCGAGTTGCGGCGCCCGCCCGTGCGTTGCTTGGGCTCGACCAACGGCTTGTGCGGATACTTGGTCGTGATGTCGTCATTGACCAGCGTTGTGCGGTAGCGCAACGTCTGCGTCGTCGGTCTGTATGTCTTAATTGGCATAGAAGCTCTCAGCTTTCAGCTGTCAGTTCTCAGCTTCGCACCGTCGCATTTACTGACAGCTGACGGTTGATAGCTGATGGCTGCTTTTACAAATTCTGCGCGTACTCCGGCATCTTCTCGCCGGACCGCAACCGCACGTACGCCTTCTTCCAGTCCGGACGGTAGCCCGCAAACTTCCCGCGCCGCCGCTCTTTCCCCACATACGTGGCGGTGCGCACGGAGTGCACTTTCACCTTAAAAATCGTCTGCACCGCTTGCTTGATTTCCGTCTTGGTCGCTTTCGGTTCCACCTGGAAGACAAGCGTGTTCTGGTTTTCCTTGATGGCCAGACCCTTCTCGGTAATCACTGGACGGCGAATAATCTGATATGCGGATTTCATTACGCCACCTCCGCCGCTTTATCGGTCCGCGCCCGTCGCCGCCGCTCGCCGTGTGCCTTCTTCGTGCCTTCATCGGCTTCCGGCTTGTGCTGCCGCTTCGATACCGACGACTTCAACGAAACCTGCAACTTCTCGATCGCCGGCTGCGAGAAAATCACGCGGTCGTAGCGCAGCAGATGGTATGGGTGAACTTCATTGCTCAACACTAGTTCCAGCCCGTCGATGTTCCGGGCGCTCAAGGCCAGGTTGTGATTCTGCTGCTTGGGCTCTTCGACGATCAGAACCGTCTTATCGACCTTCAGCGAGTCCAGCGACTTGCGGAACCCCTTGGTCTTCGGCTCTTTCACGTCAAACGCATTCACCACGATCAGCTTGCCATCCGCCAGCTTCGCAGCCAGCGCCGAGCGCAACGCACCCATCAGCTTCTTCCGCGGGAAGGTGTAGTCATAGGAGCGCGGCTGCGGACCATGCACGGTGTAGCCATGCCGCCACAGTGGCGAACGGATCGATCCGATGCGGGCCCGGCCCGTGCCCTTCTGCTTCCAGAGCTTCTTGCCCGAACCGGAAACTTCCCAGCGGCCCTTGGTCTTGTGCGTGCCGGCGCGCTGCCCCGCGCGGTAATGTTTCACCGCTTCCCAGAGCAGATCTTCGTTGACCGCGCCGAAGATTTCATCGGCGAGATCGATCGTCCCAACCTTCTCGCCGCTCAAATTGTGTATGTCAATCGTCGCCATATCGTTTCTCGTGTGGCGCGGGCGCCCTCGCCCGCGTTCCTTATGCCTTCTTCGCCGCTCTCTTCGCGGCCTTCAACGGATCCACCGTCGCCGATCCTGCGAATCCACGCCGTTCTCGTGGTGGCTTCTTTGCCTTCGTAATCACGATGTAGCCACCCTCGGGTCCAGGTACGCTGCCCTCGACCACCAGCAAATTCTCGTCCTTGTCCACGCCCAGCACGCGCAGGTTGCGCTGGGTCACGCGGGCGTTGCCCATGTGTCCCGACATCCGCATCCCTTTGAACACGCGCGAGGGGAACGCCGACGACCCGATCGAACCGGTAATTTGAAACATCGAACCGTGCGACTTCGGACCACCGCCAAAATGATGCCGCTTCACGACGCCCTGGAATCCTTTGCCCTTGCTGATTCCGACGATGTCGACGAAACGTTCGCCTTCGAAAATCTCAACCAGCACGCGGTCGCCAACCTTCACCGAACCGTCGCCGTCCGCCGTGCCTTCGATCTCCAGTGGCACTTCGCGCATGAACTTCACCGGAGGAAGATTGTTTTTCGCCAGGTGTCCCTGCGCCGGCTTGGTCAGCCGCGACTCTTTTACAAACTCCACCAACCCAATCTGGGCCGCCTCATAGCCATCGCGCGTCGCCGACTTGTGCTGCGTTACCACGCATGGACCAGCCTGCAGCACGGTGACCGGGCGAACGTCGCCCTTTGAGTCAAACAACTGCGTCATCCCGACCTTCTTGCCCAGAATCCCCGCGACCTTCGTTGCCATTTCCTTCTCCATCCCCAGCGTGGCTAGTCATTCATGACTGCTATTGGCTGGGAAGCATTCCGTCTTAGCTAGTAGCTAGGAGCCAGAAGCTTATTTATGTTCTTTCCCGAACGCCTTGATCTCCACATCCACGCCCGCCGGCAGATCCAGCTTCATCAGCGCGTCTACCGTCTGCTGCGTCGGCTCGAGAATATCGAGCAACCGCTTGTGGGTGCGGATCTCAAACTGCTCCCGCGATTTCTTGTCAACGTGCGGCGAACGCAGCACGCAGTACTTGTTCTTCATCGTAGGCAACGGAATCGGCCCCGCAATCTGTGCTCCCGTACGCCGGGCGGTTTCCACGATCTCGCCCGTCGACTGATCCAGAATGCGATAGTCGTAAGCCTTCAACCGGATGCGAATTCTTTCTTTTCCAATCACTGTGTCATCTCTCTAACCCCTCCCGGCGTCTCCGGAAGGAAAGAACCGGCGGCAAGCCGCAAGCCGCGTTATTTAAACTTGTCATCCTGAGTGAGACGTTTTTCGTCTCGCGAAGGATCGATGCACTTTCTGAGCTACTGCACAATCTCCGCAATCGTTCCGGCGCCCACCGTGTGGCCGCCTTCCCGAATCGCGAACCGCAAGCCCTTCTCCATCGCCACCGGCGTGATCAACTCGATCACCAGGCTCACGTTGTCTCCCGGCATCACCATCTCCGTACCCGCCGGCAACTCCGCCACGCCCGTCACGTCCGTCGTGCGCAGATAAAACTGCGGCCGATATCCCTTGAAGAACGGCGTATGCCGCCCGCCCTCTTCCTTCGTCAGGATGTAGACCTCGGCCTTGAACTTCGTATGCGGCGTGATCGATCCACCCTTCGCCAGCACCATGCCGCGCTCTACATCTTCTTTCGCAATGCCGCGCAGCAGCAGCCCGGCGTTATCACCCGCCATGCCTTCGTCCAACTGCTTCTTGAACATTTCCACGCCGGTGACAACCGTCTTGCGCGTGTCGCGGAAGCCCACAATTTCCACTTCCTCGCCCACCTTCACCTTGCCGCGCTCGATTCGGCCCGTCACCACCGTGCCGCGCCCGAGATCGAGAAAATGTCTTCGATCGGCATCAGGAACGGCTTGTCCAACTCACGCGCCGGTTGCGGCACACTCTTGTCCACCGCTTCCATCAGCGCGTCAATCTGCTTCTCCCACTTCTCTTCCCCGTTCAAGGCCCCTAAAGCGGACAGCCGGATCACCGGCACATCGTCGCCCGGGAACTTGTACGTCTTCAACAACTCGCGCACTTCCAACTCAACCAGGTCGAGCAACTCCGGATCATCCACCGCATCGCACTTGTTCAGCGCCACCACGATGTAGGGCACACCGACCTGACGCGCCAACAGCACGTGCTCCCGCGTCTGCGGCATCGGACCGTCGGTCGCCGCTACAACCAAGATCGCGCCATCCATCTGCGCCGCGCCCGTGATCATGTTCTTGATGTAGTCGGCGTGGCCCGGGCAGTCGACGTGCGCGTAGTGCCGGTTCGCCGTCTCATACTCCACGTGCGCCGTGGCGATCGTGATCCCACGCGCCTTTTCTTCCGGCGCGTTATCAATCGAGTCAAACGATCGGAACACAATCTTTGGATTGTGCTTCTGCAACACCTTGGTGATCGCCGCCGTCAACGTCGTCTTGCCATGATCAATGTGACCAATCGTCCCGACGTTGCAGTGCGGCTTATTGCGATCAAATTTTTCTTTCGCCATAACCAGCTCTTAGCTCCTAGCTCTTAGCTCTTAGCTTCTAGCTAAACCGTTGATCCCCGTCAGCTTCGTAATATGCGCCAACGAATTCCTGCTTCTCGACCAGTTCGTCGACAATCCGCCGATCGAACTGCGTGAAATCCTCCGAGTAGCGTTCACGGAAAATTTCAAACCCGCGATGCCCACTCCAGAAATCCCGTACCCGGTACCGCTCATCGCCTTCCAGCTTCACTTCCGTCGCGATGTAACCCTGAGCCTGCCGCAAAAACCGGGCCCAGACTCCCTCGACTCGAAAAACATTTTCAAATTCAACTCGCTTGCCTTCCCTGAACCAGAACCTGCGGTCGACGACGAACCGCGGCGCTGGCAGTCACTTCGCCGTTCCCTGCACCTTGGCGATGATTTCCTCCGACACCGACCGCGGAGCCTCCTCATAGCGCGCAAAGTGCATCGAGTACTCCGCGCGCCCCTGCGTCGACGAACGCATATGAGTCGCGTAACCAAACATCTCCGCCAGCGGCACGATCGCCTTGATCACCTGCGAGCCCGCGCGGTGCTCCATGCCTTCAATACGTCCACGCCGCGAACTCAAATCGCCCATGATCACGCCAGCATAATCTTCCGGCGTCACGACTTCGACCGCCATCACTGGCTCCAGCAGCACCGGAGATGCTTTGCGCGCTGCCTCTTTGAACGCCATCGATCCGGCAATCTTGAACGCCATTTCGTTCGAGTCGACGTCGTGATAACTGCCGTCATACAGCGTGGCCTTCACATCGACCATCGGATAGCCCGCCAGGATGCCGCCTTCGAGGGCTTCGCGAATGCCCTGATCGATCGGCTTAATGAATTCTTTCGGCACCGAGCCGCCCGTAATATCGTTAACGAACTCGTAACCCAAGCCCGGCGGTTGCGGGTCGAGATAAATCTTCGCGTGCCCGTATTGTCCCTTACCACCCGTCTGCCGGATGTATTTGCCTTCCGCCTCGGCGTGCCTGCGGATCGTCTCGCGATACGCCACCTGCGGCTTGCCGACATTGGCCTCGACTTTGTACTCGCGCATCATGCGGTCGACGATGATTTCCAAATGCAATTCGCCCATGCCGCTGATGATGGTCTGTCCGCTGTCGGGATCGGTGTGAACCTTAAAGGTGGGATCTTCCTGGGCCAGTCGCTGCAGCGCCATGCCCATCTTTTCCTGGTCAGCCTTGGTCTTGGGTTCGACGGCAACCGAAATTACCGGAACCGCAAACGTAATCGACTCCAGTGCAATCGGATGATCTTCGTTGCAAATCGTGTCGCCCGTGCCCACGTTCTTCAAACCAACCGCCGCGCAAATGTCGCCCGCCAGAATCTCGCTGATTTCCTCGCGCTTGTTGGCGTGCATCTTCAGCAATCGCCCGATGCGCTCGGTCTTTCCCGTACGCACATTCAGCACGGAATCGCCGGTCTTCAACTGGCCCGAATACACGCGGATAAATGTCAACTGTCCGACAAACGGATCCGCCATGATCTTGAACGCCAGCGCCGCGAACGGCTCTTTATCGTCCGCCTTGCGCGTGATGGCTTCGCCGTTGTCCGGATTCTTGCCGTGCGTCTCCGGCACATCGAGCGGCGACGGCAGATAGTCCACCACCGCATCCAGGAGCGGCTGCACACCCTTGTTCTTAAACGACGTTCCCACCACTACCGGGAAAACCTTCAGCGCGATGGTCGACTTACGCAACGACGACCGCAGTTCGTCGGCCGTAATCTCTTCGCCTTCCAGAAACTTGTGCAGTATCTCATCGTCATTTTCCGCGATGCTCTCTACCAGTTGCGCGTGGAAGGCTTCCGCTTTCTTCTTCAACTCCGCCGGAATTTCTTCCGTCTCATACTCGGCACCCATGGTCTCGTCTTTCCAGACCACGGCCTTCATGTTGATCAGATCAACGACGCCCTTGAACTTATCTTCTTGTCCGATGGGAATTTGAATCGCGACCGGCTTGGCACTGAGGCGCTTGCGGATGGTATCGACGGCATGCTCGAAGTCAGCACCCATCTTGTCAATCTTATTGATAAAGCAAATTCGCGGGACGCCATACTTATCGGCCTGACGCCAGACTTTTTCCGACTGTGGCTGCACGCCATGAACCGCGTCAAACACCGCGACTGCGCCATCAAGCACGCGCAGCGAGCGCTCGACTTCCGCCGTGAAATCGACGTGGCCGGGTGTATCAATAATATTGATGCGAATGTCGCGCCAGGTGCAGGTCGTCGCCGCGGACGTAATCGTGATCCCGCGCTCCTGCTCCTGCTCCATCCAATCCATGGTCGCAGTGCCTTCGTGCACCTCTCCGATGCGGTGCGTCCGTCCCGTATAAAACAGGATCCGCTCCGTCGTAGTGGTTTTCCCGGCATCAATGTGCGCCATGATGCCGATATTCCTGCAACGCTCTAATGGGACTGTTCTGGCCACGACAATTAGCTCTTTCTAGGGCTCCGAAATCTGACTTCGTTCCTGATCACCAGCTCTTTAGCTAGAAGCTAGGAGCTAGCAGCTTTCTCTACCACCGGTAATGCGCGAACGCCTTATTGGCTTCCGCCATCCGGTGCACATCTTCTTTCTTCTTGATCGCGGCGCCCTTTCCGGTAGCGGCGTCCAGCAGTTCATTCGACAACTTGTCGACCATGCCTTTTTCGCCACGCCCGCGCGCATAGCTGATCAGCCAGCGAATCGCCAACGATGTGCGGCGGTCGGCATTCACCTCGACCGGCACCTGATAGTTCGCTCCACCCACGCGGCGCGTCTTCACCTCAAGCAGGGGTTTCGCGTTCTCGACAGCTTTCTTGAAGAGCTTCAGCGCTTCGTCGCCACCCTTCTCCTGCACCTTCGCCAAGGCCTCATAGAAGATGCCCTCGGCCGTCGACCGCTTGCCCTGCCACATCATCGAGTTAATAAACTTCGTCACCAGGTCCGACTGATAAACGGCATCGGCCGGAACGGTCCGCTTTGCGATATGTCCTTTACGAGGCATTCAGCTTCTAGCTCCTAGCTCAAAGCTTTTAGCTTGAGCATATTGGCCACTGATCACCGACCACTGGCCACTTGTTTCTCAGCCCTTCTTGGGCCGCTTGGCTCCGTACTTCGAACGTCCCTGCATGCGGCCGGCAACGCCCACCGCGTCCAGGGTTCCGCGAATCACGTGATACCGCACACCCGGCAGATCTTTCACACGGCCCCCGCGGATGAGCACAATCGAGTGCTCCTGCAGGTTGTGTCCAACGCCGGGAATGTACGTCGTCACTTCAATCCCATTCGTCAGCCGCACGCGCGCCACCTTGCGCAACGCCGAGTTCGGCTTCTTGGGCGTCTGCGTATAGACGCGGGTGCAAACGCCGCGCTTCTGAGGACATCCCTGCAACGCAGGACTCGCCGTCTTGTACCGGGGCCGCTTGCGGCCCTGAGCCACCAACTGGTTAAACGTAGGCACTCTCGCAACTCCTTAGCCGCGCGACATCAGTCGCACAACAATCCTGCCCTTCACACGCAGGCGGGACAGCTAAAATCCTGCAATCCTGTTCTAGACGCGCATCCGTGGGCATGGCCAGCTCAACGCCAACCATTACTTCTCACCGCGCAGCTTCATTCCTGCAAAGCCACACCAGAGAGATTCTGGATTCCCTTAGACTTTCGCTGCCGACGGTGGCGCCCGGCCAAACTCCGGGGGCACTCCGTTTCGTCAGCCTTGTCCTGCATATCCTTCCACAATAGGGCGGAAGGCACCGCAGGAACGTTTCAGCGAGGAAAGTCTCCGAACCTGATCTTCATCCGGAAACGTATTTCTCTATAGCTCAACCGCAAGCTCTGCTCACACCGCAGCAAAACTCACAGCACACAGCAAGCCTGGATGTACTCGCGGAACCAAACTACTATAGCAAGTGCGTGCAAACATCGTCAACCCGAGTTTTTGCATCCCAACACCGACGGCCCGGAAGCCAATCGCAAGTGCCCCAAAAGAATCGTATTGCTTAGTAAAAACTGTTCAGTAAAAGGCGGCGTCATCTCGAGCGTAGCCGTTTTTCAGGCGGAGCGAGGGATCTGGCGAGGAGCACAACACCCGCTTCGATGCGCACAATGCTTGCTGATTCCGCTTCCAGCCTCTACACTACAAGTTTTCCAATTCATTTGATGACTCGTCCTGCGCGATCTTTGTGATCCGGGACTGTACGTTAAGAGGGGTGCATGGGTAGGTTGCGTTCGAAGGCTTTCTGGCTGGCGGTTGCAATCCTTGCTTTATGGAGTTTCGGCGGCTGTGGAGGCGGCAGTAAGCCCAACACGCCCATCTTTCCCGGCCTCGTCCACCTTACTCCTGCCACCAATACGTCCCTCGCGCTAGGTGGCACCCTGGTCTTTGCGGCTTCGGCGCAAACTACTTCTGGCACGAACATCAATACCACGTTCACATTTTCCTCCAGCGACACGTCCGTCTTGACCATCGCCCCCAATGGCGTGGCATGCGCCGGTCACTGGGATGTTGCATTCACCACCTGCACTCCCGGAGGAACCGGAGCCGTCCAGGTCACGGCCTCCGCCCTCGGTGAATCCAGCGTCCCCACTTGGGTCTTCGTTCATCCCGCCATCGACAGCATCTCCGTGGTTGGCGTGCTCTCCGATGGCGTCAACGTGCAGGAACCTTGTCTCTCCCAGAGCCAGTCCATGACCGTGGAAGCTCACGCCTTCAGCCAGGGCGTCGACATCACCTCCTCAGTGGGTCCCTTCACTTGGTCGGCGAACAACTCGAGCGTCGTCACGCTCATCCCGACCGTCAACTCGAACTACAACTTCGCTACCAATCAGGCCAGCGCCAAGGCTACGTTTCCGGGAATCACACAGATCTACGCCTCGGCCAGCGGCGTCACCAGTTCCTCATTCCAGCAACCCCAGTTTCAGAACTCTCAGGGCACCACCTCGCCTCTCCTTGATTTCTTTGAGACCTGCCCGATCCAGAACATCGCTCTCCAGGTTGGGGCGGAGACGGTGCAGACCGGGCAAAGCAGCTTTGTCACCACCAAGGGAACATCCGAAACCCTCACTGCTTTCCTGACGGATGTGATGGGAAATAGCTCTCTGCCCAACACCAACGGTGGAATCGTCCTCAACAAAATTCCCCTCACTTGGACTTCTTCGGCGCCCGCCGTCCTGGGCACCACGACCTCCTGTCTCGAAACCTGCGCCGTCTCCACTCCACTTCCGGGATCGGCCTCCGTCACAGCCTCTTGCTCCCCGCCGACCTGCAATATCGGATTCCCAGTCACCCCCGCCACGCTTGCTACGCCAGATCTGATCAAAGACTGTAACGATTTCTTTCAGCCGCGGGCCCCGAAAGGTTTCGACTGTCAGCAACTGATCCCGGTCCCCGTCTACGCGTCTCCGGTCTTGATCATCCCTAATGGCAACAACAATACGGTCGAGATCCCGCTGACCGGCAATGGAGCCCTGTCGGGTGTGGTCACGGGTGCGACGAGCGGTACTGCTCTGGTCGCAACCAGTACCGGATGCGCTCACGAGATTCCGTCTCTCTGCACCACGTCTGTCTACAGTTTCTCCAGCGCAAAGGCCGTGACAGGTCCCGAGAATCCCATGCCGACCTCGCCGAACTCCCTGCTGTTCGACCTCACAGGCGATAAGGCGTTCATGGGAAGTGATTACGGCGCCCAAGTCATCAATCCCACTAACTTCGGCGGCACTACCAGCGCGTTTACCTCGCTCGGCATCGTGACCGGAAAAGTGTTAGCCGTCTCCAGTAACGGATCGACGGCCGTTTTCTCCGACACAGTCCACACTCCCAACCAGGTTTTTATTGTCAACTCCAACACTGCTGCGCTGACGGCCACTGCGCTGAATATCTCCGGAGCCATCACCGCTGGATTCTCGCCCGATGGCTTAAAGACCTTTATCATCGGCGGAAGCGCCGCAAGTTCGTTGTATGTTTATTCCGCTCTGCAGGCCATGCAAGGACCAATCCCGCTCACCGGCCCCGGCCAGTCCATTGCTTTCTCGCCCAACGGAGCTTTCGTCTTCATTGCGGGATCTTCCACCAGCACGAGCGCCGCAAACCTCACCGCCGTCTCCACCTGCAACAACCAGGTCACGACCAGCTTGCCCCTGGGGGCGATCAATACTCCTGCCAGCGATCCCCTCTTCATGCGGGTCTTGCCTGTCGACCACATCAACGGCACAGACTCGGTGGGAAATCTGATTCCCGACGGCATTCACATCTTCATCCTCGACTCCACGGGATTTGACGTCATCACATACTCGATTACCCCTGCGGTATCCGGTACGCTCTGCCCGCAACTGTTGGCGCTCGCCAATCCTCTGCTCCCCGTACAGCGCATCGAATTGGGCCAGGGGACCCTTAAACCAGTGAACTTCTTCACCTCGGCAGACGCCTCTCAGCTATACGTCGCTTCCTCCTCGAACGCCAGTATTCTTGTCTACGATTTTGGTACTCGCGGAGTCACCGGCATCGAACTTGTGGGAAACGCCACGCCCCTCAGCGCCGACATGTCTCCAGACGCCGGCACGATTGTCGTTGGAGGCAGTGACGACCTGCTCCACTCCGTCAGCACCTCCCTCGGCGGCAGCGACCAATTCCAACTCTCGTTCCCCAACGTCCCCAACAGCCTGAATCCCTTCTGCACGATCACCCCTGCCGCCGGCCCCTGTACCCTCAACCTGATAGCCGTGAGGCCATAGCAGTACCCAGTACTCAGTACCCAGTACTCAGTTCTAACGCATGCATCACGCGTCGCACACGCCAGCGCGTCACTGAGACAAAGCAAAGAGGGAGCTTATCCGTGCATCCCTGTCATTGAATTATTGTTGGGGAAGAAAAAAAGCCCCGAGAGAGGGACTGAGAACTGAGCTACTGAGTACTGACTACTGACTACTGATTCACTTCCAACTCTTTCCCCACGCTATCGAGCACCCCGTTCACAAAATGCACCGACTCCGGACTCGAAAACTTCCGCGCAATTTCCAGCGCCTCGTTAATCACCACGGCCCGCGGCGTCTCCGGATAAGCCAGAAACTCGGCGACCGCCGCCCGCAGCAGATTCCGATCCACCGCCGCCATCCGCTCCATGCGCCAGTGTTCAGCGTGCCGTTCAATCAGGCCGTCAATCTCTGGAGTCCGATCCGTCGCCACCCGGAACAAATCATCCGCAAACCCGCGCACTTCGTCGCTGGCAGTCCCATGCTCCGCCCAAAACGTGCGCCGTACCTGCTCCGCATCCTGCTTCCCCATATCCGACTGGAACAGCATCTGCAGCGCCAGCTCCCGAGATTTGCGTCGAGTACCCATAGAAAAGAAGTAGTCAGTGGCCAGACGTCAGTAGCCAGCCGTCAGTTGCCAGTGTACTGTACCAGCTCAAGGATTTGCTCCTCACAATTTGGGAGTGCCGGCTTAACCCCACCACTACTAATCCTTGTCATGCTGAGAGAAGAAAGGGCTGCGCCCCAGCGCAGCCCTTTCGCAGTCGAAGCATCCCTACCTCTACCCGCGAGTCCAGGTTAAAGCCACAGGGCCCAAGAGTGGAAAGATCTATCGTCCGCGCCGCTTCTTGCTGTTGTTCCGAAGCTTCGCGGAGCGAGAAGGAGGAATCTGCTTCTCCTTACCCTTGTTATCCCGAGCGAAGCCAGGAACCTGTTTTTGGCCGAGAGCTGACAGCTGAGAGCTGATAGCTGTTTTTAGAGACGCCATCTCCACCGCCGCCAGCGCCGCCTCAAACCCTTTGTTCCCCATCTTTAACCCGGCTCGGTCGATTGCCTGCTCCAGGTTCTCGCAAGTCAACACTCCAAATGCATGCGGAACCCCAGTCTCCTGCGCCGATTGCCCAATCCCCCGCGTGACCTCATTCACGATCACGTCATAGTGCGCCGTATCTCCGCGCAACAAACATCCGATACAGATGATCGTGTCATATTTCCCGGTCAACGCCAAAGTCCGCGCCGCCGAAGGAATCTCAAACGCCCCCGGCACCCGAACAATGTCGATGTCGTTCTTCGCAGCCCCGCATCGCAAGAGTCCATCGCAAGCACTCAACAACAACCGCTCCGTGATAAATGCATTGAACCGCGCCACCACAATGGCAAAGCTCTTTCCAGAAGCGTCGAGTTTTCCTTCCAAGGCACGAAGCGCAGCCTCCGGCACCGACTCCAGCTTGAACTTGATTTCCTCTGTGATCTCCGTGTCCTCTGTGGTGAATTGTTTTTGATCCGTGAAATCCGCGTGAATCCGTGGCAAAGAAGTTACTTGCCCTTGAACTGCGCCGCCCGCTTCTCCAAAAATGCCTTCGTTCCCTCAGTCTTATCCTCAGTCGCGCAGCACACTCCAAACAAGGTAGCCTCCAGATAAAGCCCCTCAGACAAAGTCATCTCCATCCCTTTGTTGACGGCTTCCATCGCATACTGCACGGCCAGCGGAGCATTCGCAATGATCTTCGCCGCAATCGCTTCCGCTCGCGGAATCAATTCGCCCGGCGCCGTCACTTCATTCACCAGCCCGATGCGATGCGCCTCCTGTGCGGTGATCATCTCCCCCGCCAGCACCATCTGCATCGCCAGCCCTTTGCCCACCAGCCGCGGCAGCCGCTGCGATCCTCCATATCCCGGGATAATCCCCAGTTTCACCTCCGGCTGCCCCAGCTTCGCATTCTCGCTCGCCAGCCGCATGGTGCAAGCCATCGCAATCTCACATCCCCCACCAAGCGTAAATCCGTTGAGGCAAGCAATGACCGGCTTCCCCAGATTCTCAATCAGATTGAGCACCGACTGCCCCCGATGCGTATACTCCTTGCCCGAAACGGCGTCATGCTTCGACAACTCGCCGATATCGGCTCCTGCAATGAACGCCTTCTCCCCCGCGCCGGTAAAGATGACGACGCGAATCGCCCTGTCGTTCTTGATGTCGTGAAACGCCCCCCGCAGCTCCTCCATGGTCGCCATGTTGAGCGCATTGAGCACCTTCGGCCGGTTGACGGTGACGTAAGCAATCGCGTTTTTCTTTTCGAGAAGAATGTTTTCGAAGTTCATAAGATTTCTTCACCACAGAGTCACAGAGACACAGAGAAATGCAATTTCTTTGAGCTTTTTCTCCGTGCCTCTGCGCCTCTGTGTCTCTGCGGTGAATCGCCTTTCAAATCCGCGTTGATCCGTGTGAATCCGTGGCAAAGAAGTTACAGTTTCTGCGCTCGCGGCTTCTCCGGGTCCGAGTAATCATAAAACCCCCGTCCCGACTTCCTTCCGTACCACCCCGCCATCACCATTCGTTTCAACAGCGGAGGGGACGCAAACCGCCGCTCCTTAAACTCGTCATACATCACATGCGTGATGTAGTAAGTCGTATCCAGCCCGACAAAATCCAGCAGCGTAAAAGGCCCCATCGGATACCCGCAGCCCAGCTTCATCGCGTTGTCGATATCCTCAATCGATCCGACACCCTCTTCATAAGCGCGGATGGCATCGAGCAAATAAGGCACCAGCAGCCGGTTCACAATGAATCCTGTCTTGTCCGACGTCCGCACCGGAACCTTGCCCAACTTCTTCGCAAACGCGTACGCCGACTCGTACACGTCTTCGGCCGTAGCGATCGTCCGCACTACTTCCACCAATTTCATCAGCGGCACCGGATTAAAAAAGTGCAGCCCGATAAACCGCTCCGGCCGCTTCACAGAAGTCAACAGCTCCGTCACCGAAATCGAAGAAGTATTCGAAGCAAAGATCGCCTCTTTCTTCACCACGCTATCGAGCGACGCATACATCTTCTTCTTCTCTTCGACATTCTCGATGATGGCCTCAATCACAATGTCGCAATCGCTAAGGTCGGACTTGGAAGTCGTCCCCCGCAGCCTAGCCCGCGCCGCGTCTTTCTGTTCAGCAGTAATCCCGCCCTTCTCGACCGGCCGCTCCGCAAACTTCGCCAAAGATTTCTCAATCCCAGAGAATCCCTTGTCGAGATACTTCTGCTCCACCTCAAGCACCGTGACGTCGAATCCAGCCATAGCGCAAACCTGCGCAATGCCAGACCCCATCAACCCGCAGCCGAGTATTCCAACTTTTTTAATTTCCATTTACGTCCCTTCCAATGCCTACGCCAGGCTTAAGCATAGTGCCGTCGAAGGCAAGCGCATGTCCGGAGGCCTGCCAGCAAGAGCACCGCGTACACAGTGGTGTTTATCGCATACATGAGCACATATCCAAGTGGGGCTATGCCAGCAAAAAATCCGCCAGTAGCCCATCGAATCGGTAAAAGGCCTGGGAGCATCGCAAACCAAGCGGCCCGCTGGGCGCCGAGAACGGCAAGAAGCGACGGTAAGGCGGTCTGGAGAATAAACCCAAAACCGAGAGACCACTGAATCGATAGCCTCCAAGTCTTTGTGGGAGGCCATAGTCTCTCTGCAAATGTATTCATTGGAACCACCCTATGGCGATGCAAGTCCGACAGAAGTCCCGCCTAAAAATTCAGCAGCGTCTCCACAATCATCGCAATCCCCTGCCCCCCGCCGATGCACGCCGTCGCCAGCCCATACTTCTTCTTCCGCCGCCGCAACTCATACAGCAACGTAATCACCAGCCGCGTCCCCGTCGCTCCCAGCGGATGTCCCAGCGCAATCGCCCCACCATTCACATTCACCTTCTCGCGGTCCAGCCCGAGTTCCTTTTCCACCGCCAGATACTGCGCCGCAAACGCCTCATTCACTTCAATCAAATCGATGTAGTCCAGCGACAGCCCCGCCTTCTGCAACGCAATCTTGGTGGCCGGCACCGGACCGCGCCCCATCACCTTCGGTTCCACGCCGGCAATTCCCCAACTCACAATCCGCCCCAGCGGCGTCAGATTCCGTTTTCGCGCTTCCTCCATCGACATCACCACCACGGCCGCCGCGCCATCCACAATCCCGCTGGCATTCCCGGCGGTGACCGTTCCATTGCGGCCAAACGCCGGCTTCAGCTTCCCCAGTCCTTCCATAGTGGTCTGCGGACGCCGGTGATCATCCTCTGTCAGCGACTCTCCCGTCGTCTCGCCCTTATGATTCCGCAGCGGCACCGGCACCAGTTCTTCCTGAAGGCGTCCTTCTTTATAGGCCGCATCCGCTTTCTGCTGCGATCGCAGCGCAAACTCATCCTGCATCTGCCGCGTGATCCCCTGCTCCGATCCGTACAGCTCCGCCGTATTCGCCATGTACGATCCGCAATAAGTATCCAGCAGCGCCACCATCAGCGAATCTTCCAGCTTCCCGCCCGGCGCCAGCGTAAACCCATCGCGCCCGCGGATCACAAATGGAGCCTGCGACATCGCCTCCATCCCGCCCGCCAGCACCACCTTCGCCTCATCGGTCTGGATCATCTGCGCCGCCGACACAATCGACTGCATGCCCGACCCGCACAGCCGGTTCACCGTCAGCGCCGGAACCTCAATCGGGATCCCGGCCTTCAGCCCCACGTGCCGCGCCCCGTACAACGCGTCTCCCGAAGTCTGCTGCGCATTCCCGAACACCACGTGATCGAAATCCTTAGCCTCGACCCCCGCCCGTTCCATGGCGCCCTTGGCTGCAACCGCGCCAAGCTCCTGCGCCGTAAAGTCCTTCAGCTTGCCGCAATAGCGGCCAAAGGGCGTCCGCGCCCCATTCACAATGGCAATGTCACCTGGTTTCAGCATGGATTTTCCCGGGCAGCAAAAACTAGAACCGGTCAGAATCGACCAGCCAAACCTGTCAGTTTACCAGCCAAGAAGGAGATTTGACCAACCACGAAGTGACTATAGCGGTTCGCAGAAAGCGCAATTTGGAGAATGGCGGGTTCTCGTTGGGCCTCACTCTGTAAGAAAACTCTGAGGGCTGCAACGGGACTCCCCAAAAAGGTCTTCCTTAGTGCCCCTTAGTGTCCTTCGTGGTTAAAGTTTTAAAGGTTCAAAGGTTAAAGGTGTGAAGGATTGAGAGTTCGAAGCCCATCTACGCCACGGCCCCAGCCGCCATCGCCGCACCTAATGCCACGACTTTCCCCGGACCCTGCGCCATCGCCTGTGCCAGCGCATGTTCCGCTCGATTGATCACTTCCGTGACCACGTCTACCGGATCATATTCCGTCCGAATCACCGCCTCCGCCAGCCCTGCGGAGAACTGAGCCACCGGACCTTCGCTCGCATCCCCCTTCGCCGGCAAGCGCACCACCGAAACAATCTTGCGCAACTTCTCCACCGCCAGCATCGCTTCCTTTTCCGCCGTCTCTCCCAGCAGAATCGCGATCGTGGTCGTGTCATACCGAAACGCCAAATCATTGGATCGAATATTCGCCGCAAACAACTGGCCGGCCTTCTCCATCGCCGCCTGCACCTCGGCCTCGCCATATTCCTTGATCATGGCCGCGCTCTTCCCGAACTGCAGCAGCATCACCGAAAGGGATGACGCATTCTGAATCGCCCGCTTGCTCTCCGCCAGCAGCAAATCGATATAAGATGCACGCTTCAACAACCCCGACTTCTCATCCGTCACCGACAGATTCTTCACCAAGCGCCGCAGGCCCGCGTTGTTCAGGGCAATCACCATCTGCTCGGCCAGCGTCTTCAGCACCACCATATCCGCCTGCGCCCAAGCCCGTTGACGGTTGTGTACCAGCACGAGCATGCCGACGATCTCTTCGCCGTCACTCAGCGGAATCGCCAGCACCGACGCGGCGCCCATCTCTGTCAGCGCCTTGCGCGCCGATTGCAACGACACCGCCTTCGCCGCATCCTCAATCGCCAGCGGATCATGCCCATCCACAGCTTTCTGCAGGCACCCAACTAACTCCGTGATTGATGCTGGGCTCGACTTCTTCAATCCCTCGGCACAAAATTCTTCCACCGCGGTCGCCGACAAACCGCCCTTGAACATCGCGGCGACGCAGCGAGTCGCTTCCCAATGCGTTGCGATCTCTCGCACCGCCGTGTTCAGCACTGCCGGGGCCGTGCCCTGGTGATATAACTTCCGCGAAATCTCCGCCACCCGGGTAAACGCCCGTACATCCGTCGCCGGATCCGGTACAGGTGCCGCGACAGGCGCAGGAACCGCGGCAACCGGAGCGGCAGGAGCCACCGGGGCCGGTGCTGCCGCAGGAGGCAATGGTGCCGCCCCCGCATATCGCGGCGTCACTCCGGCCGACATATACAAGCGCTGCAAATCTTCATTCCGTTCTTCCGCGCGCGGAAACAGTTCCTGAATCCTCTGCAGGCGTTCTACGGCCTTGTTCCGCATCCCGTACTGCACCAGAATTTCAGCCTGCAACATCAGATCCTGCAATGTTCCTGCACCCAGCGTCGGCCCTTCCTCGTGCGCAGGTTCCTCCGGAGCCTTGCTCGCCTGTGTGAACCGTGCCGCAATTGCCCGGTACCGCGCGTCGTCCACCTTGCCCTTCAACATCTCCAGCCGCTTCATGTGGCCCGATTCATACGGATCCACTTCCGCCGCCCGATCCAGGCACTCAGCCGCCTTGGCATGCTCGCCCGTGCTGCAATACAGGTCAAACAACTTCAGCAGCGTCTGGCAATAATCATTCTCGCGATTCGATGCGTTATAAAGTTCGCTCAGGAACTCCAGCATCTGCGACGAAGACTTGCGCGTCGCCGTGATGTCTTCCATGATCGCGATGAACTGCCGCCGCTCTCCGCGCCGCCGCTGGAATTGCTCCAGCTTACGCGCCAGCGCCACCGCAGCTTCTTCGTACCCGCCGTCCAGCAAATTCCCGATCAGCGCGATTACCTGCTGCACTCGCGCCGGATTCTGCTCAAACAGCTGCCAAACCAGCGGCTCCGCTTCCGCATGCCGGCCCGCAGCAACAAGGGCATCCGCATACGTCTCGCGCAATGCCACGGTCACTTCGCCAGAATTCATCTGCGGCTCAAGAATAAAGATGGCCGCGCCCACCTGCCCCTGCGCCAGCAAACTCTTCCCATAGGCCAGCGCGATACTTTGATCCGAAGCATCTTCCTGATAAGCGCGTTCGTACCACTGCGCCGCGTCGCCACCCTCGCCCGCCACCAACTGCGCGATCTTTTGAAACGACGATGCCGCGACCTTCCGGTTCCCCAGCTCCGACGCCACTTCCGCCACTCGCTGCAAATTCGCCTGCGTCGGCTCTAGCGTGACGATGCGATCCAATATCTCCGCCGCTTCTTTCTTCCGCCCCAGCTTTCCCAGATCGGTCAGCGCCGCTTCGTACGTCCCGACCGCCAGCTTCTTGTTGGACCCTTCCAGCAACTGCCCGAAGCGGAATTTCTGCTGCCACGTCGGACTTCCATGCCGCGCCAGCTTCTTATAAGTCAGGCTCGCCCGGGTCGCATCCCCCGCTCCTACTTGACGCTCGAACAAATCTCCCAGCAGCTTCACCGCGTCGGCATTTCGATTCAGCGAGAGGCACAAATCCGCCGACAGCTGCCGCACCACGTCGTTCTCCGTATCGTCGCGCAGCACCAGCAGATACTCTTCCAGCGCGTCGGCGGTCTTGCCTTTTTGCAAAAGCTTCTCCGCACGCTCCACGCGCTTCCCTATTTCGGCTCGGTCCAGTCGTTTTGTGATCTCAGGCATGCGGAATTAAACGGAGTAAACCCTGCTCCGATTCTAGGAGCCGTCCCCACCGCCAGCAATGCGGTAACGCCCCCGTTCGATTACGAAGGTCACGCCCGTCCCTGCCATTCCGCGCTACAGAATTGTCGTTCCCCAAAAGAAGGGAACTCTCTTCCTCGAGCTGACGCTTGTTTTCCGGACAAGAAATTCCGGACAGGAAAAAAGAGGACCGCTGGTGATTCAATTGAAGATTTTCATTCCGAACGAGTAAAGGAATCCGCTCTCTTTCGAACGCATGACTTGGCTCACGCAGATAATGCCTCGCCGACGCGGCGTCCCGAAACGGCACCAGCCCTACTCACTAGTTCCAACGATTCTCCATTTTCTCCTCTCCTCGACTGTGCAACTTCTTGCAACCGCCTGTCCCTGGCTCGTTTTCGCGGATTTCCCGTGTCAATCACAGTAGGGCTTGGAACCTCTGATTCCAACCTCTGATATCTATTCGAATTCTGCTCAGCACGGCAGCATAGGGCATCATGAAATCTCGGCTATTCCTCCCCCTATTGGTTGCATTGAGTGTTCAATGCTTCGCGAACGTTAAGATCACCACGCCCACCGTCCCGAACGGCACGGTAAATACCGCCTACTCCGCCGCCATTCAGGCCAGTGGCGGTTGCACTCCGTACAAGTGGGTCATCGTCTCCGGCGTGCTCCCCACCGGGATTACCGCCAAGGCCTCTGCGAACTCGACCGCCTTTAACCTCACCGGAACTCCGACCAAGGTGGTTACCGATTCTTTCTCGGTAAAAGCCACCGGCTGTCGCGGAGCCTATTCGCAGGTCTCCTACAAAATCGTCATCCAGTCGTCGGCCAACCACATCGTGAACCTCAACTGGAATGCATCCACTACCGACGATGTCGTCGGCTACAACGTCTACCGCAGCCCCGACGCCGCCAACTGGACGAAGATTAACGTCAGCCTGATTGGACCGACGCTTTATACCGATTCCACCGTATCGAATAGCTCCACCTATTACTATTCGGCGACCGCCGTCGACGTAAACGGCAAAGAAAGCGTTAAGACACCGCCGGTCAAGGCGGTGATCCCGTAGCGTTTCCGGCCCCAAAAGGGGCCATTTTGTCACGGCGTGGGGTTTGACTCTTCTGGCGAACAGGCACATAATTGCACCCCTGCCGAGCCCGGCTTGGGCTCACCGATGCCAAGGAGTCAACCCATGTGGAAAAAACAGGATGACGCTGCCGCCCCGTCCGATCTGGTTTCGTCCGATAATCCCGACTTGGCGTCGCTCGGCGACGCATTGGTCCAATCTTTGGTGAACGACCAGTTCGACGCCCGACCCCTCCCGCCCGCTCCCCAAAGGATTGCGCCGGAGACTTACACTCCAGCCTCTCAACCGCCGGGCATGAAGGCCTATACCGAAGCCGCCACCGAGTTCACCAGCCACGCTTCGTCCTTTCTCCAGCACCTTCCCCTTCTCGCCAAGGCTCGGGCCGCCTATGCCGAAGCCATTCGAGCCAGCGCCGAAATGCGTCAGGTCCTCGATGCAGGCGATGAAAGGCTTCGGACTCTGATGAACCAGATGGAGCAGGCGATGAGCGCGCATGGCGTCAAGCCTCCTCTCGACAAGAAGGTTCCGGAGCCGACAAAAATCGACAGAATCAAACCAGCCGCAGAAGCCGGAGGCCGCGCCATCCGTTGGCCGTGATTCGATGAAGACGATCCAGCATGAATAACTTGATCCTGACTTGAGGGTCACGGCCTGAAAAAGCGCCGCGATCCTATTGGCGGCAAGTCCCACCCAAACGACCGCCTCGGCTCCCGCCGAATCTCCGAGCTCATCCTCCGAGCCGCATAGGGGCGCAAACTTCTTCGACCGCGCGCCCGCCATTGAACCTCCGTAACCTGCGCCCTCCCGCATCGCTGGGCTACCTTGATCCTTTACTCCCTAACACATGATCCTCAACCGCACTCTCAAGCCAGACCGGCGTCGCCGCCCGCGTCAGTTGCTGAACACATCTGTGGAGGTGTTCACCGAGTCGGCCCAGCTTGACGCTCTCGGCATCAATCTCAGCGATTTCGGAATGTGCCTGTTCACCATTGCCCATCTGCGTCTGGGCTCTCGCATTGAGATCGAGTTCCTTCCCCACCGGGCCTCCGAGCGCGTCCGCGTCTCGGGCACGGTTCGCCACCGCGCTCTTTATCTCTACGGAATCGAATTTCTTCCGGACTCCGACTCTCGCGACACTGCTGACTCATCCCTCGTCGAAACTTCTCTGTAACTCGCCACTCAATCGTGCACCCCGTTTGGTCGTTCCCACGCCTTTTTGATATCGTGCTGCATTGTCCTCGGCGCCACCCATTCACGAAGAAGGACTCCGTCACCAACTGTCCGCCGGACAAATGGCCATGGTCGCGGTGGGAGGCTCCATCGGCACCGGCCTCCTCCTTGGCTCTGGCGCCGCCATGGAAGTTGCCGGACCCGCCGCCATCCTCAGCTTCATCGCCGCCGCCTTCATTAACTGGACCGTCGCCATGGCCCTCGGCGAACTCGCCTGCGCTCATCCCGCCGCCGGAAGCTTCGGCGTCTACGGCGACCTATATCTCAACCAGTTCGCAGGATTCATCGCCCGCGCCGGATACTGGCTGGGCCTCGCCCTCGCCATTGGCGCCGAAATGGTCGCCGCCGCCACCTACATGTCCACCTGGTTTCCTGGCGTCCGCCCTTATCTCTGGATCATTGTCTTCGGCGCCCTCCTGCTCTTCATCAACCTCCGCAGCGTCGCTTCCTACGGACGCGTCGAGTTCTGGCTCTCCATGATCAAGCTCGCCACCATCCTCGCCTTCATCGTGATCGGCGCAGCCTTGCTCACCACTGGACGCGTCAGCCCGCAATACAACGCGCAAGGCGGATTCTTTCCTCGTGGCCTCTGGTCCCCACTCGTCGCCATGACCTACGCCGTCTACAGTTTTGGCGGAGTCGAAATGGTCGCCGTCACATCTGGCGAATCGCGCTCCTCGAAAGACACGCCACGCGCCGTCTGGCTCACCTTCCTCACCCTTACCTTCGTCTACGTTGGCGCCATCATCATCCTGCTCGGTGTCATGCCCTGGAATCACGCCGGAGTCACCGAGAGCCCCTTCGTCACCACCTTCCGCACCGTGAAAATTCCCCACGCCTCTGGCGTGATGAACTTCGTCGTCCTCACCGCCGCCCTCTCCGGCGCCAACGCGACGCTCTACGTCGCCTCTCGCATGCTCTTCTCTCTCGCCCGCACTGGATGGGCGCCGCCCCGCCTTGGCTGCCTCAATCCCGAAGGCTCTCCCCAGTTCGCTGTCCTTATCTCATCCTTTGGAATCCTCTTCGCCCTTGCCCTTGTTCTCTGGTTTCCCGACAATGCATTCCGCTATCTGATCGGCGCGGCCTTCACCGGAATGATCCTTTCCTGGCTCGTCTCGCTCGCCGCCCACATCAACTTTCGCCGTCGCCATACACCCGTTCAACTCGCCGCTCTTCCCCTCCGCTCTCCGTTGGGCCGATCCGGATCCATCGCCGGACTAATCCTCGTAACGATCGCTCTCCTCCAAACCTGGCTCCATCCCTTAGTCAACTTCTGGAGCGGCCTCGCCTGCCTCGCAACTCTGCTCGTCGCTTTCCTGCTGGCGAAATCAACCCGTAATCCCACGTCCGAAAAATAATCGACGCCCTCGAAAGGTCATTCCTGCTCGTGTGGAGACGGCCGCCTTCGGCTGTCCGGGTTTTGCGCACAGCCCATCGAAGAAAAGCTGCCTGCACCCAGGTGTGTACAAAGCCTTGGGTACACTATTTCGATGAATCTTCTGAAAATGCTGAGCAAGCCCGCCGCATGGGCAAGTGGATGGACCAGCGCAATCCTTTGCTTTAGTGCCGCTACTGGATATTGGTTGGCCGGCGAGCGTCGCAGAGCAATCTGCTGGATCGTGCTTGGCGCTATCGAAGTGGGAGCGATTGTGTTGTAGCGGGCTCGGAAGGATTTTCGGCGCTGACCCCACATTCCCCAACCTTGCGTTCGAAGAACCACCTTCGCGCCTTACCGCCGGCGGAAAATCTCGAAGACCAGGTTGAACAACTGCACCAGCGTGATCCCGATCGTCACATACACCGCAATCTCCAGCCGACGCCCCGCCGCTTGCGTCCCGCGCAGCAACTCGCCCACATCCTTCGTGCACTCGTGCAGCGTATCGGCCAGTTGCTCAAAGTGCTCCAGCGAAGCCCGCATCTTGTCCGCCGTTCTCGACATCGCCAGCGATGCTTCCCCAAACTGCTGTCCGTTCCGCAGATCGAGCTCCGCCCGGCACGCCGCCCACCACGGACTTCCCGGCGGACTGTCATACATCCGTTGCCGGATCTCCGCGTAAGAACGGTTGCGTAACAACTCTACGAGCGCCGCCACCTTCTCGGATGTCTGCGCCTGCTCCTTGACGAGCGTCTCCGAAGCTTTCTCCTCACTGACCATACCCGGCATGCAAGCAGCCTATCAGTCATCTCGTGCCAAACTGAAGTGCCCGAAGTTCATATCCGCCTCTCCCTTCCGCACATTTCGGGTACTGGTAACGAGCCTTACTTATGCCCTTTCAGCCATTCGAGTCCTCGGCCTTCGGTGCGGAAAATGATGTTTGCTGCGCCCTTGATTTAGCGCCCCGCTTGCATCTTCTGCCGCCTCACCCACTAGCAAGGGCTGTTACTTCTGCCAGTCGTAGAGGATCCGACTCGCTCCTAAACTGATCCGTGTTCTTTGAGTTGGAGGATGTTCGCCGCTCGGCGGAGCCGGCCGATATCGCCGAGCCGACGTGCGCATTCCAATATCGTTTCCGCGTTGAGAAACATTGGACAACTGCACACGAGCGGTCCTGATCCCCAGAGAACGCCCTTCAAGCCGGGCCGAAAACGAGGAGAGAGCAATGAAATCATTCAATAAGTCGCCCATCATCCCTACTGCAGCAGACCAGAATCGCAAAAATGCGGCGTTCCGAAACGCGATCACCATTTTCATATTGTCCTGCCTCGGCATCCTGGCGGCGAGCGTCTTCGCTCAGGAGCCAGCCCAACCCCCACAAGGGGACCAGGGCGTCCCCGCGTCCGCCACGGTTACCAAGTCTGTTCAGGCCGTTGGTTACGAGGTAGGCGGCGGCGGCACCAAGGTTGATCTCAATGGCACCGAGTTGATGCCCACGGCCAAAGGCGAAGTCAAAGTCGAGATCAAGTCGAAGGCCGGAGCAGCCGACATCGAACTCAGCGCGAAAGGTTTGAAACCACCTTCCTCATTGGGAGCAGAGTTTCTCACGTATGTAGTCTGGGTCGTCACCCCTGAAGGCCGTACCGGGAATACCGGCGAACTTCTCATCAACAAGAATGGAGAGGGCAAGCTCGAAGCGACCACTCCCGCCCAGACTTTCTCGCTCATTGTTACCGCCGAACCGTATTCTCTGGTCCGCATTCCCAGTGAGATGGTCGCCATGCAAAGCCAGGCCCGCAAGGGCACCAAGGGAAAGATTTTCCCCGTGAACGAATACAAACTCATGCGGCGTGCGCAATACCAGAGAATGGGAAATCCCCTGGCGTTGACCCTTGACCCCAATATTCCTCTGGCGATGTACGAAGCCCGCAACGCCGTCGACATTGCGAAGTCGCATGGCGCCGAAAAAGACGCGCCCGACATCTACTCCAAGGCCGTGGCCAGCCTGCAGATGGCTGAGAAAGCCCTGGCCAGCAAAGCCAACAAAAACACCGTGACCTCAGACGCCCGGCAGACCGTTCAATTCGCCGAGGATGCACGCGCCCTTGCGGTGCGCCATCAAGAAGAGGAGCGGATCGCGCAAGAACGGGATGCAGCCGCCGCTAAGGCAACAGCCGCTGCTGAAGCCAAAGCCGCCGACGAAGCGGCCGAAGCCAAGCGCGTCGCCGATGCTCAAGCCGCTGCGGCGAAAGAAAAATCCGATGCGGAAATTGCCGCGAAGGAAGAAAAGCTCAAAGCCGCCGAGCGCGAGAAGCAGCAACTCCGCGCCAAACTGCTCGCGCAGTTCAATCGTGTCCTTCCCACCACCGACACTGGCCGCGGCTTGGTCGTCAACATGGGCGATGTCCTGTTTGATACCGGAAAATCCGATCTTCGCACCGATGCCCGCGAGGCTCTTTCCAAGCTCACCGGCATTGTCCTGAACTATCCCTCTCTGCACTTGACGATCGAGGGTTACACCGACAACACCGGTGGCGCCGAGCTCAATCAAGCTCTTTCCGAAAAACGCGCCGACTCGGTGCGCGACTACCTCGTCGGACAAGGTCTCGATTTAAGCTCCCTGTCGGCGAAAGGCTTGGGTATGAATGATCCGATCGCCGACAACGACACCGCCCAGGGCCGGCAGAAAAACCGCCGAGTCGAAATCATCGTGTCCGGTGAGGTCATTGGAAACCAGATCGGAGCCGGAAGCTAGCCAACCACCCCGCGTTTCCGACACGCGTCGATCGATCACGCCTCCTCGCTCGAGGGGGCGTGAAATTTCTGGACATCCCAGACGCCGTTCCTATGGGTCCGACAAGGTGCAGCAGCACTCCCGCCTGCGCTGCTCAGTTACCTCTACGCATCATCCCCTCAGCTGCGCAAGCGGCCAAAAAACTCGCTAGGACATTCCCGCCGACCGTCGGCTTGTGCACTCCCGTAATCTAGCTGCCCACCGGGCCGGGCGAAGATCATCAGAGAGCAAAAGCCATAGGAGTCCTGATGCAAATTTTGCGTGTCGTTCGATGCTTGTCCTTTGCCCTTCTGATGCTGGCCTTCGCGGCCCCATCATTCGCGGGAGTTTCTTTCTCGGTCACGATCGCCCCACCCGCGCTGCCCGTTTACGAGCAGCCCCCTTGCCCCGGGGACGGTTATATTTGGACCCCCGGCTACTGGGCCTACGGCCCTGAGGGCTACTACTGGGTGCCGGGAACATGGTCGTCGCCCCCGTCCGTCGGCCTGCTCTGGACGCCCGGCTATTGGGGATGGCATGAAGGCGCCTACCTCTGGCATGCCGGTTACTGGGGACCGCACGTCGGTTTCTACGGCGGCGTGAATTACGGATTCGGTTACGTGGGCACCGGCTATGCCGGTGGCTACTGGAGAGGTCATAACTTCTACTACAACCGTTCCGTCAACAACGTTCACATCAGCAATGGTCACTTCTACAACCGCACCGTGATCAACCACGTCACGGTTACTCGCGTTAGCTTTAACGGCGGCCATGGCGGAATCAGCGCTCGTCCCACTCACGAACAAGAGAGATGGAATCACGAACATCACTTCGAGCCCACCGGCATGCAAAGGGAACACGAGCACGCTGCCGGCAGCAATCGGGCCTTCCTCGCTTCCGAGAATCATGGACGTCCTTCCATCGCTGCCACCGCGCGCCCCGGAGAATTTCACGGCCATGACGTCGTAGCCGCGCACGCACACGAGGAGCATGTGGCGCATGATCGCCATGCCGAAAACCACCCGGTGTCGCACGAGCAGCACCCTGTGAACGAAATGCGCCATGACGAAGCGCGTCCTGAACCTCACCAGGAATCTCATGGAAGTCACGCTCCGCAACCCCAACACGAAACTCATCAGCCCGAAAATCGGGCTGCCACGCATCCCAGCTCCTATCATCCCCAAAGCGAGAGGCCCCAGCCACAGAGTGCTCCTCACCAGCAGAACGCACCTCAGCACCAAAGCGCACCTCATCAGCAGAGCGCGCCTCAGCATGAGGCTCACTCTGGCGAAGGTCACAACCAAAAACCCCGCTAGTCAACCTCTAGCGAATCTTCATTGCATTGTTACGGCCCGGCTTTTCGCCGGGCCGTTTTTTAACAGCACCCTCCTTTCTCTTTGTTTGAATCCAACATCTCCCTACGTTTCCGAGGTCCACATCCCCGACAACAGAGCGTTGTTGGTCACCACCCGCTCTCTCCCGGCCTTCTTCCTCACCTCAAGAGACCGCAGAAGATCGAGATAATAAGCCGCAGTATGAAGTTCGTGTCGCTCCTTCGCGCTAACGCTCTGCCCACGCGTGGTCAAATGCCACAATTCGCGGACTCGCTTGTGTACTGCCTGACGCGCCCGTTCCAGCAGCAGCGGCACCTTGTTGCGATCCTCCTCAAACAATGCCGTTCGGTATAGTTCTGCCCAATCCTCTTTCTCATTCATTTCTGCCATAGCAAAATCCTCCATTGAAGAAAGCTTTTTCCGCCTGGGTTTTTCTAAAGGCAATTCACCGACCGCCCGAAAAGGATCGGGCGTGCAGAAGAACTGTCCAAGCTGATGTAAGTGAATTAGAACGAGAGGTCTAGCATCGAAGAACGCAGACGAGATCGATCACTGAAGCGCCCGTGCGGGCGGTGACATCTGATTTTGTACTCGATCGGCGCGGGGCCGATGTCGGGCGATCGGATGTCGGTAAGGCTAGAGAGGTGCGGCCTCTCTCATCGGGGTGTACATGCAGAGGTTGCGCCTGGCCCAGCAAGGCCATCGCATCGTCGTCCTCGCCAAAATTGAGGCCGACAATCAACGTCGCTCCCAACAGCACCACAACGATCGCCAGTAGGAGTCTTAGCTCAACCCCGCGCATAGATTCCTTGTAGCGTGGCCCGCTCACCTTGTCAACACCTACCCACGAACCGAAGGAGAAAACAGGCAACGCACAATCACCCTGATGTTTACAGTTGGTTCGCAACGTAGCTACGGTGGTGGTCACGGACGACAATTTCGACCTTTTGCAATTGTGCTCGGAAATCGTGTTCAGGAAATACTTCGCCATCCCTCTCACTTGGGCTCCATCGGCCCATATTTGCGGTCAAAGATGTCAGGGAAGTACTTCCGGAGGCAATCGGGACACACAGTATGGGAGAAATCAGCCTCACTGTGCTCATGGATGTACGTCTCCATTTGCGCCCATGTGTCGGCCTCAGTTCTGATCCGCTTGCAGTGAGAGCAGATTGGCAAAATACCACGAAGGATTTTGATCTCATTCAAAGAGGCGCTCAACTTCCTGTTCGTGTCCTCCAAAGACCAAATTGCTTGACGCCGCTGTTTTTCGAGCGACGCAACCAGCAATGAAACAGAGCCGAAAACCACTGCCTGGACAAACCCCGCGAACGTAAAGTCCAGAACATGGGGAGTGGGATCAAAGAACCAGTCAAAAACGAGCACCGAAAGTAGCAGCCGAAAGTCCCGCCGTGGCTCCCGCATATCTGGATGCCACGATCACCGCAGCAATAAACAACACGTCACGACTGTGGATCTCGATCCGTGAGATAGGAAAAGTCAGAAGGGTGGCTGCGACGACGCTTGCCAGCACAATCGAGGTCGCCGCAACACAGGATGCATAAAGCCCTCGGACCGCACCGAAGGAACAAAACGACGACTCACCCTTGCAGATACTGCACTACTTTTGGCGCCGAAAGTCAATGCGTGAAATGAACTGGTTCGTAAATCATGCCGCCGGAAGGACGGTAACGGACCAAAACTTTGGGCAACCCAGCCTGACGCATAGGCAACTAAATTTCCTTCCTAGAGGGAACAGCATTGTGCTGAAGCGCCGTCTTAAGGTTGTTCAATGGCTGAGTGCTACTCCAAGCATCGGAACATGCGACTACTGCAACAAGATTTTCAAGGTGCCTTTGAGCGCCTTAACGAAGACCGTTGACGCTCAAGCCAATTTGCAGGAACAATTCGAAAGGCATGAGTGCAAGGGCAAAGGGCAGGCCGCGTGACTTCAAGCCAAGCCAGAACATAAAGTTCAACTGCCGAATCCATAGACGGTCGGGTTGCCTACAGGATCAGCTCACCGACCTGGTGGTTTGATTGCTAAGCCCACTAAGGACTTCGCAGCACCCGCTGAAACATCATCCCGAACCACCACCCCAGCGACCTTCAGTTCTCCTGCAACGTCTCAGCATCGCCTCAACGCCGGACGCAACTCTCCAAACTCCTCATCCGGAGAAATAAACACCCTATATAGGACTGTCCCATCTTTCCGCAGAACAGTCGCGGTCCTGCAGTGCCGACCATTGCACGTCCTTAATCCACGCCCCATCCCGCCCGCACCTTACGGTTGGCACTGCACCGGCTCGTCATTCAAATGCGCCAGCAGCTGCCTCGCCTTGCCATAATCTGGATTGAACTCCAGCACCCGCAGCACATATCGCCGCGCTTCCTGCTTGTGCCCCTCCTCGCAGAAGACTATCGCCAGGTCCAGCCCGATCGCGCTTCGGTAAGGTGCCCGCTCGAAAGCTCCCTCCCACAACTCGACCGCCCGTTCCACCTTCCCCGACTCCGCTTCCAATATCCCCAAATCCGCCGCCGCCGTATTAGCCTGCGGTCTCACTTTCAGCGCGCGCTCAAAATATTCCTCCGCCTCTTTCTTATGTCCGCGCTGCTGCTCCACAAAGCCCAGGGCCGAGAGCAGGGTCGCATCATTCGGCCAATCTTTCTCTGCCTTGTGGAGATATTCTTCCGCCTCGCGCGAAGCCCCTTCCACCCCCCGCTGCGCCAACGTATCCCACGCGAGGCCAAAATCTCTGGCGTTCATCAGCGACGCTTCACCCTCCGGAAACGCCTCCAATCGCTCCTTCCCCGCAGCCTCCATCACCTGCTCTCCAGCATGTTTCAGTATCCGATGATCCGTCGTCTGCGTATGCGCCACATCCTTGCTCGGCAACTCGGGCATATGGCAGTGCACGCAACCCGGCTTGTCCGCATGATGCTTCGCCCCGAACGGCTCCCCATGGCAACTCAAGCATTTGCCTCGATAGTACGCAACCTTCTCCCCCCCACTCGGCTCCTGGTGCGGATCATGGCAACTCCCGCACCACATCTTGCCTCCCGCCTTCCGCTGGCAAGCGCTCAGCGAAAGTGCTTCAAACTGGCTCAGCGCCTCCGCCTTCTGCGGCTCCTTCCCGCGCAGCACAAAATAATGAACGTAGTCCGCCAGCCGCTCCCCCGGCTGAAACTGAGAAAGATGTTTGCCCGCCTGCGTCACCGATACCGTTCCCTCGAAGTGACACTCCATGCAAATCGAGTCTCTCCGCTCCGCCGTCAGCTTCGCGGGATTCACAATCGATCCCTTTCCCTCCAGGTGCCCGTCCCCCACTCCATGGCAACGCTCGCACGTAATTCCCGCGTGTGCGAACGGCTCGCCCGCATACTCGTTCCTCGTGCCCGGCAGTCTCTTTTGCAATCCGCTGGTGTGACAATTCAGGCAGCTTGAAAACGAAGGCAGGTTCATGGGAATTTCCCGCGCCTCCGCATACGCCGGAGTCATCTCCCACTTCCCCTCTTGCGCATACCAGTTGATCGGAGTTTCGAACCAGAATCCCTGTTCTTCAAACAGGTAACTGCGCCCCTTCTTATTCGAGCCGATGAAATACAAAAGCTCGCGCTCTCCCCGTACTCCGCCCCCCTTCTCCCGCTCGTAACTCATCCACGCGTGCCCATCCCGCTGGAACACGCGATACCGCACTCCCGACGTCTTATCCTCAAACTCGCCCGTCATCAACCCCTCGAGCGCCGGTCCGCTCGCCCTTGCCATCACGGTCTTCGCATACGACTTATAAATCTCCGCGTGACACGAAGCGCAAGCCTCGCTCCCCGGGTCGATCTTCCGCAGTTCGCTCGGTGATTGCGCATTTTGCGCAGAGAGGCTCACTCCCAGCAGCGCCATAACCACCACCGCCGCCAATAACATCCCCTGCCGCATTCCCGGTGTGATTCAATCTGCGGCCCCAAGGTTGGATGACCGGGTGACCCACATCACAACCCACTGTGACCCCAATCATCGTCCCTCCGGCGATTCGAATGTATCCAAGATCATTGCGCAAATTCCGCGCAGTGCGTCTCGGTCCGACGCAGAAAGACCAAATTGTTCAAGGACATTGAACACCTCGTCCGGCTCGCCGTTGTCATGGCGGCCGCATTGGTCGCCTTCGTCCTTCTTCGTGCCGCCGTCGTCCCTCACAGCTTCGGTCAGTATGGACACTACCGCGGCGACGCCATCGCCGAGATCGCCGCTCGCCCCATCGCCCACGCCGGCCATCAAGTCTGCGAGGCCTGCCACACCGAGGTCGTTGACCAGAAAAAGCAAGGCCGCCACGTGGTCGTCCCTTGCGAAGCCTGCCACGGACCGCAGGCCAAGCACGCCGACGATCCCGCAACCGTCAAGCCCCCGAAGCTCGACACCGCGGTCATCTGCGCCCGCTGCCACGAAGCCAACAGCGCCAAGCCCAAAGCATTCCCGCAAGTCGTCACCGCAGACCACGCCCAAGGCCTTGCCTGCGACACCTGTCACCAGCCTCACCGTCCCAAAATCGACGCCAAGGCTGACGCCAAGCCCGCGACGGAGGCTAAGAAGAAATAATGGACATCACCCGCCGTCGCCTCCTCATGCTCTTGCCCGCTGCCGCCGTCGCCTGGCAGTACGTCCAGGCAGGTACGCCCGAGGCTGCCCCCAACTACAAGACCACTGATCACTGGTGGGGCATGTTGATCGACATTACGGAGTGCATCGGCTGCGGCAGCTGTGTCCGCGCCTGCGCCGAAGAAAATGATGTCCCCGACGGCTACTACCGCACCTGGATCGAGCGCTACCACGTTGCCGACTGGAAGATCGAGCGCCCCGAAGTCCAGTCCCCCGACGGCGGCAAGCAAGGCTTCCCTCCAAACCAAGACACCGGCGGCAAGAACTTCTTTGTCCCGAAGCTCTGCAACCACTGCGCCGATTCTCCTTGCACCCAGGTCTGCCCCGTTGGCGCGACCTTCGTCTCCCCCGATGGCGTCGTCCTCGTCGACAAAAGTTATTGCCTCGGCTGCCGCTACTGCGTGCAAGCGTGTCCCTACGGGTGCCGCTTCATCAACCCCAAAACCAACACAGCGGAGAAATGTTCTCTCTGCTACCACCGCATCACAAAAGGTTTGACCACCGCCTGTTGCGAGGTCTGCCCCACCGGCGCCCGTCAACTCGCCGATCTGAAGAATCCGAAAGACCCGATTCACGAATTTCTGAAGACGCATAACGTACAAGTCCTGAAGCCCCACATGGCCACAGGTTCGAAAGTTTTCTACTACGGCATGGATGGCTCAGTGAGGTAAAGACACGTAGCCCCAGACGCATTCGTCCGGGGAAGGTTCGCGAGAAAGAATGCAAGGAAAGGAGACCGCTTGCAAATCCCCGTCGAAGGCTTCATGTATCCGAACGAAGTCGAGCTCCAATGGAGCGTCCTCATCGTTCTCTATCCCTTCATCACGGGACTGGTCGCCGGCGCCTTCATCCTTGCATCTCTCGAACGCGTCTTCCGCGTCGAAGCCGTCAAGCCCACCTACCGCCTTGCCCTGCTCACCGCGCTCGCGTTCCTACTCGTTGCGCCCTTGCCCCTGCAATTGCACCTCGGACATCCCGAACGCTCCTTCGAGATGTACCTCACGCCCCACCGCTCCTCCGCCATGGCCATGTTCGGATTCGTCTACCTCTGGTACCTCATGGCTGTGCTGCTGTTGGAAATCTGGCTCGACTACCGCCGCGACATAGTCCTGAAATCCCAGACGACAACCGGCATCACCCGCCTCATTTACCGCGCGCTCACCCTCGGCTCCAGCAACCTCAGCCCGCGCTCCCTGAGCATCGACGAGCGTCTCGGCTATTTCATTACCGTAATCGGAATTCCCTCCGCCTTCCTCCTCCACGGCTACGTCGGCTTCATCTTCGGATCGATCAAGGCCAATCCCTGGTGGTCCTCGCCGCTGATGCCGATCGTCTTCATCTTCTCCGCCATGGTCTCCGGCATCGCCGCGGTCATGTTGCTCTACATGCTCTCTACCCGCCTGCGCGGCCGCAAGATCGATATCCGCTGCCTCGACACCATCGCGCAATATCTTTTCTACGTCTTCGTCATCGACTTCAGCCTCGAGATGCTCGACCTGTTGCAGCGCATCTACGAAGCCGACGAGTCCTTCCGCAGCCTCGACTTCATGGTGCACACCCGCCTCTGGGTGTCACAGGTCATTGTCCAGATCCTGCTCGGCACCGTCGTTCCTATCTCCCTGCTTGGTCTTACCCAAATTTCTAAATTCGGCGACAACGTCCGCAAACGCATCTACGCGCTCGCTGGATGCCTCACCGTCATCGGTATTTTTGCCATGCGCTGGAACGTCGTCATCGGCGGCCAGCTCTTTTCCAAGAGTTTTCTCGGATACACCACTTATAAAATGGCGTTTGCCACGCGCGAAGGACTTCTTACCGCAATCGCGCTTCTCATACTTCCTTTCATATTTCTCTCGATCCTGGTCAAACTCCTTCCGCCCTGGCCGGACGCGGACCCCGTTCCCGCCTCCGGCGCAACTCCGGCGCACGGAACCAGCTAGCCCCCACCGGGCAAATTCGGAGCACGACATGGCGCACGTGATCGACGGCGTCGCATTGGATCTGGAACGGCTCAACCAGCGAGTCCGCGAGCTGGAGAGTCGCGTCTCCACCTTAGAGTCTCAGCAACAAACCCGACGGGAACAGTCGTCGAACGTGCTTCCCGAGTCGCCAGACCTCTCCCTGCAGCGCCCGGATCCTCCCGCCACTTGGCGAGGATTCCCTGCCGCAGAGTTCCCCGGCGGCGCCGTCCCGGTCCTAGGCAAAGCCGTCCTCGGAATCGCCGGAGCCTATCTCCTCCGAGCCATCGCCGAATCCAACTCGGTCCCAAAACTTCCCATCCTGCTCATCGCCATCGTCTACGCCGCCCTCTGGATGGTCTGGGCTGTCCGCAGCCACAGTGCGAACCGCTTCGCGAGCATCACTTACGCCTTCACCTCAGTGCTGATTCTCTCGCCTCTGCTCTGGGAGTCCACCGTCCGCTTCCAGACTCTCGCGCCTTCCTCCACCGCGGCCGTGCTGGTGGCTTTCACGGTGCTCGCTCTCGCCCTCTCCTGGCGCCTTGATTTGCAACTAATCCCGTGGATCGCAACTCTGGCCACCGTACTCACTGCGGTCGCTCTCATCGTTCAGACCCACGAACTCGTGCCGCTCGCCGCCGCATTGCTGGCCGTAGCCTTGGCCGCTGAAGCTGCTGCTTGTCTCGAACACCGCCTCACCCTGCGCGCCGTGCCCGCTCTCGCCGCCGATTTCGCCGTATGGTTGCTGGTCTTCGTGATGACATCTCCCGATGGAGTGCCCGAGGGCTACCCTCCCGCTTCAACCGTCATCATCACGACTCTCTGCCTGCTTCTATTCGCGATCTATGGAGCCAGCATCGCCATTCGCACCTTCGCGCGCCGCCACCCCATCACCGTCTTTGAAATCGGACAAGGGATCCTCGCCTTCGTGCTCGCCACCTTCGGCGTCATGCGCGCCACGCACTCCTCCGCGGCTCCTGCGTTCGGTGTTTTCGCTCTACTGCTTGCCGTTGCCTGTTACTGGGGAGCTCTCTCTCGCTTCACCGCCGAACCCCACGCCCGCAATCGACGCACCTCCGCCACCTACGCTGCCGTACTTCTTCTGATCGGAAGCTACCCGCTTCTTTCGCCGATTCTCCTCGTACCTTTCTTATCTCTGGCTGCTGTAGCCTCGGCCTTCCTCTATGCCCGGACCGACAAACTCAGCCTCGGCATGCATGCATCGTTCTACCTCGCCGCCGCTACTGCCGCTTCCACGCTTCCGCATTGGATTGTCGCCGCCCTCGCCGGAACCCTCCCCGCCTACCCCGACTCGAGTGTCTGGACCGTCGCCGTCTCGTCCGCACTCTGCTACATCTTGGGATCCTGGGGAACGCAGGCCGATCAAAGCCAGACCAAGCGCCGCATGCTCTGGGTCGTTCCCGCCGTCCTGGTGAGTTTCGCCTCTGCAGCAGTAGCCATAGCCGCGGTCGGCGGACTAGTCTCAAGCCGCCTTGAACTGACTCCGTCGCGCCTCTCCGTGGTTCGCACGATCGTGAACTGCGCGCTCGCCCTCGTCCTCGCATTTCTGGGATCTCGCTGGAAGCACATCGAACTCAGTTGGGTCGCGTACGCCGCCGTCGCCTTCGGCACCCTCAAACTCATCTTCGAAGACCTGCGCTTCGGCAACGCTTCTTCCCTGGTTGTATCTCTTCTCTTCTACGGCCTCGTCCTGATTCTGCTGCCACGCATCACGCGCCGTTCCGAATCTCCTCTTGGTTGACTTGTTATCAGCGCAAGGTTTAGGCGCGGCTGTTTGAGTAGAAAGGAAAGAAGAAAGGAAGAAAGTAGTCAGTCGCCCCGGCAGAAAACTCCCACATTTACCCGCCGCAAGAAATCATTGCCCTGCCCGGCCAAATAAATACAAACACCGTCTCATTCACCACCACCGAGAAGCGCACGCTTCCCTTGGGATAACAACCCTCCATGGTGCACAACATCGAGGATTGGCGCGGATCTTTCGTGATCAGCGAAACGGTCACTGCCTGGTTTGGTCTCACCGCGAACCCTGCGGCCGAACCATCCTTAGAAAAAAATTCTTCGTTCGGAAGAAAGCCGTTCGCAAAACACTGCATTCTCACCAATTCCCACGCCTGTTTGCGTACCTTCTTGGCCGCGTCCTTCTTCCTGAGCACGACGGAGAGCGGCAGCGCCACACGGCCATCAACGCTCACTCCGCCCTGCTTCACAACGATCTCGCCCTGGCTGGCGTTCACAACTGTCGTCGTGAAGCTCAGCAATTCCTCATTTCCCACTCTCTCGAATCCCGCCCGTGAGCTGACTTCGATTCCCCCATGCTTCAGTTTGTGAATCGGGTTTCCCGTGATTGGATCCTGCACGCTCGACGACACCGCGCCCGAGCGACTCTCCTCGCCCCACACGAAGGCATTTGTGGCCTCCACCTTGAATGTCTGTATGTCTTCCTGCGCGAAGGCGGCGAGCGTCAAGGCAAGAATGGCAAACGGAATTAGGAATCGGCGCGACATCGCATCCCGCGGCGCTACAACATCGTCACCTTTACTTGTACGCCGTTGAGGAGCGCCCCGCGACTGGCAGTTATGCCAGCCAGAACCACAATTTAATCCGCTCCGCTTACCCCGCGCACATGAGTCGCGGTCACACAAATTTGTGTATAGTGTCTTGTTCTCGCCAGCGGTGGTGTTCAGATCATGTTCCTGAAAGGGTGATCGCGTGGGCCGACTCTTGGGTCGTTACTGGGTTCTTCTCTTCGTTTCCACATTCCTTCTTCTCTCCGCCTCCACGGCACAGGAAGCCTCCAACGAAAAGATTTTCTTTCACGCCAAAGTTTTCACCGCCGATCCGCAAAATCCCTACGCTGACGCGGTCGCCATTCGCGGAGACCAGATCATCGCCGTCGGCACTCTGCCCGACGTCATAAAATCTGCTTCCGCCAATGCGGAACGCATCGATCTCGAAGGCAAGACTCTTTTTCCCGGATTCATCGATTCCCACAGCCATTCTATCGACGGCGGACTCGGCCTCATCGCCGCCGATGCCAGTGAGAAAGTCGAATCCCTCAGCCAACTGCCGCCTTTCGTCACAGAAGCTAAAAAGTCTGGCCGAGGCATGCGCGGCGACATCCTCGAAATCCTCGGCCTTCCTCTGGAATTCTGGTCACATCCCGACACTCTCAACCAAGATTTCAGCACCGGTCCCTACGCCAACCAGAGCGTGCTTCTCCGCGGCATGGACGGCCACACCGCCTGGGCCAATCACGCCCTGCTCGACCGCGCCGGCATCACCTCCGAATATCTCAAGAAACTTACCCCTGACCAGCGCGCCTACTACGGCATCGATAAACAAGGCCAGCCTAATGGTTTTCTGGTTGATGCCGGCAGTGAAAAAATCGAACCTCTCCTCCCTAAGCCCACGCCCGACAAACTGCTAGCCGCTGGACGCGCCGCCCTGCAATACAACTACAGTCTCGGGATTACCGCGTGGCTCGATCCCCTCGCTAGCGAGGATGTCCTGCAGGCCTACAAAATGCTCTCCGACCGCGGAGAACTGAACTCCGAAGTCGATGCCTTCCCCCAGGTCTTTGCCAAAGATCCCACCGCCGAACTTGCCGCCGTGCAAAAGACCCGCGAGCAATATGCCAACACTCGCCACCTGCATGTCTCAGGCATCAAGCTCTTCGCTGACGGCGTCGCCGAATTCCCCTCTCAAACCGCACACCTCACAAAGCCCTATAAGAACTCCGGACACAACGGCGACCTTCTCTTCGATCCCCGAAAGTTTGCCGAGCTTTGCATCGCCGCCGACAAGCAAGGACTCATCATTCACGTTCACGCCATCGGCGACGGCGCCGTGAAAGAAGCTCTCGACGGAATCGAAGCCGCGCGCAAAGCCAACGGGATTTCCCGCTTGCCTCACACCCTCACTCATGAACAATTCGTCCAGCCTGAAGATTTTCCCCGCTTCCGCGAACTCGGAGTCATCAGCGCCCTGCAACTCTTCTGGGCCGATGCCGGCAACGACACCATTGAAATCCTGAAGCCGTATCTCGACTCCGGCATTTACCAGTGGCAATATCCTGCCCGCTCCATCCTCGACAACGGCGGCATCATTTCTGGAGCCAGCGACTGGCCCGTCTCCACCGCCAACGTCTTCCGCGCCATTTATCAGGCTGAAACGCGCAAGGGATCCGAAGGTATTCTCGATCCCTCGCAAGCCATGCCCCGCGAAGCCATGTTTTACGCCTACACGCGCAACTCGGCACGCGCCATGAATCTCGACTCCATCGGATCCATCGCGCCCGGCAAGCGCGCCGATTTAATCCTGCTCGATCGTGATGTGCTGACAGTCTCGCCCGAGGAAATGCGTGACACAAAAGTTCTCTGGACCATGGTCGCTGGAAAAACGGTCTATCGCGCAAAGTGAGGGTGCCCGGTCGCTGCGCGCTCTGCCCACCTCGACAAATCGGGCTCACAGGGCGAGAGGGTGTGTCTGGTGACTTTCGTGACGGTGAGCATTTCGTCGCGGACCGAGGGAACCAGCAGGAGATCGACTTGCGAGAAAAAGCGAGCCATCTCTTCGGCTACTTTCCGCCGCAGGCGGTCCGCCTGCACGAAGTCGACGGCGGAGAGGAAGCCCGCCTGGCGGAAGATGATGACTCAGAATTCGAATCTCTGCCGGAACTTGCCTCGGTCCGAAGATGAAACACCTTAGTTTTGAGCGGACTCCGCCAGCCTCTCCGCGTGGTCGATGACCAGAACGGGCAGCGGTGCTTTTTGCGGTTCCAGTTTCAGGCCTAGCTGATCATGGATCGCCGCAAATAGCGGGGATGAAGAATCCCCAGCTGCGTCTGCGCTCTCGGTGGAGTTTCCGGGCGCTGTGCTCGGCTCTGCCGTCCACTTCAGGGTGAAGTCATATTTACCAGGGAGTGCGGTCTTGTCGACCACGATTTGGCCGAGTTGTCGCGAGAGCAGCGAAGCAAAGTCCGCCGTGGGTATACCTCGAGCTTCCAAGGCTCTGGCCTGGCCGCCATCGACCTTCATGCGCATGGAAGATCCCATCAACATCGATTTCGGCGCTGTTGCATGGAAGGTGCTGTCGGTCACTTGGGAAGGCTGCAGCTTGCTGCCATCTTCGGCAACGACCAGAACATAGGTGGAAAGATTTTTCGTTTCGTTATGCACGGCGAGTTTGAAACGCTCTGCCAGAATTGAGCGCAGCACTTGCCGGCTCTGCTTCGTGTCTGGCGGGCCGGGAGTGTCCGCCTCGGATGTGCTCGTTTCCGGGTCCTCGATCTTGACGTTAATGTCGTATGCGGCAGATTTGATCCAATCGGGTCCTCCAATGATCTGGTTAGCTTGGACGCCGTAGGCTTCCTGAATGATTTTCTCCAGAGAAATGTTGGCGGCGAAGAATCCATTTGGCGAAAACATTACCTGTTCCATATGCTTCACACTGCCGCCATGCACCTCGGTTGGCAGCGACGTCGGCTTAATCGATGCAGTGTATTTGGGGATGCTCGTACTCGCCTCTTCGTCGGCCTGAGCGCGAGTGGGCGTTGCGTTGACGAGGCCGAACCCGATCGGCAGAGCGATGGCCAGCATTGCCGCCGCACTCAGCAGAACCTTCTTGCCGAACTCCAGTTTTCGCACAATTTGCTCGGTCATGATGTGTACCATCCTTTTCTTAAGATCGGATCCCGTTACCCCAGAGACGCAAGCCAGCGGAGATCCCACGCAGAACTCGCATACTTTCAAAATGCTTTCCGCATAAACGTGGCGTTCGCCACCCAGTTCCACGACTTCTTCGTCGCAGGCGCGCTCGCGCTCCTCGACCAGGCGCGTGCCCAGCCACCACACCAGCGGGTGGAACCAGAACAGGGCCTCGACGAACATGTGGACGGCCGCGGCCAGATTGTCGCGACGGCGGACATGCCAAACCTCGTGGGCCAGGATCGCTTCAAGGTGCGCATCTTTGAGGTGCTTCGAGATTCCTTCCGGCCAGACCAGAACCGGGCGAGTGATGCCGAAGATTCCGGGTTCGAGAGAAGTCCGCGAGAGGACGAGGTCTATTGATGTGCTCGTACCCGCGATGCGCTGCAATTTGCGCAGGGCCTCGGCTTCGCGGCCCTCTTGCAACGGTTCGGCGTTTCTCAGAGCAACGGAGATCTTTCGCCAGCGCACGCACCATATAAGTAGTACAAGGGCGAATCCGCACGACCATAGGGCAACCAGCAATGCAGGAAGCATATGGAACGGGCTCTGTACGGTCAGCCCGGGTGTGCTTCGAGAAATTGTGGGCATCACGATCGCGGTCTGGGTAAAGGGCTGGCTGATTTGTTCGACAGCAACGTAGAGTCCGCCAGTTGCTGTCGGAGAGGGGTGCGACCACGCCAAGCGGCTGCCGAGACTGACCAACAGCGAAAACGGAATGAGAAATTTGACGGAAGCGGCCAGCCAGAGCCCGTAACGCGCGCGGGCGTGATTCTTGCGCAGAAGCAGGGTCAGCAATCCGGCGGCGGCGGCAAAGAGGGTCGACTGCCACAAATGATTGCCTAATGCGGGCGCAATGTCGTTCCATAACGCGGACAAATTTGTCGGGGTCATTTCTCTTTGTCCTTTCTCTCAAGCTTGCGAAGGGTTCTCTCGGCTTCCTTCACATCTTCCAGCGTGAGTTGCCCGGACTCGATAAGATGCGCCATTACGGGTTGCGTGCGGCCGCCGAACAGGGCCAGAAGATCGTCGACCAACTTTCGCTGGGCGCTGTCGCGAGAGACCGCCGCCTCGAAAATGTGAAAGTTTCCGACCTTCTTGACGCGGCGCACGGCCTTCTTGGCTTCCAGCCGGTACACCGTGGTCTGGATGGTGGTGTAGGCGGGCCTGCCTTTTTCAGGAAATGCCTCCTGAATCTCGCGGATGGAGGCCTCGCCCCGGCTCCACAGCGCTTCCATGATTTGCAGTTCGAGCTTGGCTAACCTAGGTCCGGGCATTTCATCTCCTACCGACGTATGCATTACTACTACATCTGTAGTTGTATTACAAGTCTTTTTTTTGAAGGCCAGGTTTGGCGTCGGGATAGGGATGTGGAACGCAGCGCCAGCCGTACCGATCCCGCCGATTACCTTACGGCAGGACTCGTTTCACAGTTTGAACGGCATCGCCTTGCTCACCATAGTCGCGGTACACTTCGACCACGTCCAATGCGTCCATTGTTCGCGACTCTACAAGGCGGATCGTTTCCGGTTACGCGGCACTCGATTGTGTTGGCGGCGCAGAGTGATGATGCTGCAACGCGGGAGCGCGCGATGGAAGCGATTACCGCTGTGTATTGGAGGCCGGTTTACAAGTATGTGCGGATGAAATGGAATCTGCGCTCGGAGGACGCTGCCGACTTTACCCAGGATTTCTTCGCACGCCTTCTGGAGAAAGAATTTCTGGACTCCTATGAGTCGAGTAAAGGACGGCTGCGCACGTTTCTACGCACCTGCGCCGATCGCCTTTACATGAAACACCTGCGCGACTCGAACCGCCTCAAGCGTGGAGCCGGGTCTGCACATCTTTCTGTCGATTTCGAAGAGGCGGAGCGCGAACTGGCGAAGGTCGCGTTATCTGAGTCTCCGGAAGATTCTTTTGACAAAGAATGGGTGCGCAGCCTGTTTTTTCTCGGGTTGAAAAAACTTCGGGAGAATTGCGAGTCGGAAGGAAAGTTGATCCATTTCACTCTGTTCGAACGCTACGATCTGAACGATGAGGATTCGAGACCCTCGTACGCGCAACTTGCCGGCGAGTTTGGGTTGGCGGCCACAGACGTAACCAACTATCTTGCGTTCGCTCGACGGGAGTTCCGACGCTGCGTGCTCGAGCAACTGCGCGAGATGACTGCCAGCGACGAAGAGTTTCGCCGCGAGGCACAGTCTTTGCTGGGAGTTGATCTGAAATGATGCAACTTTCCGACAACGTCGTGGCTCGTCTGTGCGAGAACATGCAGATGCCCGATCTCACCGGTACGCGCTATGCGATCGTGCGCTATTTGGCTCGCGGTGGCATGGGCAGCGTGTGGCTGGTTGAGGACACGGTACTCAAACGCCGGGTCGCGCTCAAAGTGCTCGACGTAGTCGGTGCGTCCGACAATCTGCCGGCACGTCTTCTACAGGAGGCGCGTGCGCTCGCAAGCCTGGAACACCCCGGCATAGTTCCCGTGCATGACGCAGGAACTCTCGCCGAGGGCCGCGCGTTTTACTGCATGAAGTATGTCGAAGGCCATACGCTGGCGGAGCACATCGTCAACCTGAGTCTGAGCAACAGCCTCCGATTGATGGAACGGATCGCCGAACCGCTGGATTTCGCACACGCGCGTGGCTTTCTGCATCGCGATCTGAAGCCGGAAAACATCATGATCGGGGCCTTTGGAGAAGTGCTCATCATGGATTGGGGGCTGGCGAAGGTCGGCGACGGTCCAGAATACCGGCCAGCCGAAATCGCGTCACGGCCGACGCAGGACGTGCCTCGCGGCACCAGTGAGGGAGGTGTTCTCGGCACTCCGGGTTTCATGTCTCCCGAGCAGGCACGCGGCGAGCGTGTGGATCATCGGTCGGATATTTTTTCTCTGGGTACGATTTTGCGGTTCATGTTGAACACATCATCCCGAAGAGATACATCGGCAGCAGGGGTCACGGTTCCCCGCGCCTTATGGGCAATCTGCGACAAGAGCATGGCCGCGGATCCGGATACGCGGTATCAGTCTGCAGGAGAGTTGGCGTCGGACGTCAACCGATACCTGAATGGGGACCCAGTCGGCGCCCACCAAGAGAATCTGTTGGAACGCGGAGCGAGGTTGCTTGCGCGGCATCGGACTGCCGTCGTCCTGGTGGGGGTGTATTTGCTCATGCGCGTTCTCTTCATTTTGTTCTCCCGACGTTAAAGGATCCGGGAGAAACGGGTAATACCACCATAGAAGAGGAGGCTATACGATGAACAAAGTTCTGTTGGGGGTAGTACTTGGAGCCATTCTGGGCGCCGTTGATGGTATGACGGCGTGGTTCACACCTGAGGTGAGGGCACAACTTGCGGGCATTGTCGTGGGCTCGACCGTCAAGGGAATCATTGCGGGCGTACTGATTGGCGTATTTGCGCGCAAGGTGCATTCGCTGGCGTTGGGGATTGTCTTCGGGCTGGCAGTAGGGCTGCTGCTCGCTTTTATCATCGCCCGGTTGCAACACGGGTACTACTTCCAGATCATGCTGCCCGGAGGCATGGTTGGGCTCATCGTGGGATACGCCACACAACGATACGGCCGGGGAACGCAACTGCAACGGTCATAGAGTTTCTCGATGGATGGGAGCCGGGAAAACAAATGGGGGCCCAGAAAATCACAGGCTAATGTGACATGCGTCACAGATTTCGTTATTACTTATGGACTAGGCTCACTAGTTTCCCCGGTATCCCTCCGAGCAGACGTCACATTCTGAGGTCTCCCCATGTTTGGGAGAAGTTGCACGTGTCTGCTCGCGATTTCCGTTTTGCTTCTGGCGCCCATACTGCTGCGCGGGCAGTCAGGCCGCGTCCACCTTGCACCGTACATTGAAATCCCCTTGCGTGGGGGCATAGAGCAGTCCCCGGTGTCTGACCTCCGTCGCCGCTTGCCCATCACTCCACCTGACACAGCGGGCTTGCCTGTAATCACTCGCGGTGCTGGAACCATTTTCTCCGGGACGGTCACGGCGATCGAGCGTCGTCCGGCGACAACCGCACAAGTTGTCGAAACGGTAGCCATCACCTTCCACATCGACAACGCGATTCGCGGAGTCACTCCGGGCGAAAACTTGACCATCTCCCAGTGGATTGGCCTGTGGTCGAGCGGTCAGCGCTACCGCATCGGCGAGCATGTGCTTCTGTTTCTTTATCCCCCAAGCAAGCTGGGACTTACCAGTTGCGTGGCCGGCGAGATGGGACGTTTCACCGTCGATTCTTGGGGCCGAGTCTTGCTTTCAGCACGCCATCTTTCAGCCTTTCGATCGGATTCCGTCCTGGGTGGGAAGTCGCGGGTACGGTTCAGCGACTTCGCCTTGGCGGTACGTCGGGCCAGTGGGGAGGAGTGCGATCAGAAGAGGTGACCATGAAAAACCGCATGGCATTTACTCCGCACTCATTTCTCCTCAGGCTGGCCTTGTCGACGGCGATGATCCTCGTCGTCGCACTGGCCTCGAGGGCGGGAGGACCCAAGTGCGTCGCGGGCAGCAGTTACTTCGACCCAACCAGTGCGGGGCAGCCGCTGGTATGGCCGCAGGGCCTCATTACTTATTACACCGATCAGGGCGATTTGAGCCCGATTCTGCCTAATGCTTCTGCGAATGGTCTGGTTGGCGATGCATTTGCGCAATGGACCTCTGTGCCCACCGCGGCTCTGGCAGCCACCTACGGAGGGCCGCTCGCCGAGGATGTGAACGGCTCGAATGTTCTGCTGAATTCAGATGGGACCATCACAATGCCTGCAGACATTCAGCCGACCGCCACCGGCACGCCTATCGGCGTCGTGTATGACGATGATGGCTCGGTCACCGACGCTCTCATGGGAATGGGAGCAGGCGACTCAAGCCAATGCTTCTCCAACGCAGTCTTTGGAGGCAACGACAGCTACGGCACCCTCGCGAACTACCAGCATGCGCTCATTGTGATAAATGGCCAGTGCGCGCAGCAGTCATCGCAACTTGTCGACGTGGAATACCGACTGGTCCGGGTGATCGGCGGCGTGTTGGGGCTTGGCTGGTCGCAAGCGAATCTCAACGTTCTCACCCACGTTCCGTATCCGACGTCCGACGATTTTGCGGGATTCCCTGTGATGCACTCCACCGATCCATTGAATTGCATTCCAATCACGATCTGCTATGCCAGTCCTTATCAGCTTGCCATGGACGACATGGCGGCGATTTCGCGGCTCTACCCCGTCACCGCACAGAATCTGTCGAGTTTCCCCGGTAAGCAAACATTTTCCAACACGACGGCGCGTGTTCATGGCTCGGTGTGGTTCACCGACACTCGCGGAAACCGCACACAGGCCATGCAGGGGGTAAACGTGGTGGCGCGCTGGATCGATACGACGACCGGGCAGCCATCGCGCAAATATGCAGCCGCATCCGTCTCAGGATTTCTGTTCGCGGGCAACCAAGGCAACCCGATCACTGGGTACAACGACTCCCTAGGCAATTCATTTTCTGAATGGGGATCGGCCAACCAATCGCTGGAAGGATTTTTTGACCTTGCCGGGCTGCAGTTGCCCAACGGAGGCAGCGCGCAATATCAGTTGACGGTTGAAGGGCTCGATGCGAAATGGTCTGGCGGAGTCGGGCCGTACTCGCCGGGGCCGGTCGTGCCTTCGGGAGTCTTTCAACCCGTCATCATTGCGGTCACAGCCGGCGGCGACGTGCTGCAAGACATCCTGATGAGTGGTGCTGCGCAGCCTCTGCCACAAACCTCGTCGACATGGACTTCGCCGATTCCACTGCCCCCGGCGGGAGATTGGGTAAGCACGTTGAGTGGATACGGAAATGTCGCATACTACCTTCTTGCGGCGCAGGCTAACCGTACGTTGTCGGTGGCGGTAACCGCCTTGAATGAAGGCAGTCAGGCGACGGTCGGCAAAATCCAGCCAGTGATTGGAATGTGGGCTGCCTCCGATCCGCAGGGTACACAGTCTCCTGCTTTCACGCCGTCTCCATTCAATCAAACAGTCTTTGGGATGACCCGGCTCGACGGACAAGTCGCCACCTCCACGAACTTCCTCATTGGAATTTCGGATGTTCGCGGCGATGGCCGACCCGACTATCGCTATCACGCGTACGTGTTGTATGCAGACTCGGTCTCTCCCGCTCGCATTGGAGTGAATGGCGGGCCGGTCGCGGTACGAGGAACGGGTTTCTATACGGGACTGAGTTCGATCATCGCAGGAACAGCGGCGAGTCCGTTCGCGATCAGCGCTGGACAAATCATGCTGGGCGCGCCGCCGCATCAAGATGGAGTGCAGGACGTAGTCGTCACCGATCCTGCCACCGGTGCATCGTCTGTAATGACCGGCGCGCTGACCTACGGCGCGGCCGAGAGCGACAACATCATCCTCCTGCACGGATTGAATCCGTCGACTCCGGTTGGCACGCAGGCGGCGAACCCGGTGAGCGTGCGCGTTCTGGCGGCCGACGGCGTTACGCCCGTGAGTGGCGCCACGATCCGATGGAGCGCCAATAACGGGCTACAGCTTTCGGCGTGCAGCGGAGCTTCCTCCTGCTCGATCACTACCGATCTGAATGGAAACGCAGCGACATGGCTCACTCCAGCAACTGCGGGAGTCGCGGCCATCACCGCGACCTTAGCGCCAGGGGCCTACAGCTCCTCGAAGTCGGTGGTCACCAACCTCAATGCCACGCAGTCGACTTCTGACATTGGCGTGCTCTCGCCATATCTTTGGATTGCGCAGGGCGCCACTGTCGCGATCCCGCTAACCGCTCGTGTGCTGAGCAACGGCATTCCGCAGAACAACGCGAAAGTGAACTTCACGGTGGTGAGCGGATCGGGAAAGCTGAGTGCCGCCAGCGCGCAAACTAATTCCACGGGATACTCCACCGTGACCTTGACCGTCACCCAGATTGCTGGCTTGGTGCAGGTCAGCGCCTGCGTTGCTCCAGCCAATGCCCCCTGCCAGCCCTTTTACGCCAATCCGATTCCGCTGGCACAACAAAATCTGCAACCGGTGTCGGGAAGTGGACAGATCTCTACCGGTCAGGCGTTCCAGCCGGTCATCGTGCGCGTCACCGATTCTTCCACCTCACCGAACCCGGTGATCGGTGCGGGAGTGACATTCCTGAACACTGTGTTGCGGCCGGGTGGAAACACAACAGTCGGCGGCGATGGCGAGCTGGAACCCAACGATTCCGCCATGCCAGTGATCTTGAAAGCGACACAAAGCAGCGTGACGACCGATATCAACGGATTGGCTACCACTGTGCCTGCGAGCAGCGGCTTCAGCCCGCCGCTGGAAGTCGACGTCACAGTGACGGCGGGAATTGGTGGATGGCTCGACTTTCCGCTGCAACTGTTTGCTCCGCTCATCATCCGGAATGAGGCGGATGGGATCAATCCTCCGCCGATTGATCAGCCGCGATTGCGCATTCTCGGCCGGACCGTGGCCGATGAGAGCACGATCACGCGCGGCCGACTAAGCCGGGAATGAGAGGAAAAGAGACAACAGAGGTCGATTTATCCTTTTCGTACGTACACTTATGTACGTAATATTGCGGAGAAATGGTTGCACGCTTGTAAAAGCGATGCTGACTCTCGTGCAGGATACTGTTTCCTGAGCCGGAAACGACCCTAGCAGCGGCGATCGTGTTCCCAAACAGGGGAAAGCGTCGTCACGGGAATAATTGTTCGCCTTAGAGTGCCGTAGGCCCTTTAACCAATTTTCAAGCACTTGCACGGAGGCTCAACGACTTACACGCAGACGCAACAACTTAGCGGTTGATTCGCGCCGCTCGGCTGCAATCGCTGATGGCCGAGCTGTGCTCGGCGGACAGCCGATGGCGGCTGTCCCCACATGTGCCATGCTAGCCGCTTCGTCCGACGTACGACCTCGTAGGTTCGAGATCCCTCTTCCACTTCACTTCGTCCACTGATCGACCCAATCGTTCACTGTCTTGTACCAGAGCTGCGAGTTTTGCGGCTTCATCACCCAGTGGCCTTCGTCGGGGAAGTAGAGCATCTTTGACGGGACGCCTTCCATCTGTAGCGTGGTAAAAAGCTGGAAGCCTTCGCTCACGTCGAGGCGGTAGTCGCGCTGGCCGTGGACAACCAGCGTCGGCGTCTTGAAATTCTTGGCGTACTGGTGCGGAGACCACTTCTGGTAGCTGGCGCGGTTGTCGTAGGGAGTGCCTTTGAATTCCCAGTTGTTGAACCAGAGTTCTTCGGTGGTCCCCCAGGCGGATTCGGCGTTAAACATGCCATCGTGCGACACCAGGCACTTGAAGCGGTCGGTGTGGCCGAGGATCCAGTTGATGGCATATCCGCCATAGCTGGCGCCGAGCGCGCATTCACGGTTTTTGTCGATGAACGGATAAGTCTTCTCCGCGTAGTCGAGGCCCTTCATCAGATCTTCATACGGAGCGCCGCCCCAGTCGCCGTTGATGGCGTCGATGAACTTCTGCCCGTATCCGGTCGAGCCGTGGAAGTTGATCATGAGGACGACGTATCCGGAGGGTTGCGATGAAGTTGGTGAGGCGAACAGTTCGGGATTCCAGCGAAAGCTCCAGTCGTCTCCCCAGGCCCCTTGCGGCCCACCGTGGATGAGGAACTTCACGGGATATTTTTTTGAGGCGTCGAAGTTGGGCGGCTTGACCATGAAGCCCTGGACCTTGTCGCCGTTCGCACCGGTGAACTGGAACGATTCAAGCGGCGACATAGCGACCTCGGAGAGCGCAGCATCGTTGATGTGAGACAGGCCATCGGGCGGATGAGCAAGCTGGTCGGCGATGCTTCTCTCGGAGCCGGCCTTGTAGATCTGGGTTGGGAACGAGATCGACATTCGCGTGAAGACGATGGTTTTTCCGTCCGGCGTTATGGCTATGTCGTCGTTGTACCCGTCCCGCACGACAACATCAGCGTTGAAGCCGTTGGTTTTGGGGTCGCCATCGACTGTGATTGTTTGATCGAAAGGGCGATCAATCGCGAAAGAGATGATCGGCGACTCGTCTTGCCACTGATGAGCGAAATAGATTCGCTTGGAATTGGGCGACCACACGAACGTGCCAACCCAGGAATCTAGCTTCTCCGTCAGATTCTTCTTGTCGCCCGTCTTGCGGTCGTAGAGCATCAGGCGGAAGCGGTCGCTCTCGTATCCCGGACGCTGCTGGGCGCGGTAGGCGATGTAGCGGCCATCGGGCGAATAGAGCGGCGTGGAGTCGCTGGCGGGGTTGTCGGCAGTGATGTTCTTTGCTTGGCCTCCTGTGACCGGTACGATCCACAGGTCGTTGTTGGTGGAAGCTGCCGGACTCTTGTCGTGATTCGAGGCGTAGCAGATCTCCTGCCCGTCGGGAGAGAAGGCATAGTCATCCTGCCCGCCGAGAGAGAACACGGGAGCGTCGTAGTCGCCGGGAGTGAGATCGCGCGGGACAACATCGAGTGGACTAAACCCGACAGTGTCATATTCGCGACCGGCACCGTCGTGGCGCGAAACTCCAAATGGTATCGCCAGAACGAAGATGTGCGTGCGCTTCCCTTCTTTGTATGCGTTCCAGTGGCGATACAGAAGGTGATCGAAAATCTGCGCTTTTACCTTCGATTTTGATGCCTCATCCAGCTTCTTTGCGTTGCAGGCTTGTTCTTCCTGAGGCGCACCATCGCATTCAGGATAGACGTCAGAGACAAACAGGATGTTCTTGCCATCCGGCGACCAGAGTTCGCCACCAGCTTCGGTCGCAATCGAAGTCAGCTTGTGAACCCCCGAGACTGTTCCCGCAGCACCATCGAAATCCGCGATCCAAACCTGCGACCCTTGTTCCTTCGTCGACAGAAAGGCAAACCGCTTCCCATCCGGCGCCCAGCGCGGGCGGTCGCCGTCCTGATCAGCGATGATCTCGCGCTCCTGACCACCGGCCGTGGGCACGATCCAGATGTGCGGCGTCTTCGTGTTGGCTTCGAGATCGACGTCGACCACGCTGAAGATCACCCACTTGCCGTCGGGCGAAGGCACGGGCTCGCCCAGGCGCTTCAGCTTCATCATGTCTTCGAAGGTGAAGGGATGCTTGGCCTGGGCGAGAGCGGGAAGAGTAAGCGTAAGTACGAGAAGAGAGAGAAGAAGACGGCGCATGAAGAACCTCCTGCGGCAAACGGATGAGTTTAGCAGGGGGGAGCGGGTCTTTCTAGCACTGTTCTCGCTCAACCGAACCTTAAGCCTTGTCATCCTGAGCGGCGTTCTTGGCCGCGAACGACCTGTGCAACTCGGCGGCGGAGGGCATAGGTCTTCGCTTCGCTCAGGGTGACAAAGAACGCTGGGGAGCGCTCACGGCTTGCTGCGTTCTCCGAAGATCGCAGTGCCCACTCGGACGCAAGTTGAGCCTTCTTCGATGGCGACTTCGAAGTCGTGGGACATGCCCATCGATAGCGCATTCATCCCGATAGTGGGGAGTTTGCGTTTGGAGATCGAGTCTCGCAGATCACGCAGCTTGCGGAAATACGGGCGCGCTTCTTCGGGATTGTCGGTGAATGGCGGGACCGTCATCAGGCCACGAAATTCCAGGGCCTCGAGGCGCGGGGCGGCGCGGAGAAGCTCTTCCAGTTCGTGTGAATCGGGAGCGACTCCGCTTTTCGCCGACTCGCCACCAACGTTAATTTCGATCAGCACGCCGAGTTTGTGGCCCATGTTGCGCGCGGCTGCGTCCAACTTCTCGGCTAGCTTTACGGAATCGACTGAGTCGACGGCTGTAAACAACTCTGCCGCTTTGCCGGCCTTGTTCGTTTGCAGGTGGCCGATCATGTGCCAATCGGCCTCCACCAGATCGGTGAGGGCTTGCGCTTTTCCGGCAAATTCCTGAACGCGGTTCTCACCGAACAAGCGCAGGCCCGCGTTGTAGGCTTCGCGAATTTGCCGTGGCGGATGCGTCTTGGTGACCGCCATCAGCACGATTTCTTCGGGAGGTCTTCCCGCGCGGCGCGCTGCCGATGCGATTCGATTCCGCACATCCACAATATTTTCGGAAATCGGCATAACAAGACCTTCAACCACGAAGGACACGAAGTATCACGAAGGAAAACGTCTAACCCTCTGTGTGACAGAGGTTGCCCTGAGCGAAGCCGAAGGGTATCCTTCGTCGTCTACATACCTACATGATCGCCGTCGGCGGGGCGGGATCTTCCGGACGTCCGCAGCTGGCTAGCGGCAAGCGAATCATGACAATCGCCAGTATGGCTAGCGCGCCGAGCGCCAGCAGAAATGGCGGCGTCCACTTGAAGAGCGTCACATCATGACCCGACCCCACCAATCCCGCGATTACCAGGCCGCACAGCGCTTCGCCGGCAATCATGCCGGAGGCGGTCAGCACACCAGCATTATCGACGCGTGCCTTCTGTGCGTCGTTGAAGCCGCGACGATCGCGCAAGGTGTCGGTGATCCAGCGGATGACGCCGCCCAGGAAGATGGCGAAGGTTGTTCCGAGGGGCAAGTACATGCCGACGGCGAAGAGCATCACGCTCTTCACTTCGATCATGATCATCGCCAATCCAAGCAGGATGCCGACGATCACCAGCGGCCACGCCATATCGCCGCCCACGATCCCTTTCGAGAGCATCGCCATCAATCCAGCTTGCGGAGCCGGAAGCGCCGAGCTTCCGAAGTGATACGCCTTGGCCAGAATCGCGATCGGAAAAAACAGAACCAGCGAGGCGACCACGATGCCGAACAGATCTCCGATTTGCATTTTGGCTGGGGTACCGCCGAGGATGTGTCCTACTTTCAGATCCTGTAACATTTCGCCTGCTACTGCAGATGAAACGCAGACCACCGCGGCGACTCCAAGCACTGCGGCCACGCCGCCGGTTCCCTTTACGCCCATCGCAACCATAAGCAACGCAGCGATCACCAACGTGCACAGCGTAAGGCCCGAGACCGGATTGTTCGACGATCCAATCAGGCCAACCAAATTTCCGGAAACCGCGGCAAAGAAGAATCCGACAATGATCATGACGCCCGCCGCCACGAGCGCACCCGATAGCACCTGCGAACCGGTGAGGCCCCCGGCGCCGGCGATGAAATAGTGATACAGCAGAATCATGGCGACGAAGACGACGCCGATGCCAGCAAAGATTGCTTTGGCGGGTAAATCCCGTTCGGTGCGATTGGTCGCGGCTTGCGCGGCAGCCGATTTTTTGAGGTCGGAAACCGCGCGGCCCATGCCCAGCGCCAACTGCTTGCGCATCTTGAACAAAGTGTAAGAAGCGCCGACCAACATACCGCCGACCGCGATGGGGCGCACGATTGAGAAGTAGATGGCGCCCGCGAGCAGTGTCCACGAGAGCTGCTGATCAGCCGGCTGCGTGGCCTGGATATAAGGACCGATCGTGAAGGTTAGGAGTGGAACCAATAGTCCCCAGGCGAGCACGCCTCCGGCAAAATTCAGAGCGGCCAGGCGAGGTCCAATAATGTAGCCCACGCCGAGATACGCCGGGCTGACGTCGGGGGCAGTGAATAAGGTTGTACCGCCGGTGATGGTCGTGGCGACGTTCGGGTTCAAACTCGTACGCAGCAGCAACTTCTTGCCCACGTTGCCGATCGTCACAGGAAATGCATTATTAGGATTGAAAACGTTGATCGCGCCGAGAAGATACATGAGGCCGCCGAACCCCATGTTGGCGAAAAGAATCTTGGCTGCAGTGGATCCCTGCTGCCCGGCCTTGTGAATCTCTGATGCAGCCACCGACTCCGGGTAAGGAAGGTCGGGATCTTCTACCATCACGCGGCGCAGCAATGTCACGAAGAGAATGCCGAGCGTGCCTCCGATCATCATCAGCGCGACTGACTTCCAATATTCCGGGCTGGTGAAGCTGGGTGTCAGGGCGGGCCAAAGATCGGCCATTACAAACGCTGGGATGGTGAAGATGGCGCCCGCCGCGACCGATTCCCCAATCGAGCCGACGGTTCGCGCGATGTTCTCTTCCAGCAGCGAGCCCTTCATCAGGCGCAACAGCGCCATGCCAATCACGGCCGCCGGATAGGTCGCGGCGATCGTCATTCCTGCCTTCAGCCCGAGGTAGGCGTTGGCCGATCCGAGAATCGCGGTCATCACCAGCCCGATCAGCAGGGCGCGGAAGGTGAACTCCTTCATCTCCATGGTTTCGGGCACATAGGGAGCGTGCTTTTTCTTGGCGGGGAGGTCGGTGACGGCACTACTCATAGGTGGAATCCTTTTAGGGCGTAGGATGGAAACAAGTTCGCCGGCGTTGCCCTCGCAAACTCATACAAATCACTGGAACCGCGCACCTTAGCACGCGGCGAGCCTGCCTGACAAGTGTACTCGCCGCAGACCATTTTCACATTCGGCCGCCACGCTCCGCGATGAGTTGCATTGCGGGCTGGCTCACCCAGGTGTGCCCAGGGTAGCCGGGGCCGTGAAAACGCGCACCCCACCCCAATGGTGTGACGTCGCGGTATTCGTGCATCATTTCGTCGGGGACAAATCGCAACTGCTTGCGGATGGACGCTTGTGCATTGGGATCGGCTCCGTGATCCAACAGGAGGCAGGCAAAAGCAGCATCTTGCTGCAAACGGCATAGGTAGGCTTGTGAAACCACACAACCGAACAGCGGCGTGTGTCCACCGAAGCCGTCAGCGTCGATTTCGGCCTTGGCGTTTACATCGGCGCCGCGCTCGATCAGCCAGCGCGCGATTTCGATCTCGTCGAAATCGACACAGATATGCAACAGGGTGGTGCCTGCCAACGGTGTGCCGTGGAGAGCGAGGCTGTGATCCGCGTGGCATCCAAGCTCCGGAGGATAGATTTCTTCGTGCGAGAACGTACGTCTTACGAGTTGCGGATCTCGGAGTAGATGCGCTTCGAGAAGGTCAATGCGACCGCGATGCAGCGCCATCACTGGCGTGTCGGGCAGCACGACGCCGCGCTCGGCAACAAGTTCGAGGCAGCGATGCTTCCCTTTCGGGCCACGACAATAGGTCTGCAAAAGCAACGCGATAGGCGCGAGATGATCACCATGTTCGTCGGCGAGTTCAGCCCCGAGTTCGAACAGGAACGCCAGACCTTCAGCGTTCAGCGTTTCGCACGGGCCCATTACGCAACCGGGAGCGGGACGGGCACCCATCTCATGCAGGCGGCGAGCGGTTTCGATCCGGCCTTGCAGGCAGGCTCGGTCAAAAGCATGCTGCAGATCGTTCGCGCCCATTTGGCGCAGCATGGCGATGATGCCGTCTTGGCCAACGTTTGCGGCATACGACATGGGCGGACCCCAGTTGCTGTCGGCGATCCCGCGCGCGCTTTCGTGCAACAGTCGCGGATCCTTCAGCACCAATTCGCGAACGATCTCGGCGTCACCACGCCAGATGGCATCGGTCATGCGGCAAGCAGTAACCAGACGCGGCCAGCTCTGGAGACCGTAGCTTCGCGCTAGAGCCGCCTGCGCGTCGGCTAGCGTGGCATCCGTGGGCTCGATGCCTCGCTTGGGATAATGCTTGCATAACTCCGCAATCGCGGCGGCGTCTCCCTGGCGGATGGCGCGCAACAAGTCCTTAGCTTGATGTTTGAGTTGGTCGAGGTTGGGACGAACCGGAAAGTGACGATCGTGCGATGTGCGAGACATGACGGACCTCCTTCGTGTACTGCCCGGGGTCCGCTGCGGCGGGCGAAAAGGAGGTTCGTGAGAACCTTAATTTGTATTTCGCTCAGGTGGACTCAGTCCTGTCCGCGGACGGGCGGCGTCCTGTACGCCGGAAGTCAGTATAGCGCAGGGGAAAGCGCTTGAGGGATCCACAACACTTCTCGGCGTGCGTCGGGTACCACAGAACATCACGACTGCGACCGCTCATTGACCATTCGCCAGTGCTAATTTCAAATCCGGCAGGCGATCGCTCAACCGGATATCGGCGCAATTGTTCAAGACCCAGTCGGCCCCTGCCTCGCGCAGCGCAGATTCCTGCACCGTCGTTTTGAAGGCGATGACCTTTGCTCCAGCGTCCTTGCCAGAGCAGACTCCGGCGGGCACATCCTCAACGACGACGCACTCAGCGGCCGGAAATCCGAGGACAACCGCGCCTTTCAGATAGGGCTCCGGGTGAGGCTTACCGTGAGAAATATCGTTGGAGGTAATCATTTGTGCCGGCAGAGGCAGCCCCGCGGCCCGGATCCGGACCTCTGCGAGTGCACGAGTGCAAGAGGTCACGATAGTCCACCGGTCGAGCGGAAGGCTGGCGAGCAAGTCCAGAGAGCCTGGTAGCGGGATCACGCCTTCCAGGTCCGCGATCTCGCGACGTTCCACCTCGCGATTCTCGGCTTCATGATCGGCATTCGGCAGGAATTCACGCACGGTCGTGAGGCTGGGGCGACCATGCGCGCGGGTGACGACGTCGATGGGATTGAAACCATGCTCGATCGCCCAGAGACGCCATACTCGTTCAACTGCCGGAGTTGAGTTAATGAGGACTCCGTCCAAGTCAAAAAGGAGAGCGGCACACTCAATTTGAATCATAGGGTCAGAATAAGTCTTTCGTCGTTAATACGTCCTGCGGAAAGGGGAACGCCGACAGCAAGATTCACACTTCGTGAGGACATCATTTTCGTCGAGACGTGGAGATGATTGTAAATCAGTGGCGGAATATGTCTGTCTGGCGACGCACCGCGATAGATTCTAGCCTATCCCCTGTCGGCCTCAAAAAGATGAGGAGATCTTGTAGCGGCACCGCGCCGGTCAGATTCTCAGGAAATCTGAGCTGTCAAGTTCTGAACTCAACGGACAGAATCCACCAGCCTTGAGCATAATCGCCACGCTGCGGCCTTCCAACCGGATGACGTCTCCCACTCCCCAATACGGTAGAGGCGAGCCGGGTTCGTGGAAGACCCTGAATTCACAGTCCACCGGATCTCCGACGGCTAGGGAAACTGGTTCTTCGAAATGGAGCAGCACACCACCTCCACTCATATTCACAGTCTTGGCATGAAGAATTTGACCGCTCTTCAAAACTTTGACCGTTGCTCCCGCTTCGATGACAAAACGCACCTCTCTTCTGGAGTTCGGATACTCAGACTGCATGGACGTGCTCCTCCCTGCTTCTCAGACGTGCCCATTTCTGGGCAGGCGCGCACACTACCCTTACGTTTGTTCTTATCGGCAGCTACGCCAAGAGTCTTGACGCCGGTCCATTCCCATTACAGATAGCTGAGCCAAGTCCAATCCCGATGCCGACTCCGGAATTCCATAAACCACCGAGAGGGCAGGTAGAGGAGGGCCACAGCTAGAATCCACATGGCGTAAATGAAAGGCAGACCGTGACCGTACCCGGCGGGTTTCGTCGCGAAGTCGGCAATCACAGAACCGTGCAAGACAGGCTGCTGAAATAGTAACGAGACCACGATCGCCAGGATGTGAATGAGATAAAGATGCAGGACGTAGTAGAGCAGCGGCACTCTACCGTAAACCACGAGGATGCGACTCAGCCCGCGTTCAGCCTTGGATCGATCCAGCAGCCCCAAAACAATGAGAGACGGCCCCAGCGTCATGAGTAGATAGTCAAGAGAAGGCGGATACTTCAGGGTGTTAAAGAACGAAATCAGACTCAATGAGACTGTCGGCTGGACACTCCATGGGCCAGCGGAACGCGGATATCCGAACGGCAGCCCGGCGATACCATTTCCGTAAGCATTCAAACCGCGAAGAACAAAAAACAGCATCGTCGCAGAGATCCCGATTGTCAGAATCCATTTGCGGCGGTCAGGCCGTCGCAGCAGACTTCCAAAAGCGAAGCCGGCAGCCATCACTCCAACCCAGGGAATCAGAACGTACCTCACAGAGAATTGAAAATGAGCGGTAATCGGAATGCGGCCGGGTGTGTGAAGAAGCGTCCACAGCCAAGAGAGCTTTCCGAACGAGGCTGGATTCACACGATCGAGCAAATTGTGAGTGGCGATCATGCCCACACCCAGTGCGCCGATCCAGCGAACCGGAAGATAAACAATTAGCGCCATGACAACCATGCTCAAGCCTAGTCCCCAGATGACTCCGGCTTGCGCCCACGGGACAAATCCCCACGCAAAGTCGACGATTGTCAACTCGAGGAAGACGAGCCACAAACCGCGAGTCAGAAAGAAGTGCGAGACCTGCCGTACCGACTTCCCGCGACTGGTGGCGAGGAATGCGCCAGTGCCCGCCAGAAAAGCGAACACGGGCGCGCAGAAGTGAGTGATGACGCGCGTAAAGAATAGCGACCCGTTTGTGTGTGCCATGTCTTCCGGAGGAAATCCTTGGTACGACAGGAAGTCCCGCACGTGATCCAACGCCATGAGGACCATGACGAGCCCGCGCAAGACGTCCACCGAAACCAGCCGCGGAGCTTGAGTGCGGAGAAGAGGAGGTTTTGCGATGGAGTTGGCGATTGAGGGAGAGCTGATCGCGGTTACCATGCCTTGGAACTCAAAGCAAGTATCAAAATGCTATTCATCGTCTTAAGTTAACGACGACCGTGAATTTTATTGTTTGAGCGATGTCAAAAGTTTGCAAATAAAAGTTGCGGGTTTCGTTACAACAGCGGATTGTTGTGAGTGTGAGTGCTCACACCACGTTGAAACGCAAATAGCGATTGAAATCACGCCCGCAAGCTGGTGACGAACGTCACCCGATTTGGTATCTGCGGTCACCTCGTTCCTCTCTTCGTTGGCATAGCATTTCAGCGTACGGCTGGCTGGAGTTTGCCATGCTGTCCAAGTGCGCCAATCCCGACTGCTCCGAAAGTTTTCGCTATCTGCACCAGGGGAAAATCTTCTGCCTGGCTCCCACCCCAGAAGTAGAAGCCGTCACGGGAGAATTCCTGCCGCAATTTCAGGAACGCTTCTGGCTTTGCGACGAATGTTCGAAAAAGATGACAGTGGTTTGGGGCGGAACGCAGGTGAAACTAGAGCCTCTTCCTGCGCAAGAGGCGGGGAATCCCACAGCGAACGCGGAAAGATATGTTTGGACAAGAGGGCGGGCGCGAGGCCGACCCACGTACGCGAATCGCGAGGATCAATGAACTCTGAGCGGCAAGGGAGGAATCTATGCCAATTGCAGAATTGAATACCCCATTGAAAACATCGGCGGCGAATTCAGTCTTCCGCCACATTCTGGTTGCTACCGACTTCTCCGCTCCCTCCCGCCGCGCACTTTGCAATGCGCTGGTGCTGGCATCGGAGTATGACGCACAGATATCGGTTGTGCACGTTCTGCATCCCGACTTCAAATATGCGGCATTGGAAAATCCTCCCCAAATCGACTTGGAGCGGATTGCTGCCGAAAGGCAAATCAACGCGCTCGTCGAGGAATTTGGCCCGCCGCAGAAGATTGATGCAACTCTGGTGAGGCACGGACCAGTGACGGAGCAAGTTGTCGCGCTGATCGAAGAAAAATCCATCGACCTTCTGGTGATTGGCACGCGTGGGCGCGGGGGGCTGCAAAAGCTGGCCCTGGGCTCCGTCGCTGAGGAATTGCTACGCGCCGCTCCTTGTCCGGTCATGACGATCGGTCCGAAGGCTGATGTCACATGGGCTGCGCAGAAACCGGGATTTCATCGAATTCTCGTCGCTACCGATTTTGGCAAGGGATCGGTCCGGGCACTGCCGCTCGCATTGGCCTTGGCTCGAGCGCAGCAGTCGAAACTGATTCTGTTGCACATGATCTCGCCGATGCCCGCGACTTCAGCGAGCCTATCAGCCTATGCACCCGCTGGAGCGGCGGCTGACGAGTTGCAAGAATGGGCGGACTCGTCGCGCAAAAGATGCCTCAAGCAATTGCGGGATTGTCTGCCGCAAGAGACGGGGCTGGAGCAGGAAGTGGAGTTTGTAATAGGAACAGATTTCCTTCCTGAGGGAGTTCTCACGGCCAGTGCGAATTTCAAAGCCGACTTGATCGTGATGGGAGCAAACCGCACACCGTCCGCCAAAACGGCGGCACATATTCCCTGGTCCGCAGTGCATGAAGTGGTGCGCTACGCGACTTGCCCGGTGATGACGGTTGCAGGATAAAAAGGCGCGTATCGCGGCCGCTGAGGAGATCTCTCGACGGCATCGATGGGCGCCTCACTGCGTTCGACTGGACAGCCGGAGAGCCTGCCTTGAGCAGCGTCGAAGGGCGGCTGTCCCCACTGGATCGTTGTCCAGCTGAGCTCGGTGTCAAGTTCAGACCGTTGTCCCAGTTAGGACTGGACGATTTTTTCCAACGCCACCCGGTTACGGATGAGCAGCGTCGAACCTTTGAGTTGCAGCAGCTGTTTCTTCTTAAAGTCAGAAAACAAGCGGCTCACGGTCTCGCGAGTGGTACCAATGATCTCCGCAATTTCCTCGTGGGTGAGAGTAAGCTTCACCTGCGAAGAACCGTCGGTCTGTTGCGTCTTGGTCGTCCAAGACAACAAGAGCTTGGCAAATTTTTCCGAAGGCGAGGAACTAAGACCCAAAGTGCGGATCTCCTCGTACGCGGTGTAGTAGTTCCTACTCAGTTGTTCGGCAACGCGCAACGCGACTTCCCCATTCTCTTTTAAGAACTGCAGCAAAGAATCGCGAGGAATGAAATTGGCCTGACCCGGCTCCATCATCTCGGCACTGACTTCGTAGGGACGGTTGGACACTACCGAATTGAGACCAAGAACATCCCCTGACTCGGAAAGTTTTGTGATGATGGTTTTGCCTTCGCGGGACGATGTGGAAAGTTTTGCCTTCCCGGCGCACAACACAAAAACGCCACGGGGTTGCTGCCCTTCAATGAAGAGCATCGCTCCCTTGGGATAGACGGCGGTGGATTTGATTTCGTTGAGACGTTGTCCGGCGTGAACGGAAAGGTTACAGAATAGATGTTCTTCTCGCACCGGACAGGTGAGACAGTTATCAAGAATATTTAGACCATAAGGGGCGCGCACTGGGCACCTCCTTCTTGTAAGAATTGTAGCACCGCAATTCTGCTTGTGATCACCATCACGAGGGCACGTGATCGGGTGTACAGTGCGATCACAGACGCGCATGGAAAACTGTGACATCATGGGTGAAGTGTGGGTGGTTACGTTGCTCCTGAGCGCGCAAAAATTATGAAAAAATGTGTGCATTCGCGTTGCGGGAGAATCTCGTGAGCCACACGTCAATTCCCTCCGTGCCCTCGCACGTCGACAAGCTTTACACTCCAGCCACTCCGGCGCGCCCTGGGCTGGAGTCGCTGTTTCGCCCTCGTTCGGTGGCCGTGATCGGAGCCACCGATCGCGCTGGAACCGTTGGCCGCAGCGTGGTTTCGAATCTTCTGGAGAGCAAGTTTCCCATCACTGTTCACACCGTCAATCCCAGCCACGCTGAAATCCTCGGCATCAAAGCGCAGAAACGCATCGGCGACATTGCCGGAAGCGTTGACCTTGCGCTCGTAGTAACCCCGGCGCAAACAGTGCCGCAGATTATTGGAGAGTGTGTCGATGCGGGTGTGAAATCTGCGGTCGTACTTTCTGCAGGATTCCGCGAGCAAGGACACGACGGTGCTCGGCTGGAAGAAGAAATTCAGAAACATCTGCGGCGCGGATCGTTGCGACTGGTTGGACCCAACTGCATGGGCTTCATGAATCCGACGATCGGGTTGAACGCAACTTTCGCAAAGACCATGCCGCAAAAAGGCAGCGTCGCATTTTTGAGCCAGAGCGGTGCGCTGCTCACTTCGATTCTCGATTGGAGCCAACGCGAGCAAGTGGGATTCAGCGCAATTGTGTCGACCGGCTCGATGCTCGACGTGGGTTGGGGCGACTTGATCTATCACTTCGGCGACGATCCTCACACGAAAAGCATTCTCCTCTATATGGAATCGGTGGGCGACGCGCGCTCGTTTCTTTCCGCGGCACGCGAAATTGGATTGACTAAGCCCATCATTGTTATCAAGGCGGGGCGGTCGGAGGCGGCGTCGCGCGCGGCGGCGTCGCACACCGGGGCCTTAACTGGAAGTGACGACGTGCTGGAAGCAGCCTTCCGCCGATGCGGCGTGCTGCGGGTGCAGAACCTCGCGGACCTCTTCTATATGGCGGAAGTGCTGAGCAAGCAGCCGAGACCGCGCGGGCCGAGACTCACCGTCGTCACCAACGCCGGAGGTCCGGGGGTGCTCGCGACCGATTCGCTGATCGCTACTGGAGGAGAGCTCACCGTTCTCTCTTCCGAATCTGTGCGGGAGCTGAGCACATTCCTTTCGCCACATTGGAGCCACAGCAATCCGGTAGACGTGCTGGCCGACGCCGATGCCGAGCGCTTCGTGAAGGCAGTCAACATTGTGGCAAAAGATACAGGCAGCGATGGACTGCTGGCCATCATCGCGCCGCAGGGGCTCGCCAATCCCACGCAAGTGGCGGAGCGCCTGAAGCCCCTGGCGCACTCTACGGGCAAGCCTGTGCTCGCCAGCTTTATGGGCGGCGACGGCGTGGCCGAGGGAACTGCCATTCTGAATGGCGCAGGCATTCCAACCTTCTCCTATCCGGACACCGCTGCGCGTGCCTTCACTTACATGTGGCGGTACACCTACAACCTGCGTGGACTCTATGAAACACCCGCGCTTGTGGAAGCATCGGAGGCCTCCGCGGGTGCGCGCACTCAGGTGAATGAATTCGTGCAGCAAGTGCGCGCTACAGGGCGCACGCTGCTCAATGAATTCGAGTCGAAAAAACTCCTCGCGCACTACGGAATTCCCGTCGTCGAGACCCGCATGGCCGAGAACGAGGAACGAGCAGTCGCCTGTGCCTCCGCGATCGGGTATCCCGTGGTGCTCAAGCTTCTTTCCAACACGATCGCACACAAAACCGATGTGGATGGAGTTCACCTGAGACTGCAGACCGAAGAGAGCGTGCGCAATGCCTTTCACGCAATCCAGGCTTCGGTCACAGAGAAGGCAGGAGCCGAACATTTCTCTGGCGTCACTGTGCAGCCCATGGTGAAGCGCGACGGCTACGAATTGATCCTCGGCAGCACCATCGACGCGCAGTTTGGCCCGGTCATTCTCTTCGGTTCCGGCGGAGTGATGGTCGAGGTTTATCGCGACCGTGCTCTCGCATTGCCGCCACTGAACACTACGCTGGCTCAACGGTTGATGGAGCAGACAAAAATTTATTCGGCCCTGCTCGGCGTACGGGGCCGCAAGCCCGTGGATCTGACTGCCCTCGAGAGCTTGCTGGTGCGCTTCAGCCAACTGGTCATGGAGCAGCCCTGGATCAAGGAGATTGACATCAATCCGCTGTTGGCGACGCCGGAGCAATTGCTCGCTCTCGACGCGCGCGTCGTACTGCACGATTCCACCGTGCAGGCCGCGCAATTGCCGCGTCCCACCATCCGGCCATATCCCGCGCAATACGTGTGGGATTGGAAGTTGAAGGATGGCACTGAGGTCAACATCCGTCCGATCCGTCCGGAAGATGAGCCACTGATGGTGCAGTTTCACGCCACGCTTTCCGAACGCAGCGTATATCTGCGGTATTTTTGCTCGTTGAGTTTAAGCACACGCGTGGAGCATGAACGACTGGTGCGCATCTGCTTTGGCAGCTACGATCGCGGATTCGCGCTGGTGGCGGATCGTAAGAATCCTGAGACCGGGCAACATGAGGTCTTGGGCGTGGGCCGGTTCAGTGCGATCAATCGCACCGAAGCCGAAGCGGCGGTGCTGGTCTCCGATCGCTGGCAAGGACGCGGACTGGGAACCGAACTGCTCGCCGGAGTGACGCGCGCCGCCCGTGAAGAGAAGTTTAAGAAACTTTCTGGGGAAATCCTGCGCGACAACCTGGCCACGCAAGCCATCTTCAAAAAGGTGGGCTTCCGCCTGACCGGAACCGACGATCCATCGTCTGTTTCTGCTTCGCTGCAACTTTAGATCATTTCCGCAGAAGCGAAACCTTCTGTCGTTCAGAAGGCCTGCGGCTCAACCTGCTAACGCCTGGCCTTCTTCACGCAATCGAAGCAGGTTTAACGATTTCCAGCTGTGGCTCGAACTTCAAGTTCGTGCCCAGTGCCCGCGATACCAGGCAGAGTTTCTCGGCACGCTTCAGCAGATCCAGGGCACGATCGCGTTCGTCGGCGGAATTGATCTTAAGGTTGGGACGCACCACGATTTGCGTAAAACTGTAGCCCGAATCAATCTTGCGTACCGTCCCGCTGGCTTCCACTTGCAGATCGGTAAAATCAAACTGGGCGGTACCCGCAATGGCGCGCAACGTTGTGGTATAGCAACCAGCAACCGCAGCGAGCAGAAGTTCTTCCGGGGTCCAGCGGCCTTCGAGTCCGCCGAATTCGGTGGGAGCCGTAAAGTGAATGGCGTTGGGAGCGGAATCCGATTTCGCCAGACCAGTGCGACCGGACGTCCACCATGCTGCGACTCGATATGCGTGCTCTTCACTCATGATTTCACCACTCCTTGGGATGGGTTCAGCCCTTCGTTGTGCGAGGGGACAGTCTTACTCTCATATTGGTTGCGGAAGCGCGGTAACCTACGCCACTCCCCGCTGCCCCGAGATCCCTCGTTCTTCCTCGATCCGCTTGATCTGTGCCCGCAGCCAGTCGGCCAGAGCCTCTTCCATATCAGCCTGAGTGCCGGTGCGGTAGAAATCCTCCACCGATTGCCCTTGCGGCGTGAGTTGAATGAAGCGACAGGGCACGGCTTCGGTGCGGCGGCCTTCCGGGACAAACTGTTCCAACCGGCAACTCTCGCAGGGTACCGGCCGCGAAGGATCACAGAAGTTCGGACAGATAGGGGAATCCTCAAAGACCGCCGGCGCCCGCCAGGACGCGTGCGGAGAACGACCGTAGCCACCGTCGAGCAGGAAGCTGAGTTCGAATCGAAGGATGTCCAGGATGTCGCGACCGTCTTGAGCCATAAGGCACCTCGATTGCACGCTAGATTGCCAGAGTCGGCTGGGAAACTCCGTACACGCAGTCACGGGGATTCGTGACCGCCGTCACAACCACAATGAACAACTTCCCCAACGGTGCAATGAATTGCCTCAATATTGGAAGATTCCCGGAATGGATCGTGTGACCACAATCACACTTCAACGTGATCAAAGTTACGAGTACCTGCGAAATCAGGGTTCTTTTCACGCCAATCCTGGAAGTCACCGTCTTGCCGTCAACGAGACCTGGACCCAACTCGGGAGCGAGATTGCGGCAGGCGCTGAATCACACCGGTGTGTGATTCAACGTAGGATTTAACCACCGAGGGGTTCTCGACACCGCAACTTATCTACGGCTCATAGGCACAGCATGGGTCGGAGGCGAACAAATCGCCGGTCAGGGCGTACGCCCGGGCGCGCGATCCTCCACAAACGTTGCGAACGGAACACCGTCCACACTTCCCTTTCAGTCGGGAGCTGTCGCGCAGAGAGATGAACAGCTGCGACTCGCAATAGACCTCATCCAAAGACTGGGTGGTCAGGTTGCCGGCGGAGAGCGGCAGAAATCGGCTGGGAAACACTTCGCCGGTGGGATCGATGAAGACGAATCCCTTCCCATCGTTTACTCCTTGGGGCGCGCAGGTGATTACATCTGCTTCAGTCATGCGTCCACGCGATTCCCGGGCACGTTGCTGCAGAAGATAGCGCTGGTAGTGTTGCCCCTCCGTGGTCTTGATCTGAAAATGGACCACCTTCGACGCGGCATAAAGTTTGGCGAAAACTTTTTCATGCTCATCAGCGGTGAGCATTTCGCCCGCTTGTTCAGGATTCGACGGCACCATAAAAAACACATTCCACAATCCCACGTCCAGGCGCGTCAAGAGCTCGATCATGGGATCCACATCGTTGAAGTTGCGCCGCGACAGCGTCGTGTTGATTTGCACCGGAAGCCGCGCCTCATGGCAAGCGCCGATGATGGCAAGGGTGCGGCGATGGGAACCGCTGGCTTGCCAGTGCGCATCATCGAGTGCCGCCGACGATCCATGCAGCCAAAAGGCAACCCGCATCAATCCGGCCGCCTTCAACGCGGCGATGATTTCGCTGTCGAGCGACGGCGTGGGCAGCAAGGTAAGAGAAGTTCGCACCGAATGGCTCGAGGCAAACTCAACCACCGGAAACAAATCAGGCCGGAGCAGCGGGTCGCCTCCCGTAAGCGCCAACAGCGGCACGTGCATGGCGGCGACTTCCTCCACCAAGTGAAACGCTTCCGCCGTCGAGCACTGACGCCGGTCGCGGGACGCTCGCGCTGGACCACGAGATGAATGTTTCCAGTCGCATGCTTGCGTCATCTCCCAAGTCACTTGCAAAGGACGGGGCTGGAAGCCTGGCGTTTTCGAGAACAGGCTGGATTTCGCTCCCGATAAAGAAGAGGCCCATCCCGCACCGGAACCATTGCTTCCGTTCGGACGAACTGGCGGGTTTGGCAAATTCGGCATCTGGGAATTCTAGGATGAACGCACTCTTCAGAGCAGTGCCGCGCAATACTGGAGTTCGTGATAACCGTCACAATTCAAGGCGAAAACTCCTGTGATTGTTGTCACAGGGCCAAGTGACTTCTGGCATAGGTTCATTTTGGCCTGCATGTGATCCTACGACTGCGAGCGAGTTCTCAGGAAAGAACGGCGGTACGGTCCAGAGTGAATCGTGCCTTCGGACGTGGCAAGTCAGACAACGGCCACCCTTGCTCCGTGATATACCTTGGCGGACACATCTTCCTAAGGAGGAAGCAACGTGAAACTTATCTCGTTTCGAATGGGCCTGGTAACGCTGTTGGCCTGTGGCGTTATCGCGATCTTTTCTTCCCCGGCAGTGGCACAAGACGCGGCCGGAACCTTCAAAGCGAAGTGCGCTATGTGCCATGGCGCCGATGGCAAGGGCGGCAAAATGGGTACCCGCGATTTCGCATCGCCAGAAGTGAAGGCAGAAACCGATGCGCAGTTGACTGACATCGTCACCAAGGGCAAGGCGCCCAAGATGCCAGCCTATGGTGAAAAACTGAAGCCCGAAGAGATTAAAGACTTGGTCGCCTACATTCGCACGCTGGCCAAGTAACTCAAACTGAGCAAAGACGGCCCAACACGGCCGCCTGGAGAGCATTCAATTCTGAAAGGTCGGCGGGTGAGAGCATGTCCACGCGAGCGATACGGAATCTTTTTGCGCCTGGAGTTGCCCTCACCCTACTTTTAACGGCCGGCAACGTCCTCGCCGCCGGCAAACCACCCGCCAGCAAGCAGCCTTCAAAACCGGCTGCTGAAGAGTGCCTGGCCTGCCACAGCGACGCCACGTTGACTCGCGAAGTCAACGGCAAGTCAGTCAGCCTGCATGTCGATCCCCAGGGCTTCAAAGATTCCATCCACGGCAGCATGTTCACGTGCGTGGATTGCCACACCGATGTAAAAAGCTCGGCGCACGAAACTCCTCCACAAAAAATCACTTGCGCGACATGCCACGCCGACGAGCAGGCTGCATACGACCGAAGTTTTCACGGCAAGGCTGTGCAGGCAGGCAATACCAAGGCAGCTACCTGCGTCGATTGCCACGGAAGCCCGCACGAGTTGTTGCCGGCCAGCGACCCAAAGTCGCGCGTGCATCACACCAACATTCCCGCCACCTGCGGTGCCTGCCATAGCCAGAAATTTGTGATGCAAGACGGCGGCCAGAGCGCACAGATGGTAGCGTCCTATCAACAAAGCGTTCACGGACACGCGGTCGCTGCCGGATCGGATAAGGCTGCAGTCTGCACCGATTGCCATGGCGCTCATGAGATTCTCGACGCGAAAGACGCCAAGTCTCCCATCTTTAAGTTCAATGTGCCGACGACGTGCGGCCAGTGTCATGACACGATTTCCAAGGAATTCAAGCAGAGCATCCACGGACAGGCAGTCGCCAAAGGAAACTGGCAGGCGCCCGTGTGCACTGATTGCCACGGCATTCATTCCATTAAGGCGCACACCGATCCCAACTCTCCCGTCTCGGCGCAAAACGTCGGTCAGGCTACTTGCGCGCGCTGCCACGAGGGCATGCGGTTGTCGCAAGAGTTTGGTATTGAAGGCCGGCGCGAGTCCACCTATCTGGCAAGCTATCATGGGCTGGCGTCGCGCGGAGGCTCACAGGTAGTCGCCAATTGCGCCAGTTGCCACGGCACGCACAGTATTTTCCCTTCGAGCGATCCGCGCTCAACCATCAATCAAGCCAATCTCGCCCGCACGTGCGGGCAATGTCATCCCGGAGTTACAGAAAAATTTGCCGCCGCGAAAGTGCACGTGGATGCGCCGCTCTCGGCTGATATGGGCAGCAAGGCTGTCCGCTGGATTCGTCGCTTCTATCTCAGCATGATCTTCGCCGTCATCGGCGGCATGCTGCTGCACAACTTCATCATCTGGCGAGCTAAGGTAATTGCCCGGCGCAAAGTGCAGCACGACTTCGTGATGCGCATGCCCATCCGCTTCCGAGTGCAGCACGCCACTCTGCTCACCAGTTTCATTCTGTTGGTGCTAACCGGGTTTGCGTTAAAATTTCCGGATTCCTGGTTCGCCTCGATGCTTTCCCTCGGCGAGCACAAGCGCCATTTGCTGCATCGCATTGCCGCCGTCGTGCTCATGGGCGTGAGCGTCTACCACATCTTCGATGTCGTGTTCACGCGGCAAGGACGCAAGCTGATCCTCGATTTATTCCCTACGCTGGACGACGCGAGAGGCGCATGGCAGAATGTCTGCTACTATCTCGGTTTCACTTCTCGCAAGCCTGAGTTCGCCCGCTTCAACTACGCGGAGAAAGCTGAGTACTGGGCTCTGGTCTGGGGCATGATCGTCATGGCCGTCACCGGAGTCATGCTGTGGGCTAAGGTTCTGGTCGGCAATCACATGCCGCGCTGGTGGCTCGATGTCGCCACCGCCGTTCATTTCTACGAGGCGGTGCTCGCAACCCTGGCGATTATCGTCTGGCACTTTTACCAGGTGTTCTTCGATCCTGACGTGTATCCGATGAACTGGGCGTGGTGGGATGGCAAGATGACGCTGCACCACTATCAAGACGAGCACGGGCTCGACACTGCCGCAATTGTGGGCTCAACAGACGAGGCGATCCAGGCTGAAGCTGCCGAGCAAGAAGCTGAAGTGACTGGGGTCAAACATGGACACTGAGAACATTCCGCCGCCTCCGGTGGAGCCTTGGCATCGCTCGCGCATGCTGCTGCGCAACCCGATCAGCCTTGCAGGCATGGCTTTAGCGATTGTCAGCCTCGCCAACATTTTTCTTTTCGTCATCATCGACGCTATTGCCACCAAGGCTAGCCCATATATAGGAATCCTGGCTTATATGGTGTCGCCGGCCTTCCTGATTCTCGGCTTACTGCTGATGTTGGCTGGCGTGCTCATCGAACGACGAAAAAAGGTTGCCCCAACCGCCTTCTATCCCCGCATCGATCTGAACGATCGCGCCCAGCGCAGTGCCGTGATCTCGTTTGCGACCTTCCTCATTGTCTTTGTCATGGTCAGCACCGCAGGGAGTTATAAGGCTTACGAGTTCACCGAGTCAGTCGCATTTTGCGGCCAGCTGTGCCATACGGTGATGAGCCCGGAATATACCGCATATCAACTCTCCCCGCATGCTCGGGTTGCTTGCGCGGAGTGTCATGTAGGCGCGGGTGCAACGTGGTTCGTGAAGTCGAAGCTCTCGGGAAGCCGGCAAGTGTTTGCCGCCCTCTTTAATACTTTTCCCCGCCCGATTCCGACGCCTGTACACAACTTGCGTCCTGCACAGGAAACCTGCGAGCAGTGCCATTGGCCGAAGAAATTTTACGGCGGTCAGTTGAAGGTCTTCACGCACTACGCCAACGACGAAAAGAACACCATGCGCCAAATCAAGATGATCATCAAGACTGGCGGTGGTGACCCGGCCACGGGTGCACCCGAAGGCATTCACTGGCACATGAACATCGGCAACAAGATCGACTACGTCGCGGCCGACGATAAGCGACAGATCGTCCCCTATATTCACGTCGAAGATCTGCAAGGGCGGGTGACGGAGTATTACGCCAAGGATTCGAAGCTTACCAAGGATCAACTTGCGAAGGCTCCACGCCATCACATGGATTGCGTGGACTGCCACAATCGTCCCACTCACATTTATGTCCCACCCGATCAGGCAGTCGATCAGTCGTTGCTCGCACGCCGCATCGATGTTGCCCTGCCTGCCATCAAGCAGCAAGCGGTCACCGTGCTAACCGCGACCTACGCAACCACCGATGCCGCATTGCAGGGCATCGCCAGCGGAGTGGAGGATTTCTACGAGAAGAAATATCCCGAGGTCGCCAAGTCCAAGCAGCTCGAGATTCGCAATGCCGTCGCCGAGATCCAGCAAATATTCAAACACACCACGTTCCCTGAGATGAAACTGAACTGGCAGACCCATTCCAATAATCTCGGACACTATTACTACAACGGATGTTTCCGTTGCCACGATGGACAACACGTCAGCGCCGACGGAAAGGTCATCAGCAGAGACTGCAATCAATGCCATACGCTTTTGTCGGAGAGCGAGGGCACCAGCAGTCTGGCAGCGACCGCTCTGCCGACCTTCAAACATCCCGTCGATCTGGGAGACCTGACGCAAGTAAGCTGCGCTGACTGCCACACCGGAGGCGTCGGACCGTAGGCTCGATTCAAGTGCGTGAGAAGCGTTCCACGGTACAATGCTTCACGCGCCCGGGATCAACCCTGTGGATCAATCTCCGACATCCAAGCCGCGCGCATCGCGCGGCCACTACGACTCCAACTACAACAACTTCCAATCGAAGCTGTACGAGCAGATTCGCCGCGACGCTTTCGGCGAAGACATCGGCCAGAATAGTTGGCTAACCGCCAGCGAACAGGACAAGTTTCAAAACTGGCTTAGCCTTGGTCCCGGCAAGCGACTGCTGGATGTGGCTTGCGGCGCCGGTGGTCCGGCATTGCGCCTCGCTGCGCTAACGGGAGCATCCGTCATGGGCATTGACGTCCACGAGCAAGCCGTAGCGACTGCGAACGCGCTTGCGGCTCAACGCGGCCTGGCAGGATGCTGCGAATTTCGTGTCATGGATGCGACGCAGCCGCTTCCCTTGGCTGCCGCCAGCTTTGACGCCATCACTTGCATCGATGCAATCAATCATCTGCCCGACCGAAGGCGCGTGATAGCGGAGTGGGCGCGACTCCTGAAGCCCGAGGGACGCCTCTTGTTCACCGATCCCATCGTGATCACCGGTCCCCTGTCGAATGCCGAGATCGCGATCCGCAGTTCCGCTGGTTTCTATCTGCTCGTGCCCCAAGGCTATGACGAACAAGTTCTGGGGCAATGCGGCCTGCGCCTGGTCACTGTCGAGAACCGTACAAAGAACATGGCTGAAATTGCCCATCGGCGACAGCAGGCTCGCGAGTCGCATGCGCTAGCCCTCCAGGAGATCGAGGGCCCTCAGGCGTATGAAGCGCAGCAGCAGTTCCTCACGGTCGCGTCACGTGTCGCCCAGGAAGGGCGCCTGTCCCGATTCCTGTTCGTCGCTGAAAAAGCAGCTTAAGTTGCGGAGATGACAGCCGAAGCCGCAGGGATCGCCGCTTCCTCGATGTCGAAGCGCTAGCCCCGCACAACCAGTACTCGGTCAATCCCCGCCTTCGGCCTCCGCTAGTCCCCCGTGGTGGTATCTATGATCTTGCCCACTTCACTGATCTTGCTGGCGGGAAACCCGCTCAGTTCCGCGTGCCGCCGGATAATTGACTCGTCCTTGCCCAGGTACATGCAATACATTTTGTTGTCGGCGATGAACGATTGTATCCACTGAATCCCCGGCCCCAGTTGCCGCAGGACCGCATTCGACTTGGTTGCCGCCTGACGCAATTCTTCCTGATTCAGGCTCCCCACCTTCGGAATGTCCCGCTCGATCACATATCTCTTCATGACGCCCTCCTTGATTTTCCGCAACAGGGTGCGCGAATGAATTCAAGTTAAATGCACGCGGGGCTTGTCACAAGATGGCAGATTTGCCATTATATATGGGTTATTACGCCATCCTAGATTTGAGACGTCGAAAGGAGCTTTGCTATGCTCGATGTGACCATCCTGCTCCTTGAAGATACCTTCGCCTCCACCGCGATCGGTCCCATGGAAGTCTTCCGTCACGCCGGTACACTGTGGAACTATCTCACCGGGACGGCGCCACGGCCACGCTTCCGCGTAACCACAGCCTCACTCGACGGACGCCCCGTCACCTGCGATGGATCCATTTCGATCGCACCGCAGTCCTCAATCTCAGCCATCCGTAAGACTGACCTCATCTTCGTTCCAACCACCGGGCTGAATCTCGACAACGTCGGCGAATTGTATGGGCCAATTCTGCCGTGGCTGCGTCGCTGGCACGCTCGTGGAGTCGCCATTGCCGGCGTTTGCACAGGAGTGGGGCTGGTCGCGGCTACCGGCGTGCTCAATGGCCGACGCGCCACCACACATTGGGCGCTCGCTGAGCGCTTCGGCGAGAAATATCCCAAGGTGCGGTGGATGCCTGAGTTGATGGTCACCGAAGACGACGGTGTCTATTGCGGCGGAGGTGTCCATGCCGCGCTCGATCTTAGCTTGTATCTGGTGGAAAAATTCTGTGGCCACGACATTGCCATGCAAAGCGCCAAGGCCATGCTTATTGATACTCCGCGCGCATGGCAGGCCGGGTTCGCCATCGTCCCGCTAAAGACCGATCATTCCGATGACGCCATCTCCAAGGCGCAGGAGTGGCTGCACCAGAACTTTCACCGGACCTTTCCGCTCGATGCCCTGGCTCGGCGCTGTGGGATGAGCCTTCGGAACTTCGTCCGCCGCTTCAAGCAGGCCACCGGGGACAGCCCGCTCATCTACCTGCAGAAACTCCGCGTCGCCGCCGCCAAGCGTTTGCTGGAAAGCGACCATCGCACCATGCAAGAGATCAGCGACGCCGTCGGCTATCAGGACGTGGCATTCTTCCGGGAAATCTTCCAGCGCCATACCGGGGACTCATTTCGAGCCTATCGAGAGCGATTTGGAGTCTAGCTCTACAAGTCAAAGAATAGAAGCCACTTAAAGAACATTTTCGCGCAAGCCGAATTCCCTTCTTGGCAGAATTGTGATTCCAATCACACCCCTCTGTGAACCTACGTCCCGACATCGACAGCCTCATTGCCTCATCCTTAAAACGTGGTTCCGGTCACGCCCGTGGCCGCCATCTTTACGATCGGATTGGGGGATGTCAATGAAGCGCAAATTCAAAACTATGGACGCCAACGAGGCCGTCGCCAATGTCGCTTACCGCGCCAGCGAGGTGATCGCCATCTACCCGATCACGCCTTCGTCACCCATGGGCGAGTGGTCGGACCAGTGGGCGTCGGAAAACATTCCCAATGCCTGGGGCAGCGTGCCCCACGTCATCGAAATGCAAAGCGAAGGCGGTGCCGCCGGAGCCGTCCACGGCGCTCTGCAGACAGGATCCCTCTCCACCACCTTCACCGCGTCCCAGGGATTGCTGCTGATGATCCCCAACATGAACAAGATTGCCGGAGAGTTAACGCCCTGCACTTTTCACGTGACGGCCCGCACCTTGGCTACGCATGCGCTTTCGATTTTTGGCGACCATTCCGACGTAATGTTCTGCCGCGCCACTGGATGGGCCATGCTCTGCTCCAACTCCGTGCAGGAAGCGATGGACCTGGCGTTGATCGCCCACGCCGCTTCGCTCGAGACGCGCATTCCCTTCTTGCATTTCTTCGACGGCTTCCGCACCTCGCACGAAGTCAACAAGATTGAAATGCTGAATGAAGACGACATGCGCGCCATGCTGAACATGGACCGAATCATCGAGCATCGCCAGCGCGCACTTTCCCCCGATCATCCGGTGCTGCGCGGCACGGCGCAGAATCCCGATGTCTTCTTCCAGATTCGCGAGTCTGCCAACGCTTATTACGATGCGGCGCCGGCCAAGGTCCAGGCCACGATGAACAAGTTTGCCGAAATCGTCGGCCGTTCCTATCACCTGTTCGATTACGTCGGCGCTCCCGACGCCGAGCGCGTGATCGTCATGATGGGCTCCGGCGCGGAGGCCGCGCACGAGACGGTCGAATATCTGACGGCACGCGGAGAGAAAGTCGGCTTGCTGAAGGTTCGTCTGTATCGCCCGTTCTGCGTGAAGTCGTTCATGGAGGCCCTCCCCGCCAGTGTTCGCCAGATTTCCGTTCTCGATCGCACCAAGGAGTCCGGCGCAATCGGCGAGCCTCTGTACCTTGACGTCGTCAACGCTCTGCACGAAGGTCTAAAACTTGGTTATGGACGCGTGAGAACGGCTCCTGGCGTGGTTGGCGGACGCTACGGCCTGTCCTCCAAAGAATTCACTCCGGCAATGGTCAAGGCCGTCTTCGATAATTTGAAGCAGGACAATCTGAAGCAGAACACGCCCAAGGATCACTTCACCATCGGCATTCAGGACGACGTGAACCACACCAGCCTCGACTACGATGCCGCATTCTCCACCGAACCCGACAGCGTAGTCCGCGCCTTGTTTTACGGACTGGGCGCCGATGGCACCGTGGGCGCCAACAAGAATTCCATCAAGATTATCGGCGAGAACACCGACAATTACGGACAAGGCTACTTTGTTTACGACTCGAAGAAGTCGGGCGCGATGACCGTTTCGCACCTGCGCTTCGGCCCTCAACCGATTCATTCCAGCTACCTGGTTTCCAAAGCGAACTTCATCGCCTGCCATCAATGGATATTTCTCGAGCGCTACGACATGCTGAGTTCGTTGGTACAGGGCGGAGTTTTCCTGGTCAACAGTCCCTTTGGAAAAGATGAAGTGTGGGATCACTTGCCCCGTGAGGTTCAGTCGCAGCTCATCGCCAAGAAAGCGAAACTGTACGCGATCGATGCGTACCAAGTCGCACAAGATGCCGGCATGGGCTCGCGAACGAACACCATCATGCAGGTCTGCTTCTTCGCGATCTCCAAAGTTCTGCCGCGCGACGAAGCCATCGAAGCGATCCGCGAGTCCATTCGCCACACTTACGGGCGCAAGGGCGAAGACGTGGTCCAGAAGAACATGCAGGCCGTGGATGCCACGCTGGCGCACCTGTTCGAGGTCAAGATTCCTGAGACAGTAAGCAGCAAGACCGAAATTCCTGCCGCGTTCCCGGGAGCTCCGAAGTTCGAGCACGACGTGCTGGGCACAATCTACGCCGGTCGCGGCGACGAACTCCCCGTCAGCGCCTTCTCCTGCGACGGAACCTTCCCTACGGGCACCGCGAAATGGGAGAAGCGCAATCTGGCTCTGGAAATTCCTGCGTGGGATTCGAAGATCTGCATCCAGTGCGGCAAGTGCGCTATGGTTTGCCCGCATGCCGTCATCCGCATCAAGGTGTACGACAGCAAGGAACTGGCCGGGGCGCCCTCAACGTTCAAGGCCTGCGATGCTCGCGACAAAGAGTGGGCTGGGATGAAGTACACCATCCAGGTTGCTCCCGAAGATTGCACGGGATGCGGCGTCTGCGTCGATGTTTGCCCCGTCAAGAACAAGAGCGAAGTCCGGCTGAAGGCCATCAACATGGTGCCGCAACCTCCGCTGCGCGCTCCCGAGAGCGAGAACTGGGATTTCTTCTTGAAGCTTCCGGAACTCGATCGTCGAAAGATCAAGCCCGGAACAATTCGCCAGCAACAAGTGCAGGAACCGTTGTTCGAGTTTTCTGGCGCCTGCTCCGGATGCGGCGAAACTCCTTATCTCAAGCTGGTTTCACAGCTCTTTGGCGATCGCGCGATCGTTGCCAATGCGACGGGATGCTCCTCAATTTACGGGGGCAATCTCCCCACTACACCTTGGGCCAAGAATGCGGACGGGCGAGGGCCCGCCTGGTCCAATTCCCTGTTCGAGGACAACGCCGAGTTTGGGCTGGGATTCCGCGTCTCCATCGACAAGCAGACTGAATTTGCCCACGAATTGCTGCGCCGGGTTGCGGGAAGCGTTGGCGAAGAACTCGTCACCGCTATCCTGACCGCGAAACAGAAAGACGAGTCTGACATTTACGAACAGCGCCAGCGTGTTGACCTTCTGAAAGAAAAGCTGGCGACGCTCAACTCCGCCGACGCTCGCCAACTTCTCTCCGTCGTCGACATGCTCGTCAAAAAGAGCGTATGGATCGTGGGTGGCGACGGTTGGGCGTATGACATCGGATACGGCGGCCTCGACCATGTGCTGGCCAGCGGGCGCAATGTGAACGTCCTCGTACTCGATACTGAGGTCTATTCGAACACCGGTGGACAGGCTTCGAAGTCAACACCTCGTGGCGCAGTCGCCAAATTTGCGGCAGGCGGCAAGCCCGGCCCGAAAAAAGATCTCGGACTCATGGCCATGACCTACGGCAATGTTTATGTCGCCAGTGTCGCAATGGGCGCGAAAGATGAGCACACCCTCAAAGCCTTCCTGGAAGCGGAAGCCTACGACGGGCCGAGCATCATCATTGCCTACTCGCATTGCATCGCTCACGGCATCGACATGACCACGGCCATGACCGATCAGAAGGTTGCGGTTGAATCGGGTCAGTGGCTGCTGTATCGCTACAGCCCCGAGCGTGGTGCAGCTGGCGAAAATCCTCTGGCGCTCGATTCGCGCGCTCCGACCCGCAAAGTCCAGGACTACCTGCTGCAACAGACGCGCTTCAAGATGCTCACCAAGAGCAAGCCAGAAGACGCCAAGCGGTTGTGGGCTCTGGCACAGCACGACGTGGAAACCCGCTATCGCATGTACGAATACATGGCCAGCCGCAAGACGGAAGCCCCGGCTGCCAAGGATGCTCCCGAAAAACCAGCGCCGGGTGCCGAGAAGCCGGTTCCAACAGGAGCGACGCGCTAGGCGCGAGGAGGAAGTCATGGTTGATCTGAAGACGAATTATCTGGGCCTGAAGCTGCACTCGCCGCTCGTGGTCTCTGCCTCGCCTCTGTCACGCGATATCGACGGCATCTGCCGCCTCGAAGACGCTGGTGCTTCCGCCGTCGTCCTCTACTCTCTATTTGAAGAGCAGTTGCGCCAGGAGGAAGCCGACCTGAACTACCATCTCGCGGCGGGCACCGAAAGTTTCGCGGAGTCGCTCACCTACTTCCCCCAGGCCAGCGAGTTCCACACCGGCCCCGAGGGATACCTCGATCACATTCGCAAGGCTAAGGCCTCGGTGAAAATCCCCATCATCGCCAGCCTCAACAGCTCGACTCTGGGTGGATGGACCAAGTTTGCCGGCCAGATCGAACGCGCCGGCGCCGACGCCATCGAGTGCAACGTTTATTACATCCCCACTGATCCAAAGCTGAGCGCGGCAGACATTGAAAAAACCTATTTCGACATTCTGCGCGCGGTGAAGTCTACGGTCACGATTCCAGTGGCGATCAAGCTCAGCCCGTTCTTCAGCAACCTCTCGAATATGGCCCATCGCCTGGACGAAGCTGGAGCCGACGCGCTGGTTCTTTTCAATCGCTTCTATCAACCCGACATTGATCTTGAAGAACTCGAAATCCGTCCCAACGTTTTGCTGAGCACGCCGCAAGCTCTTCGCCTGCCGCTGACCTGGATTGGAATCCTATTCGGTCGCATAAAGGCTGGACTGGCCGCCACTGGCGGCGTCCACAACGCGGAAGACGTCGTGAAGCTGCTCATGGTCGGTGCCAATGTCACCATGATGTGCTCGTCTTTGATGCGTCACGGCGTCAATCACCTGCGTCACGTCGAGCGCGAACTGCGCGAGTGGATGGAAGAGCACGAATACGAATCCGTCGCACAAATGCAAGGCAGCATGAGCCAGATCCGCTGCCCCGATCCCGGAGCCTTCGAGCGCGCTCAATACATGCGCGCCGTAAAAGGCATGCAACATATCCACATGGCCGGTTGGCGATGAAATTTTGTGGAAGGGCACGGCTTCAGCCGTGCCGCTGAAAGCGGAATTGAGAAGGCATCCGCGTTGTGGAAGAGCGGCGCTTTGGCGCCGCGTCAAGCACGCCAAATCGAACGGGCTTTAGCCCCTGAGGTACAGTCACGTGCACCACACGAACACTTTCGACTTGAGCCTAAACCAATCCAACGCAAAGACACTCGCTTCGCGCGAAGAACTCGCCACCGGGAAAGTACGCCGGGAACGCCGTCACGCTTTAATCCTGCCGCGCGAACACGGCGCATGGGGACTGCTCCTCGTCCCCATGGTCACCGGCGCAGGCGTCGCTTTTCGTGAGAGCAGTCACGTCCTCCCCCTTATTCTCTTGCTCGCTGCCACGCTTGCGCTCTTCTGGCTGAGAACTCCTGTCGAGAGTTTGCTGGGCACAGCCGCGATGCGAGCCCAGACCAAAGACGAACGCCGCACCGTTGCCATGGTCATCGCAGGCCTCGCCATAATCGCTGCACTGGCTCTCGGCACGCTGCTGTGGGCGGGGCACAATCCTTACCTGTGGCTCCTCGGCGCCGCTGCAGGTGCTGCCTTCGTCGCACAGGCCCTGCTCAAGAAACTCGGACGCCGCACCCGTATGCTCTCCGAGATCGTTGGCACCATCGGCCTGACCGCGTCAGGCCCGGCCGCCTATTACGTAATCACAGGAAGGTTCGGCGCCACAGCGTTGATGATCTGGATGGCGAACTTGATCTTCGCCGGCGACCAGATTCACTACGTTCAACTCAGAATTCACACCGCCCGGATCGAAGGCTTTGGTCCGAAGATCAGGCGCGGATGGGCCTTCGCCGCCGGGCAACTGGCCATGACGGTGCTGCTCACGCTCGCATGCCTCACCGGTATCATCCCCGCCATCGCTTCCATCGCTTTCTCTCCGCTCTTGTTCCGCGGATGGTATTACTTCATTCAAGGCCCGACTCCGCTGGTCGTTCGCAAGCTCGGCTGGAATGAACTAACCCATGCGATAGCATTCTGCGTCCTGTTCATCACCGCTTTCGCCCTGGCAAAGTAAATCCACAAGTAGCTCAGGCATCCCGCCGGCTGTCGCGGGAGCCTGCCCTGAGCTTGTCGAAGGGGCGTCCCGCCTTCCCAGGATGTACCAGTAATGCCCTGCCCTTCATAGGTTTTCCCAACCGCACCATCCGTACCCGATTGAAATCAAGTCACTTCATATATTTCTGTACGTACACATTTGTAATAAAAATGTTCCCATAGGAACACTTTGTAAATCTCGGGTATCCCCTTTGATCGCAGCGCCTTGCCCACAAATTCTGCTCAGGGCACGATCACGGCAGCTCCATCCACCGCGTCGTTCTTAACTGCCATCAGCGCCTCGTTCGCCTGGTCAAGCGAAAACACAGTCACTTTAGGCTTCATGCCAATCTGCGCAGCCAACGCCAGGAAGTCACGCGCGTCGACACGAGTCATGTTCGCCACGCTGCGTAGCTGACGCTCTCCCCAGAGCAATGTGTCGTAATCAAACTGAGGAATGCGATCGAGGTGGATCGCATTGATTGCCACCACGCCTCCCTTGCGCAGGCTGCTTAACGCAGCGACCACTACGTCTCCACTGGGAGCGAACGTGACTGCGCGGTCGAGTTCCACTGTTGGCTTCTCGGTTTCACTTCCCACCCACGTCGCGCCCAGCGATGCGGCTAGTTCGCGGTGCGACTTCCCTCGCGTGGAAACGTAGACCTCACACTTCCACGCGCGCAACACATCGATTGCGAGATGAGCCGACGCACCAAATCCAAATAGCCCCACGCGTTCACCTGGTTCCACACCGGCGACACGCAGGCTGCGAAAGCCAATGATGCCAGCACATAGAAGTGGCGCGGCATGCAGGTCATCGAGCGCATCAGGGAGTGGAAAAACAAAGTCAGTGCGCGCGAATGCGTATTCTGCATATCCACCCGCGACGGTGTAGCCGGTGAAGGTTGGAGAGTCGCACAGGTTCTCCATGCCCTTTTTGCAGTAGGGGCAGGTTCCATCCGTGCCGCCAAGCCACGAAACGCCGACGCGTGAGCCGAGAGGAAGCTCTGCCGTAGCACCGTCGACGACTTCGCCCACGATCTGATGCCCCGGGATCATTCTCAACTGTTTTGGCGGCAACTCTCCTTCCACGATGTGAAGGTCGGTGCGACACACGCCGCATGCGCGCACGCGCAGCAGAACATGACCAGACCTGACGCGCGGGTCTGCGACGTCAGTGATTTGCAATGGACTCTGTGAAATCGGTTGCGGGGAGACTAAGAGAGCAGCTTTCATACAGACTCACACGCTTTCATCCTGCGGACAACTTGTGGGGCTGCGCTCGGCGGACAGCCGATAGTCTGCCCCGAGCTTGTCGAAGGGACGGCTGTCCCCACACAAACTTCTCTACTCAATTATTCTCTCTCACATAAGGCTGTTGTCGCACCCCGCTAGGGCAACGGCATCAGTTCCAGTGTCAGCACTTGAAAGGGCTGCAAGTGAAACGTGTGTGCCTCTTGTGCGTGAATGGTAATGACCGGCTTAGCTCCGTGACTCTGCCATGGTTCGCGGGCGGAGTAATTGTTCGCAGATCCGGCTGGCAGTTCCAGCAGCGCCGCCAATGGCGCGATGAAATCCTGTGGCTTGTCGCTGGGATTGCGCAGCGTTACGATCGCCTTTTCTTTCGACCATGACGCCCAGCCGTAGACTTCGAGACGCGCGGGATCGCCTCCGATCCAGTGGGAGTCTTTGAGCGTCTGCGCGTTGTTCCGCGACCACTTCGCGGTTTCCGCCAGCACGTCCCAGTCGTCGTTGGAGAGCAATGTGGGCGTGATGTACATCTCCTGCAGCTGAGTTCCTGTGCCGAAGTACGAGTGCACTTCGTCAGCAAAGTCATGATTAGGATCATCGCCCAGACGCTTGGCATAACGCGCGTAGATCATCCCGTGCAGCATGAGCGAATTCATTGGGAAGAGCGGACCCTCTTCGACGACCCAGCGATAGATCTGCGAGTCGCGATAGGTGATCCAGCGCTGACGGTTCGATCCCACGCCGGCGAAACTGTGGTCTTCTCCGCCTCGCCAGATGGAGTCCGCATAGAACAGCCAGAAAGGTGACGGATACGTGCCCGTGGTCAGGTTGACGTAGAGATCTGGTTTCCTGGCACGCAGCTCGCCGATCAAGTGGATAGCAGCGTCGAAGTCGCTGTCGAACTCGCTGCCCTTGATGACCTGATTCGCATTGCCGGTGCCATCGAACTTGAATTGATTCACGCCATATTTTGCGATCAGGTCGAGGCAAGTGTCTCGGAAGTAGCGATAGTACTTCGGGCCTGACAGCGCAAATCCACCTTCATTGATTTCGAATCCTTGCGCGCGGGCAGAAGCGAGGCGCTGCTCTTTCGGCCCATCGTAGCCTCCCCATGGCGAGAGCCAGATGCCGGGCGCGGCGCCGTAAGCCGCAGCAGTTTGCGAAACCTTGGTCAGGCCATCAGGGAAACCGGGATTAAATTTCCAGAGGGTGGCCGGATCATCCCAGCCATCGTCATAGAGAAAGCTGTCGAGCTTTACACCGCGCTTCTTCGTGAGCTCCTCGCCGAAACGCTGCACCACATCGACGGCGCTCTGCTCGTTGTAGCGGTCGAAGAATCCCAAGTCGTACCAGGAGTTGTAATGCAGGAACGTGCGGTAAGGGTGAGCGCGCTCCAGTTCCACATAGTGAAGGAAGTCGCGGCGCAATTGCGTGGGATGTGCCACCCCAACAACCGATGAGTAGGTAACGCTTTGCCCGGCCTGCAAGGGAAGCTCGCGCGAGAGCCAGCAGGTGGCACGATCGGCGCGAACGCGACAGTCAGACAGGGGATGCTCGAAGCCAAAGAACCACGTACCCGCGGTGACGGGCGACCCCTTCACGTTGCCAGAGACGGCGCCGCCGGGCACAACCGCGTCAATCAGTGCGATCTCGGCGAGCGCCAGAGGTTGGTTCAGTGCGCGAACCGTGATCTCCTGACGGATGTAGTTGGCGTCCTCACGGAGGATTGCTTTCCAGAGGACTCGAATGTGCGCGGAAGAATCCTCGAGTTCGATACGCACTTCCCGTCCGGGCAACCGATCGGCGGCTTTAGCGGACGTGAGTGCGGGGGGAATATCGCGCTGAACAGGCGCTTCGAGAATTTTGAAGTCCGCCGAATGTAGGGCGGGCCCCTCCTTAGGTAACAACACAAACACACTTTCATCTAGAGACAACTGCGCGCCCGTGTAATGATTCGTCAGGCTCTGCCAGCGCAACGATCCACCACGGAGAGACCACGTCGCGGAGATTGCGTGGTTCGAAAGAGTGAAACTGTCTCGGTTTGATGCGGCCGGCTTGGCCGTCGCAGGATAAAGAGCTGCAAAGAGGATGAAAGAACAGCCGAGAAGAGAACGCGACATTGATAAGTTCCTTGGAACGCCGATTGAAGCCAAAGAGGTGCTAGGGCTGGGCGGCGAGCCGTCCATGTGTACGTTTAATTTTGCTGCGATTTGACTTGACTTTCATCATAAACGAAAGTAATAGTTTTAACTCGTAATAATATGAAACCTGTTCGCGGGGAGGCTACCATGCGTGTCGACCGTCGCAGTTTGCGTTCCTTTGCCGGTGCCGTGACCTTATTACTAGTGTCCGCGGCCCTGGTGCTAGGGCAAGCAAGTTACACGGCGCAGGTTCGAGGTGTGGTCAAGGACCAATCGGGCGCGATGATCCCCGGGGCGACGGTCACGATCACGAACGACGCTACCGGAATTTCGGGGACGGCGAAGAGCGACGACCATGGTTTCTACATTCTCACGGGACTTCGGCCAGCGGGGTACACAATCAAGACCGAGGCGGCCGGCTTCCGAATAGCCGAACAAAAGAACGTGGTGCTGCAGGTCGATCAGCAAACCACGATTGATTTCGAACTGCATCCCCTGGGTGTTATCACGACCGTCGAAGTGACTCAGGCGGCGCCCTTGATGGACACGGAGAGCGCGGCTCTTGGCACGGACGTAACCAACGAATATGTACGGGACATTCCGCTGTACGGCCGCAACCCGTTTGGGCTGGTCTTTCTCGCGGGCGGAGTGACGGAGACCACGGGTTCCGATCTCGGCTATCCCGCCGGCACCAACTTCGTCTCCAACGGCCAGCGTAACGCGACCGCCCAGATTACCCTCGACGGCAGTCCTCTCAGTGCGCCGGAGCAGGGCGAAGGCGGCAACTCGAACGTGTACTACCAGCCTTCGGTCGAGATCGTGCAGGAGTTCAAAGTTCAGAACAACAGTTTCTCCGCCGAGTTTGGCAACAATGGGGGCACCATTGTCAATATGGTCCTGAAGCAAGGCTCGAACGCGTTTCATGGCAGTGGGTGGTGGTACGGGCAGAGATCGGCATTTGATGCACGAGACTTCTTCAACAACGGGCCCAAGCCGGATCATCTTCGCGATCAATACGGGTTTTCGCTGGGCGGGCCAATCCGCAAGAACAAGACCTTTTTCTTTGTAGATTTTGAAAAGATACGCCAGCAGGACCCGATCAATCTTGAGGGGGTCGTTCCCACTGACTTGGAACGCGCCGGCGACTTTTCCCAAAGCCCCGCGAACCTAGCGGACCCTTCCAACCCCGATAGTGCAAAAGCCGGCATCTATGATCCGTGCGCTGGGAACCAGGATTCTTCCACGCCGTGCGCACACAGTCAATTCGTTGATGGCGGGGTGCTCAACAAGATCCCAGCGGACAAAATCGATCCGATCGGGCAGGCGATTCTGAATCTGTACCCGCATGCCAACATAGATGGCGCGGTCTATCCAAATCCCAACTGGCGCAAAGTCATTATCGGTACCGACCCCGGTTGGCAGTTCGACGTCAAGGTGGATCACCAGTTCAATACCAAGCACAGAATCGGCGGGCGTTACAGCCGTCACCACGACCAATCTACCGCGCCGACGATCATCGGCAGTGATCAGGGAGACGGCACGATTTACCTCACGAACGCCCAAAATGGTGGCGTGGAGTACAACTGGTCCGTTACTCCGACTGCGCTTTTCACGGGCCGCTTCAGCGTGGACCGCGTGTATGCGCCCGGCGAAAGTAACAATTACCCAACGCTCAGCGATGTGGGCTTGTCGTCGGACCTGGCTGCCAACGGTCTGACTCGCATGCCCACGATCGGAGTCGATGATCCATTCCTCTCTATCTTTACGCAATGCTGCGTGGATACCCATTTCGCCCACACGTTATTTAGTTACTCTGCTGGTTTGCAATGGGTAAAAGGAAGACATTCGATCAAATTCGGCGGGGAACAGCGCATTTTCGAGAATAACTTCTGGCAACCGGATAATCCCACCGGTATCTTCAACTTCTCGCGCGATGTAACCACTTTGCAACCTAATAACAGCCTGGGGGACGACGATCATCGACAGGGCAACCCGTTCGCCACGATCCTGACCGGGTATGCCCATGACGCCTCGCTGCATCTAGTCCCGGCGGTAGCAGATAAGTCGATGGAATCTGCGTTCTATGTACAGGATGATTGGAAGGTCACGCCCAAGTTGACGGTGAATATTGGCCTGCGGTACGAGTGGAGCACCCCTTACACCGAGCGTTACAACCGGCTGCAGTTCAACGATTTCACAGCGGATACAGGATTCAGCATTCCCGTGGATCGCGATGGCACTGGACAGTTCCCCCAATTCGGACAGATTGGGACAATCAGAGGCATCTCGAAATTTCCAACTTCCAGCGACCGCCACTCGCCGGTGGATCGAAACAATTTTGCGCCGCGTCTAGGATTCGCCTATCAGCTGGCGAACAACACGGTGCTGCGTGGGGGCGCAGGAATCTTCTACGGGATGAACGTCGCCACCAACTACCAGTATGCCGGGCCGGCATTTGCCAAGACCGCATCTATGTTCTTCACCAAAGACAATTACGACCACCAGTACGCGTGTCTTGGACCTTCCCCCATCCAGCCCAACTGCACCAGCCCATTTCCGGCAGGCCTCGCGCCTCCGCAGGGAACCACCTACGGCAATTTGGCGCAATGGGGTTTCGGGAATTCAAGCGATCTGGACACCGGAACGGTTCTTAATGCAGAGATCTACCAATGGAATCTTGGAATTCAGCACTTGCTTCCAGGGCAGATCGTGATCGGTGTGGATTACTCCGCCAACCGCAGCACTCATCTGCCGTGGGCTGGAGCCGGTGGCATTTCCACTCGCAATCGCAACTTCCTGCCCTCGTCAACACGAAACGCATTGGTAGCGTCTCTCAACCCGACTCACGATCCCAACAGCACCGCTGTATCGGATTATCTCAACACAGAAGTAGCGAATCCCTTCCAGTGCTTCTTTACCACGGCTGCGGCGCTGACGGGCTCATGGTGCCCGGCGAGTCCAATTTTTTCCGCGGCTGATGTGGCCGACTCCCGTTATATCGATGCTACAATCCCGCAACAATTGCTGCTGGAACCTTATCCGCAGTTCGATGGAGGGTTCGAGGGGTTGCCCACGCTGAATGCCAACTCTTGGTACAACTCGCTGCAGGTCCGCTTTCAGAAGCGCGCCAGCCACTACATCAGCTTCGAAGGCAACTACACCTTCTCCAAGTCTACGGATGACTCCTCTGCTGGGCGGAACGCCTGGCTGGGTAACCTCCAATACGACAACCCACAGGTACTGGACAATCTCAGCGTGGAACACGGGATCGGTTCGAACGATACCCCTCAGCGCTTGACTGCAGCCATTATTATCGATCTTCCTTTCGGCAAAGACCGCTGGATCGGAGGCGACATGAACCGTGTGCTGGATGCCATTGTTGGTGGCTGGTCCTTGAACTCGGTAGTTACGCTGCAATCCGGGCAGCCAATAGCGCTTTACAACAGCGCCGGATTGCTGGTTGACGGGAACCAACGGCCGAACGTGATCTGCTCTAAAACCGCGAGCGGCCTGAGTTACCGTGATGCGGCCATTACGGGAGGGAGCGTCTTAAATCAGGATTGTTTTGGCGATCCTGGCGACAATATTCCCGGCAATGCGCCCCGGCACTTCTCCAATCTACGAGGGGACGGTATCCATAATCTGGATACGTCGCTCACCAAAGAATTCAAGATCCACGAGACGCAAGTTCTGCAGGTGCGCGCCGAAATGTTCAATGCCTTCAATCATCAACGTTTTGCCTTCCCTGATTTGGGATCAGGAGACGGAGCTTTGGGCACTGTCACCTCGACAACCAACAACTTCCGCAGAATGCAGTTTGGAGCACGTTATCAGTTCTGATGCAATTCTGTTCTGGGCCTGATCCTGGTTGAACGGGATCAGGCTTTCCTTCCTTATCTGAATGCCCGATTCGAGGGGCTGAAAATGCAACGAAGATCTTTCCTGAAGGCGGGTGGGGCTCTCACGCTGGCCGCCGGCTTTGGCAGCGATTCCCTGCTGGCGCATGTCCCCACTCACAATTTTGATAAGTACGACTTCGGCGGGGGACCGCCTGTATCCGACCGGCTTTACCAGGGACCGTTCTCTGCGGATGAGTATCCCAGTTGGAACGTAGTCATGGCGCTAACGCCCTCCCGCGAAGTTGTTCCGAACTATGGGATGGGCCTGATCACCTACGTTTGTGACGAGGTTGGACCGGGACGCAAGGATGGCGAGAGCCAGGCGCAGTCCATCGAGAACCTTGTCAAGCTGCCGCTAGGAACCAAGTTGTATCTGCGCGTGAACTGGAAAGATGTGCAGCAGCAACCGGGGAAGCTCGATTTTTGCGAGCACTGGAAGCTGACGTTTGAGCTGGCGCGGAGGTATGGGAAGCGGATTGGGTTCCGCGTGATGATGAGTAATCCGGACATTCCGGATTCTCCGCTGCCTGAGTTCTTGCGCGACAAGATCCCGATGGTCAAGCTGGGCGATTGGCAGAAACGCACGCGCTATGAACCGCGCTACGATTCACCTGCCTTTCAGGCGGCGTTTCGGGAACTGGTGGACTTGCTGGCCGATGCTTACGATGGGCATCCGGATGTGGAGTATGTCGATACGTTTATGTATGGCTTCTGGGGCGAGGGGCATACTTGGCCGTTCGAAACCAATCCGTTCCCCGATGGGGTAACTGCGGAGAACACATTTGTAAGCATGTTCCAGCACCAGGTGGAGCGGTGGAAGAAGACTCCGATGCTCACGAACACGCAGCCGGACTTCAGCAAGGTGGGCAACTCCGAACTGCTGGAGCGCACTGTGCGGAGTTGCAACTGGCTTCGGACGGACACGATCTTTATTGAGAACGAGCAGATTGAAGAATTAAGCAACCGTCCACCGTGGACCGGCGTATCGATAGAGGTTGGGATGTCAGATGGCTCGCCCAAGAGCCTGAAGCTGGACGAGGGCGTCCCCTATACCGACAACGTTGTACATCATGCGGAGGACGCCGGGGCGTGCTACTTCTCGCTGTGGAACTGGCACCGGATTCAGGCCGACCGCATTTTGAACTACTACCACCAATATCCCGACGCGATTGACGGACTGGCGCGTCGGATTGGATACCGTGTGCGTCCCTCGTGGGTATGGACCTATGAAGAGGGGGGATATCCAGGACTGATTATCGGTTTTGTGAACGACGGAATCGCGGCGGTGCCGGGCGTGCTGCGTGTGACGGTGGCGAGTGCCGACGGGAAAGTAAACGTTGGAGGAAGCCTCGACGCGGGATATCCGCTGCCGGGAAAAGTCCGGCAGGCAAAGTTCGCGCTACCCAAAGGCACAAGTTGGAAAGGACTGCGACTCAAAGCGGAGATTGAAGTTAAGGGACAACGATGTCCGGTGCGCTGGGCGTGCGCGCAAAAACTGAATGAGGATGGAAGTTTGACGCTTCGTCCAACCGTCGGACTTGGACAGGAAGATGTGACCGGCGGGATGCCGGCAGGCGAGTGACGCTGCTTCATTCGTCAAGACGAAATTTCCTAAGGATGGGTATGAAACATACAAAGTGGTTTGCAATTTTTGTTGTGCTGTTCGCATTGGGACTTCAGGCTGCGCCCGATTCCGAAAAACAGGATTGGACAAATTACGTTCGCATTGGAGCGTATGGGCTCAAGGGCGGGGACGCATTACAGATCGCCCGAAAAGCGCAGGCCAGCGGCGTGTTCGGAATTGAAGTGGACAACGATATTCCCGGACGGTATGAGAGCTTCCTCCATCCTGAGGAGAAGCTGAAGGCGATTCGCGAGGTGGCGGAAGCGGCGCACCAGGTTGGCAACTACGCGTTCGTATACATTGCCGGCACGGAATGTATCACTGCGCATGGAGATCAGGTGCCACACACGCTGGCCAAGGATCATCCCGACTGGTTGCAGCGAAAGGTGACCGGAGAGCCCGCGATCTTTGGGGGCGGGACGGCGTTCTGGATCGCGAAGGGCGATGAGGATGTTTGGGTAAGCCCGTACGCAACCGAGTGGCGGAAGATTTATATGGAGCGAGTGCGGCAGATTGCAGCGACCGGGATCGATGGCATCTACATTGATATTCCCTACTGGATGACTCACTTCGATGGATGGGAAAACACCTGGGCTAGCTTCGATGACTACACAGTGGCGGCGTTCAAGCAGCAGACCGGGCTCGATGCAAAGCACGATGTGAAGATCGGGGACTTTTCGGACCCAGGGTTTCGCAAGTGGGTAGAGTTTCGGATTCAGACATTCACCGACTTCCTGAGTGAGATTGACCGTACGGCGAAGGCGGTCAATCCGAAGATCAAGACGATTCCGGAGATCTATCCAGGAATCGAAGAAGAGGCGGTGCGCGTGGGGGCTGATGTTTATAGCCTGTATCCGGTGGTGGATGCGATTGCGCACGAGTATGAATTTGGCAGCGGCGATCACATGGCATCAGGACGCAAGCCACTGGACTGGTTCCGGTACCAGGTGGGAATGCACTCGTTTCGGGCGTTCGCGCAGGGGAAGGCAACCTGGATTCTGAATTACTCATGGGATGGCGACAAGAAAGTGGCTGCACCCGAGCCGATGATGAACCTGGCGATGTCACAAGTCATGGTGGGCGCGAATTTCTGGGATGCGCCGGGGCATTCGATGGCCGGGTCGAACGATTTGCCGACGCGGACGAAGATTTTTTTGTGGATTAAGGCGCACGAGAAGACATTTTATTTACCGCGAGCGCCGATTGATCCGATTGGCGTGTACTTTTCGCCGGATACGCGGAATTTCTATGCCGAGGATTTCATTGCATCGTACCGGGGCATATTGATTCTGCTGATGCAGAAGCATCTTGAGTTTCAGATCGTGACTCCGCGGACCTTGGCGGATTTTCAAGGGAAGACGCTGGTCTTGCCGGACGTGCGTGTCCTCGGGGACGTCGAAAAGAATTCCCTGCAGGCATTCGCGGGCAAGGGGAACCGACTCGTGATTACTGGTACGGACGCGACAGGGATCGGCAGTTCCCAGAATGTGGTGCGGTTCCCGACATGTCCCGGGCGGGCCTATAACGCGGAGATGGAGAAAGACTTTGAGCATTCGTCTCCGGACTCGCAGCGGGAATTTCTGGAGAGTCTGCTAGGAGCAAATGCGGTGCGGATCACAGCTGGGGCGCAGGTCGCGACTTCGATCGCCCGCACGACGGATGGTCACGTGAATGTTTTCTTCGCGAACTTTGCTGGACTGCGCGGTGGATCGAATCCTGTTCAGACTCCCCAGACCGGGGTCGAAGTGAGCGTTCCGTCGCAGGTCGAGGGCGATGGATTCTTTCTGCCGTTTCTTGGCGAGCAGCAGACGATTCGGGGAGTGCGCCGGGGAGACAGGATCACTTACACCCTACCGGCAATCACAAAGGGGGGCGTGTTCTGGTATCAGCCGGCTGAGAAAGCTCTGAACCACTGAGGACACGGAGGGTCACAGGGTTTTCGCAGATCACTAGCTTTCGGTGGAACTGGATTCCCAGTTCTTAGAACGGGAGACCGCTTCGTTCCAACGGTTGCGCAGTTGGCGCGCTTGAGACGCGGGTAGTCGCGGCTCGAAGCGCCGATCCTTGGAGGCTGCGGATGCATCCAGATCGGTTTTCCAGAAATTGACGGCCAAGCCCGCCAGGTAGGCGGCTCCGAGCGCGGTCGTTTCGGTCACGGCTGGGCGGACGACCGGCACGCTGAGAATATCGCATTGAAATTGCATGAGGCTGTCGTTGGCCGCGGCGCCGCCATCCACGCGTAGTTCCTGCACGGGATCGCCGGAATCGAGGCGCATGGCATCCAACAGGTCGGCAACCTGATACGCGATGCTCTCTACGGCGGCACGGGCCAGATGGCCGGCCGTGGTTCCGCGAGTGAGCCCGAAGACTGATCCGCGCGCGAACGAATCCCAATGCGGAGCGCCGAGTCCGACGAAAGCGGGAACGAAATAGACGCCGCCATTGTCAGGTACGGAGTTGGCAAGGGCTTCGACTTCTTCGGAGCGTTTAATGAGGCCGAGACCGTCGCGCAGCCACTGCACGACCGCGCCGCCAACAAACACACTGCCTTCGAGGGCATACTCGGTTGCATTGTTTAGTTTCCAGGCAACGGTCGTAACCAGGCGATTCGACGATGGCACGGCGCGATGACCCGTGTTCTGCAACATGAAGCATCCAGTGCCGTAGGTGTTCTTCGTGAGGCCGGGACGAATGCAACGCTGACCAAATAGTGCTGCCTGCTGATCGCCGGCGATGCCGGCAAGAGGAATTCTCTCCAGACCTTTTACCGTAGTCTCGCTGCTATAAATTTCGCTGGAAGAACGAACCTCTGGCATCATCGAGATTGGGACCTGAAATAGATCGAGGAGTTCGCGATCCCAATCGCCGGTGTGGATATTGAAGAGCATGGTGCGCGAGGCATTGCTGGCATCGGTGGCGTGGACCTTGCCGCCCGTGAGGGTCCAGAGCAGCCATGTGTCGACGGTCCCGAAAGCAAGGTTGCCGGCCTCAGCTTGAGCGCGTGCGCCGGAGACGTTTTCCAATATCCAGGAAATTTTGGTGGCGGAAAAATAGGAGTCAATCAGCAATCCCGTTCGCTGCTGGATCAGGGGGCCGTGACCTTCACTTCTGAGCCGCTCGCAGAAATCAGCGGTCCGGCGATCTTGCCAAACAATCGCATTGTAGACAGGAGCTCCGGTCTCGCGATTCCAGACGATGGCGGTTTCACGCTGGTTGGCGATGCCGATAGCCGCCACGTCACTCACACTGGCACCTGCTTTGGCCAAGGCTTCGATTGCCACGGCGATTTGACTCGATGCAATCTGCTCGGGCTTGTGTTCCACCCATCCGGGCTGCGGGAAGATTTGATCGAATTCGCGTTGGGCAACGGAGCGAACTGCGCCGAACTCATCGAATAAAAGAGCCCGAGAGCTGGTTGTGCCCTGATCCAGAGCTAGAACGTATTGCACGGTACCTCCTCGAACATCCATTCCTTAAAACACTGCCTACGAAGGACGCAGGAACCGTCGGACGCCAAAGTCATACAGTGCCGCTCCGGCTAAACCTCCTAAGAGTGGCGCAACGACAGGGACCCACCAGACGTGCAGTCCATCAGACAGGCCGTTGTTATGAAATCCCGCGACCACGGTAAAGAGCCGCGGGCCAAAGTCGCGCGCGGGATTGATGGCGTAGCCGTGCATGCCGCCGAAGCTCATGCCGATCGCAACTACGACCAAGCCAATCATCGCGGGCGCAAGATTCGCGCCGGGCGGCACATTGAACTCGTCGGTTATTGCGAAGATCAGTAGAAGCAACAGACCGGTGCCGATAAATTGATCCAGGAAGCCCGCCTGAAGAATCGCTGGAAAGGCAGGAAACGTCGTGAAGATTCCAGCAGTGTGCGAGAGTTGCGGATCCGTTTGCCGGAAGGCAGGCAGGTAATTCCAATACACCAGGGCCGCAGCCGCAAACGCTCCGGCGGTCTGGGCTAGGGAAAAGGGGAGCACCTTGCGCCATGAGAACCCCCGGAAGACCGCGAGCGCCAGAGTCACCGCTGGATTCAGGTGAGCTCCCGACACTTTTCCAGCGATATAAATTCCCATCGTCACCCCGAGTCCCCAGGCCAGCGTGATGTTTGTGAAGCCTCCGTGAACGGTCTCACCAGGGTTGTTGGTGGGAAACAGGACGACCATTGCGACGACTCCAGTGCCGAACAAAATCAACACAAAAGTGCCCAGAAATTCCGCGATCAACTCCGCCATCAGTGTGGGCTTCTGGTTCATTCGCTCTCCGATATCCGCATGCGATGCGCTTCCTGACCGCGAAGTAGTCTACCAAGCCATAGCCCTCACCGCGCGTTTTTCGAGCAACGATCCCAAATTTCATGGTCTGCTGTCAGGCGCAGAAAAGTAACCGCGACCGGCCTTTTTGCTTGACATCTGAGCTGAGGCCCGTAAGATATGAAAATATTTATTCATTTTAGTGAATATTTATGCATTATGAATAAAACCTTGCGGCAACGGGCTGTTCTGGATGTGCTGAAACATGGGTCTATCGCCAGCCAGGAGGACCTTCAGCGCCTGTTGCGCAAGCGCGGGTTCAAGGTTGGGCAGGCGACTCTTTCGCGAGACATCCGCGATTTGAATCTAAGCAAGACTTCGCATGGATATTCCCTGCCGCAGGGAGACAGTGGGGCGGGCGCGGCGCTACCTCCAGTATCACGACTGGTGCGCGAGTTTGTGCTGGATATTCGATCGGCTCAGAACCAACTGGTAATCAAGACCATCGTCGGCAGTGCGCAACCGGTCGCGGCCGCCCTGGATGAGGCCGATTGGTCCGAGGTGGTAGGAACGATTGCCGGAGACGACACGATCTTGATTGTTTGTCCGGACAGAGACGATGCCCGAAAGCTGGCGAGCCGGATCGAGGAGATGCTGAGCTAGAGATTAATAAGAGGATGACTGGAAGACTCAAAACCGCTGTCTTGGGAGCGACTGGATACTCCGGCTTGGAGTTGACGCGGATCCTTTTGCGCCATCCCCGACTGGAGAAGCCGTTCCTGCTTCGGCGCTCTGCCGACCAGGGTACCGCGCTCGACCTGGCGGAAGTGTTTCCAGTGCTTTCCGGCAACGGAGGTTATCCGCTGCACTCGTTCTCGTGGCCGACGATCAAGCAACATGGAGTGGAGTTGCTGTTCCTTGCGACGCCGCATGAGGCCTCGCGCTCGCTCGTTCCGGAAGCTCTGTCTCACGGCCTGCGCGTGATTGATCTGAGTGGCGCATGGCGATTGAAGCAGGAGCAACACCGTGCGATTTATAACTTTCAGGATTCGGACGCAGTCACCGCGGCCGAACTGACGGAGAAGGCGGTTTACGGATTGCCGGAATTGAATGGCGATCGGGTGGCAAATGCCGCGCTAGTGGCCAATCCTGGGTGCTATGCGACTTCTGTGATCCTTGCCTTGGCGCCCCTGCTCAAGGCTGGGGTGGTCGATCGCACCCGCGGGATCGTCTCAGACTCGAAGTCCGGAGTATCTGGAGCGGGCAAGGAATCGACGTCGAAGACGCATTTTGTGTCGGTTGCTGACAACCTGTCGGCATATTCAGTCTTCAGCCACCGGCATGTGGGCGAAATCGTCGAACAGCTTGGGCTCAGGGTCGATGAGCTGATTTTTACGCCTCATCTGCTTCCGATTCCCCGCGGCATCTTGTCGACCATCTATTTGCACCTCAACCGGCGCATGACGCCGCTGGAAGTCGAGTCGTGTTTTCGGAATTTCTATTCCGGCAAACACTGGGTGCGTGTGTTTCAAACGCCAAAGCTGCCGCAGGTGCAATTTTCGTTGCAGACGAACTATTGCGATCTGGGGTTTTGCCTGGCCGAGGACGGGCGGCGATTGGTGTTGATTTCGTGCATCGACAATTTGCTGAAGGGTGCCGCCGGACAGGCCGTGCAGAACATGAATTTGATGTATGGCTGGGCGGAGGACGAGGGACTGCAGTGACGATCGTAGTCAAAATCGGGGGAGCTGCCTTGGAAGATGCTGCCACGCTGCGAAAGTGCGCGCGTGCCATCGCAGAACTTGCCCAGGACGGGCATCGCGTGGCGGTCGTTCATGGCGGCGGCAGCGCGCTGACCCGTGTTCTGAAGCAATTGGGCAAACAGAGTGAGTTCATCGGAGGGTTGCGCGTCACTGATGCTGAAACCCGCGATGTCGCGCTGATGGTCCTGGGTGGGATGGTCAATAAGAAACTCGTTGCAGCCATTCAAGCGGCAGGAATGCCCGCAGTCGGATTCTGCGGCGGCGATGGCATGACCTTCCGGGCCCGGCGCAAGCATGTTCGCGGCAACGATGTGGGCTTCGTCGGCGAGATTTGCTTTGCGGAACCCTGTTGGATCGAAGCGCTTTGGCAGCAGGGTGGAATTCCAGTGCTTGCGTCCCTTGCCCTGGGAGCGGACGGCGAGTATTACAACGTCAATGCCGACGAGATGGCGGCAGCGTGCGCCGCGGCGTGCCATGCCAACGCTCTCATTTTCCTCACGGACGTGGCCGGGGTGAAGGACGCGGAGGGCACCGTGATTCCGTGGCTTAGCACCAAGCAGGCGCAGGATATGGTCGCGGGATCGGTGATCAGTGGAGGCATGCTGCCCAAGCTGGAAGCCTGTAAGCAGGCATTGAAGCAAGGCGTCGGGAGGGTGCGGATATTACCGGCCGCGGAGGCTGACACGCTTCCACAGTTCTATCTCACCAAGCTGAACTGTGGGACAGAAGTTATCTGCGCATGAGCTCAGAAATTTTTTCTTGGATAGGAGTCAGAGTTGAATAGTCCATTGCAAAGCAAAATGCCGGTGGTGCCGGATACGTTTCCCGGCACTTTCTGGTGCCCCGACCTGGTTTCGACCCGCGATCTAGGACCTCAAGGGGTCCAGGCGGTGCTGCATCTTGCGGAACTCATGAAATCACGTCCGTCTGTATTTCAGAGGTCGCTGGCGGGAAAACAGATGGTGATGTTTTTCGAGAAGCCTTCGCTGCGAACCCGGATCACCTTTGAGGCCGGCATGACCAGCCTCGGAGGAACCGCGATGTTCGTGGACCAGTCGCAGAGCCGACTGGATGCACGCGAGACCTTGAGCGACATTGCGCATAACCTTGAGCGTTGGGTCGATGTGATCGTGTTGCGGACATTCGCGCAGGAGACCATCACGGGGATGGCTCAATATGCGTCGGTGCCGGTGATCAACGCCCTGAGCGACCTGGAGCACCCGTGCCAGGCGTTGGCGGATTACTTCACGCTGCAGGAGCGGTTTGGCGATCTCAGGAATATCACGCTCGCATACGTAGGGGATGGCAATAACGTAGCCCATTCGCTGCTGCTGACGTGCGCGTGCCTGGGGTCATCGATCCGGATCGCTACGCCGAAGGGTTATTTGCCGAATGCGCAAATCGTTGCTGATGCGCGAAAGATCGCCACACAGACAGGAGCGCGAATCGAACTGTTCACAGAGTCGCGGGTTGCGGCCAAGGGAGCGGACGCTATTTACACCGACGCGTGGGCGAGCATGGGTCAGGAACACGAAGCCGGGCAGCGCGCCGGAATCTTCCGGCCCTACCAGGTGAACCGTGCGCTGATGGCAGAAGCCGCGCCCCATGCGGCGTTCATGCACTGTCTTCCGGCGCATCGAGGCGAGGAAGTCACCGATGAGGTGATGGACTCGGACAACTCAGTCATCTTCGAGCAAGCGGAAAACCGACTGCATGTTCAAAAATCAATTCTTTACTTATTGCTGGGCGGCGCGGTTCGTCTGCCCGTTAGGAGCGCTCATGCCTGAGAAAGTAGTTCTCGCTTATTCCGGTGGGTTAGACACGTCAATCATCATTCCATGGTTGAAAGAAAATTATTCCTATGACGTCATCGCCATGGTTGGCGATGTCGGCCAGGGCGATGACATCGAGGCCGTGGTTGAGAAGGCCTATGCCACCGGAGCGAGCAAGGTGATTGTCGAAGACCTCCGAGAGGAGTTCCTCACCGGGTACGTGTTCCCTGCTCTGAAGGCGGGCGCCGTGTATGAACACAAGTACCTGCTCGGCACTTCACTGGCGCGTCCAGTGATCGCGAAGCACCAGGTTGAGGTAGCTTTGCGCGAAGGCGCAACGGCCGTCGCTCACGGATGCACTGGCAAGGGCAACGACCAGGTGCGTTTTGAGCTGACATACCAAGCGCTCGCGCCCGAACTGAAGATCATTGCGCCGTGGCGGGAGTGGTCCTTGAAATCGCGCGAGGATTGTTTGGATTACGCCGAGCAGCACGGAATTGCAGTGTCCGCAAGCCGCGAGAAGATTCACAGCCGCGACCGCAACCTGTGGCACATCAGCCACGAGGGCGGTGAGTTGGAGGACGCGGCCAATGCGCCCTTGCCGACGACATGGCAGATCACGCGCTCGCCCCAGGAAGCGCCCGACCAAGAAGAGCAAGTGAGCATTGGATTTGCCCAGGGCATCCCGGTCTCCGTGAATGGAATGGAGATGGATCCTGTATCGCTCGTGGAATTGCTGAACGAGATTGGGGCGCGGAATGCGATCGGCAGGATCGACCTGGTCGAAAACCGTTTTGTGGGAATCAAGTCGCGGGGATGCTATGAAACTCCGGGCGGCACTCTCCTGATCGCGGCTCATCAGGAACTGGAAGCGCTGTGCCTGGAGCGCGACGTTGCGCACTACAAGCAGCACGTTGGACTGAAGTATGCGGAACTGGTTTACTTCGGCTTGTGGTTTACACCGCTGCGCGAAGCTCTTGATGCCTTCGTCGAGAGCACTCAGAGGGAGATGACCGGAACGGTCACGCTCTCGTTGTACAAAGGAAATGTTTCCGTGGTCAGCCGCGAGTCGGAGCACTCTCTGTATCGCACCGATCTTTCGTCATTCACTATGGACGACAGCTACGATCAGAAGGATGCGGCGGGATTCATTCGCATTCTTGGACTGCCTTCGCGGTCGCGGGCGCGCGCGCGCGTGGAGGTCGCGCGATGAAGATGTGGTCCGGCAGATTCCGGCAACCGCTGGATCCTGATTTCGAGCGCTGGCAGCGGTCGTTCGGTTTCGACCGGCGACTGCTGAAGTGCGAACTCATGGCCAGCAATGCGCACGCGCGGGCGCTGAAAGATGCCGGCATTCTTTCGTCAGACGAACTCATCAGCATCCTGCAGGGGCTGAGACAAATCGGCGAGAAGGCTGCTTCGTCGCCGGCGTTCCTTGAAGATGATGAAGCGGAGGATGTTCATCACTTTGTGGAGAAGCAGCTCGTCGCGCTGGTTGGCGAGACTGGATACAAGCTGCACAGCGGGCGCAGCCGCAATGAACAGATCGCGACCGACCTGCGCCTCTACGTGCGAGCGTCGATCGATCAATTGCGGCACGAACTCGCCGAATTGTGCAGCGTGCTGGCGGACCGGGCGGAGCAGGCCGCGGACGCTGCCATGCCGGCGTATACACACTTGCAACGAGCAGAACCAGTACTGCTCGGACACTGGCTGCTGGCCTATGTCGAGATGTTTTTGCGAGATGCGGACCGACTGGCTGACTGCCGGAAGCGGCTGAACCTCTGCCCCTTGGGATCAGGTGCGGTTGCGGGCGCAACCTTGCCCCTTGATCGCGCCATGATGGCAGACAGCCTTGGCTTCGACGGTCCGACTGGAAACAGTATCGACGCCACGAGCGATCGTGATTTCGTGATCGAGTTTGTCGGCGCACTGTCATTGCTGGCTACGCATCTGAGTCGTTGGGCAGAAGAGATGATCCTGTTCTCGTCGCAGGAATACAGCTTTCTGAGTTTGCCGGAGGCGTATTCGACCGGCAGTAGCGCGATGCCGCAGAAGAAGAATCCTGATCTACTCGAACTGGTGCGGGGAAAAAGCGGCCGTATTCTGGGGAATGCCACCGCCTTGATGGTTACAGTGAAGGGCCTGCCTCTCGCCTACAACAAAGACCTGCAGGAAACCCAGGAACCGCTCTTTGACTCGTCGGACGCGCTGCTGCAAATGTTGCCGCTGGTGACGGGATGGATGAAGGCAGTGGAATTTGTGGTCGAGCGGATGCATGATGCGGCGCAGTCGGGTTTCATGAATGCCTGGGCTGCGGCAACCTACCTGGTCGCGCGGGGCGTCCCTTCCAGACTTGCGCATGAGCGGATTGGCAAAGCGGTGCAGATGTGCATCGAGCGGGGATACGAGCTACAGGATTTGTCGCTGCAGGAACTGCAATCGCTGAGTCCATCCTTCGACAAGAATTTCTATGAGTCGCTGAAGCTCACGTCTGTACTTGCGGTTCACGATGTTCCCGGTGGCACCGCGCCAAGTCGGGTTCGGCAGGCAATCAGCGTTACCAGGAAGAGGATTGCGTCTCTTCGAGAGGAGGTCCATGCGCACGCGTAAAGCGATCTTGCCGGATGCACAGCAGATTCATGAGTTGATCGCGGGATACTCGAGCGACGGCACACTCCTGCCTCGCACGCTGCCGGAAATTTGCGAGAACGTCAGAGATTTTGTGGTTCTCGAGGATGAGGAACGGATTATCGGATGCGGGGCGCTGCACCTGTATGGCACCCACTTGGCCGAAATTCGCTCGATTACCGTTGCTCCGTGGGCACAAGGAAAAGGGGGCGGCGGACGCTTGGTGAAAGCCCTGCTGGCCGAGGCAAAGCGGCATCGAGTCGACTGCATTTGCCTGTTCACCCGCAAACCGGATTTCTTTGCGGGCCAGGGATTCTCAGTCGCGCAGCGCGAAGATCTTCCCGACAAGATATATAAAGACTGCCACGCTTGTCCCAGATTTCATTGCTGCGACGAGGTGGCGATGGTACGCGGCGATCTGCCGAAGTTTGCGATTCTACCCGAACCGGCGAACTGGCTGGTGAAGTTGCAGGGATGGTCGCCGAGTGTCGACAGCTCTAGCTGAGTTCGGCGGCTCCGTCTTCCGCGGTACACAGGTAGACTTGCGGGGTGATGCCGGTTGAGTTTCGATAGCGTTCCGCAATCTGCTTCGCGAACTCCTGCGCCTTGTCGTCGCGCACAAGATTGACCGTGCACCCGCCGAAACCGCCACCGGTCATGCGCCCGCCGATGAAGCCGGGCAGACCTTTGGCAGACTCGACCATAACATCAAGTTCCCTGCAACTGACTTCATAAAGATCGCGAAGGCTGTTGTGGGACTCGCGCATCAATTCCCCTACTGTCGATAGGTCACCTTTCCTTAGAGCTCGAGCCGCATCCACGGTTCGGCGATTTTCGCGGATCACGTGGGCGCATCGCTTGCCGATCGTTGCGGGAAGATCGGGAAGGCGCTCATCGAGCACCTCCACCGTGATGTCGCGCAATGCATGAATACTCGAATCCCAACGGGCGAAATAGCGCACCCCTTCTTCACATTCTTCCCGGCGAGTGTTGTAGGCACCGGTAGCCAGGTCGTGCTTGACCATTGTGTTGCATACCACGAGATCGATACCTGCGGGAATTGGGACGAGCTGAAAATCCAGAGAGCGGCAATCGAGGAGAAGCGCGTGGCCAGCCTTTCCCATCGAGGACACGAACTGATCCATGATTCCAACTTTTGCTCCCACGAAGGTATTCTCGGCTTGTCGGCAAAGCTTGGCAATGTCGGGTAGTGGGAGTTGGATTTCGTTCGTGCTCATGAGCGCCAGGGCAGATGCCACTTCAATGGCTGCCGAAGAGCTGAGACCTGCGCCGATCGGGACCTCGCCGTGCACCAGCAAGTTGGCTCCGTGAAGGTTGTGTCCCTTCTGCTGAAGCACGCTGGCAACACCGAGCACGTAGTCGCACCATGACCCGGTGCGTTGGCGGGGAAGGTTTTCGAGTTCAAAGTCAAAATCCCCGGGGAATTCCTCCGAGCGAATCACAAGTCTTCGGTCTGAACGTGGTGCAACCGCCACGTAGGTGGAGAAGGCGACAGCTGCGGGCATGACGAAGCCGTCGTTGTAGTCGGTGTGCTCGCCGATCAGGTTGACGCGTCCGGGCGCACGGAAGATTCTGGGGCGATTGCCGAATCGCCTTTCGAAGTGCTGCACGAGTTCGCTTAGTAAGATCGGCATCATCAAGCTCGAATGCCCATGCAGAACGGATCCTGCGGATCCAGCATCAGCTCGGCCTCGGCGTTTACAAAGGCAGAACCTTTAATGCTGGGATAGACTTTTCCATCTCGGACCGTGACCCAACCTTCAAAGACGCTGCCGACGATGCTTTCCTGCTTCCATACCTGCCCCTCGCGGAGTCGTCCGTCGGCATAAAGACAGGCCAGCTTGGCGCTCGTTCCGGTGCCGCATGGCGAACGATCGTAGGCCTTGCCGGGACAAAGAACAAAACTCTTGCTGTCGACTAAAGATAAATCAGGCGGAGCGAATAACTCTATGTGGTCAATTTCCTGATTCTCTGCACCGGTAATTCCCTGCTCGCGCAGCGCTTTCCGAATCGACCAAGTGAACTCTGTGAGGTTTTCGATGTTGTCGAGTGAGAGTTTCATGCTGTGGCCGCGCGCTAGGAAGAACCAGTTGCCGCCCCATGCGATATCGCCATAGACCTTCCCGTGACGGGGAACATCGACTTCTACATTCGTGGCATGGCGATAGCTCGCGACGTTGTTTACGGTGACTTCACCGTTGGGGTGCAGCACGGCACTCACGGTTCCCACCGGAGTCTCGATACGATGCTCGCCGGGTTCGATCCGTTTCATGAAGGAGAGGGTCGCCACCAAGCCGATTGTCCCATGTCCGCACATCCCGAGGTAACCGACATTATTAAAGAAGATGACACCTGCGGCGCACGAGGGATCCGTAGGCTCACACAGCAATGCTCCCACCATGACGTCTGAGCCGCGGGGCTCATTAACCAGCGCAGATCGAAAATTATCGTGCTCTCCACGAAAACGTTGCAATCGCTGCGATAACGGGCCGTTCCCAAGATCGGGGCCTCCGCTGACGACCACACGCGTGGGCTCTCCTCCTGTGTGGGAGTCGATCACTCGGACTCTATGGGGATGGCTGGCGGTCACGTATGTTGCGTCTCCTGAAAGTACGGAAGGACGATCTGGTTAGTGCAGATTCAAGTCGAGATAGTGATTGAAATTCGCCAGCGAAACCTGATCTCCCCCCGGCAGGTAGAACCCGAACCTTCCTGAGGAGAGATTGGTTCCCGGCAGTGTCCACCGGTCGAGAACGAACCACGTGTTTCCTTGCTTGATCTGATGGACGATTTCGGTTGGAGACACATGAATTTGCAGCGTACGGAAGCTTTTCTTTTCTCCCTTGTGCGGAATCTTTGCGTCGCTCATCTTCTGGCCGTTGCGGATGTCGGTGCGATAGAAATTATTGTCGTCGATCTGGAACAAATCGTAATTGTTCGGGTCAGTATAGTTGACCACCCATTGCAAGCGGTGCCCTTTCGTCAGCATGGCAGAAAATATGAAGGTACCAGACGTCGGCGTGACACCGTAAAGAATGTAGTCGCCACCCTTGCGAATGAATACACCATTCTCCTGTTTCCAGCCGGAAGGGTCTTCCCACTTCGACATTCCGCTGGGAGCGAGTGACAGGTCGAAACTCCGCGACTGTCCTGCAGTGAGATCCAGCGAGGAAGTTCGCACGAAATTGTCTGCAGTATGAGCCGCGAGTGTATAGGTGCCAGTGGGCAAACTAAGAGCAGCGCCGCTAGATACCTTGACAGGGAGGTCGCCCGCTTTCGTCAACGTAACTTGGGCGTCGGCAGGGGTGAAAGTGATCTTCAGTTCGCCAGGCGCTGTCTCGAGAGTGGTGTCGGCCGCAGCGAGCGTCACCGGAGTTCCGACAACGAAATGTTTCTTGAATTGCTTCGGCTTAAACCGATCTTTGCGGAGTTCAACTACGTGGTCGCCGGGAGCGACGGCCGATACGGTGAGCGTCCCGTCGGGCTGCACGGTTCCAGCATTCGTTTGGTCAACGAAAACGGTCGCCCCCGGAGGTCCCCCTTGAACGATCAGTGTAGCCATGTGCGGCACTGGAAGGAGTCCGAATACCAGCCGGCCCTGTTCGCCCTTGCGAATCCGGATTTTCTGTTCCGGGGCATCCTGATAGCCCGACTTCGAGACCTTTACGACATACTCCTTAGGTTCAAGATTGGCGACGCGCAGTTGCCCGCCTCGGGTTTCTTGTGGAAGCGCCTTTCCGTTAAGGAATATGCGCGACTTGTCCTGCCCCGTGACCACTACGAGCGTGCCGACGTTCTGTCCGGATTCAACGAACGCGTTCAACGCCGGCGCAGCAGCAACTTCGATTGCCAGTTTGTATTGCTCTCCGCCACGGCTGATCGTCAGCTCATGAGCACCTGGGGTAACAGAAGACAGGTCAGCACCTTCGGCAGGAATGTCGATGGTCGGTTGCCCATCCAGGCTTAGCTTTGCCCCTGTATCGCTGGAATAGACGTGGGCGTGATCGCCCATGCTGCTGACAACCGCGGCCAGAACTCCCTTCGCGGCGATTGGGGTCTTGACGACGGGCAAAGATCCTGCCGCAGACGTGAGGGTAAAAGACAGGCTGCCCGCCGCGCTGTCAAACCTCAAGGTGTGATCGCCGGAAGGAATCTTCTCGAGCATCCACTGTGCATCTTGGAGGTCGACCGGAGGCTGGTCATCGAACGCTACTTTGCCGGTTGCGCTGTCGGATGACAACCTCATCGCCGGCAGTTCGGGCTCGGGTATCGGGGCCGCCGCAGCTGGTTCGACTGGGATAGGCTGGGGCAACGGCGCCGCGGTCTGCTTGTGACCGTGCAGAAATAGCCAAATCACGACCATCAGAACTGCAACGGCGCCGCCGGCAATCGCCAGTACTTTGGAGTTCAGTCCATTGGAGGCGCGTCGCTCCGCGGATGGTGGCGTGATTTTGGTGGCCGTTGGCGGGGAGATCGGCGGCCTCGCTGTTGGCGCCGCAGCGTTTACCAATGGAATCGTGGCGACCGGCAGCGTAGGAAACGGTGGAACATGAGCAGGCGAAGCCCCCTGCGGTGAGCCTTCTATCGTTGGCGTACCGGCAAACGACAGCGTGGCCCCGGAAGTCAGGTCCTGATTCGTTCCCTTTCCGGTTACTCCGGGCAAGTTCAGTTTTTGCAGCAGAACATTCGCGCTCGACAAGACCTCTTCATCTTCGAGATATTTGTCGGCTAGCGCCCGTGCTTTCGAGCCAAGGGATTGCTTGGTATCCGGATCGATGGCGGACTCAGCCTCGCTTTCGAGACGGCGCAGTTCCTCAAGATCGCGACGGCGCGTTTGACGACGTTGCGTCAGGAGATCGCGCTGCACCGCATCGCGAATCTGAGTCAGCCGCATCTCGCGCGGGTACGAAACCAACGCTTCCTCAATTCGAGACAAAGCCGCCGAAAGATCTCCTGAGGTTTGCAGCTTGCGAGCCTGCGAAACGCATTCACTCACGAAGCTCTCGCGCTTCTGATCGAGAATCAGAGTGCGCAAAGTCTTAGCCATCGGATGGCCGGGATTCAGTTCGAACGCCTCCTTGGCCAGTTTTTCAGCCTCATGCCAGTCGGTCTCGATCTGCGCTTGCGCTTGTTCGACCAGGGTATTTGCCAAGACCGCTCGCGCCAGAGAATTGTTCTCGTCGAGTTCGTATGCCTGTCGCAGTAGCCGGATACCCTCGGCGGATTTCTGTTGGGCAAACAGATCCTGTCCTTCCGCCATGAGTCGCTGGGCTTCCGACCTGCGCTCAACACCCTGCTGCGCATGCTTGCGCAATTCGTTCAATTCGTCGTCGTTGGGAAACTCGACGGCTGCCTGCTCCAGCAATTCAAACACACGAGTGTAATCACTGGAGTGCAGGCACGAGTCGACTTGTTCGATCAACTGCGTTCTTGCTTCGATGCGAGATTGCTGGTCGCGCCGCTTCTGCAGGCGTTCGACTTCAAACTTGAGGCCTGGATATTGACTGTAGATGGTGCGCAGAATTTCCCAATCGTTTAACGCATCGCTGAAAGAAGCTTGCTCTTCGTGAAGATGGGCACGCGCGACGATAGAGTTCACGAGGTCGCGCTTGTCTTGCACTAGCCGTAAGGCGCGCTCGAAATGGACTTCGCCGGGATGCTGATCCAACGCCTCGCGAAGAATACTGACACGCTTGTCGAGATCGGGCTCCGCTTCAACTTGACGGTCAACCTGCGCGATCAGCGATGACAACTCCTGCCGCTGCTGCTCTTCGATGTCGTATCGGAGAGCCTGAAAAATGGCGTTCGCCGGATACTTCGCAAGATAGGTCTGGCAGGTGGTGATGGCTTTCGCGAAGTTACGGTCCGCCAGCTGCTTGCGCGCTTCCGCGTATGCGGTGTTCATGGCGTCGTGCTCGGAGCGCACTTCGTTATAGAAACTCTGATAGCGGGCTCCACTCTCGCGGTTGACGGAATCGGGAGCCTTGCGGTCAAGTTCAAGCACCACGCCCAGCTTGGCGAGAGCGCTGCTTACGTCGCCCTTCTGCCATGCATCCACGGCGGCTTTATGGATCTGCTCTTTGTCCTGGCGGAGCTTCTTGTATTCTTGTTCCTGGCGATCGACCTCCGCGAGCAATTGAAGAGCGCGTGCCTCCTTGGGCCGCAGTTGCAGCACATTCTGCAACGCCTCCCGGGCATGTGGATAGGCGTGGTTGTCGATGTGCTGCTTGGCCAGGCGGTACCAGTTTTCAATTTGTTTCTCGCTGCGACGATTCTCGATCTTGCTCTTCAGTGCCAGCGCAGTGGCATTGTCAGGCTCGATCTGCAGCGCTTCCTGCAACTTCTGCAGCGCAAGCGGATCTTCCTCTTCTTCAAAGCGGGCGCGGGCTGCGTCCAACAACTGGGCCAAGGTTTTGCGGCGGACAGCATTATCGAGCTGGCGGCGAAGCGAGCCAATCTCGGTGTCCATATGGCCTTCCGCTTCGATCTCACCAAGAATCTCCCCGGCAAATTGAAGGTCTCCATCCGCCAGCGCCTTGGTCGCACGCTGCAAGCGCGGGCGAGTACGCTCGGCATCGAAGAATTCGATAGGCTCGTTGCGCAACGCTTTACTCAGCGTGTCGCCGAACTCCCGCGCATTGGCGAAACGGTGCCAGGCCTGCTTGGCCATGGCTTTGTGGACGACCCGGCTGATCGATGGAGAAATGGCAGGGTTCACTTCCGAAGCCGGTGGCGGAATCTGGTTGAGGATGGCTTCCACCACTTCATCGGCACGAGCTCGTTGAAACGGATGCCTGCCGGTCAGCGCCTCGTAGCACACGACCCCGAGTGAGAAAATGTCTGATGCGGCGGAAAGAGGCTTCAACTGGATCTGCTCAGGAGACATGTAGAGCAGGGTTCCCTTTTGCGCTCGCGTCGTGTGCGCGTCGGCCATATGAGCCACGCCGAAGTCGATGATCTTGACCGAGTCGTCTTCCATCACGAAGATGTTGCTCGGCTTCAGATCGCGATGCACCAATCCGCGCTCGTGCGCTGCCTGTAGGCCACGGCAAGTCTGAGAAATAATCTCGACCGTGCGCTCGACCGTAAGATGATGACTCGACTTGCGGACGAAATGATCAAGCGTTGTGCCGGGCAGAAGAGGCATGACGAAGTAAGGCTTTTTCTTGCCGTCTTCTTCAAACTCTCCAATATCAAAAATCTCGACGATATTGGGATGGCTCATCGAGGCGAGAACATCGCATTCCTTGTAGAACAACTGCAGGGACGCAGGATCGGGAATGTCGAGGATTGTCTTAACGGCAACTTCGCGGCGCACTACGGTGTCATAGGCTCGATAAACGAGGCCCATCCCGCCCTGCCCGAGGATCTGCCGGACCTCGTACCGGCCCGCCAGTTTTTTTGGTGATCCAGTGGACTCCATGACGCGCCCTGTCAAGCAGGGCCCCAGCATTTTATATGATTTTGGTTCGCTTCAGTACCCTAATCTGGGGTTCGCCAGCGGCAATGAAATCGCTGAAAAGCCTTACTGGAAGCCGAGTTTGGACGCCTTTCCATGTCAAGTGGAGATTCGGCCACTTTCAGCGTTGGCCTACTTGGCAGGTTCGCCCGTCGCCGCGAAGCTTGCACCGGCAAGGGGCCTACCCGAAGCCAGAACTTTGCGAACATTGGCCCGGTTGGGACCGGCTTGAACGATCGCGCTGGAGAGACTGCGCAGGGCCTGATCAAATGGTGTGCCCTCCGGCAGGCGGAAGATCCATGGAATATTCGTCGAGGTGAGCGAGCGATCGGACGAGATAGACAGGACAGGTACGAACGACTTGACGGCGATCTGTTCGGCGAGATGACTGGACGGTCGATCCAGCGCAATCAATGCCACGACGTGTTCCTGATAGACCGCCTTTACCAGATCGGATGAGGCTTTGCCCCAGGAACTCTCGGATGGAATCGCGATCAGCGAAAGATGCTTGCTGGTACCGTTGAGCGTGCTCAGCATCCGGGTGATTTCAGGAGATCGCACCAATTCGTCGGCGTGCGGACCGAAGACGCCGATCTTCAGATCGCCGGCGATCTGGTCAGGCAGTTTGGGGCCGGCGTACTGAACGCCATTCTCGCCGACCTGTGCGTACGGTTTGTCCATGGTGATGCGCCGATAGTCGATTTTGCCCTCGTGCACGCGTGCAAGGAATAGTGGCGAGATGTTCTTGCTGTTGGGATCGAAGACCATGTCTCCGGTGACGCCCTTATAGCTTTCGGTGCCGGCGAGGGCATCGCGAATTCGCCCGCGATTGAGCCCGGCACGGCAGATCGCATTCAGCAGGATTTGCATGGCGTCGTAAGCCAGTGCAGCGAAATGATCGGGCTTCTCGTGAAAACGAGTCTCGAAGCGGTCGTTAAATTCCAGCCACCGCGGGTCGGTACGATTCGGATTGTACGGAAAGACAGCCTCGAAACCTTCGGCGGCAGGGCCTGCAAGGTTGATCAGTTCATCCCCAATGGTGCGATGGCTGCCGAATACGCGTTGCTTCATGCCCAGTTCCTGCATTTGTTGCAGGATTTTGGCAGCTGGGCCAATGTCGGTCCACAGTACGATGGCATCGACGCGGGAGTCTTCGATGACCTGGAGTTGGCGGCGGAAGTCGGTATCGCCTGGCATGAACTTCTGCTCGATGACTACGGGATGGCCGAGTCGTCGCGACGCGTCACGGAATTTTATGACCCCGAAGCGCCCATAGCGGTCGTTCACGCGCAATAGGGCAACTCGTTTGAATCCCAACTCTGTGTAGATGTGACGCGCCAGCGTGTATCCTTGCTCACGATCGTCCTGAATATCGGTGAAGTACCAGGGGATGATCGTCTCCGGGATTGTGGGATCGGTGGAGGCGCTGTTCACGAGCGGGGTCTCCCCTTTCAGCGTGAGGCGCAGAGCAATGTGTGTGGACTCGGAACTGATGGAACCAAACATCGCCCACACTTTGTCTTCGTAGATCATCCTGACTGCATCGTTTGATGCGGCGCCCCAAATTGCGGAATCTCTGGAGGCACCCATCGTCGCGGATTTGCTCATCTGCCAGTTGTCGTAGTCGTTGTGGGTGACCAGGCGAAAGGGCTTGCCTCCATATCCGCCACCAGCATTGGCCTCCTCGATGGCCAGGGTTGCGCCATTCAGCATGCGATTCCCGAGCGCCTGGTCAGGATGATCGTAGAGCGGAGCCAGGAAGCCAATACCAATTTCGCTGAGGCTCTTGAGGTCGGGATCGGGGATGTCACGGGCCGCCCCGTTGTATTCGACGAGATCCTGATAGTACTCGTGGTAGGGCGTTGTGTACTTGGAAAATGGGCGCAGATCGTCGGGGGCCCCGGTGTAGGGCTTGAGCGAACGGGAGACGGGTGGTCCCGGCGGGTTGTGGCCGCACGCACACGGAAAGCTCGCCTGAGCCCAGGCCGCGCCCATCAGCAGCGCGGCGATCGCGAAAGTCCTTACGAGGCGCATGTCTACTCCGTGGGCACTTCGCGTCGGAACATGGCAATCGCTTCGATTTCGATCAACAGATCAGGGCGGCAGAGAATCGCCTGGATTCCGGTGGATGCCGGCAGCGGGTCGAGCTGCTGTTCTTTGTAGAATGCCGTGCGCTCTTCGTTGAAGGCCTGGTAGTCACGCTCGATGTCGCGGAGATAGCAAGTCGTGCGGACAATGTCATGCCAGGTCGCGCCTTCCGCAGCGAGCAACTTGGTGATGTTGTCGAAGGTGCGACGGAGTTGGGCACGCAGGTCGCCAACGTGCACGGTGCGGCCCGCGTCGTCGATGCTCGCTGTCCCCGAAATCAGAAGGATCGTTAGACCATTCAAATCGATTCGCATGCCGCGGGAGAACGCGCTGCCATAATCGTAGGCTTCGTTGAGAGCTTTGTGATTGGTGATGGCTCGCTTCACAACCGGCGCTGTAGCCACTTCCGCGAATAACTCTTGAACATTCATTTGCTTTGCTCCTGAGAGATTTATTTCTTGCGAACCGCGTTGTGCGTCCTTGAAACCTGTGCCGTTTGCTTTAGGCTCTTCTGGCGAATACCGTGGCTCAACCCTTTCGCGGTCGCGACCCAAATGTCGTTTCCCTGAAAGTCGACGCCCAGGATGTAGTTGTGCGCCGGCGCGCTTTGCACCGGAATTTTCTTCACGGTGCCGGCTGCGTCGCGCACCAGCATTTCAGGCTTGTGCGTGTCGAGCGCCGGACGGTACACCGCCCAGTTCGTCCCGTCGTAATAGGCAAGACCTTTGTCAGTCGAGAACCAGGCACGATTCGCGTCGATGCCTTTGATCTGGTTGAGAAAATCGCTGGGAAGGCCGCTGTCTTTTTGCAAAAAATTGTGCCAGTAGCGGCCGTCATAACGGCTGGCGCCGAAGTAGGTCGCCACCCAGAGGATCTTGTCGACATAACTCACCGAGGTAGTGATTTCGTGGATCAGGCCTTGGTCCTTCATCAGGACGAGTTCGGTTTCACCGTCGGGATCGTTGTAGTCCTTCCAGTGCTCGGTCTTGACGTCATATTCGAGCACCCCGCCTCCCCAGACCGCGTAGTACACCTTGTCTTCCGCAGGGCTGACGGCGTAGGTCCAAATTTCGAACATAGGCGTGTTGCGCTCGTTGAACAGGGACCACTCTCCAGTGCGTGTGTTCAGGCGGCTGGCGCCCGCCGCAGTCGCGGTCCAGACAAAATCACCTTGCACGCCGACCCCGTAGACGATGTCGTTGCTTAGACCGGAGGTGAGTTGTGTGAAGGTATCGATGCGTCCCGCCGATACGCGGCTGAGTCCACCCATGGTACCGACCCACAAGTCCCCAGTGCGCTTGTCGAGCGCTAGCGAAAGTACGGCCTGATGCGCCAGGCTTTGTTCCTTCGCGCTCTCGTCGGGCCGAAAGACCTTCCAGGCTCCGTTCTCATAAAGGCCCAATCCATTTTCAGTTCCGGCCCAGATGCGGTCTCCGTCGACCAGTACACAGAAGACATGGTTATCGGGCAGGCCGTTCGCGGTGGTGAAGTTCTCCCAACGGAAAAGCGGCATATCCTGGGCAACGGCCATGGAGGCCGTAATGAGGAGTGCCAGCGTCGCGAACCAGATTCTCAGCTTCATAACGTTTTCAGGTATTCGATGAGATCGTTCAATTCGTCTTTGGTCAGATCGTTGCTCACGCCGTGGGTGTCTTTCGGGTTGAACACGGTCCAGATTTCTTCCAGTGATCGCGCCGAGCCATCGTGCAGATATGGCGCAGAATAGGCGACGTTCGAAAGCTGGGGAACATCCACGACGGGAGAGCGGTCCGTCGACTTGCCGGTGCCGACGTCCAGTTGATGTTGATTGGTGTACTTGGGGCCGCTGTGGCAGGTTGCGCACTGGTTCGCCTCAGGAATCGGCTTGCCATTTTTGTATTTGGTGCGGTCAAAAATCGCCTTGCCACGCTCTTGAGCCGGGCTCAACTCGCCATTGGCGAGGCGGGAGCGGTTCGGGCGATAAGGGAGCGAGTAGACGAAGGTGACCAGATCAGTCAGCTGCTGCTGATTGAAGCTCTGCGAACGGAAGAAAAACTTTTCCGTGCGCGGGCCGCACTCGGTGGGCATATCGGGATTGCCCCCGTTCCATTTGAAGGGCTCCGTGCCTGCCAGGTTTTCCAGCGACCGGTTGTCGACGACGTCCTTGCCGAAGCCGTCAGGTTCGAGATCCCACTGCAGTCCGTCAATGGTGGCATCAAGATGGCAGTTGGAGCAGCCAAACTGTCCTTGAAATGCAAAGTCGGCGGTATAGAAAAGACGTTCTCCGCGGCGAAGCGCATCGACATTCCTCGGACCGCCCAGATCGATCGTCGATACAACATGAAGTGTGGCCGTATCGATCACGGCAAGATTGTCGTCGAGCCGGTTGGCCACGAAGAGCCGCTTGCCGTCGGATGAGAGGAGTACACCTCGCGGATTGTGGCCCACCGGAATCCTCGCCAGCACATAGTCCGCAGATGCGGACAGGTCGTTGACGAAGGGCTGCCGCCGCGTCCGTACGGTTTTCAGCAGGCGGAGAATGTCGATGACCGTGACACTCTGAGAACCTGCTGTGGTCAGGAAGATCTTCGACTTATCGGGGGTGATGGCGACGCCCCAGGGGAGGGCATAGTAGCGGTCGAGTTCATCCAGCGGGATCTGAACGGTTCCTCCCACGTCTTCGCCGAACAAAGTGAGAGAATCGCCAAAGGCCCAGCCGTGCTCGACATGTGCGAGCGGAATGAGATTCTTGGGCCGAAGCTGAGCTGCGACGCCCAAGTGTCCGTCCGCAGATAGCGCAACATGAAATACGCCAGCTACATTGGGGAGTGGCTTGCGCTCGACTACGGTTTGGCGCGCGGTGTCGATGACGGTAATCTCAGACTTTGGCTGGCTCCGAAAGGCTCCGGCATTTGGATCGATGTGCGTGCAATAGATCCACTTTCCGTCAGGGGACAGTGCCAAGTAGCTCGCGCCTCGCCCTGCGAGTAGTCGCTTCGTTTCCTGCCCGCTCTTCAAGTCAATGACGGATATATCGCCGCTCAAGCGATTGGCGACATAAAGCGTCGTGCCTTCTTTATCAAGAACGACCCCGCTTGGCTCGGGCCCGGTCGGCATTGTCCCCACGATCTGCAATGCGGCCGTGTCGATCACAGAGACATTGTCGGACCAGGCATTCGTGACGAACATCCGCCGGCCATCAGCAGACATCGCGATCCCGCGCGGCATGTGTCCCACTGCGATGTTGCCCACAACTTTCGTCGATTGCACATCGACGACACGCACTTCGTCACTGTCCTGGCAGACGACGTAAAGGAAACGGCCATCTGGCGAAGAAGCAATTTCCAGAGGAGATAGGTAACGTTCCTTGAGGATTGCGGCAGACTGTTTGGCCGAGGGCTTGGCCGCCATCGCCAGCAGGGCCACGGCGAAGATGGCAGTAACCTGCACCATTCGCCGGAAGCTCACGCAGGAGATGGGGCGCGTGGGCATCTACGGTTCCTCCACGGTGAGCACGCGATCTGCGGCAACATTTTCTAGAACCTGTTCCTCACCGCTCGGCCAGCGGATGGTCAGTTTCTCAGCCTTGTTCGCAGCCCCGAGCCCGAAATGAACGCGGCCGTCATCCTGCGAGAGATAGCTTGAGCCGGCAACGCGTTCGGCAATTTGTTTACGTCCGGCAGACAGCAGTTCCAGCCGCACTCCAATACCGTCGCGATTGCTTTTCCGGCCCTTCAACTTCACCGTGAGCCAATGATTGTTGTTCTGGCTAACGTTATGCAGCAGGGTCGCGGGTGCGCCCAGGTTCACTACGAAAGCGTCGACTTTGCCGTCATTGTCGTAGTCGGCAAAGCAAGCGCCACGAGACACCGTCTTCACGTCTAGCGCCGGCCCGGCCTCGCGCGATACATCAGCAAACTTGCCGCTGCCGAGCCCGCGAAAGAGCGACTGCTCTTGCGGGACCATCTGAATCAGCCCGCCATGGAAGACAAGAATGTCGAGCCAGCCGTCGTTATCGAAGTCGTAGACGCCACTTCCCCAACTTGCATACTGCGCAGTGGCCTGCGAAATTCCAGAACTCGGACCAATATCTTCGAATCCACTCGCGCCCGTATTGCGCATCAGACGGTTGTACTTCGAATCCGTTACCCACAGATCGAGGCGGCCATCGCCGTCGATATCGGCAAATACCGGCCCCATGGCGGAGGTACTCTCGCCGTTCTGCCCGTACGCCACTCCCAAATCTCCGGCGATTTCTTCGAACGTGCCATCGCGCTTGTTATGGAAGAGGAAGTTCTCAGTCTTGTCGTTGGCGACGTAGATGTCGGGAAAACCGTCTCCGTCATAGTCGGCCGCGGCGACGCCCATGGTGCGTCCTTTGTAGGCGCCGATTCCTGACTTGTCCGTTACATCGGTGAACGTTCCATTGCAATTGTTGTGGTAAAGACGGTTCGTGTCGCCGGCGTAATCGAGTGGGCCGGGATAATTGTCGGCAGGATAGTAATTGCGGTATTTCGGATCGAACTTTACATACCGGCCAACAAACAAATCGACACAGCCATCGCGGTCGTAGTCGAGCCAGGCGGAGCTGATCGACCATCCGTCGACTTTGATACCTGCTTTCGCAGTGACGTCTTCGAATGTTCCATCGCCTTTATTGCGGTAGAGAATCGCACGCCCGTACCCCGTGACAAGCAGGTCGACAAAGCCATCATTATCGAAGTCGGCTGCAATGGCCGCGGTACCGAAGATATTTGCAGCAACGCCGGCCTGGTCGGTGACATCGGTGAAGGTGCCGTCGCCGTTGTTGCGGTAGAGATGGTTGTGAGGTGGAGTCGCGAGTGGCTGCTTGAGTGGATAAGGATGCATCCCCTCTTCAAGGGGCTTGCCGCTGACGACATAAAGATCGGGCAGACCGTCATTGTTGTAGTCGAACCAGGCGCATCCCGAACCGGTACTTTCCAGCAGAGACCCGAGTTGCCGTGCCCCAAAGCTGTGGGTGAACTGGATGCCCGCTTTCGCAGTCGCATCCTCGAATCGGATTGGCCCCGGTGGCGCCTGCTGCGGAGCCTGTGCCAGCACAGCGGAGGACAGAATCAGGAATCCAAGTGTTTTTATCATGCTAGTGTCCTCCCGAAGCGTCAGGCGCATGCGCGCCGGTCAAGTCGGCTGGCGTTGTCGACTTCAGCAGCGTCATGGGAACTGCGTTTTCCGGCGAGGCTTCCGGTCCGGCGTGGCATCCAACGCAGCCGCGCTGTTCGCCGCGGCGCATCCAGAAGAATCCGGCTTCGCGCTTCAGAGTCTTGCCGGCGTCATCGAGCAATTCGATCTGCAAAGGCCGTTCGCTGGGCACCTGTACGAAGAACGATCCGTCGCGCTCCACGGGCGCGTTTCCGAGCACTTTCAGCGTGCCCGCATCATCGCGGGTATAGAGCCGCACAGAATGAATCGAACCGGTAGCAAATTGATATTTCGACGTGTAAGCGTTCAGGCAGAGGAGATTTGCATTCGGCCAGTCATGCAAGGCTGAGGGATGACGGTTCGGAGCCACACGCTCCGCAATCACCACCGGCTCAACCGCGTCATCATTTTGCCCTGTCGGTACCGAGCGCAGCTCGGTAGAACCGGGCTTCCAGAGCATCAATTGAAACGGGGCTTTTCCCCCGGCTCGCCAGGGCACGAGCCAATCGCCGGCGGCCGTTTCCGTAATATCTTCCCCGAATTCCCCGGCTGGGGTGGAAATGCGCACTTCCTGCGCGCGCGCCGATGTGAATCTGCCTAGTCCGTTAGCCGAGGCGAAGATCACGTCTCCTGAACTAACTTGTCTCCCTGAGTGCCGCGCGGTGCCGTGGTCGCAGCGATACGATTCAACTCCGCTGCCATCGGAATAGACGGCATAAATTTCGGGCTTGGCTGCGCCGCCTAGCGGATAGGCAGCTTCGAACAAGATACGGCCGTCCCGAAGCACATCGGTTGGGAAGAAATTCGCCGGACCGTACGTCAACGCCAGCGGCTTCCCCCCGGACAGGTCAACGGCCTCAATTACGAATCGGCCTGCACTGCGGCGCGCATAAACCACGCGATCTTCGGGCAGGTAGAAGGGCCTCACGCAGTCGTCGGAGCCGGTTGTGATGCGGCGTGGCTCTCCCCCGGCGAGCGGGATCTCCCAGATCTGCCACGGGTCTTGGGATTTCAGCTTCCCGGCGAAGAGAACGCGTTGTCCATCGAATGAAACCGCAGCATCAGCAGAGGCGGCAAAACCGGGAACCAAGGAGCGCTGGCCACCGGAATCGCGCACGAAAATCGTTGCGCCGGAATGAAATCGATCCTCCCCGCGCAACCAGGCCAATGCCTCATATTGCTTTGCCGACGTATAGAGAAATGATGGCGGATCGGCGGAAGCTGAAGCTTTCACCGTATTCCTCGTGAGTCCCAGTACACACAATGAGAGCAGGCCAGACGCGATAGCAAGAATCAGGATGAAACGCGACGCCACTAGTCTGCTCCCCCGACGGCGAGGAGTTGTGGACGCAGTTGCCGGGCCTCTCGCTCGAGATCGAGGTAAGGCCGCAGGTCCTTCATCATCTGGCAGAATTCGCCGAACGTGAGCGACTGGTCGCCATCGCTCAAAGCCTGTTCTGGACAGGGGTGAACTTCTACGATCAGGCCATCGGCGCCGACCACGGCGGCCGCACGCGACAACACGGGAACGAGCGCACGCACTCCCGCCGCATGACTGGGATCCACGATGACGGGGAGATGCGACACCGTTTTCAGCACTGGCACTGCCGCGATATCCAGGGTATTGCGAGTGGCAGTCTCAAACGTTCGGATGCCGCGCTCGCATAGAATGATTTGCGAATTTCCCGCAACCGCGATCACCTGCGCAGAATGCAGAAGGTCTTCGAGCGTTGCAGTCATCCCGCGCTTGAGAAGAACCGGGCGACCGCAGCGGCCGAGGGCGTCCAGCAGTGCGTAGTTCTCCATGCTGCGCGTGCCCACCTGCATGATGTCGGCATACTCGGCGATCAGATCCACGTCCTCTTCGCTCATCACTTCTGTGACGATGGCGAGTCCGGTTGCCTCGCGAGCCTTCTGGAGAATCTTCAAACCTTCTATTCCCAGACCCTGAAATGCATATGGTGAAGAGCGCGGCTTGTAAGCTCCGCCTCGCAGAATGCGCGCGCCCGCTCCAGCGACTGCCTCCGCCGTCTGCATGAGTTGACTCTCGGATTCAACGGCGCAAGGCCCGGCCATTACCACAAAATCATTGCCGCCGATTTCGAGATCACGAACCTGAACAACGCTGCGGGAGCGCCCGCTGGTCTTAGCGACGAGGTCGAAGCAGGAGAACTGCCCGTTCCATTTAGGATTCATGATCGACAAACCATCTTAGTAAGGGGCATTAACGAGTTCATTACTGCGAAACGATTAGACCCGCAAAAACACTGGCGAAAACCACTTCAGCGACTCTAGCGGTAGTCCGTAAGTCGTTTGTATCGAGAAGGAATCAATCCACTTGTGATTGCAATCACGCTTCACTGCGACGACGCGCACAACTGTCGGAATCGCCGACAAGTTCACGTCCAACGTTTCCACAGAGAATCTGTCTCAATCGAGTTTGAAGGAGGAAGAGGCAGCATGATGTTGGGAAATCCTACGGCGGTGTTGGGAATCCCGGCACGCCGCGAGCCGGAATTACGCGCATCTCGTTGAATTCACTAAATGGCGTTTCAATTGCATTTCAAGAGATGGCCGTGTCGCTATCGGCAAGGAGGTCACTTCAAAATGGCTGCAGACAATTGGACATTCTGGCTCAACATGACGAACTTCGCTCTGGGCATCATCACGCTGTTGGCGCTGGTCATTGTGTTTGGCGCGGTGGGTTGGGACTTGCTGGTTCGCAAAGCGCAGTCTGCGCGCGAACACGGCAATCTGGATCTGAGCACGCTAGATGGAGAGTTGCGGGCGATGTTGCACGGATCGCACAGCTTGTACGAGCCCGGCTTGGGGTTGACCATGGCCGACGGTGGCGAAAGGATCGATCCCGCCGAGTCCCAGGCCTCAGACCAGAAATCTGGGAAGTGAGTTATGGCGTGCCCGTTTCTAAAAGAAGGTCGAGCGCAATATTGTCATGCTGCGCCAGTGCAGAAATTAATCCTCGACGGGCCTGGCGCGATACGGGGCGGCCTCTGTTCCTCAGCGCAATACGTGCAGTGCGAATTGGCTGCAAAAGATAGCGTACGACAGGATCGTTGTCCGCACCTGGAAGAAATCCGCGTGCAATATTGCGGAGTTTCACCGGTCACGAAACTGGTGCCTTTCAGTGATTCTGAACTTTCAAGTTGCACGAGCAACACATACCGTTATTGCGATTCCTACCTGCTGCTGGCACACCCGCACGCCTCGACTCCGCCGCCGCATCTTCTTTACACCGCAAACCATTTCTGGCTGGATGCCGAAGAATCCGGATTGTGCCACGTCGGCCTGGACGGATTTTTCGCCGATGTAGCCGGCAATGTGGATGGCGTCACCTATGTCACCACCCACGGCACCCATTCGCCGACACTAGCCCTAACCGTTCACGGAGTCGAGTGGCCGATGATCTTTCCGAATCCACTGATGATTCAGAAAGTGAACAGCCGCGTGCGGAGCGATCCCACAAGGCTGACGGCCGATCCCTACGGCGCAGGCTGGCTGTTCGAGGGATGGGAATTGCCTGGCCGGACACGCACCGGGCTAGTTTCTGGGCCACAAGGCATGGCTTGGCAAGGCGAGGAGCGCGAGCGCCTGTCTCGTGAAATCCACGACACGCACGCGCCAGGATGTGACGGAGGCTCTCCCGTGAGGGGAGTGGCGCAGTTGTTGGCCCGGCAGCATGTGGTGTGTTTGTTCCAGCGATTTTTTTGCGACCGGAACTGGAAGGTGGAGGCATGAGGATGTCGCGAACGACTCTCATCTTCGGATTTGGACTGGCCGTGGCGCTACTGGTTGGATGGGTCGCATTTCCACGCGCACTCTACACACAGAAACAACAGCCGCTCGAGTTTCGTCACAAGACGCATGCGGAAAAGTCTGGCGTCGCAGAATGCAGCGAGTGTCACGCCGTGCGCGAGGACGGAGCCTTTGCAGGGATTCCAGCCATGGAAAAGTGCGCTACCTGCCATTCCGAACGGATTGGAGAGAGCAAGGCCGAGGCAACCTTGGTCGACAACTTTATCAAACCGGGACACGAGACTCCGTGGCTCGTCTACGCTCGGCAACCGGCCAACGTCTGGTTCTCGCACGCAATCCATGTGAAGCGCGCCGCACTAGCTTGCACGGAATGCCATTCAACTTATGGTGAATCCGACCAGGTTCGCACCTACCAGGTGAACCGCATAAGCGGATACAGCCGGGACATCTGGGGGCACTCCATCTCCCGGTTGCGGCGGGCGCCGCACGAAGGCATGAAGATGAGCGACTGCGAAGATTGCCACGCTCGCCGCAACGTCGAGGTGGGATGCCTCGGGTGCCATGAGTAAAGGAGACGCATGAAGGTTTCACGACGAGATCTGCTGGTTTGGAGCGCGGGAGCCGCAGCCGGTCTGATCGTTACTCCGGTTCCCTGGAAGTTGTTGGACGACACCTCCATCTGGAGTCAAAACTGGCCTTGGATTCCGCAACCGGTGCGCGGTCCGATCGAAGTTAAGCAGACATCGTGCACACTCTGTCCCAAGGGATGCGGGATGAAGGTGAAGATGGCCGCTGGATGGCCCGTCGGGGTTGCGGGACTGGGCAGTCATCCTATCAGCCGAGGAGCACTCTGCCCACTTGGGTTCGGAGCACACCAACTAAACTGGCATCCGCAACGACTGCGATTCGTTCGTCACGGTTCCCAGATCTCTTCATGGAACGACGCGGGGGCCGCTTTCGCCAAGGCCTGCAACGAAGGGCCTGTCGTGGTCATCGATGGCTTTCCAGGCCGTGCGGCTTCCTCGGTGCTTGATACTTTCAGCCAGAAACGAAATGGCAGTTACCGCGTTGTTCTCGGTTCGGAGACTCGGGCTCTTGGAGCTTACGAAGCTTGGAGCGGCGTACCAGCCTCGAGCTTGGGCTACGACCTTGAGAATGCAAAGACTATCGTCAGCTTTGGCGTTCCGTTACTGGATGGCTGGGGTACCCCTGGCCAGTTCACGCGATTGTGGGCGGAGCGCGCCGCCGGGAAGACGAATCCGGAACTGCGCCTGATTCAACTGGAAGCAACTCTTTCGCGCACCGCGGCGCGTGCGTGGGGGTGGACCTCGATTCCGGTAGGCTCCGAGTCCGGTCTTGCGGCTGGCGTGGCGCGCGTGCTTCTCGAAGAACGCCTCGTTGCTGCGCGCGGCCCCATGCCATCACTCACACTCGCTGAAGCCGCGGCTCAAACCGGACTTTCAACAGAGGGCCTTCGTGATCTCGCTCGGACGATTGCTTCCCACACCCCGGCTCTAGCCATAGCAAGTGATGACAATCCGGCGGTTGCCGCGCTTAACGTTGTGCTGGGCGCTGTGGGCGCGCGGGGCGGCATCGTAAGACGATCGAAACGAACCCAGCCTTATATTTCCGCCGATGCGGATCTCCCTTCCACGCGTGCACTGCTGCTGGATGCCAGCGTGCCGTGGGACTTTGTGCCACAGACTGACGCTGAAATCTTTCGGTTCGCCGCATGGGATGGAGGATCTAGCAAGGCAGACTGGCTGCTTCCCTCCCCAGGGTTCCTTGAGGAAACCAACGATATTCCCAGTCCGCCGACGTCCGCGATCGAAACCTATGGTGTGTCGCCGACACTGACGAAGGCGACGCATGAAGTGCAGAGTGCTGCTCAGTTTCTCTGCAGCCTCGATCCAACCTTGACCACCGCAGAGAAAATCATTCACTCCCGCTGCGAAGAGCTCTTCCGCGCACGGATAGGAGTTCTACAAGCGCAGGAACGGATCCCAGTCGCGAAGTTCGATAGCGCCCAGAAGATCGAAGAGCAACTCTCGAAAGGGGCAATCTGGATCGGCGGGCCGGGTATTCCAGGCTTTAAGTGCGTGCTGAAAGAGTGGCCCTCAGTCAATCCCTCCGATTCTGAAAATTCGTCGACCAATTGGCCCGCACCCGTGCTTCCCCCATTGGCCACCAAGCTGTACCGTGAATCCAGTTTGCGGGAAGCGTCAGAAATGAGGAACGCATGAAGGCCCGATACGGCATGGTGATCGATCTGGACCGCTGCACCGGGTGCGGCTCATGCATGATCGCCTGCGCCGCTGAAAATAATGTTCCCTCTCTTCCGCAGGCATCCGCCAGAACAGGCCTCACACCCATGCTGGTCCGCAGGGTCTCCAATGGGGGGGAGGGGACCGCTCGACGCGAGGCCTTCATCCCAATTATGTGTATGCACTGCGAGCACGACACGCCCTGCGTCAAGGTCTGCCCGCAACAGGCCGTCGAAGTCGATAAGGCTACTGGAATTGTTATGCAGATGCCGCAGCGCTGCCTGGGCTGCCGCTACTGCATGACCGCGTGTCCTTATCATGCACGGTACTTCAACTGGTGGGATCCGTCGTGGCCAGCGGGAATGGAAAAAAGCCTGAATCCGGGAGTCGCAGTACGGATGAGGGGCGTGGTGGAGAAGTGCAATCTGTGTCACGCGCGATTGCATGCAGCGCAAGCCAAAGCTGCAGCCGCGGGCAAGCGCGAAATCGATTCCGCCGACTATGTTCCGGCTTGCGTAGAGGCATGTCCGACTGGCGCGATTCGCTTTGGCAACCTCGCCGACCAAAACGACCCAGCCGCGCAGGAGGCACGCTCCCCGGAGGCATTCCGCTTGCTGGCGCGCATCGGCACTGAGCCCAAGGTTTATTACAAGTCGAAGGAGGCATGGGTGAGAGCATTGGCAGAGTCGAATTCAGGACCGCCTCCTGTAATCGAACGTTCGGAGGTCCATCATGGCTAGCGGCGCCCCTACCGACAGCCGACTGACGGACCGAAACTGGATCGCTCGCGGTGAAGAACGCACCTCCCTTCCGCGATTTCTCCTGTGGCTCGCTCCGTGGGCGGCGCTGCTTGCGGTTGGAATCTATGCAGCTGGTTTGTGCCTCTATCTCGGGTTCAACCAGACCAACATGGATAATCGATTCGCCTTTGGCCTCTGGATCTTCCTCGATCTGGGAGTCATTGCCCTGGGCGCAGGCGCGTTCTTTACCGGGTTTCTGGTCTACATTCTGAAGCGCGCTGAGCTGAAGCCGATCCTGAACACCGCTGTGGTCGTCGGCTTTATCTGCTATAGCGGCGCGGTCGCCATCTTGATGATCGATGTAGGACAGCCCTTGCGGGCATGGTTCACCTTCTGGCATCCGAATACGCACTCGATGCTCACGGAAGTCACCTTCTGCATCTCTTGCTATTTGCTCGTTCTGTGCCTGGAATATATTCCGATTCTTCTGCGCAATCGCCAACTCCGCAAGCTCCCGTCGTTCCTGGTCTTTGAACATCAACTTCACAAGCTTGTGCCAGTACTCGCTGGCGTGGGTACGTTGCTCTCCTTCTTTCACCAGGGATCGCTGGGCGGACTGTACGGCGTGTTGCGCGGGCGTCCCTTCGCATTCCGCGACGGAGTCTTCATCTGGCCTTCTACTTTTTTCCTCTTCATCTTGTCGGCGATCGCTACCGGACCCAGTTTTCTGATGTTGGTTGCTGCCACTGTCGAAAAAGTCACCCGTCGGCACCTGGTGCCGGCGGACCTATTTCGGCGACTCGGATTTATTTCCGGATTGCTGCTTGCGATTTACGTTGCCGCCAAGTCGATCGACACGCTGATCTGGTTGAACTTCACATCTCCATCCGCTGGATTTGCGCCCTGGCAGTACTACACGCACAAGCCGTTCGGGACGCCGATCCTCTTTACCGAAATTGTGCTCTTCGGGCTGCTCCCGGCATTTCTGCTCACCTATCGCAAAACCGCGGCGCGGCGGGGATGGCTGCTAAGCGCGGCCGCCTTGGCATGTGCGGGCGTGCTGCTGAACCGTTTCGTTCTCACTGTGCAAACCCTAGCGGTGCCCACTCTGGCATTCGACGAGTTTCTGCAATACACGCCGAGTTGGCAGGAGGTTGCCAGCTTCGGTGGAGTGATCGCCTACGGGGTTATCGTCTACTCGCTGTCGTATCGCTATCTGCCGCTATTCACGCCGTCAAAAGGAGAGAGCAACCATGTTTCCGGGAATTGATGGATTCCATTGGACGGTCGGTCACGTCATCTTCCTGTCGCTGTTCTTCGCCGTCGTAGCCACGATTCTGGCAACGCTCGTCTTCGCAGTGTTGCGCACCAAGCGCGACTTTCGCACTAACCGGGCAATCGAATTGTGCTGGAAGTCGGACTTTGCGGAATTACCGGAATCCGATCGGCGCTGCCGCCATGAACTAGCGGGCAGAGTTGTGTCGAGAACTTGCGACAACGCTTTCGATTGTCGCCGGTGCGGGAAATACGCCCAGTTTGCCGTGTTGCCTGCCACCGGATTAACCCGTGATCTCGGGCTCCACTACCCCGAGGACCGCCTCTACCACCGGGGACACACCTGGGTGAAACCTGCCGAAGATGGCACGTTCACCGTCGGACTGGACGAACTGGCTGATCATCTGGTGGGTAATCCCGACTCCATCGAGTTGCCGAAGGCCGGCTGGGAAATCGAGCTCAATCAGATCGCATGGCGCATGAATAAAAATGGCAGAGAGATTGACGTGCGTGCGCCAATCGAAGGAACGATTGTTGCTGTGGGAGGTCCGGATCAAGGCTGGTATCTTAAGGTTCGTCCGCGGCTGGATCCCAAAGACCCGGTGACGCTGCGACACCTGTTGCGAGGACCTGAGATTCACGGCTGGGCGTTACGCGAAATGGAACGACTCCAGATACAACTACGCGCGCCCAACTCTCCGGCTGCCCTGGCAGACGGCGGAGTCCTTCTCTCTGGGCTGATGGACGCTGTTCCCGAGGCAGACTGGGATTCTGTTCTCGCCGACACGTTCCTAACGATTTAATCCTTGCATGACGCTCAATGCACAATCTCGTAACGCTTGAGCTTGTCATAGAGCGTTGAGCGATCGATCCCCAGCGCCGTGGACGCCTCTTTGACATTGCCGTGCTTGCGTTCGAGCGCGGCCACAATCGCCCGCCGTTCCAATTCACCCAGCGGAACGTCCGGCACCTCCCAATTTTGGGATGACACGGCATTCTTCTGGAGCCAGGAAAAATCTGGCTCGTCGAGCATGCCATTCCGGCACGTCACAATCGCTCGCTCAATCACATTCTCAAGCTCGCGTACATTACCGGGCCAGTCGTAGGCGATCAGCACCTTCAAGGCCGCAGCCGAAATGCCGCTAACGTCCCTGCCCAAAGCCGAAGAGATGTGCTGCACGAAATGCTCGGCCAGCAAGGGAATATCCTCCCGCCGTTCGCGCAATGCCGGCAAACGAATTTCGATCACATTGAGACGGTAATACAAGTCCTCCCGGAATCGTCCGTCATGAACTTCCTCGGCCAGGTCCTTGTTGGTCGCGGCGATGATCCGAACATCGACTTCAACTTCCTGAGTTCCACCCACGCGATAAAAGCGGCGCTCCTGCAGAACTCGCAAAAGGTCGGCCTGCAACTTGGGAGAGATATCACCGATCTCATCCAGAAAGATCGTACCTCCGTTGGCCAGTTCAAACTTCCCTTTCACTTGCGCATTGGCACCGGTGAAGGCGCCCTTCTCATAACCGAACAACTCACTCTCCAGCAAAGTCTCCGTCAACGCAGCGCAACTAACCACAATGAACGGCTTCTCGGCGCGATTGCCGGAGAAGTGAACCGCCCGCGCCACGAGTTCCTTCCCTGTTCCACTTTCTCCGCGTATAAGCACGGTGCTGCGCAGGCTGGCTACATCTTGCGTCAGAGCCAGAATTTCTCCCATGCGCGGATTCTTTGTGATGATGTCGGAGTGGCGATATTGCCGGTTCAATTTCTTCCGTAGAATCGCGTTTTCACTCTGCAACTTCTTCAGTTTGAGGATGCGTGAAACCAGCATCGAAATCTCCTGCGGATTGCAGGGCTTCACAATGTATTCCTGCGCGCCCTCCTTCATCGCCTGAATCGCAGTATCCACGGTCGCATACGCAGTAATAATGATGATGGAGGCTTCTGGGCGAATGTGATGGATTTCCATCATGGTTTCGATGCCGTCCATGCCGCCGGGCATTTTCAGATCGACAAAGCAAATGGCGTAATCCATGGCCTTGGCGAGTTCGAGTGCCTTTTGGCCGTTGGATGCGGTATCGACGTGATAGCCATCCTCTCGCAACCATGCTCCCATCGATTCACACATGACGTCTTCGTCGTCTACCACCAGGATGGGCCAATTCTTTTTCATAAAGTTTCCTCTCGCGTCGTAAACCTGTGCACCAACTGTGTCCCGCAACGGACGCAATACCGCTCAGCCTTGGCATCGACCAATTCGATATGCGTGGCCAGGCTCATGGCACAAGTCGAGTCCGAGCAATGGACCAAACCAAACGTATGTCCCAACTCGTGCAGCACTTCTTTCACAGTCCGCTCCCGCAGCAGGCTTTCTTCGGGTGGAAGGCCATAGAACTCCTGATGCAATCGGCAAAGCGAGACCACGGCAATCGGGCCATCGAACTGGGCCTGCCCAAACAGAAAACTGAGCATAGGAATTGCCAGGTCAACGTCGGTTACCCCAAGAACGCGGCCGGCATCACGCGGAGCCTGTTGGGCCAGCATCTTCATCATCTCCACCGACTGGTATTGATCTCGTTTGGCGTCGTAGGCACTGGGCGGGATCGATAATGGTGGCAAGCGTCGAATCGGCAACGGGAACCACTCGGCCGTCGTATCTTCGATCCAGTCCAATGCATTCGCCGGTACGCTTCCGATTGCCACCAGGTAAAGGCCATTCACACGGTTTGAACCTGCACTTCTCTCGACTCTGGAGTCGTGTTCTTGGATTTGAATGGCAGCGTGACTGTGAACGTCGTACCTTCACTCCGCTGGCTTGTGACCTCGACCTCTCCCTCGTGGGCCTTGACAATGCCGTAGAGCACAGCCAAGCCCAGCCCTACGCCCTTCCCTTCGGCCTTGGTGGTGAAAAATGGATCAAAAATCTTCGACAGGTTCTCAGGCGCAATTCCTTCACCCGTGTCCTGAACGCTGAGTTCCACCGTATCCTCACCCGCTAGCTCGCGAGTACGAATCATGAGTTTGCCGCCACCATGCGGCTGCATGGCCTGCGCTCCGTTCAATACAAGATTCAGGATAACTTGCTGAATCTGGGACGAGTCGCACTCGACCATGGGCAAACTTTCCTGCAGGTCCAGAACAACTTCAGCGCTGATCAACTTGAGTTTGTGATCGGCTAAACCAAGCGTGGTACGCACCAGCTTGTTCAAATCCGCCGGAGCGCGCTGTGGCTTGGAGCGCCGCGAGAATGCCAACAGGTCAGAAACAATGCGCCCGACCCTGGCGGTTTCGATCGAGATCAGACTGAGATACTTGCGGAATTCCGCTTCCCGCCCCGGCGGATATTCTCCTTTGGCCATGAGGCGCTCGAGCAACATAGAGAGGTTGAGCACGCCGGAGACGGGATTATTGATTTCGTGGGCTACGCTGGCAGCCAGTTGGCCGAGCGTGGCGAGCCGATCCGATTGCACGAGCTTGCGTTGAGCCGCCTGTAACTGGCGGGTACGCTCGTCGACTTTGCTCTCTAACGTCTGCTGCATATCATTCAACTCGGCGACGGCCAGCTTCAAGCGCTCTCGCATCCGGTTGAACGAATCCACCAGTTCATCGATTTCCTGGCTGCGACGAGACGTCGTGATCGGCCGGTCCAGTTCCATCGCGCTCACAGCCTTCGTGCCTTCGATCAGTTGCTCGATCGGAGTCGCCACGAAACGCTTTGTGAATAGAATGACGAATGCCGCTCCAATTCCAACTTCCAGCGCCGTCCAGGCTACAGTCTGCAGAGTAATCGTCCGTGTCTGCCGCTGTACTGGATCCAAACGCAAGGCCACATCTACCACACCAAGCACTTTCGTAGATGCGCGATGCGCATGGCAGCTGGCATTGCTACACGATGGCTCGTTGTAAATAGGCGCCACCATGTTGATCGTCTTCACGCCGTCCGGAGAGGTTGCATACCGAACGCGGGAATCTTCTGCCGGCCGGTTTCGAATTGGGCCCTGCGCGTGACAACTGGCACAAACCTGGTTCGAAAGGCTGGTCACTCCCGGGTGCTCATCGGCGTCGGTGGAAAACACCAGCCGGCCCTCCCGGTTGAACATGCGGATGCGATCTACTCCTTGTTTGTCGGCAATGACTCGCATGATCTCGTAGGCAGCCTTGCGGTCATCGTCGAGCATGGCATGCCACGTAGAGCTGGTAATGCTGCGTGAAAGCTGGTCCGCGCCCAGGATCATCGCCTCGAGCAGGTGCTTCTTCTGCGTGCGAAAATTGAGGTAGCCGCTGACACAACTGATCGCCACGATCAGAATCGTGAGAGAAAGAATCAGTTTCGGGCCCAATTTTCGAGGCATAGCTCCGCTTTCGACTCCCTCATTTGCACGGCAAACCGGCGGACCGCGAGATCCGCAGGAGTTCCTAGCCAAGGCTAGCCATAGGCCTCCGGGGTGACCGTGATTGTCACCGCCCCGAGCCGTGATCGTGATCACACGATCAAACCCAGTCGATGCTCACGGTTGGCGTCGGCAGCCTTTTTCGGGCGAGGCTTTTCCGATGAGCGCAATAAGAAATTTGTATTGGACTGACAGAGTAGCCACATTTATCGTCGGGACATAGATCTGGCTAACACGCTGTGTGGGGGTTTCGGCGCGGCACCGGGGGGTGTCCGCGCCGTGAATCCTGAAGCTCCCATCCTACCGAAAGCGACGGATAAATAGCGTGTGGCGCTCCGACCGATAGAAACCCACACCGTAGATGATGGCTTTCCCCTTCGATGAGTAAATGACCTGCCGAATGCGCATCACAGACGATCCCCGGGACACGCCCAACAAATCGGCAATGTGTGCATCTGCTGCCGTTGCATCCACTTCCTCGTCCGCGTAAGCGAGTTCAACCCCATAATCGTGCTCGAGCGTCGCAAATAAAGAGACCCTCCCTAAAGATACGTTGACCAGACCTGCATAGTCGTCAGCGGGAAGATAACAAGTCTCAAGCGCGAAGGGATCCTCACCAGTCTGCCGAAGTCTCTCGATCTTCACCAACTGGCTGGTCGCAGGTAGCCCTAGCCGAGCCGCCACTTCGGCCTCATGGCTGATGACTTTGGCGGCGAGTATTCGTGACCGCGGAGCCAAACCACGACTCGACATCTGTTCCGAATAGCTCATCAACTTATTGAAGTGGATTTTCGGCGAGGCCACGAAAGTCCCCGCTCCCCGGCGCCGTTCGACCACGCCTTCGCGCTCCAGTCCAGCCAGAGCATGCCTCGCTGTCATCAGACTGACTTTGTGGATTCTGGCCAGTTCACGCTCTGACGCGACGGCGTCCCCAGGGTGCAGCTTTGAGTTCTCGATCCGCTTGCGAATAGCGTTCTGGATCTTCTTGTAAACCGGCATCCCGTTCCGATGAGGTCCCGACATAACAAGGCTTTTCCGCTCGAACCCAGTAGTGCGAGCATGAATCCTATGTGCTATATAGCGTATTTGAATCGTCCTGTAAAGGTCGAACTTCGGAGGTTCGAGTGGGAGATCGCATCTTGTGTTCCGGAAATAAAGCCCTGCGATCCTATGGTGCCCGGACATCACGTCATAGCGTGATTGAAATCACACGATGTTTACTGAGAATTCATCATCAACAAAATACGAGTGATGACCGAACATAGTTGTCATTTTGGGCGGAGTCAGCGCTGAACGAATGCCTTTTGCGGAAACACACTCATACATTCGTGATCTTTTTTCTTGACGATGAACATTCATGTGCTATATAGCATAATTGGATCAGCAAGGCATTCTTCCGCCCACTATTGCCAATCCCGTTGAAGCACTCATTGAGGAGGCTTTGTAATGAAGCGATCTTTCCACGTTCGAAGTCAGCGACCTGCGACGCGAACGACATCTTCTTTCTTGTTAACTTTACTATTCGTCGTTTTGATCTTCTCTCTCGCTGGCAACGCACAACAACTCACGGCCACGCTTACGGGCACGGTTACCGACGCCAGCGGCGCCGTCGTGCCGGGTGCGACATTGTCGTGCATAGCGAGGAAACCAACGCCGATATACGCAGTGTAGTCTCGAGCAACACCGGGGACTTTAATATCACCAACATCCCGGCCGGACGTTACAGTGTCACGGTAAAGCTTGAGGGGTTCCAGACCTTTGCGGCGAGCGGCGTCATCCTCAACGTTGCTGAGAAGCACTCCATGGATGTGCAGTTGAAAGCCGGAAAGGTAAGTGAGCGAGTTGAGGTGACGGCGGAGAACACTCCGATCCAGACCACGACTGCCGAACAATCCGGAACAGTGACCGGCAACCAGGTTCGAGAACTCGCGCTGAACAACCGCAACTTTGAACAGTTAGTACTTCTGCAACCGGGAGTCTCGAATCAGTTGCCGGATAAGGTTGGCTTCGGCCTCCAGAACAACACCTCGATCTCAATCAATGGCGCGCGAACCGGCGCCAACAACTGGACCGTCGATGGCGGCGATATCAATGACAGCGGTTCCAACGGAACCCTGCTCAACACCCCAGGAATTGATGCGATTCAGGAATTCACACTGGAGCGCAGCAACTATGACGCAGCATTCGGCCGAAGCGGCGGCGGCCAGGTCGTTGTCGCAACGAAGGCGGGCACCAACCAGTTCCATGGCAGCGCCTTCGAGTTCAATCGGAATAACTATTACAACGCGAATACATTCGGCGACCGGCAAGCTATCGCATTTGGCGGCGACCCGGCCGACAACCGAACTCCCATTGAGCGTTACAACGATTACGGATTCACCATCGGCGGGCCACTGTTCATTCCCAAGGTCTACCATCCCGTCAAGAACAAGACTTTCTTTTTCTGGTCAGAAGAATGGCGGAAGGCCAGTCTTCCAGCGACCAACACCATCAATGTGCCCACAACCGATCAACTTGCGGGCGTGTTCACGACTCCGATTGCGGCCGCTCCCGCGGGATGCGTCGCCGCTGCTGGCGGTACCTACACCATCAGCCCAACCTGCTTTAGCCAGAATGCAACCGCTTATCTGAATTCCTTTATGGTCAACAATCCTCCAAATTCGCCCGGATTGCTGATTACGCCATACAGTTCCTTGAACAACTTCCGGCAAGACATTATCCGCCTCGACCAGAATATCGGCGATAAAGTGCGAGTTTACGCACGCTACATGCAGGATGTCGTACCGCAAAATGCCCCATTCTCGCTCTGGGGTGGCGGAAACTATCCGGGAGTGGAAACGACGTCGATCAATGCCCCTGGACGCAATCTGGTAATCAATGCCACGGCGACAATCTCACCCCGCGTAGTGAATGAAGTCGAGTTTGTCGATGCATGGGGCGCAATCAATTCTGACCTTACCAACGCGCTCGCCAACTCCCCGGCATTCACTGGACAACTCACCAACAACACGGCGTTCGCCGACCCTTACGGCCGCGCCCCCAACGTCAGCATCAGCGGATACACTGGCCTGGGCAACGGATCTGCACCCTATCACGAACGCAATATCAGCAAAACAATCTTCGACAATCTTTCTATTCAGCATGGAAATCACACCATCCGCGTCGGCTTCACCTCGATGTGGATGCAAAAGACCGAGAACGGCGATGGCGGAGCGGCAAACTTCAACTTCTCCAGCGCCAACAACGGAAATGATCCCTTCGCAAACTTCCTGCTCGGCCAAGCCGACTCTTACAGCCAGCAAAACCATGACACCGTTCCCCACCTGCGGTATCTGAACTTCGAGACCTACGTGCAGGATGACTGGAAAATCACATCCCGCCTGACGCTAAACCTCGGAGTACGGTACAGCTACTTCCCGTCACCCACGGATAGCAACAACACGCTGGTAAACTTCGACTCAACCGTCTACAACTCGGCAAACGCCCCCGTCATCGACCCGAATACCGGAAATATGGTCGGGGTCAACGCTGCGACGTATGCGAACGGTCTGATTCTTCCCAAAGGCGCCGCCTGCGCTGCGGGACAGGCAGTGCCTGCACCGCTCGTCAGTTGTTCCCCTTATGGCGGCCGAGTGAATCCCAGTTCCAACAACAATTGGGCACCACGGCTCGGAATGGCTTACGATCCCTTTGGCGATGGCAAGTGGTCGGTCCGCGCGGGTTTTGGTATGTTCTACGACCGTACTCTCAACGGCATCTGGGAGCAGAACGCCTTCTCCGATCCGCCGCTCGTCCAGACAACTTCAATCCTCAACACATCCACTTCGACCTTGAATCTCTTCGACAATCCTCTCGGAGGACAGGCCGCAGGCCCGCCGACGGGCCCTGTCAGTTTGACCGCCACTGGAACTCCGGACTTCAAGGTTCCAAGCTATATGGACTACAACCTCTCGGTGCAGCATGAGGTTATGCACAACACTGTGCTCGAGGTCGGATATGTGGGGACCAAGGGCTCGCACCTGCTGGGCGATGTTGATCTCAACCAGCCGACTGTTGCGACGCGTTTAGCAAATCCAGCGGTATTCGTGAATGCGATCGCACCTTTCCTGGGTTATGCGGGCATCAACTCACGGGCCCCCATCTACACCAGCAACTACAACTCGCTCCAGGTCGCAATGAACCGCCGCTTCAGCAAGGGCCTCACTCTTGGCGTAGCGTATACCTGGTCCAAGCTACTCACCACCAATCCGTTTGACCGCGGTCAGGCGTCCTACAACACTTACGACTTGAAGCAGAGCTACGGTCCGTCTGCGCTCAACACTCCGCAAATGTTCGTCATGAGTTACGTCTACGACTTCCCGTTCTACAAAGACCAGAGAGGCGTCATTGGCCATATTCTGGGTGGATGGGAACTCTCAGGCATCACGACGATCCAATCTGGTCAATCGCAGACCGTTACGCAGAGCAACGATCCTTGGTCGATGGTGACCACCGCGAACGCTACCGCGTATTGCTCGACGCCTCCCTGCCCCTTGTATCCGGGCGGCCTGGGCATGGGCAGCAGTTCCATCGCTATCCGCGCCGATCAGAGCGGAAGCGCGAGTGGCCCGAAGTCGGTCACTCAATTCTTCAATACTGCCGCATTTACTAACGCGGTCGGACATTTTGGCAGTTCGAGCCCCGGTGCCCTGTTGGGACCCGGATACCAGATCTGGGATATCTCTGTGATGAAGAACTTCAACTTCGGGGAACGCGCGAGCCTGCAACTCCGGCTGGAGACGTTCAATACCTTTAACCATGGCAGTCCGAGCTCAATCGACACCGGCGTGGATGATGCCAGCTTTGGAGCAGTCAACGGCTGGCATGATCCTCGGAACTTGCAAATCGGCGCGAAGATCCGCTTCTAGCGAGCATCGGGTCAAGATGTTTATGGCGCACGCCTCTGATCGGTGTGCGCCTTTTTTTTTTGCGGTTAAATTTTTAGTTACTGGCTCGGAGCAGGTTCCGCCGCGGTCCGCTTTTTCTCCTGAAGAGCCAGTGAAACTTTCTGTTCCCGGATTCCATCTGCTGTGTGTCCCGTCTGTCGCAGGGCGGTGCCGAGCACAAAATGGGCTTCCGCATAACTCGGGTCGAGTTGAACCGCTTTCCGTAGCGATTTGATCGCGGCTTCTGGACGGTCCAGCGCAATCTGCGTTTTGCCCAGTCCCAACAACGCTTCTCCGTAACGGGCATTGGCCTCGATCGCGGCCTGAAAGTGCGACTCAGCATCCTCGAGTTGCGAGTTGTTCACCAAGATTTGACCTAAGATGCAATTTGCCACGGGATCGCTGGGAAAGCGCAGCAATTCCGCGCGCATTTCTTTCTCTGCCAGGCCGGTCTCGCCCTGCCTCCAGTACAGGTAGCCGAGGCCCGAATGAACGCCCATGAAGTTCGGGTCCGCCTCTGCCGCAGCCTGAAATTCCTTAATCGCATCGCGACGGTTCGACATCTGGTCGTAAGCCGTACCCATCATGATGTGGGCAGTCGCAGAGTTCGGATTCAACTTCATCGTGCGTTCGAAGACGCTCGTCAGTGCCTTGTAGTTCTTGGTGCGCAGGTAAGCCTTGCCGAGCATGTCGAGCGTCTCAGCATCTGCGGGATCCGCATGATTAGCTCGCTCCAGGTATTGCGCGGCGTCTGAATAGCGATCCATCGCGAACAGGCAAAGTCCAGCCAAGTCGAGAATCTGAAAGTCTGTGGGGTACGCGACGACCATGGGTTGCAGCAGAGACCATCCCAAGTGGTAGCGCTCGGTCTTGAAATACGCGACGGCAAGGTTGCGCTTGGTAGCCAAATCCTTTGGACTTACCTTTAACGCTCGTTGGTATAGCGGAATTGCTTCCGCAGGCTTGCCCTCCCGCGACAGCACAATTCCCAGGTTGTTGAGCGCGGCCAGGGAATAGGGATCCAGTTTCAACGCGCGACAAAGATTCTGAGCGGCCACGTCCAGATCGCCCTTGTGCATGGCGTCGGCGGCCTGTTCCATATAGGTGTGTAGTTGTTGGCTCGCATGAGAAGAATCTGGCGAAGGAGTGCCTGCAGCCTGAGCACTGGGAAAAGATGCCACGACCAGGAATACCATTATTCGTGCGCAGCCCGACAGGCTCATAAGCCAGATTCTATCCTGCGCAGAAGAAGCCTTCGTCACTCTGTTGCAAGCTCAACATGCACACCAAGCCAGAGTAATCCGGCCAAGACGGCCAACCCAGCGGTGAGTGTCAGGGCACTTTCCCATCCAATCCGTGCCGCCAGCCAAGGCGTGAGCGCGGGCGAAACCATTCCGCCAAGATTGCTGCCGAAGTTCATAGTACCCCCCGCGATCCCGCTATGCTCACCCGAGAGTTGCGTCATCGTGGCCCAGAAAGGGCCCTCGGTACAAAGGACCAACACAGTGCAAACTGTAAGGGCAGCTACGGCCAGCATCGGATTTGGAGTACGAGCGCCAACCACCAGAAAGATAGCCGCTGCGGAAAGCGCCACGAGTGGCACGCTCCGCCGTCCCCAAGTCTCACCCCAGCGTTCCACCGCTAAGTCCGAGAACAGGCCACCCAGTGGGATCGCAAACATGGTGGCAATCCAAGGCAGCGCGGTGAAGCTGGCGGCTCTGAGCACTTCGAAATGACGAACCTGCACCAGATAGAGATAGAACCAGAAGATGAAGATGTATCCCAAGTATCCCTGCAGCAGATAACTGGCAGACAGAAACCAGAAGCTTCGCGAGCGCAACGGTCGAGCAGAGGGATTGGACACTCCAGCCACTGCGTTCTCCATTCGAGAGATTGGCCCATCGGAAGGCCCATGCGAATGCAGTTCCCGCGGCGCGAGTTGCGACCACAGCATACCGATCGCCGCACTCAGAAAAGTCGCTACCCACAACGCAGTCCGCCATCCGTAGTGACTCGTAATGGGCGCAAGCAACAGCGGCGTAACCGCAGATCCCACGCCGACGCTGGCCAGGACAAGGCTGTTTGCCCGCCCCTGCAAATGAGCTGGCATCGTGATGGCAATGGTTCGGCCGGAAGTCGGATAAGTCGGCGCGGCGATCACGCCGAACATTGCACGGATGAGCCACAGCTGCGGAATCACCGTCGACGTTCCTAATCCGTGCCACCCCACCATTGCCGTCAAAGCGGTGAGCAGCGCCCATCCCGTGCAAAGGATCACAAAAATGCGGTGGGCGCTAACCCGATCCGCCAGCCCTCCGGAGGGCACTTGGAATAAGGTGTAGCCCACCAGGAATGCGCTGAAGACCGTCCCCATTTGCGTTTGCGTCAGTCCGAAGTCCCGCATCATGTTGGGCGCCACGACGGTGACGGCCACACGGCACACATATCCGACGGATGTTACGGCCATCAGCAGCAGAACCAGTTGTTTGCTTGTTGAACTCGGCGCGGTTGCTGCGGTCATGGAAGCCTTTTGTGGAGGATGAGTTCCGAATGACCCGGCACTACATAATCTTTCAGCTCACCCACCATTTCGTATCCGTGCTGCCGATAAAGTTGTTGCGCCCCTTGGTTGAATGAAGACACCAGTAGGAAGAAGTGTCCGCTGGCGGGAAAATGAGATTCGGCGAAGCGCAAAAGTGAACTTCCAATGCCTCTTCCCCGCGCTTCAGCAGCAACCGCAATCGCGGCGATGTACGGAGATCCGGCCAGACCGTAAGGAGCAACCAGAACAAAGCCGACGGGACGCGATCGATCGCGGGCCACGAACAGTTCTGTCCCAGGACGGTACAGCGCTGTCCGACAGCCTTCGAGATCGCGGCGCAGCGTGATCCACGGCTCGTTCGTAGACATCACCCGGGCGCACCATTCGTAATCATCGGGCTCGGCGCTCGCAATCTCGATCAGATTATCCATTTTCTCAGCAGGTAACTATCTCACATATTTTCGTTTTGCCCTTGATCCGAAAATGCGCTCCGAATCCGGAAATCCCAGCTGTAGTTGTTCCAGAAGGAGCCCGAAAGATATGTTCGAAAACAGTCCATTTCCGTTAACATTATCGTTTTGGTAAAGCGACGCCGAGCTCGAATTCGCCACACAAGTTTCGATTTCACGAGCGTTGCGCAAGATTGGGACTCCGGAGACACCTACAGACCATGAAAGACAGACAATCGCAGAGGTTCCTCGTTTCATGCCTGGTTGCATTCTTCGCATGCGTACCTTTCGTGCCAATCGTGCATGCGCAATGGACCGCCATGAATCCGGTCAAACAGGTCCAACAGCAACCGGACGGCGCTCTCTTTACGATGGGAACCGGCACTCTGAAAGTCCAGGTGTACGCCGATTCGGTCATCCACATTCTTTACTCGCCAACGGCCACGTTCCCGAAGCGAACGGACTTCGTCGTCACCAAAGAGAGTTGGCCGGCTGCGCAATTCACAATGCAGTCCACCGATGACGCCGTAGTCCTTACCACTTCCCTCCTGAAAATCACGGTCACGCGCAAGGATGGGGCTATCGCCTACGCCGACATGCACGGCGAGTCTTTGCTTCAGGAACAATCCCGCAGCATGACTCCTGAAAAGGTGAATGGCGAAGACACTTACCGTGCCGAATCCTTCGTCAGCATCTACGGCTCGCACGAGGCGCTCTATGGACTGGGCCAGCACCAGGCTGGAGTTTGGAACTATCGCGGCGAGTCGGTCGACATTTCCCAGGAAAACAGCAATATCTCCGTCCCGCTGATGTTGTCGAGCAAAGGTTACGGCATTTTCTGGAACAACACTTCGCGTAGCCGATTCAACAATCGATTCGCCAATTATCTCTACATCAGCTCTGAAGTCGCCGACGTAATCGACTACTACTTTCTCTACGGCCCCGACTTCGACAAGATCATCGCCGGCTATCGCGACCTTACTGGGCAGGCTCCCATGTTCGGTAAATGGGCGTACGGCTTCTGGCAGTGCAAGAATCGCTACAAATCGCAAGACGAGATCCTGGGCGTTGCCCGCAAGTATCGCGAGCTACACATCCCCGTCGACAACATCGTGCAAGACTGGTTTTGGTGGAATCGCAAAGGTGAGTTCGTGTTCAACAAGAATTATCCCGACCCAAAATCGATGGTGGATCAGTTACATGCCGAGAATTTCCATCTGATGATTTCGATCTGGCCCTTCTTCGAACCCGGCTCCACGAACTACGACTACATGGAGAAGAAAGGTTGGTTCGTTGACAAGTTCAAATACGCGAAGCCTCCCTACCATACCAACGCGATGGCGGTGTATGACGCCACCAGTTCCGAGGCGCGCAAATACTACTGGGACGAAGTCAACAAAGGACTCTTCAGCATCGGTCTCGATGCCTGGTGGATGGATACAACTGAGCCAGAAACTGAAGGCCAGGAAGAGAATATTTTACTGAATCACAAGCTCGCGGCCGGCAGCGGAAACCGCTACGTCAACGCCTATCCGCTCCTCGATACGCAGGCGGTATATCAAGGTCAGCGTAGTGCCTCTGACAAGAAGCGCGTGTTCATCCTGTCTCGCTCCGCGTTCGCAGGTTCGCAGCGCAACGGCGTCACAGCATGGTCCGGTGACATCAATTCAGACTGGCTCAGTTTCCGCCGTCAGGTTCCCGCTGGCTTGAACTTCGCGCTCTCCGGCATTCCCTATTGGACGACGGACATCGGCGGATTTGTCTTCGGCAGTCCCGCGGACCCCGCCTTCCGCGAACTATTTATTCGCTGGTTTCAATACGCCACGTTCAATCCCATCCTGCGCGTTCATGGCACGCGCAATCCTGATGAGAACGAGCTGTGGTCTTACGGGCCCGATGCACAATCGATACTCGTAAACTTCGATCGCCTGCGCTATCGCATGCTGCCGTATATCTACTCTCTGGCCTGGAAAACAACTAGCGAGGCGTATACGCCGATGCGGCCTCTGGTGATGGACTTCCGCAATGATTCTCGCGCCCAAAATATCGGCGATCAATTCATGTACGGGCCTGCATTCCTGGTGAACCCCATCACCGATCCCTCTGCCACCACGCGCCAGCTCTATCTGCCCGAGGCGAAATGGTACGACTTCTGGACGGGCTCCGCCATCGACGGCGGCCGCGTCGTGAACGCCATCGCGCCCCTGAACCGTTTGCCGCTATACGTTCGTGCAGGATCTATTCTCCCACTGGGGCCCGACGAGGAGTGGGCCACGCAGAAAGTTGCTGACCCAATTGAGCTCCGCATTTACCGAGGTGCTAACGGGGACTTCACGCTCTATGAAGATGAAAATGACACTTACAACTATGAAAAGGGAGCATACGCAACCATCCCCTTGCACTGGGATGACGCCTCACACACCCTCACCATCGGCGATCGCAAAGGGAAGTTTCCCGGCATGATCGAGAGCCGTGCGTTTCAGGTAGTTTTTGTTGGAGAAAATCACGGAGTGGGAATCAATCCCGCGGACCAGATCAACAAAGTTGTTCAGTACTCAGGAAAGCAGATCGGTGTAACTCCGTAAATAGTTGCCCGTGAAAGTTCCTACTTGCCCGGGCCCTGCTCCTGTTGTTTGGCGGTCAAACGGTCCACAATCTGTCTTTCCTTCGCCCCATCATCCGGGCGGTGCAGGCGGTAATACAAGGTCGCAAGTTCAACGTGAGGCTCGAGCCAATCCGGATCATCTTTTGCTAGCTGTTCCAGTTCCCGTGCCGCAGTTTCGTAGTCGCCCGACGTGCTCTTCAGGATGTGACTCCCGCTTCACGCACGAGCACGCTCAAGGAACCACCCAGTTCCGGCAACTCGGCTGCCGACCCTCAGCTGTTGTTTCCAGTTGCTCATCCCGCCCTCAACGGACTAGGCTCTGACTCTTGGCAGAGGTTGGCCGAGGCGACGAATAGGGGAGGCAAAGTGGACACTAAGAAGGTTCGGTTTTGGATTTTGCTAGCCATCATTCTCGGCGGTGTTATCGACACTGTGGCCCAGGAACGGCGAATCACTGCACGCGAGGTCGTTGCCGAGATACAGAAGCAGGTCGGGGTGGAATGGAAGAAGGATACGGTAGATACGTTCAAAGCGGGGAACCCCGATGCCGCGGTGACCGGAATTGCTGTGACCATAATGGCGACGATGGATGTTCTGCAACGTGCCTCGGCAAACGGATTGAATCTTGTGATCACGCATGAACCAACCTTTTATGCGCATGTGGACACTCCCGAAGGAATGCCAGGCAGCGATCCAGTCTGGGCGGAGAAGCGGGCGTTCATTGAAAAGCATGGAATGGTGGTTTGGCGCTTTCACGATCATTGGCATATGCGCAAGCCGGACGGAATTGAAGCAGGAATAGTCCATTCGCTCAAATGGGAAAAATTTCAGACGCCCGGGAACCAGTATCTTTTCGTCCTTCCCGAGACCACACTAGAAAAGTTGGCAGAGGAAGTGGCGACCAAGTTGGATTCGCCAGTTGTGCGGGTAGTCGGCGAGCCGGAGATGAAGCTGACCAAGGTGGGCTTTAGTCCGGGCGCTGCGGGCTTCCAGAGAGAAACGCACGCGCTGGAGCAGGGTGACGTACAGGTGTTGCTGGTTGGAGAAACGCGCGAATGGGAGACGGTGGAATACGTGGCTGATGCGGTAACACAGCGACGGAATAAGGCGCTGATTGTGATTGGACATGTTCCAAGCGAGCAACCCGGGATGGAGGAATGCACACGTTGGTTGAAAGGATTCGTCAAGACGGTTCCAGTAGAGTTCGTGCCAGCCAAACAGCCGTTCTGGACTGTGAGCGAAAAGAAGTGACGTGGGGTCCAAGCAAACTCATACTCCTTACGGCTTCAGAAAAATGCATGACCTTGCGGAAAAGACCTGATTGGTTGCAGCAGCACCGGAACATTTCTATGGTGTCCCTTGTTCGATGGAGTTCCGCTAGATAATGGCATCACGGTATTCGTCCGCTTCTTTCCCGGAACTTGCAACTCGCCATCAATATCCCAGCCGCTTATTTACTATGTTCTCCAGCGGTTCGCCTTTCTCAAACCTGGCATATTGCTTAAGAAAGAAACTCATCGCCTGATCCTGCCAGTCGGCTGTGTGATCCGCGCAGTGCGGTGACAACAAAACATTCTCCAGTTGGTACAGCGGATGTCCCACTGGCAGAGGTTCGTGCTCAAACACATCTAATCCCGCTCCCTTGATCCGCTTGGTGGTTAGCGCCCGGAGCAATGCTGCCTCGTCTATGACGGGACCACGTCCTACGTTGATCAACACCGCCGTCGGCTTCATCACTGCAAACTCAGCATCGCTGACCATGTGCCGCGTCTCCTCGGTCAATGGCGCCGTCGCCACAACGTAATCGCATAGCGCCATCATGTCGCGCTGCTCCTCCGGTTTGTAAAACCGCTCTACTAGCGGATCGGTCGATCCGAAAACATGACGCTTCGTCGCGAGCACGCGCATGTTCATTGCATGCACGCGCTTCGCTACAGCTCGGCCAATGTCGCCATAGCCCAAAATTCCCACTGTCTGCCCGGCTACCTCTTGCACGTCGAACGGTTCCCAGACAGCGGCGGTCTGGTTGCGAACCATCCGGCGCAAATCCTTCGCGAAATACAAGATCGCTGCCAGCACAAACTCTCCCAGCGACGAACTGAACACGCCTCGGCCGTTCGTAAGCAGGACCGGGCTCTCCACGAGTTCCGGAAACAACAGGTTATCCAGGCCCGCAGCCCGGGAATGTACCCAACGTACCTTCCTGCAAATCGAAAACACTTCGCGCAGCAACTCCCGTGTGCCCGACCACTGCAGGATCACGGTCGCATCCTGCGCCGCCGGCACACACGTGGCGGCCTCGCCACAGACCGTGTGCGGTAAATCGGTCAGCATGGCAAGCTGCGGATCGTTTCCTGACACCAACACCAGCACCCGATTTTCTATGCCCATTCCCAAGATCCTTCTCGCCTGGTTCGCGAACTTGAACATTCTCTCTCACCGAGATCGGAGTTGCATAACTCATCTCTATTTGCAGGACTTCGTCCAGACGAAACGACGCACTCGAGCCTCACTGGCTGCACACACTTCGAGCAAAAGCCTGGATTCAGGCGAGGGTAGGAAGCCATCCATTCGTCAGGCGAGGCCACCGAAGAATCAGGGCTCGTTTTAGTGACTCTTCAAGCGCTCAGGCGTCTTCGCAGTCGCAGGGATTTCCGTTAGCGATCCCTGTTGCTGCAACGATCCGACGAATACGCTGATGGCGTCTTCGTCAAGCCACATCAGCTGGCCACCACTCGCTTGATAGACCACAACGTCGAACGGAGTTACTACACCGTCGACCTTAATGTTGAGCGGATTGGCCGTAGGATTTGTCGAGAGCATCGTATAGCGGCCTGGGTTACTGGAATCTACAAACGGACTTCCCGAGAATCCAACCTTCAAATTCGTGGCGTTGGCGCCCAACGTGTAAAACGGATCTGCAAGAAGCCCATTTCCCGTGAATGCTCCGCTCGTCACATTTACCACTCCCGCGAAATCGAATTCGCAGCAGAAGTCGTTGTAGGCTTGCGCGCCGACCGCGTATTCGCCAGTAAAGCTGGCAGTAGATGTGTCGGTTTGCGGAATCAGAATTCCGACACCACCGGGCAGAGCAGCGTCCATGTCCGCGATCAGTGCGCCTCCCAGTCCAGTGGAAGTACTATTCGGATCGTTGAGGTTGAGGCCTGGATCGGTCATATATATACCCAGGACACTGACGTCTCCCAAGACTCCCGGATTAATGGTCAAGCTTCCATATCCATTCGCGGCAACGGAATAATTCCCCGAAATGCTTGTGGCTGGCAACTGTAGGCCGTAGGTCATTTCATTGTCATCGGCGATTCCAGCGAACGCTGCGTTAGTGGATGACGTGTCACTGGTGCTCAACATGCCCACCACCCCGTAGTTAATCGGATAGGGGCTGCCTGCGATACCGAACACAGAGGTTCCGACGGATGCATTGGTTGACGATGACGCATTGACCCCTTGCCCGAAGGCCGACCCCACGGCTGAGTCCGAAGAATCCACGTCGATGATCCTTATCACCTCTGGTCCGACGACGTAGTAGTTAAGTGCAATGGGTGTGTCGTAGTAGTTAAGTGTGCTCGTGATTGTTCCCCGACCAAATGAATCAAATGTTGAGAGCGTCCCACTCAGCGCCGATGTACTCACAGCCCCACTGTCGTTGATGTCGACCGTTCCATTCTCCAAATTGATGCCATCGTTGATGGAAAATACTCCCCCGAACGCGACTGGGCCAGCGTAACCATAGTCGATGCCGGCCATCGTGAAGGCATAGCCGCCGCTCAGCGCACTTGGCAATTTCTGTAGGTCCATGCTTCCGCTGGAAGTTGCGGTGCCGTCAAACTGGACGACCATCGCGTGATTGCTGTTCACAAATTGGAGTCCCAAGGTTTCGACTCCGCCGACTCCGAGGTTGGGGTTGTCGGTGTTCAAAACGAGTTTGGCCCGGCCCGATGTTGCGTTCACAGTCATTGTTCCTCCGGTGATCGCATCTCCAGAGGGCTGCGGAGAGGTTAATCCAAGAGCGTCGTTATAATCTTGTTCTCCCGCGAGCACGTTGCCGCTCCCGTCGACTTGAATCGATCCAACCAGCGCATAGTAGTCTGGCCCAAATGCTTCTTGTCCACTCAGATAGAACACATAAGTATTTGAAGGAACCCTGTTCGTCATGCTGAAAACGGCGGGCGTGGATACACCCACGACCGCAGCCGTAACCGTGTAAGGTCCGCCTGTGGTTCCATTGGCAGAAAACATCGTCGATGTGGCGATGCCGTTCGAATCGGTTGTATCCGTCTCTGTGGGCGTGCCGTTGATAAATGTGCCACTGGCTCCGGTTGCTGGGGCGGTGAACGTTACCAGGACTCCGCTAGCCGGGTTTGCGCCTCCATCGAATACGGTCGCAGTCATGGGCGCAGCGAAGGACGTATTGATCGCCGCACTCTGTGGAGTTCCACTGCTCGCCGCGATCGTTGCAGGCGGCCCCGCCATGTTTATCAGTGCGAAGGTGGCTGGCGTTGTCACGCCCGCAACTGAAGCAGTTACTGTATCGGGGCCGGACGTGCCGTTCGCGGTGAACATTGCCGAAGTAGCAACGCCGTTCGCGTCGGTGGTCGCGCTTGTCATAGTCGAAGCGGTGTCGGCAAATATGCCGCTGGCCCCGGTAGAAGGCGCTGCAAATGTGACGACTGCTTCGCTCACCGGGTTTTGGCCACCGTCTTTGACTGTGACTACAAGCGGCACTCCAAAAGTCGTGTTGACAACGACGCTTTGCGAATTCCCGCTGATTGAGGTAATTGCGGCCGGTGCTCCTGTTGTGTTCGTAAGACTAAAACTTGCTGGCGCAGTGATTCCCGAGCTCGACGCCGTCACGGTGTAGGAGCCGACAATCCCGTTCGCTTTAAACGTTGGCGAGGTGGCCACTCCGTTGGAATCGGTTATCGCCGTATCGACCCCGCCGGCAAATGTGCCGCTGGCGCCCGTTGCGGGAGCTGTGAACGTCACGACGACACCGCTCGTCGGCGACCCATTTGTCGTCACCGTAGCAACCATCGGCAGCCCGAATGCCCCGTTGATGGAGTGGCTTTGTGATATGCCGCTGGTGGCGGTGATTACCGGAGGCAAATTATCGTTAATAGCGTTCCGATTGCTCGTCCCCGAGCCGCAGCTGATCGCCCCGATCAGGCAACCGACGAGCATTACGCGGCAGGCACTGCGCTTCATCGAGTTTCTCCCATCTGTGAGTTCTGGTGCGCGGCGTGGTCGCGAGCTTGCGGTGGGACAGGGATTCCGTGTTCATTACGAATTGCATAAACTTTCTCACCCACTCTTACAGTGCGAGCCAAAACAACTTCTTTCCCTCTAACAGGTTTCATCACGCCGTGGACCGAGACTGGCTGGCCCTCCTTGACGGATAGAGAACCGGGACCTCGTAAGCCAAAGAGCCCAAGGCTGACGTCCACTGAACCCGAAGGACTTGTGAGCAAGATGTGGGATCCTGGGATCATTCCGTGTGCGGGGACGAGAAGGATCGCCGCCACCTTGCCCTCGACTTCTATCTCCTGAGACACGTCGTAGGAGAATGGGCTAAGTGCCCCGGAGCCGGCTGGCTCTTGCGCGTGAACTTTGTGCGCAGAAACGAAGGACAGCAGCACAAGCGCGGATATTCCTGAGAGTAGCTGCTTCTTCGTCATCATCTGTCTCCTGTCGTCATCGTGGATTGATTCTTGACGACTCCAGGCGCTGGCAGCGAACCGAGCTCGCGCTGAATCCATTCCAGGTCGCTTCCGGCACGTATCACAGCATTGAAGTCTTCTGGAGTCTTGTAGATCACTACTGTCGTGCCGCGCGGCACTGCACTTCTCAATCTTTTTTTCGCGATCTGTGGAGTGTTGAGATCAAAGAGTGCATCCCGGAAGCGAAACTTCTTCGCTTGTACCCGATGCATCCAATCGATCGGCTCGAGTGTGGCCGCCTTCTTCAGGAACTCAGGCTTGAGAAACTCGGCGCGCTCGTCCTCTGGAACGAAAGGCGAAGTCGCTATCCAGGTTCGCCAATCTCCCCAGGCATCCAATGCATCGAGAACTTTAATTCGCGGATCAACCGCAGAGGCCAGAATCGCGATGGTCGCTCCCGACCCTTGCGCAAACATTCCGACGCGGTTCATGTCGAGATCCTGCCGCGTTGCAAGATAATTCAGCACCATTTGCACGTCATGTGCGGAAGTCGCCAGACACTCCTGCAATTCGCTCAGGAACCATTCGCGCATTGGACGGTCGTGATAACGATGCCCGGTGAGAGCAGAAACAAAACCGACCGCTGCGAAACCGTCCTTGGTCACCGCTTTCTGAAAGTTCTCATCCTTGAAGCGGTCCGTGTCGGTCGGGTAGCCATAAAGGTAGAGAATCACGGGAGGCTTTGAAATCCCCTTAGGCTTCATCACGTAAAGGTCAAGAGGATCCCCGAACCGCCACTGCACCTGCAGAAATTCTACGGTGTACCCGGGATAGTCATTGACATAACCAATTAGTGGCGATGAGGGAATGAGGCTGCTGTGACTGAGGGAAGGCGAAGTCCAATCCTCTTTCCCATCCTTGAAACGCGTATCCGCCGGATCGGCAATGGGCGGAGACGCGGGCTGAAATTGAGCGAACGCGAACTGCGCCAGCAAAACCTGCGATACAAAAATGATGCCGAGTTGGAAAATGATGTCTTTGATCGAGACAGACAATAAGGTCCTATGTCGCATGATGATCGTGAGTAAATGCCATCCTTCGGTGCTTCTGGCCTTGTCTTAATACACTGAAGAAGGCGAGCGCCGCGATGCAGCGCTCGCCCTCTGTATTAGTTTGGACTGCAATTTACGGGACACTAACGCAAGAACTGCCCGGGAAAGATTGGGCCAGTTTCGTGGTGGTGTCGGACGTTTGGGCAATATTGCTGCTGGTGAGGATGCAGCCACCCGCGTCGCCACCTTTGTCTCCAGTCGTCGAGATGTTGAGCGGAGCCACTCCTGACTGCGTGTAGTGGGATCGCAACAGCGTAAGGCCCGGATCGGTCGCACCCACTTTGAGGGCAGGCACAAAATCCGGAACAGTTGTGGTCGCGTATGTCTGGGCGCCCGTCGACAGCAACTTCACGTTCGCCAAGGCCGTTCCGTTGCTCACGATTCGCAGGACAGACCATGCCCGGTAAGAGCCATTGCGAAGATTCGGGAACGACAGGTTACCGCTCCAGATCTTACCTTCGGCACACGGGAAGTCACCCGCGCAGCTTGCCGGTAGGGTGGAATTCGAGGGCAGAGCCCCGGCGATGGCAGGCTGACCAGGATCAATCTTCGTTCCATACTTGTGGAAGATCCCGTCAACTCCGTTCAGCGTGAGGTATCCATAGCTCGCGCTGTTGGCGATTGAGCTGACATTCCCGTAGCTGAAGAATGTATACCCGATGCCGTCTGTGCCGAAGTTCGCGGTCGAATTGAGAACGAATTTCACCTCCTCGCCGGTGCCGATGGAACGATACCGCTTGCCGCCTGCGGTACAAGCTTTGGCGAGCGGATTTGCTGCAGCTACACCCTTCTCCTGGCTAATGCCGTTAAACGCAGGGTAGCGGAAGACTGTGTATTCGGTGGTATTCATGGTTCCAGAGAGAGGCTCGCGTAAATAGACTTGAATGTTCGAAGACGCTGCGCCGAATGCGCTGGCATTGCAATTGTCTCCCCCAAACACCGCTTGTAGCTGGGCTTCAGTTGCATCGGTAACGGTTGACAGTGCGCCGGTGCGCTGGGTAATGAAAATGATTGGAGCAGCTCCAACTGCCACCGTGCTAGGTACAGGGACAACTGTCCCCGTGAAGGGATCTTTACCGGTGATGTTAAAAGCTAAATTGTGAGCCGTGGATGTGCTGCCCGGGTAAGCACTCAGAAGATCGGAACCTTCCAGGTTCGCAAGGGCCGCCCCGAACGGAGGGCAGACACCTGAGTTGTTGATTCCGTAGCCGAGTCCCTTCAGCCCGTCGATTCCCCCACCAAGTTTTGAATTGGAGCGGCATTGAGCAAACAGTCCATCTTCCGGACGAATGTCAGTGGCGGCCGCGCTTACCAGCGTGGAACCACTGGTGAACAGAGCGCTCACTTCTGCTGGCGGTACCGAATCCGACGAGCTATCACCCCAAACGGTGGAGGTGATCAGATTTCCGGGAGCCGGAAAGGTTGGGATGCTCACGACGCAATGAGGTTGTGCAAAGTAGCAGCGGTCTCCAACAACGGAATCCACTCTGATGTACGCCCAAACATTGGTGGCGGTGGCATTACTGTCCCAGACGATCCAAACGTTTCCGACGTCAACTGCGGCCGCACCACCTTTGACCGTCGGCCGACCGTCCACGAGGTTAAAATTGGCTGCAGTGTAGTGGAAGCACGGGGCCGTGCCACCCGAAACACACGCTCCGCTCTTATAAGCGGCGAGGGCCATTGATTGCCACATCGCGGAAGAACCCGCGATCACTACTTTTAGGGTTGTAGCTGCGCGTGCCTGAGGCACCACGCCCACCATTGCAGCCAGCAACAGCGCCGCGAATGCTGATTTCACCTGCGTCATTGGCATTCCTTTTCTCAGTTCGACTGAGGTTGCACTGACACCTTAGGGAGCGCATGCAGCGGACAAAAAAACGCCACACGCCGTGAATTTGAGTTTGCGAGCTACCGCCTTCACCGAAAGAAAGGCTCTTCAGCGTTCCGATTAATTCGACTTTTGATTCGACCGCCCCAGAAAACTTGTGCTTCGAAGTCAGGCGGGAGCATACCCGTTCATCCGTTACACCATGATGAAGAGTTTGTGAATGTTTCGTTACTGCGCGTGTCGCGCGGATTGGAACCTCGCGGTAACAATCCATTCATAAACATTTCATCTTCCATTCATCTTCGAATACGGATCGCTCCTGTAATATCCGCGTTCGATTCCCAGCCTTTCCAAACATTCATTCAACGGAGAGATATTCGTGAGATCTGTCTCGCTGCACGGTGTGCTTCGCATGACTCTCGTTGCGCTAGCACTGCTGCTGCCGAGTCTTGCCGCGACTCAAGAAACGCAGCAGAAAGTTAATGGCAAGGCTGTCGTGCGCGGAACGGTGACAGACACCACCGGAGCCGTAGTAACCGCTGCATCCGTAGTCTTGAGCAACGGCGTTGGAGCAAAGAAAGAAATCCAGACCGATGACAAGGGCTCTTACGCCTTCACCGATCTCGATGCGGGGACTTACAGCTTGTCGGTTACTGCACCTAACTTCGCGCTCAAAGTTATGGATAACATCACGGTTACCTCCGGCCTCGATTTGAGCCTGGACGTAGCCTTGGAGCCGGCAACCGCCAAAAGTGAAATCAACGTGGAGTCCGGTGGCCTAGGAAAAGTCGAAACGGAGTCCGCTACGGTCTCGGGCACCATCACCCAAAAAGAAGTCGTCAGTATTGGGCTGAACGGACGCAACTTCACGCAGTTGATCGCCCTCGCTCCCGGCGTGAGCAACCAGACCGGACAGGACGAAGCCAAAGTCGGAGTCGTTGGCAGCGTGAAGTACAGCGTGAACGGTGGCAGGGTCGAATACAACACATTCGAAGTTGATGGCGGAGATGTGCTGAACACAGGTCTCAATGGCGCGTCGAGCACATTGATGGTCTATCCAAGCCTCGATGCGATTCAGGAAGTCAAAGTCCTCACGTCCAACTATGGCGCCCAGTTCGGCCGCACCGCGTCAGGCACGGTACAAGTCACCACGAAGTCTGGAACCGGTCAGCTTCACGGAAACCTCTATGATTTCACTCGCAACGAGGTGTTCAACGCGCGCAATTATTTCGATCCCCCAGGGCGAGTTCCACTCTACCGGCGGCAAGATTTCGGTGGCACTATCGGCGGCCCGCTGACGATCCCGAAGGTTTACAACACCAAAAGGGATAAGACGTTTTTCTTCTTCTCGGAAGAAGTCCGCATGGAGAAAACTCCTACGGACTACAACCAGGCAGTCCCTTCGCTGAAAGAGCGTGGTCTGGTTATGACGCCGCAGGGAATCGAGAAGAACCTGAGCGCTCCCAACTCTGCTGGTCTGGTTTCCCAGGTTTTCGATTTCAGTGATGTTTGCCCCTTGAGCGGAACTGCCGATTCCTTTGGTTTCAGTCGTCAACAATATCCCGATTGTCCCTCCATCAGCGGCAGTCCCGGTCATCTGCAGCCGATCTACAATCTGCTCGGTCAGCAAGCCGGCGGAACTGCCGCCAACATCGGCGTCGACAAGAGTGCCTTAGCCATTTTGGAATCGAATCTGATCCCGGTGGCCAATTCTCCGACGGGCTGCAATTTCATCGTCACCAACCTGGACCCTACCGACCCCAACCACTGTTACAACGCCGCGATTTCTCCGTCCACCTATTGGCGGGAAGAGTTGTTTCGCATTGACCAGACAATCACCCAAAAGTTGAGAGCATCGTTTCGCTACGTACACGACGCTTGGGATACGTCGGTTCTGACACCGCAGTGGGGCATTGTGCGGAACACCTTCCCGACCGTGCAGAACAGGTTCACCGGTCCGGGCACAAGCCTGGTCGCGAATCTGAGTTTTACAATCTCGCCCACATTGCTCAACAGTTTTGTTGCGAGCTATGCCAACTCGAGTATTACCTTGGTCGACCAGAACGGACCGGGCAATGCGCAGTTCCAGCGCAATCCGACGCTGAATCAACCATTGGTGACCGACCCAACGGCGCCCGGACAATGCAATCCTGCCCTAAGCCTGGACCCGTCGAGTGGTATCCCCCAGTGCGGGATGGGATATCTGTTTAACAATGGGTTCGGGGGCAAGATGCCCGGCGTTGAATTCCTGGGCACGAATGCAGAGTACGGCGGCAGAGGGTTCGCGGCCGACCCCTCGTACATGCCGTGGAGTCACACGAATCCGACCTATGCATTGCGAGATGACGTCTCAAAATCGGTGGGCAGACATACGCTGCAGTTCGGCGGGCAATACGTGTTGGCACAGCGCAATCAGACCAACAATGCAATTGGGGCCGCTTCTGGCGACCTGCAAGGGCTGTTGACGTTTAGCAATTTGGCCCACAGCACCGGCAACGTCTTCGTCGACTTTCTAACGCAATCGGTGTTCAACGGAGTCACTTCCGGCTACATCCAGAGCTTCACCCAAGACTCTGCGCAGCGCCGCTATTACCAGACCTATCAGATCGCTGAGCCGTATTTTCAAGACGATTGGAAAGTGAACAGCCGCCTGACGCTGAATTTGGGCTTGAGAGTGAGTCTCTTCGGCACATATCGCGAGAAATACAAGAACGCATGGAACTGGGAGGCTGCCAAATTCAATCCGAGCCGCTTTGCAGTCGACCCGTTCAGCGGTGTGCTTCTTGACAATAACGCAGGCTCGGCAGCCGTGCCATTCGATCCCAGCACGTTTCAACTGGATCCTTCAGTGGTGAGCGATCTTGGCCTAGTGCAGTGCGGCGCGAACGGCACTCCGTCCGGCTGCATGACGGGACATTTGTTTAATCCTGCTCCACGAGTTGGCTTTGCCTGGGATCCGTTCGGTGACGGCAAGACCTCGGTTCGCGGTGGTTACGGTATCTTCTTCGAGCACGGCACGGGGAATGAAGCCAACACTGGCTCGCTGGAAGCCAGTTCTCCGCTTGTGCTGAGTATGACGCAACCTCTTCCACTCAGTTACCCGTGCATTGGCAATCTTGGGTATGGCACGAACTTCGATCCTTCCAATACAGCATGCACGTTGAATCCCGCGCATCCCGCGCCTCTGGCGGGCTCGGTCTATCCGCTTGACGTCACCGGTATCCCGACGAAGGCAATCTGGCCCTACGCGCAACAGTGGAGTTTCGGCGTCCAGCGCGAATTACCTCGCGATGTGGTAATAAACCTTTCGTACGTCGGCAGCAGGGGAACGCACCTCACCATCGAACGACAGCTGAACCAATTGCAACCGCTTCCCGCCAGCGAAAATCCATTTGGCCCAAACGAGCCGTTGACCTTGGCAGATTGCACAGTGTCGCCCTTGGCTGGGGGAGGACATCCGGGCGACGGCTCCATCCCATTCCTCCTGCAGAATGGAACGATTGTCACGCCGGAGAATCCTGCGTACGTACATATGCAGGCCGCCTGCACTTCTCCATACATTCCGAACGTCAATTCGCTTCCTCGTCCCTATCAGGGCCTGGGTAGGGTGCTATCGCTGCAGAATGTAGCCAATTCTTCCTACCACGCATTTCAGGCGAGCCTGCGACGGGGCCGCGGTCCGATCATTTTCGGGCTGTCGTATACCTACAGCCACTCCATCGACGATGCGTCGGATCGAAGTGACCCGGTGCTGGTTGACTCTTACGACCTGCGTGAGAACCGCGCGAACTCGAATTTCGATGAACGTCATCTTGTCAATTTCAACTACATCTACCAGGTCCCGAACATCGCGCGCTGGTTTCGCGATGCCGTCATCGAACCCACTCCAAACTGCTGTTCCCCGTTCATGAACCAACTCTTCGGCGGATGGGAGATTTCAGGCGTCACCCTCTATCAATCGGGAACGCCTTACACCGTGATCAACAGTGCGGGAAATACCGGCATCTCTCTCACGGATAACGCAGGTGTCTCCAGCGGCCTCGGTATCGCGGCCTCCTACCCCGATGTGACATACGGGCTGCCCCAGCCTGCGAACAATGCTCAAAGCTTTGGCCCGCTCAAGGGGAATCCCGCGCAATTTGTAGCGCCCAGGGGACTGACCTTTGGCGATGCTGGCCGAAATTTCCTGAACAATCCGGGTCGCTTGAATTTTGACATGAGCCTGATCAAGCACTTCAAACTCACCGAATTTAGTCAGCTCGATTTTCACGCGGACTTTTTCAACATCTTCAATCACACTGAGTTTCGCGTCTACGATCCCGATAATCCCGGCAGCAGTGGGAACAACATCGTCAGTTGCTATGCAGGTCCTGTCTACTCTGCCGGCTTTCAAGGAGGCGGAGGAGCCGACTGCGTGACCGGCGCCTCCTTCTTACATCCACTCAACGCACATCGACCGCGAACCGTACAGGTCGGACTCAAATGGGCGTTCTGAGGCTTATGGACATCATGCAGAAATCTAAGACTAGTAACGGGCCCGGTCGCACAATTCGCGGCCGGGCAAATCATCGATCGTCTGGAGGGTTCCGTCGCGTAGGGGGCGCGAAGCCTTTCTTACCGTTTGCGCTTGCAGGTCTGATTGTCCTTTCGGCATGTGGCGGTAGCAATGTAAGTCAGTCACAGAGTACTGGGACTCTTGCGGGAAATTGGCAGTTCACCATGACCGCGCCCTCGGACAATTCCTTTCAAGGAGGCATGCAGGGCGGATTCTTGTTGCAGAGTAAAGGCAGTGTGACGGGGGGAGTGACGTATTCAGTCTCGTTGCCGCCGCAACAGCAAGGAGGGTCCTCGACGCTTTGCAGCAGCGGGTCGGCTCCGGTCACCGGAACAATCGACGGCCAGAATGTGACCCTCACTGTTGTGGCAGGCGTACAGACCTTTACGCTATCGGGGACACTGAGTGCCGGTGGCACGACCATGGCAGGCACCTATGCATCGACCGATGGCAATGGATGCGGAACGGCTCAAACTGGGCTGCGGTGGACTGCAATATCGGTGCCATCGCTGACGGGCGCGATTCAAGGCAGCTTTCACAGCTCTCTGAATCCCGCCCTGCGGAATCAGGATTTCCCGGTGACTGGAACCCTCACCCAGGGTGACAACATCGGAGCCAGTAATGCGACCGTCACGGGCACGTTGAACTTTGCTGGCTATCCTTGCCTGACGACCGCTTCGGTCAATGGGCAGATCAGCGGCAGTTCTGTCATTTTGCAGATCATCGCAACCAACGGATTGAACGTCGGCCAGATTGGCGCTGCGCCCGGTCTATCCAATCCCGCGCCGGTCGTCTTCGAGAGTGCTGCGGGCGGAGGTGGCGCGATCCTTCACGGCGCAAACGCTTATGGAATCTCCACAAAATCTTGCCCTGGTGGAACACTCGCGGGAGATATTGGAAATGTTTGCATTGCATTAGGCAATTCGACCAGCTGTGCGCAACCGATCCTATTGTCGCCCGCGTCCATCGTCTTTCCCATGCAGGCGGTGGGGTCCGCCCCGACGACGCAGACGATCACGCTTACGAACACCGATCCTTCAAACGCTACCCTCTCCGGCCTATCGCTCTCGTTTAATCCTCAATCGGGAGCAACCAGCCTGTTTGGGCCCAGCGACTTCAACGGCGTGCCGAACTTCACATCGCAGGACAATTGCGCCAGCTCGGCGGGGTCGCCGTTCGCGCTCGCTTCGCAACAGAGCTGCACGATCACCATTTCGTTTTCGCCTCAACAAAGTTGTCCTTGGTTGCCCTCGACTGCGCTTGGTGGAGAGCCGCCCGCCGCTTGTCCTTTTCCCCTGGCTGCGACCTTGACTGTCAACAGCCCGACCAGTGCGGATAGCAACACGGCATTTGCCGTGCCGATCAGCGGTCTAGGTTTGAGCGCGCTCGTGCCGTCTACTCCCGAACTTGATTTCGGATCCGAAGCCCTGAACGAAACCAGCGTGCCTCAGACCCTGTCTTTTACGAATCAGAGTACGACTCCCGTGCAGATTCTGCCTTCGTTAAACAGCCCTTGTGTGAATCCGTCGGTCGGAGTGCTTACACTTCCGCGGCCACTTACGACAGGCGAAGTTGGCGGTTTGCAGGTCGACACTGCCGCGATTACCCCCAACGGATCGACCATCAACTACAGTTGTGATAGCGATCTCACAAGTAAGCTGCCGAATTTTCAGATCTCCGCTGATAATTGCTCAGGGACCCTACTCGCGCCTTCAGCCTCTTGCACGCTGGCGGTCGCTTTTGCACCGCAGCCCAGCACTCCATTGACTCCGCCTCTCGACTATTTTCTTGAGTTAAACACGCTGCAGTGCACCTCGACACGACCTCCAACTGTGAAATCGATGCCGGCCGTTTTCCCGTGGAATTGACGGCGAACTTGCCAAGCCCATTGAGAATGTCGCCGGGGGCGGGTTTAGATTTCGGTTTCCAGGCCAAGGGATTCAGCAGTGCGCCGCTCACGATAACTCTTTTCAACGACCCGAACGAACCGAAGGCCGCAACAGTTAACTTCACCGGAAACATCGTAAAGGGCGACTACACAGAGACCGATGATTGCGGATCAAGCCTCGCGCCGGGAGCCAGTTGCACTCTCACGGTCACGTTTCAGCCAGTAATCGTGGGGTTTGATCCAGGAACGATCACCATTACTTACAAGTTTGGACAAACTCAGACTGTGCACTTGCGTGGCACAGGGATGTAACTGCCGAAGCTGAGGAGGCTCGGATTGCTCACTCGAAGTCAGATTCTGACGATCTTTGCCGCGGTTCTCGGTGCGGTCCTCACGGGGTGCGGGGGGAGCACGACGAACGTACAAAATCCACCCCCGCCGGCTTCAACGAATGTTTCCATAGCCTTTCAACCTCTTCCAGTGCAAACAATTTCTCTCAACGCTGCTACAACGATCACGGCAGTCGTCAACGATGATTCCAGCAGCGCGGGAGTCGACTGGTCGTTACTCTGTCAGACAGGTTCTAATTGCGGAACGCTTTCTCCGCTGCACACCGCCAGTGGTGCCGCCGCAACTTACGCGCCACCTCCCGTGATTTCTGGGAATAGCCAGACCTTCACCATCGAGGCGTTCGCCACCGCGGACCACAATACCAACATCGTTACTTCCATTACCGTGACCGGATTTGCCGGCAATCTCAAAGGCACCTATGTTTTCGAGACGCAAGGGAGTGACGCGAACGGGCCTTTTCAGTTGGCCGGTGCGATTGTGCTCGACGGAAATGGTCGAATCACATCGGGAGAACAAACCCACAGCGATTACTTACTCACGGTCTCTGATCCCATCACCGGAGGATCGTATTACATAAGTCCGGATGGTCGCGGAACGCTCACCCTTAATACCGCGAACCCGAACATCGGCCAACTGGGCGTCGAAAATCTGAGTCTCGTGATGATCTCCAGCTCTCAAGCCTTCATTACGACTCTGGATGATCCGAATCTCCAGCCCAGTTTCGAAACATCTTCAGGAACTCTTGACCTGCAAACCAGTACCACTGCGCCAAACGCCGGCTATGCCTTTGCTGTGCGAGGCACTGACATTTCTCTGCAGCCCATGGTGATGGGCGGAGTTTTTAAGATCGATTCGCCGAACACAATCTCAGGAGCGGGCAGCGTGGCGGATCAAAATCTTGGAGGACTTTTATCCCCGGGTGCGACTCTAACCGGCACCCTGACGACACCCGACTCATTCGGATCTCTGAAACTGAATTTGACGACATCGTTTGCCTCAGCTCCAATCCAATTTACCGGCTACATCGTCGACGCGCAGCACATCAAGCTCATCGAGAGCGACAATGATGGCGCCGGCACGGGGATCGGGTCCACGGCTGGCGTTGCCATTGGCCAAGGCGCCAACACCGGTACATTCACCACCAACCAGTCATTTGCCGGAAACTATGTATTCGAAATTCTTGGCCAGGACTTTAGCGGACTTCCTACCTCACTCGCTTCGGTCGGACAATTTACTGCCGACACCAACGGCAATCTAACCGGATATAACGACGAGGAACTGAACGGCCTTGTTTTCGAAATCAGTGACTCATTTAGCGGTACATATATTTTGGATTCCGCTGGAACCGGCCGCGTGGATTCCTCTCTCAATTTCGCTACGAACGGGCCCGGCCCGGAATTAATTTTCTATCTCATCGGCAACGGCAATCCCCCGCTGGTGCTCGACTCCGATGTAAGCATCGGTTCAATCGGAGTGGGAATGGCCTATACTCAAGCCCCAGCGCCGTTCACCTTTAACGGAAGTTTTGGATTAAGCTTTACCCAAAGTACAAGCGGACTCGAGAATGACGGAACCGGGCAAATCAGCGTAGATGGAACTGCCAACACGTTGTCAGGCGTGGTAGACACCAACTTGAGCTTTTCGCCTCAACCCAACACCGCGCTTACCGGTACGTACGGTGCGATCGATCCAACTGGCCGCTCAACGGGCACGTTAACGAACACATTCTTCCCCAGTCCCGGTACGACACCCAGCACACTCGCGGCGACGTTCTATCTGATCGACTCAACTCACGGGTTTTTCATCGAAACAGACTCGTCATTGTCGGGGGAACTATCGTTCGGAACCTTTACCGCCCGTACCCCCGTTTGCCCGACATGCTTGAACTTTCACTAACTTCCCAGAAAATCGGAACTTTCGCGTTCTTTGTAGCGTTTGGTGAAATTGACTACCTAGCGCAGCTTAACCACTGTCGATAGCGTTCCGATTCAGCCTCGAATCAGTACGAGCCTCACCAGTTTGTAAGTGAAAAACAAAGAACTGGCGGAGAGAGTGGGATTCTAATACCGCCATTTCCAGCAAGTGCTGATGAATCCTACACTTCCGCGATAATACCTTGTGTTTTAGATGCTTACAAGCAGTTCCTATCTTCCGCTACAGTTTCTATAGTTTCTCCTATTCGCTGGAGTTCCGCAGAAAACGGTATCAGTGGTATCAGTGACACTTTGTTCCGTTGCATCCGACGTTCCGCCCATTTGTCCTGAACTCCGGGCTCGTTTGCTAAATTGTTGTTCTCTGTTATGCGGGACTTCCCGTAGCATCACTGCTGCTATGCCAAGTTACGTTGATATGCTCGGTGCCATGTGGGCAACTTCCGGTTTGCTAAAAATTACCGGTCCGAATCTGTTTGGACCTTATTTCAGCGTAAGCTCCTTAATAATCAAACAGTTTGGCCGGTAATTTTCGGCTTTACTGGTCCAATCTGTGCACACGCCCTTAAATCTTTCCATCTGCTTGAGTTACGGCCGCGCGGGCATCACGATTGGCCAGTAAAGCCGACCACCCGAAAGTTTTCGCCTACTCTGTCCTCAGAGATTGCATAGGGTCAATGGATGCCGCGCGCCGCGCAGGGATGATCCCGGCAACGCACGCAGCCACTGCCAGCGCGACAATCGCGCCCGTCATTACACCGGCATCCGCGCTGGTGATCTCATACAACTGCGCCTTCACAAATCTTACGCAGAGCAGTGCGACAGGAATTCCAATCGTCAGACCCAACGCGGTTTGAACAATCGCCCCGCGCATCATCATGGCAATCACACCGCGACGCTCGGCTCCGAGCGCCATTCTTATGCCAATCTCCGATGTGCGGCGCACCACTGTGTAGGCGGTCACGCCGTAGAGTCCAATCGTCGCCAGTAACAGCGCTAATGCGCCGAATAAAATTGTCATCCGGGCAATCATCCGCTCCTCAGTAAAGCGGTCGGAAACCTGCTGGTCGAACGTTTGGAATTTCACTACCGCCAGGTTGGGATTGATGCTTGCCAGCGTTCTCCCCGCCAGCGTCTCCATATTGTTCATTGGACGCTCCGTCTGCACCACCATTGCTCCTGCATACAGAGACACATCGTTCTCGATAGGCTCTTTGGTATTCACGGGGCGCTGCATCATGGGAATGAAATACATTTCGTGGTTTTTCCAGCGCACGGTTTCGTAGGCGGTATCTTCGACCACCCCGACGATTTCGTAATCTCCAGATGAAGTTCCGGACAAGCCAATGCGGTGTCCGAGCGGATTGCGGTTTTGCAGGAATGTTTTTACGAACGCTTGATTCACCACTGCAACCGGCAAGGCTGCCGATGTGTCCTGGGGAGTGATTCCGCGTCCCAGCACCACATGCGTTCCTACTGAATCGAAGTACTCCGCATTGGCCTTCACAAATGAGGCAAGATGATTCAAGTCCGGCTCTCCCTGGATTTGAACGTTGTCGCTCCAGTTGTTGTCTTCCATCGCGGTGTAGGTGGCAATGCCTACTTTCATTACTCCGGGCAGTGCATGAAATCGTTCTTCCATGGTGCGGTACAACGCCTCTAACTGTGTTTGTGTATAACCGGCCGCCTGCGGATTGATATGCACGATATACCGATTGGTCGTGTCGAGTTTTAGATCCGTGCTCTGAAGTTTGTTCAGGCTCTGCGAAAACAATCCGGCGATCACCAGCAGCACCAACGACAATGCAGCCTGGAGCACCACCAGTCCGCGCTGAAGCAGGGAAGTCCCCGTCGCAGTGGTTCGCGCACTGCTGCGTAAAGCGTCTGCCGGCTTCCCCTGAGCTGTGATCCACGCCGGCGCTACACCGCACAGAGCGCCGGTCAGTAACGATAGTCCACATGCAAACCCCATAACTGCCAGAGATGGACTCGCATGGATGGGAACATTTTGCTCACCGGGAAATGCCAGCATTAGCAGCATTCGCGTCCCCGCATATGCCACCGCCAGTCCGGCAATACCGCCCATTACGGACAGAACCACACTTTCTGTGAGCAATTGACGGACAATCCTTCCGCGCATTGCTCCCAGTGCCATGCGCACGGACATCTCCGAGCGGCGACCCATCCCGCGCACCAGCAACAGGTTCGCAATGTTAGCGCAGGCAATCAACAACACAAGGGCGGCGACCCACATCAACATATGCAGGTGAGACGAATACTGCTCCTGCAAGGCTTGAATACCCGCGCCACCTGGCGTCAGTACTACATGGACCTTTCCCAGCAATAAGTTTCCATGATCCCCTGAAAAATTCTTGTTCGATGCAAATGTCTGCCGCAACATCGCACTTAGCTTTTCCTGAAGAGGTACCATCGCCACGCCCGGCTTCACCCGCCCAACGATGTAGAGCCAATTAGCCTCAGGATCGTGGACATAGGGAGAATTCGTCAGCACCAGCATTGTCTCGGTCGGCAGGTAGAAATCCGGAGGCGTACTCGACAACCGGTCACCATAGAAACCTTCTGGCGCGATTCCCACCACCGTCACCGCTTTTGTATTTATCCAGAAAGTGCTGCCTATGATCGAAGCATCGCCGGCAAAATCACGCTGCCACGCCTCATAGCTCATCACCGCCGTCATGGGAGCGCCGGAGATATCATCCGCATCCATCGACAAACGTCCGGCCCGCGGCTGCAATCCAAAGGTGCGGAAGTAATTGCCGGAGACAAATTCACCCATCACCGACCGCGGTTGCGACTGAGTTCCGTCACGCCGCGCAGTGATCGGACGATACGCAAAGCCCGCCTCCATCGCGGCCAACTCTTCGAACTCTGGCGCGTTCTTCTTCAGTTGCTCATATGTATCGGTAGAGAACAACCCATAATCGCCGCTGTCCTTTGTTCCGGAATTCACGCAGCAATCGCTGTTGTCGCCCAGCCGCACCAGCATCTTGGGATCGGTGACAGGCAGATTCTTCAACAACACCGAATTCACCAGCGTAAAGATTGCGGCATTCGCACCGATGCCCAGCGCCAGGGTCAACAGCACCGTAATCGTGAATGCCGGTGTCCTATGCAACTGGCGCAGCGCATACCGCAGGTCCTGAAACAAAGCTCCCATGTCGGGCCTCCACGCAGACCATAGCGTACTCTAGACTATGCACGTTCTAGGCCAGTCGGGTCTGGATATAACCAGATCATTCAAAAACAGATACGCCTGGTTCGGCGATTCGTTCGAATGCTGTTCTTGTTCGGAGTCGAGAATCACTGTCCAAAAGCGAACAGCACGCAAGTCAGTTTCTTTACTGGGAGCTCCTGGATAACGAGCAAACCGCAGGTTATCGTTCGTCCGTCGGATTAGTACTGGGAAACACGCTTGGTACCGTTGCCCCCAGATCGTGGCCTACTCGGAAAATTTCTAAGGACGTTTTTCATCCTTGGCCCGTCAGCTCATAACGATTGGCCACCCACCCTGGTCGGAACACATGCTTCGTCACCTTGCTACCTGTTCCCCAAGATGGAGCCGCGAGCCCTCGGACTGTTGCTTGTGACGCGTGTAACCTTCGGTGTTCTATTTCTTCTTCTTCGAAGCCTTCGGGACGAAGTAGCCGCGACGTGATTGCACGGTCAATCCCTCCCGATCTACCTTCACTTTCAAGCGATGGTAACTTCCATCATGTTTCACGTCTCCGATCGAAAATGCTAATAGGTAGAGGTATTCTGGCGCTTCCGACAGGCGTTTGAACCCGCCTTCCAGGTCGTTACTGTTGTGGAAGTACGTTCCTCCAGTGGCGTCGGCCAGTTCAGCCATGACATTTTCATTGAGTGACATGGAATTTCGCCGATTTTCAGACTTCAGGCGCGTTGAGAAAGGCGAATAGCCACCTCGTTCGTTGGCCCCTACTTCGCTGACATATAGGCCGCGGGCATCCAGAGCGCTGATGGTGACATTGGACTCGGCTGCGGTATCCATGATCTCCGATTCGTCGGAAAGGGCTTTGTTCGTGAGAGTTAGGAAGCCGGGTGACACCAGAATCAAAGTGCGCTGGCCTGGCAGGGCCGACATTCTGCGCAAATATTCCTTGATTGCCGCGAAACTTACCTGAACATCCTGGTCGCCAACCAGCAAGGCCTGCGTGGCGGCGGCTTCGGCAAGCCTCTCGGCGATCTGTCGCAGAGGAATACCCGGCGAGCAGGTCATCACCTCTTGAATCGCAGCCTCGAGCGCATTGCTGTTGTGCTTGTTTTGAATCAGGTCGGCTTGGTAGTAATCCATCGGCGGGCATTCGCTGCCGGTCGTGCGGTAAACATTCTGGACCTGCAACTTCATGATGGCAACCTGCAACTGAGCATGATCGGTAGTTAGGCCGCTGTTGACCTTGCCAGACATCGAGGGGCTCAGTAAGAAGCAATGCTTAAAGGAGCTCCGTCGTCTTCAAGTCGAGCTGCAAACTGCAGGATTGGGTCAAATACAAGGGACTGCATGTGATCGTCGTGTTCGAAGGACGCGATGCGGCTGGAAAAGGAGGCACGATCCGAGGGATTACCGGGCGTATAAGCCCTCGCGTCTTCCGCGTGCTGGCCTCACCTGCCCCGTCCGACCGTGAAAAACGGTCGAATTTCACAAGCACCGGATCATGACAGAGTTCAATCTGAAGAGTAATGCAGGTTTCGTCTTGTTCGCCGTCAAGAACGGACTAATCTCGATCGACAAAGATATCCTTTACTCCCAGCAAAGGGTCTCATAGAGCGTTCTTGCGCCCTCTCGGCTGGAAATGATGTCAGTCACTGCGCCCCCAAAGGAGCTTTCCCCATACTCGCATCATGGAACGGACCATGGATGAAGCAGAATATGTGTTAGCGGTTTTGCGGCGCATGCGGGACACAGTTTCCGCAAACCCGGAATTGTTTGATCCTAATGCTCAAGCGCGAATTGATGAGGCCATCATTTGCATTCAGAACACGATTCGGTCGACTCCTTCGGAGTTGACTGTCGGTAGCGTCGAGCAAGAGATCAAAGCCGCCTGACTCCCGTCGATAGTTCGGTGCGTTTTCCTGACTGCTGAGTACAGCCCCTGACACTCAAAATCCCTGCTCGGGACATTTTGAGTGCTATGGCGATATTTCGTCAACGATTCGGCACGCGCCCGTTTACTTGCTAGTTACCTGTAAGAATTGACAGGTTACGTTTCTTGTACATAAAGTAGCCTACCTCTGCAAATTGAGTGGGCCTCGGGGGAGGGCTGCTCAGACTGACGCCCCTTGACTCTTTGAGTCTGGGGCGTTTTTCTTTTGCCTCGGATCAAGGTCGAGGGCCGGGTGAGACATCGAAGTTCCGCGTGACAGTTTGGCTGTCGTTGGCGATTCGAGCCATTGGAAAATATTAATCACTCTGGGTACGGTAGCGAGCCGACACTTCCTAAGAGCCTCTGCCACACTTCCGCGAGTCGCTAGCGGCTCCCCTAGCACTAAGCTCCGCGGCGACTGATCCGGCTGTACTCGGTCCCAACAGAGGGGGCGCCGGAGTGCGAGGGGGTTCATATGCCCCGCTCCGGTGTCTCCCATTGGAGATTTATGACAGGCCCTGGCCCTTTCTTAGTACTCATCTGCGCAACCTGCGGGAAGCGAGTTGATTCTGAAACCAGCAAGACCGATAAGAATGGGCAAGTGGTCCATGAAGACTGCTACGTTTCCGAGATTATTAGGAGGCCGCTGAGCCGCTCCCTGTTCAGCTGGAGAACACCCTAGTCGTGCCTTGGAAAAACCGAAACAAATTAAGAACGTTCCGGCAGCAATTTGGAAAATGGCTAAGATAACGGCAATCGAGATGGCCCGAAAAGCAAAAATAAACCCAAGATTATTCTGCGAAGTTCTGCGCGATGAAAACTTCGACTGGCACAAACACAAAGACCGGTGGACCGTCGAGATAGGGAGTGAACAGCACAGGGCAATGCAGCGCGTCTTGAGGCTGATTTCAAACTAAACACCCGATTGGGATTCCCGCTTTAGGGAAAGCAGAAATATCATCTGGTCGGTTTACGAAACCATTACACGTTTTGACCGCTGGTCATTGAGTGATATCGGGATGTTTCAACACTCAAGGTCAGCAGGTTCAAGTTCAAGGACTGGGTGTACTTGCTATGAAGGAAAAGTTGCCAAGAAAGCCCGCATCTCGCGCAGCACATCCGCTTCATTCGAGAGGAATACGAAATGGTCTGCACCCCATAGCTCGACCACACGGGCACCACCTGCGGCGCGATTGATCCTATCTATCCGTATTCTGGCCATGCCAATGTATTGGCCGTACACCGCTTCAACGATGGTGCGTTCTGCTGCATCCGTTACTTGATATTTTCGTACCTGGTCCTCGGGAGTCCCGTCAGGCGTGTCATAGACGACAAACGCAAGTACCGGAACCCGAATCTGCGAATAATCGTGCTTGAGGCCCCCCATTGCGTCAAAAACGAACTCCGGGGTTTTGCGGCTACCGACGCTTCCGTCGGGATTCTCCACAAAATCATTACGCAATTCGGATTCAGGAATCCCAATTCCTTGGGTCTGCTTACGCCAATCTCGATAGGCTGGAAACAATTTCAAGTCAGCGGGGGAAGGTTCCGGTCCCTTTTGCATAACTTCCGGCAACCTACTACAGAGCGCGTCGTAATCGGTGTAGTCATCCGTTGAGTCATTTAGGGCATCCAGGTAGACGAGTCCCCCGATCCGGTCAGAATGGTGAATGCCCAGTTGCGACAACTCATTCCCCGCGACGGAGTGGCCAACTACAACCGGCGCAACGAGCTTGAGCGCATCGAAAACTTGCAAGTCATCGTCGGTTAGGCGCTCCTCTTTGTAATCGGATGGGGGACGGCTAGAAGCTCCGAAGCCGCGTCGTGTGATTCCGTACACGTGATACGAGTCGGTTAATTTCTCGGCGAAGCCGTCGAAAACGTGCGCGGTGAATCCACGTCCCGCCAGCAGTACAATCGGCCGACCGGTTCCTTCCCAATCGAGCACCTCCAGTCGGACGCCCTCCTCCACCGTTACAAATTGCACTTTATGTGGCGACGGATCATGCCAGGACGCAGAATCCTGGGCAAAGCCAGTGATGCTGACCGCCACACTTACGACGAGCAAACGAACGAGGAGATTTGCCATGGGATCACGTTACCAACCCTGCAAATCAGGTGTCTGAGCAATTCCGGACACCGTCGAAGTACTGACTCGTACGTAAGGCAACCGGGCCGGTGCGACAGGTGAAGAGCGGACCGGGCTTGCGCCGGTTCCCAAGTGGCGTAACCGCATTATAAAAGGGCGCCCCTCTTGGAGTAGGTTGTGATTGTTCGAATCATCACCTACGAAAAGGAGCACCCTTATGAACAGCGAAAAGTATATTGGGCTCGACGTCCATCAAGCAACCATCGTGGTCGCAGTGACGGATTCCACGGGCAAGTTAGTGATGGAATCCATTCTGGAGACCGAAGCCGCTACGATTCTTCAGTTCTTTGCCGGCTTGCGCGGGAATTTGTCGGTGACCTTCGAGGAAGGAACCTGGTCGGCCTGGCTGTACGATCTGCTCAATCCCCATGTGGAGAAACTGGTGGTGTGCAATCCGCGCAAGAACGCGCTGCTCAATGATGGGAACAAGAATGATCACATCGATGCGCGCAAGCTGGCAGAGTTGTTACGCGGCAACCAACTGAAGCCGGTCTACCATGGTGAGAACGGCGTGCGCATGCTGCGGGAGTTGTCGCGGAGTTATCTGGCCATCGTCAAAGATCTGTCGCGGGTCATGAACCGACTGAAGGCGGTGTACCGAAGCTGGGCAATTCCCTGCGCGGGAAGAGATGTCTACTATCGTCGTCATCGAGCGCAGTGGCTGGACAAGATCCGCGAAGCCGGCGTGCGGCGACGAGCGGAACGACTCTATGAGCAACTGGACATGTTGCAACACTTGCGGCAGGAGGCGCGGCGGGAATTGCTTGCGGAAAGTCGCAAGCATGCCATCACTGCGAGGCTGAGACAGATTCCGTATCTAGGCCCGATTCGATCGGCGCTGGCGGTGGCCCTGATGCAGACGCCGCATCGGTTCCGAACCAAGCGACAACTATGGGCTTACAGCGGGCTGGCTTTGGAGACCCGCATCAGTGCGGAATATCGCATGGTGGAAGGTCAAGTGCGGCGCTCGAAGAAGCTGCTTTCCATTCGGGGCCTGAACAAAGACCATAACCATGACCTAAAAGGTTTGTTCAAAGGTGCGGCTACCATGGCCAGTGTGCGTCCCGGACCGTTGCAGGACTTCTACCAGGCTGCGTTAGCCAAAGGTATAAAACCGACTATGGCACGGCTCACACTAGCGCGCAAGATCGCAGCCATTACGCTGACTCTGTGGAAGAAGGGAGAAAGCTTCGACGGCGAAAAACTGAAATCACAAGCCGCTTGAGCGTCTCGGGTGAAGAGCCCTTCCATCTCCGGTAGATCTTTCTGGTGGTGGCCAGTTGGTTCTTGAGACGCTCGGGTTCGAGGGTGAGTATGACAATGGCCTGTAGACGACACGATGCCTATGGCATCCAGTCTCTGTGTAACCCCTATGCCCCCTCGGATAACCCGAAAAAGCACTAGGCCTCGAGCCTCAGATAGACCCATGGTTGACACCGTACAACCGCACGGCTTGATAGGTTTCGAAACTGATTGGCGTCGTCGCTACTAAGAAAGATGCCGCTGCTGAGATGGAGCAACCCAGGGCACGACACCGAGACGCGCGTCTTCTCTGGTGAGAGGGGCTGGAAGTCGCGAACTAAACTCGCGCCTCCGGCGGAGGGAGAAAAATGTTCTTGACATTCCCTTTTATAGACCATGGCCAGTGTGCGTCCCGGACCGTTGCAGGACTTCTACCAGGCTGCGTTAGCCAAAGGTATAAAACCGACTATGGCACGGCTCACACTAGCGCGCAAGATCGCAGCCATTACGCTGACTCTGTGGAAGAAGGGAGAAAGCTTCGACGGCGAAAAACTGAAATCACAAGCCGCTTGAGCGTCTCGGGTGAAGAGCCCTTCCATCTCCGGTAGATCTTTCTGGTGGTGGCCAGTTGGTTCTTGAGACGCTCGGGTTCGAGGGTGAGTATGACAATGGCCTGTAGACGACACGATGCCTATGGCATCCAGTCTCTGTGTAACCCCTATGCCCCCTCGGATAACCCGAAAAAGCACTAGGCCTCGAGCCTCAGATAGACCCATGGTTGACACCGTACAACCGCACGGCTTGATAGGTTTCGAAACTGATTGGCGTCGTCGCTACTAAGAAAGATGCCGCTGCTGAGATGGAGCAACCCAGGGCACGACACCGAGACGCGCGTCTTCTCTGGTGAGAGGGGCTGGAAGTCGCGAACTAAACTCGCGCCTCCGGCGGAGGGAGAAAAATGTTCTTGACATTCCCTTTTATAGACCATGGCCAGTGTGCGTCCCGGACCGTTGCAGGACTTCTACCAGGCTGCGTTAGCCAAAGGTATAAAACCGACTATGGCACGGCTCACACTAGCGCGCAAGATCGCAGCCATTACGCTGACTCTGTGGAAGAAGGGAGAAAGCTTCGACGGCGAAAAACTGAAATCACAAGCCGCTTGAGCGTCTCGGGTGAAGAGCCCTTCCATCTCCGGTAGATCTTTCTGGTGGTGGCCAGTTGGTTCTTGAGACGCTCGGGTTCGAGGGTGAGTATGACAATGGCCTGTAGACGACACGATGCCTATGGCATCCAGTCTCTGTGTAACCCCTATGCCCCCTCGGATAACCCGAAAAAGCACTAGGCCTCGAGCCTCAGATAGACCCATGGTTGACACCGTACAACCGCACGGCTTGATAGGTTTCGAAACTGATTGGCGTCGTCGCTACTAAGAAAGATGCCGCTGCTGAGATGGAGCAACCCAGGGCACGACACCGAGACGCGCGTCTTCTCTGGTGAGAGGGGCTGGAAGTCGCGAACTAAACTCGCGCCTCCGGCGGAGGGAGAAAAATGTTCTTGACATTCCCTTTTATAGACCAGGCCATTTCACTCTTTGTCAGAACGAATGGAAACCGAGGTAGAGGCTGAAAGCCAGCCCTACGTCTGTCCTTAGCGAACTGCCGAGGGCGGGAAATTTGTTTGTCGGGAAAACGGATGAGGCATCAAATTTTGTCGAACGGTTTAGCTTGGTTTTGGGGTGCCGTTTTCGATAAAAAATTCCTTCTTGCATGCGGGGCAGGTGCGGCTCGCGGCTGTTATTCGCTTCATCGGGGAAAAGACGACAATCGCCGTTCCGCAATAGGGGCATGTTATCGGGTGTAGACCGCGGCAGATGGCATCTAACGCGGCTAGTTCGGTGCAATTCCTCGTTAACGGCACGGAAATGGCACGGGGGGCTGGGCGCGCAAAACTGAGCGCAGCCAGAGCATGGACCCTAGAGCTAAGCCCCGCGCCGCGTACCTCTTACTACTATGGGACTCGCGGCTAGCCACTCCGGGTGTTCCAGTCAAGGTTTTAGGAACCCTATCATCTGGGCCAAGCTGAGTTGCTTGCACAGCGGCTCCGACGGCGCGCCGCCCCCCACAGTGTTCGGATACAGCCGATAGCACTCGTCCACGATTGCCAAGAAAGGCCGTAGCGGGAGAGCCCCCTTTGTGTTTGCCGCACGCCAGTCCGCGCTCCCTGCCGACAACGGTTCAGCGCGGAGCAGTTGCGCGCACGTCCAGGATTGAATGGCTTGCTATTCAGGACGCTTCATTGGCTCCATGCGGAACTTGTAGCGATATTCTCGTGTTGCCTCGAGCCTGTATTTCGGCAAAGGACGTGCGCCCCAGCCGTCGTCCCCGCCCACTCCCATCTGCCGGTAATCGATATTGACCGTGATGTCCTTGGAGAACTCAATCTCGGAAGGGTGCCGATGCCCGTGTACTCCCGAGGGAGCAAAGTGGTCGAGTTCCGTCATGCGGAACGGCCACGCACTGAAGTCAAATTGAGGCAGGCCCGTGATCTTCCAGCCCTCGCCACGCTCGTTGGTGAAGGTGACCCAGCGGACGTCGGTGCGGTTTCCGGTCTCCTGCGGCTTGAGATAGGGGAACCACATATCGTCGACTGTTGCGGAATAGCGGCTCACTGGTGAACCTGTCTTGCGATCCCAGTAGTTTTCGCCTGGGCCGCGCCCGAGCCAGGCAATGTTCTTGAACTCGCCTGGAATTTGAAATTGGGTACCCACTCGCGGCAAATCTGGCAAATCACCCCTGGGCCCGAGGACGCTCTCAAACTCGATGGAACCGTCACCGTAAACCCCGTATCGATACTCCAGGATTGACTCGGCCGCAGGCACGGCCAGCTGTACTTCAATCCGGACCAATTGTGCCTGCGGCTGCTTGTATGCGATTGCCTTAACCGTGGAGTTCGGTCCCGCATCACGCCAGACCGCCAGCTTCCGGGACATGCCGTATCCGTTGTCGTTGGCGGTCGGCGGGCGCCAGTAATTCGCCGTGAGCCCTTCGCTGAGCAGTTCCTTCCCAGAAAGCACATACGATTCCAGTCGTCCCGAAATTTTGCTGATCCGGGCCGTGAAACGTCCATTTGAAATCGCGTACTGCGATTCCGATTCTGTGACCCGCAGCGCCGGCATGGTAGCAAGGTCAGGGGTTGTTACGGGGACAGTGGAATTCGGCATTTCCAATTGCTCGAACGCCACGATATGACCCGCTGGAGCCCAGGACGAATCGGCAGCAAGCGCAAATTCTGTCTTCAGGAAGTACTCCGCTCCCGGCTTCGGCGAGTACGCAACGCCCAGAGCCACTTCCTCGGCGTGACCCGGCGGTGTGTGCAGAGACGGGATCGTCCCCCGCTGAACAACCGCCCCATTCTCTTCGAGTTCCCACGTGCCCTTCATGAAGGAGAGATCGCGGAACAGATGCTTGTTCCTGACGCGGATCTTGCCATTTGCCAGATCGACGGGTTCGATCCGAATCGGTTGATAGACCTTCTTCACCTCAGCTAGCGCGGGGTGAGGTTCCCGGTCCGGCCCCACAATACCGTTGGCGCACTGGTCCTCGTCATTGGGGACGTCGCCGAAGTCACCACCATAGGCATAAAACCGCTTACCGTCGCTTCCGGTTTTGAGGATGGCTTTGTCCTGCCAATCCCAGATGAAACCTCCGTGCAGGTATGGTTGCGACTCGAAGAAGTCCCAATAGTCCTGCAGGTCACCGGTGGCGTTGCCGCGGGAGTAGGCGTATTCCACCAGGTACATCGGACGGCCTTTGCCCGATTTGCGATAGGTCGCCGGAATCTGGGCAACCGTCGTATACATCGGCGCGTAGAAGTCACTGTCGGCGCTGCCGCCCGGCTCGTAGGAGACGGGGAACTCAGGATAGTGCGTCTTGATCCAGTCTCTTTCGGCGTCCAGATTCCGGCCAAAACCAGACTCGTTACCCAGCGAAAACGCAAAGATCGAGGCATGATTCTTGTCACGCTCGACCATACGGCGGCCGCGGTCAACCATGCTCTCGGTCCAGTCTTCGCCATCGGAAATGAGCTGCCGCTCCCCCGAACCGTATCCGTGCGACTCGTTATTCGCCTCATCGAGCACATAGATGCCGTATCGGTCACAGAGCGCATACCATGCGGGAGCATTGGGGTAGTGGCTTGTGCGCACCGCATTGATGTTGTTGCGCTTCATCAGGAGGACATCCTGGAGCATGCGCTGCGGTGTCATCACCATCCCCCGAACAGGATCGAATTCGTGGCGATCGACTCCTCTCAGGTACAGTTTGCGGCCGTTGAATAGCAGCTGGTCTCCCTTGATTTCAACGGTGCGAAAACCGATACTCCACGGAATGCTTTCGATGACCTTGCCTCTGGCGTCTTTCAGAGTGATCAGCAACTGATACAGGTTCGGTTCTTCGGCCGACCACGCTTTCACCCGCGGGATCACCTGCTCGAACTCCAGCGCAGCTTCACCGTTCTGTGCCACCTGGATTCGTCGCGTTTGAGGACTGGCAACTTCTCGTCCGGACGGATCGAGGAGTTTCGTTTCCACAGTCGCGGTCGCGGCAGCCTGAACATTCCGCAGCTTGAGGTTCAACCGGAACAGGCCATCGCGATATAGGGAGTCCAGTTTGGCCTGCACATGGAAATCCTCAACATGCAACGGGGCCCGCGACACCAGTGTAACGTCGCGATAGATGCCGCTGAGTCGCCACGTGTCCTGATCCTCGAGGTAGCTGCCCGCCGCCCAACGATATACCTCGACTGCCATCAGGTTCTTTCCAGGTTTCAAGTATCTCGTAATGTTGAATTCGGCCGGCACACGCGAATCCTGGCTATAGCCCACCCGGTGGCCGTTGATCCATACGTAGAACGCCGAATAGACTCCATCGAAGACGACGAAGACGTCACGCCCATTCCAGGACGCGGGTACCGAAAAGGTGCGCCGGTACGATCCCACAGGATTCCGCTCAGTGTAGGAGGTCCATGATTCATCGGGCTGGCTCATTACGTGTGGAGCATTCCGGCTGAACGGATAAGTGAAGTTGACATAAATAGGCGTGCCGTAGCCCTGTAGTTCCCAGTTAGAGGGCACCTCAATGTGCGCCCACTTGTCAGCGGGATAGTCGGGACGGTAAAAGTCGACCGGACGCTGCGACGGTTCCTTCACCCAGCTGAACTGCCAGACCCCGTTCAGTGATTGCGTGAAACTCGACTTACTTCCGCTCAGCGCCTCAGCCTCGCTTGTATACGGCAACAACGTTGCGTGGGCTGGCTCCTTGTTGACGCCCAAAACACGAGGATTCTCAATCTCCGGTGGAAGCGGGACTTGCTGCGCAAAGCAGGCAGGAGCCATCAGCGATGCAAAGAAGAGTAGGATTGCGACGAATCGAGGCATTAGAAATCTCGCGTAAGTAGATTAGTGATGGAGAATACTCAATCACCAATGCGACGTGCCCGCACCCGGTCGTGGTTCGGAGAACGGGTCCGCACTACGATGGAGGCGCTCAGCCCACCTTAGCAAGACCACAATTTCATTTGCAACCAAGTAGTTCTGAAGGACGTGAACCACGCCAGCGGCCTTTCGCCGGCAAGTGGCAAATATCCTGAACGCTAGCCGACTTGAACTAAGCCGCGTTGCGGCGGACGCATTCGCGTGTTGCGGGGCCAACGGTCGAGGTGATCTGAGTTAGTTTGTGGCGCAGAGGAGGAAGTCTCTGTGACCCATCTACGTCAGATCATGCTTGAGGAACTACGGCGCCGCAACTACGCCGAGTCCACCATCCACGCTTACATTCACACGGTCGAGCATTTCAGTCGGCACTTCCATCGTTCGCCCGATCAGCTTGGCCCCGAGCATATTCGCCAGTATCAGGCCGCGTTGTTCACGCGCTGGAAGCTGGCCCCGAACACGGTGACGCAGCGGTTAGCCGCCCTGCGTTTTTTCTATGTCCAGGTGTTGAAGCGAGGCTGGAGCGTAGCCGAGACCCCGTATCCGAAGAAGGTTCTGCACTTGCCGCAGGTGCTGAGCCAGGACGAAGTGGCGCGTTTGATCGACGCGGCAGAGTTTCCCTTTCAGCGCATTCTGTTGATGACCCTCTATGCCACGGGCGCACGTCGCGCAGAAGTGGCGCACCTGAAGATCAGCGATATTGACAGCCAACGGATGGTCATTCATATCCGGGGCGGTAAGGGACGCAAGGACCGTGATGTCATGCTCAGTCCCAAGCTGCTCGATGCATTGCGCATCTACTGGCGCGGGCTTCGGCGCAAGCCCACCGACTGGCTGTTTCCCGGCAATCGATGGCATACGGCGAGTCATCCTGTCTCCACCAAGGTTCTCTGGACCGCCTGTCAGCAGGCCGCCGAACGCGCCGGTCTTGAGCACAAGCGCATCCATCCCCACACTCTGCGCCACTGCTTTGCCACTCATCTGCTCGAAGCCGGTGCCGACTTGCGAACCATCCAGATGCTGTTGGGGCACCGCGACCTGGAGGAAACCACGATCTATCTGCATCTCTCCCGGCGGCATCTCAGCGCTACCGGCAGTCCGCTGGATGCACTCCCCATCCGCGGAGAAGGAGAGCAGACGCAGAACGCATGAACCGGCCACCTCTGGAGGTGGCCGACATCGTTCGCTGTGCAGGACAGTCCTTCATTGAACGCAGTCGCAAGTGGATCAACGGCCAACACGAAAAGGTGTTGCTCGCCATCACACGCTGCCGAACCGCCGCGCTGGGTGGACATCGCGATCAGTGCTCGGACTGCGGACATTCCGTCATCTCTTACAACTCCTGCCT
>CAVSVS010000016.1:0-162152 GCA_963731405.1 uncultured Acidobacteriaceae bacterium | reverse complement strand
TTCCATAATCAGCTTGCCTTGAGCGTGTATTGGCTCCGAGCCTCTTGACCGAGTCCCCCAAATCTCCGTTGACGGCAAAGCGCGGGCAGGTGTACATTTCGTGGATCTCAATGAAACGCAAGTAGGCGTAATATAACGAAATGGAAACAAGCAGCAGACCGTAAGGATCCCAGAAACGAAAATCCGCAAAGGAGCAATCCCCATGAAGCCCCCTACCGTTCGCCTCCTTGCCCGGCTGGTTGTAGGGCTCTGCATTTTCGTGCCGGCCGTATTCGCCTCCGCCACCACTTACTACGTATCCACCACGGGCAGCAACGCCAACGACGGCCTGACCACGACCAGTGCCTGGCGCAACATTCAATACGCCGCCAATCATGTCGTCGCAGGAGACACTGTCCAGGTGCTGGGCGGAACCTACAACGAAGTAGTAACCATTCCTGCCTCCGGCTCCGCTACTGCCGGCTACATCACCTTCCAGAACTATGCCAGCCAAGCCGCGATTATCGACGGCACCGGGCTCACGCCTCCCGCCCAGGGCGGGCTGATTAACATTGCCAGCCAGAGCTATGTGATCATCCGGGGATTGGAAATCCGCAACTACAAGACCACTTCCCGAACCAAGGTTCCGGTCGGGGTCTGGGTCACCGGCGCCGGAAGCAATCTACAGCTGCTCAACAACCACATCCACAACATTGTGACGACAGCATCGGGCTGCAACGCCAACGCACTGGGCGTCGCTTTCTACGGCACGCAGGCGCCGGCCTCTCTGAATAACATCACCATCAGCGGCAATGAGATCGACCACCTGCAGACGGGCTGCAGCGAGTCCCTCACCGTCGACGGCAACGTCGATACCTTCACCATTACCAACAACCTGATCCACGACAACAACAACATCGGCATCGACGCTATTGGCTTTGAAGGCGTCTCGCCCAATTCCGCGTATGATCAGGCCCGCAACGGCACCATTACCCTCAATACCGTCTACAACATCAGCTCGAACGGAAATCCTTCCTATCCCAAAAACTGCTGGTGCGCCAACGGGGTTTACGTTGACGGTGGCGCCAACATCCTGATCGAGCGCAACCTGATCCACAATGTCGACATCGGCATCGAAATGGCCAGCGAGCACTCCGGCAGGAACACCGCCAACGTGACTGCGCGCAACAACCTCGTTTACTTCGGCAACTCCGCGGGAGTTTCCATCGGTGGTTACGCCAGCAAGGTCGGTGGCAGCGACCATGTCACCATCGTCAACAACACTTTGTACAAGAACGATGGCAAGAATACCGGCAGCGGCGAATTTCAGATTCAGTACCACGCCACCAACAACGTGTTCAAGAACAACATTGTGTACGCGGGTGCACAAGCCCTCGCCATCCACAACTTCACCACATCGGTGGCCAACCCCGCAGATGTGGACTACAACCTCTACTTCTCCCCCGGCGGAGCCACCGGCACCACATTCGTCTGGAACAACAAGACTTACGGCACGTTCACGGCCTATCAATCCGGTTCGGGGAAGGACGGAAATGGGAAATTTTCCGACCCGCAGTTCCTGAACGGAACCACGCCGGACTTGCATGTCCAGTCAACCTCGCCGGCGGTAAATGCGGGAATCAATCTGGGTTCGGCAGTGGTGGGGACGCTCGACTTTGCCGGGAACGCCCGCGTCCAGGGCTCGAACATCGACATCGGAGGCTACGAGCAGTAAATCCGAAAACTGTCGACTCCTGCAGGTCACCGATTCCCGCTGCCCTCGGCGGTTTGCAGGTCGAGACTTACGCGTTCGCCGTTGATCAGCACCGTGCCCGCGTCAATTAACTGCTGTCCCGTGCAGTCGTAGCGTTCGTAACAGCGAAGGGCTGTGAAGGGAAAGAAGAACTCCACAGCCTGGGAATTTGCATTAGCACCGGGCTTGGTTGAGAGATGTAGCGTACTGCTGAAGCCCAATCCGTCAAACTGGGAATCGTCCTTGAAGTAGCCGAGCACCGGGCGGATCAGGTGCGTCACGTGATCGTCGAAAGCCAGCGCCGCCAGCCGGTAGCGAGACGCGGTAGAGGGCTCCGCAAGAGTCGTGTTGATCGACAGCTCAAGGTAAACTCCATTGCGGAACGAGATGAAGCTGGGCGACGCATACGGCACGAAGTGAGCCTGCGGCTCGACTCCCTTCACCATCCCGTCGAGAATTGGCTTGATCGCAGCCTGCATCGAGGTGAGCGCCTCCGGAGAAGTATCCCGTGGCGGTATTGGAGCTACAGCCGGCTTCACAGGCTTCAGTGCAGGAACGTGCACGGGACTGGGCAGTGTCTCGATATCGCGCTCGCCCTCGTGAACGACCTCAACTTCAGAAGAAGTCGCGCTTGGCTTTGCGGCAGACGGATCTTCAGGCGGCGCCTCCTGCGCGAGTTGCGGACCTTCGCCGCTCAACCAGATCGTCGCCGGCTTGGCGTTCACATACACCTCTCCTCGCATCAGTGCAGCTTGGCGAGCTGTGTCATCCTTCGCCTCCACCATTCGGGTTGCCGCGGCCTGCGGCATAATCACCACCACATTCTCTGGGCGCTCAACCGCTACTCCCCCAACCTTCCCCAACACATGGTGCGAAATCTCTAACGCATAAGCCTGCATACCGGAGTTTTTCTCGAATTGCGGCACTGCTGCCTGCAGTATGGGCAGCACAATCTGCAAGAAAGTTTGTCGCGCCCGCTCGTCTGAGTTCATTGCTGCGGCAGAATAGGCTGCAAAGTAGTTGCCCGTAATCTTGAGCACAACCTTATCTTTGTACCGATCGAACTGAATCGAACGCTGGTCAGCCCACTTCTGTTTGTCCTTGTCGAGATCCAGTTTGCGGCTCAGGTAAAACGGGTATTCCGTCGGCAGCGCGAGAATTGCTGCGCCCAGTTGCTTCAGGTTGTCCATGTTGCGCTCTTGCAGCGCACGCAATTCCGGATCTTGAATTTCGTTCGGAGGTAGAACCTGCGCCCGTGCAATCGAGACGACCGCGCACAGGCACAACAGAAGCAAGCTAGTCCTTAGCATAAACCGGACCAGCGCTGCGAGAGGGGGGATCTGAGACGGCACGGATATAGGATATCAGCGCCTGTATGTCTGACTTGCTGAGCGTGTTCCCCCAAGCCGGCATCAGGGCTGATTTGTTCAAAGCGGGCCCGCCGTGGCTGATGATGGCCGTCAGATCCACGTCGTTGATCTTGTTAAGCGCCTCGCCTTCTGTGAAAGGATGCGGCTTGATTTCCAGGTTATCGAAATTCGAAACTCGTTCGACCGTCGACTCTGCGTTGTGGCAACGATCGCAGTACTGATCGTTGAGATGCCGTCCCAGCGTCTGCTGATAGCCAAGCGCAATCTCTTCAATCTTCACTTTCACTTTCTCGTGAGACTTATCCATTGTGGCCGCAGCAATCTGATACCGCCCAGCCATGCCTCCCAGTGACACGTTGACTGCGACTTGCCCGCTCGAATCCGTAAGCCAGCTAGAGTGGTCAAAGGCAACTCCGGGGGCCGCAGAGAATTCCACCAGAGCTCCAGCGACACCGGTTCCTTGCTCGTCGTTCACTTGCACGACGACCGGTTGCGGCAACAAACTTCCCGTCTGCGCGGTCTGCTTTCCTCCGCTCGATTCCACGATAGCCACCCCGAATGCCGTTGCCTTAGGCAACGAGGTATTGTCTGACCGGCGCGAACAGGAAGCCGCCACCAGAACCGTTAAAACGATGAAAACACCCGAGCAGTAGCGATTCATTTGTTGGCGACCTCCTGTTTGGCGCCGCCTTTCTGCGAAATCAAAAACCCGGTCAACGCACGCGCATCTTCATCGCTCATGGCTCGATTCGGCTCCGCAGTCCCCGGTCGCAATGACTGCGGATTCTTCATCCACTGATAAATCCATGCCGCCGTGAGCCTTGAACCAACCTGTGTCAGAGTGGGCCCGATGTAGCCTTTGTCAGTCTTCGTATCGACGATGTGACAACCCTGGCATGCATATTTCCCGTAGAAAAGCTGCTTGCCCAGTTCCACCTGACCTTGTGCATATCCACTCAACGGCATCGCCTCTCGATCCACCGCCGGGCTCTGATACACCGTCAGGATGTAATCGGATAGCTCGTTGACTTCAGAATCGGTCAGGTTGAAGCGTGGCATTCTCCGAATCAGTGAAGGCCGCAGCGTTCCTGGATTCTTGAAGAACTGCACCAGCCATTCACGTTGCACCGAACTACCCTCCCACGTGAGATCGGGAGCCATATCGCCGCCGTGCCCGTTCACGCGGTGGCAACTGAAACAAGCCAGGTCTGCCATTAGCTTTCCGGCTTTACCAGCAGGTTCATAGTCCGATTCCGTCGCGGCCGCCACCGCTAACGACGGCGGCAGTGTCTTGGAGCGGTCGTTCAGCGACAGCAGCGCCGTGGTCAGAGAATCGATCTGAGCCGGCGTGAACGCGTACTGCGGCATTTTCAGCCCCTGCCCGAAAGCCCGCGGCTGTCTAATCTTGGTGGCAATGTAGTCGGGCAGCGTGTGCTGCATTCCCGGCAAGAACACTAACTGCGTAACTGGCTTGCTTCCGATACGGCTAAGTTCCGGCGCGAAGTTCTCCGGTTTTTTGATGCCGTCGATTTCGTGGCATGACGCGCAGCCGTAATCTGACACAAGGCGTTTGCCATGCGCGATCTGCCCGGGCGTCGCCACATCGAGATGCACGGTCGCCAGAAAATCCTGATCCGCTTTCCCCTGGAGAAATCCGGAGAGCGTGGCCAACTGCGCTGCGTTGAAGCGGTAATGTGGCATGGCTGTAACCGGATCGTAGGTTCGCGGATTCTTTAACCACGCCTGCAGCCAAGCGGGCTTGACCTTGGCCCCCACACGTGTCAACTCAGGCCCAACGTCCCCGCCCACCATATTTCCAGCAGCGTTCTGCACAGCATGGCACGAGGCGCAAAAAGATTCTCCATACAGGCTCGCACCGGCCGCAGGATCAGAGGTCGCCTTCGCCGGCACTGCTGCCGTCATCTCCGGCAGAGGCTTGCTATTCGCGATCAGAAATGCCGATATATCTCGTGCATCTTCATCGCTCAACTTGAAGTTCGGCATGGTCGAGGTGGCAGCGTAAGCCTGCGGATCTTTAAGCCATGCAAAAATCCATTCTCGTGTTGTCTTTTCGGCGATATGGGACAGCGAAGGCGGATCATCCGTCGCCTTCAATGTCGCTCCGTCCGGCAACTTCACCATGTGACAATGCACACAGCCTTGGCGCACGAGCAGACTGCGCCCTTGATTCAGTTGCGGCGTGCCCGGTAAAGCACCGCGGTGACATTCGCCACACGACGACTCGATGTATTTCGCGGGAAGAATTGGCTGTTCCCATGCCAGCGTGCTGTTGTGCGCTTCAGTTAGTGTCGTAGCCGCGCCCTGTCCCCGATGGCATACGGTGCATCCGAACTGATCGAGTTTATGCGGGATCACTGGATGCGCGCGAAATGGCTGATTCGGAACATCCGTCAGGCTTGCTTCTTTCAAGCCAACGTGGCAACTTGTGCACCGGTCGACGACCCCCAGTTCAGGCAGCCAGATCTGCTGGATACCGCCCTGGAAGTGTCGCTGCAGCGTGTTCGCATCGCTGCGGTTGCGGATCATTCTCAGATACCCATGCTGGTAGTGCCGCCACTCGCTAAAGAAATTCTTCGCCGGCGCTACTGCCAACGATGCCAGGAAGACCAGGCTGACCACCCCAAACGCGCGAACACTATCTCCGAATAATTTCTGCCAGAGCGACGTGAGTTTTTCTTTCATGAGCGCCGCATCCTTATGACTACCGTTGTCGACATTGTGTCCATCAACTCTGCCAGGGCCACACGAAGCTCCATCCCGGGCCCCGGAAAAATGTCCCAATCGCCGTAAGCACCACCAGTTCAAACAAAAACCAGGTCATCACCCAGTAGGAAAGCGGCCTCGCCACCAAATACCGACGGAACGCCGAAGGCGATTGCAGAGAACTCTGCGCCGCCAGCAGCATGACTCCAGCCATGATGAGCGTCGGCACCAGTGCCGCATACACCTTGAACAGCAGCAAGAACAGTGAAAGCACGGTCGCAACGATGTAGAAGATGCGCAATCGTCTCTTACGATCCTTCAGAAACAACCCGTCCGCCTCAATGTTGACTTTGAAATATGGAATAACGATCAGTGCCATCACGACCAGGCCAGGCGCCAGCACTCCCGCCACCACTGGCGGAAAGTAATGCAGCATCTCCTGCAAACCCAAAAAGTACCACGGCGCCTTGGCGGGATTTGGTGTGTGTGACGGGTCCGCGAGGCCTTCGAGCGGGGCATTGAATATCAAGGCAATCCACACCAGTACAACCGCCAGAGCCATCACCGCGACAGCGGCCCGGAACAGCACTTCTGGAAACGTCTGGATCTGATTTTCGGTCTCAGCCTTGACCTGGGCTGAAGTGCGCCGCGTGATGAAGACAATCCGGCGAGGAGATTTCTTCGCGTTCGAGTCAATACCCGCGGTAAAGTCTTTCGAATCCGCCATGGCTATCGGACCTCCTTCGCACCTGCGGCCGCTCGTACCGTTGCTGGCTCGCTGGAGTGCGAATACAAGCCTCCATCTTTGCGAATCCGCCAGAAATGAATAGCGACGAAGAACATCGCTGCCAGCGGAAGAATCATGCAGTGCAGCACATAAAAGCGCAGCAGAGCATTTGCGTTCACGGCATTGCCCCCCAACAGGAGGAAGTGAATCTTTTCACCCATCACGGGTACTGCTGAGGCAATATTCGATCCCACCGTGATCGCCCAGTAAGCCAACTGATCCCACGGAAGCAAGTAGCCGGTGTAACTCAAAAGAAGCGTAATTAGAAGAAGAATGACGCCGATCACCCAGTTGAATTCACGCGGCGTCCGATACGCGCCTCGATAAAACACCTTAAACATATGAGCGAATACCAAAAACACCATCGCATGCGCCGACCAGCGATGCAGGTTGCGGAGGAATAGTCCCGACGAAACTACGAACTGCAAATCCTTTGTATCCGCATAAGCCTGCGGCACCGACGGATGGTAATAAAACATCAGCGGGATACCGGTCGCCACCAGGATCAAAAATGTACCCAGCGTCAGTGTGCCCAGGTACCACGTCGCATTTAAACTCAGCATGCGCGTGCGCACCTTCGTCGAGAAAAGGTGAAGGAACACGTTTTGCTGAATGGCCAGCGCGCGCTTCAAGGTACTGGAACCCGTGCCGCTCCGAAAAATCGAGCGCCACACGCGCGTCCCGCGTAAATCGTCGAAATATTGGTTTACGGTTTTTGCCATGCCTTTTCTCTCTAGTTAGACCCTCACGAATGAGTCCTGCGCCATTGGCGGCACGTCGGTAGACCGGTCCACCAGAAGATCGCCGTCGTCGTTGAGCCAAATCCGTTTCCAGGGCAATGGCTTGGGGGCCGGACCCTCGATCTTGTCTCCAGCCTTCACGCTGCCCTGATCTGAAACCGAGAACTTGCTGCCATGACACGGGCACGCAATGATGCCGAGTTCCGGCTTCCACGCTGTCAGGCAGCCCAAGTGCGTGCACACTGCACTCAAGGAGAAGTAGCCCTCTTGGGAATGAATAATGTAGATCCCAGAATTCACGTCGAGCGTCACCGAATCGAGCGGATACCGGTCCGGCTTGCCGGCATTCACCACCGGCGACGGTTCGTAAAGCACATTCGGATCGAGATACTGATATGCGAACGCCGCCGTGCCTGCTGCCGCTATACCCAACGACCCCAGCCCAAGCTTCAGAAAAAACTGCCGCCGGCTGACTTCGTCCTTCTTCTTGAGTTCGTCTGTCATCGTTGCCTCTTGCCTACTTCTCCAGCCCCGCGCCGATGGCCGCAACTGAGATCAACCCCGTAGGCTCCGCGGGAATCAGGTTGTACGACTCCATCGTGATAGTGCCCACCGGACAGCGCATGGCACAGAGACCGCACCGTATGCACCGGGTCTCGTCCTTTAACATCGCGGCGCCAGTGACGACTCCCAGTTCATCAGCGGCAACCTCGTCGAGTTCCACACCGAACAATTCCTGGTTGTCGCGAATGTGCTGCACGGCTTCTGGCTCGAACGCAATGCGATCGAGCGAGACCAGTTCTAAGCATTTTTCCGGGCACACGTCCACGCAGCCGCCGCACAGGATGCACATGCTGCCGTCCTCAGGGACGCCTTCAAAAATGGTATTGACCCAGCAGCGCAGGCAGCGCTGCGCTTCGACCATCGCGGCCGGTGCGTCATATCCCACCTCTACCTCGGTCACGCCAGTCCGGCGTTCGAGCGGCAGCATTGGAACAGGCTGGCGGTTGATGTCCAGATAATCGAGCGGCATGGAGTGCCGCTTCAGCAGCTCGACTTCAATGATCGGGTCGGGATGCTTCCCGCCGCGCAGGAACTCGTCAATACCCACCGCGGCGCGTTTGCCGTCGCCGACGGAATCAATAATGAGGCGTGGACCAAACACGCAATCTCCGCCTGCGAAAATTCCAGGAGCAGAGGTCATCAATGTCTGTGGATTCACCGCAATCAGCCCCCGGGGTGAAAGATCAACCTTGTCTTCAGGCGTAATAAAGTCGAGACGCGGCGCTTGCCCGATCGCCATGATGATCGTGTCGCATGGGATTTGGGTTTCGCTATTCTCGTAAAACGCCGGATTGAACCGCTTGTTCTGGTCGAAGACCCACTTGGTCTTCAGAGTCTCGAGTGCGGTAACCTTGCCGTCCTTGCCCAGAATGCGCTTGGGTCCCTGCCCAGGAAGCATCTTGATTCCCTCTTCCTCGGCTTCGACGATTTCTTCCAGCGCAGCAGGCATTTCTTCGCGGCGCTCCAGGCATACAAGGTTTACCTCGCGCGCACCCATGCGCAACGCGGAGAGCGAAATGTCGACCATCTCGCGCGTAGCCACAGCGTTGACGTTTTCAGTGGAAGGCTCCGCATCCTCGACGCCACCGGCATGCTGCTTCACCACCTCGCGTGCGGCCGAGCGAGCCACATCCATGGCGACATTGCCGCCCCCGATCACAATGACTTTCTTGCCGATGGTGAACTTGTATCCGAGATTTACGTTGAGTAGAAAATCGATGCCTTTGTGAACCCCGTCGAGATCAACTCCCGGGATGCTGAGATCGCGGCTGCGGTGCGCGCCGACGGCTACCAGCACCGCATCAAATCCCTGGCGTCGCAAATCAGAGATCGTGAAATCCCGTCCGGCAGCATGATTGAGTTTGAGAGTGATGTCGCCCGTCTCCAGAATCTCTCGGACCTGCGCTTCTACCACGCTGCGCGGCAACCGGTACTCCGGAATTCCCAAATACAACATTCCGCCCGCGACTGGCGCAGCTTCGAAAATCGTGACTGTATAGCCCATCAACGCGAGGTCATGCGCTGCCGAGAGTCCAACCGGGCCTCCGCCCACGACAGCAACCTTATAAGGAAGTTTGTTCTGGCCGCGCCCCTCGTTGACGTTAATCGGACGCTTCGATTCCGGCCCGTATTGCTCAGTCAGGAAGCGCTTCAATGCCCGGATCGAAATCGGCCGGTCGATTTCACCGCGGCGGCAAGCCGTCTCGCAGGGGTGTGCACAGACTCGCCCGCAAATGCTGGCCAAAGGATTTGGGTCGCGTGCAAGGCGATAAGCCTCTTCAAATCGTCCTTCGGCAATCAAGCCGACGTAGCGTCCGGCATTGGTATGCGCCGGACATGCCATCATGCAAGGGAAGTTTGTGTTTAGCCAATCCCCGTCAACCTTCTTGTTTTTGAATCGCTTCAGCATCGCGGCACTTTTAATCCGAGTCGGGACTGGAACCTCAACGCATTTGTGAATGCATGAGTGCTGGAAGAAGAGAACTCGAGGGGCGGACCCATGTTGCTGGGGCCGCTCCTCTTGCTTGGCAGTACTGGTTGCATTCCTTACTTTGTCAGGGTGAAGTCCGCTTTGCCCTCGCCCGCAACGGTAACGGGTTTGGACGAACTCTTTGCTCCCTCGTGCCACGCTGTAACCGTATAACTGCCATCAGGAACATTTTCTATCTTGTAGTTCCCAGATTTGTCAGTCACCGCGTAATAAGGTGTAGGCGATACCACGATGTAGCCGCCCATCTCCGGGTGAACGTTGCACAACAGCGGCACCGCGCCCGGATTATCGAACTTGAACGAGCGCTTCTCACCTTGCGGCCAGGTGCCTAGATTGTGACCAAGCTTCTTGTTGCCGCCCACCGAAATCCAGAACACGTTGTGAGCAACCTTGTCGCTGTTGAGGAACTCGACGGTTGCGCCCTGTTGTACCGCCACGATGTGCGGTGTGAACATCAGTCCTTTCTGATCGATCAGTGGCTTGTCGGTTGGAGCCGGGAACGTTTTTCCGGCAATAACATCGACGTAGACTACCGACTCGCCCGTGACGCCGACGACTTTTCCGCTGATCGTGCCCGCGCTGGCGGCGAGGCTTGACATCGCGATCGCTGCTGCAAATATTGTCAAAGTGCGTTTCATTTTGATTTTCTCCCAAGATTGTTCTTCTATTCACCGGGCCTAGTAAACGAATTCCAATGCGCCGGTAGCCGTATTAGTTCTGAAGGGACTGATCGCTTTCCCATTCGAGTCGTAGGCGAGTGCCTGCTGTGGGCGAATCGCATACTCGAAGGAAGCTTTGATGTTGGCGTGAATCAAGAATTGCACGCCTGGAGTTACTCGAATGCGCGTACTGCCAATCGGCGAGAAGTAATTCGCCGACCCGGCTTGGTTCTGGAAATCCGCCGTAGACTGAACCCGGTCATAACGCAGGATTGTCATCAACCAGGGCAATGCCAGGTAGTCGGCTTGAAGGAAACCTCCGTTGAAATTAGCGGCTGGTCCGGGAGTAAATCCGGTTGCCCCGGAGTTCAGCAGCAAATCGTTGTCGTGCCCATACATGAACAAGCCAAACAGGTTAAAGGTGCGATAGTTGAAGCTGAAGTCGCCGCCGACCCGATAGAAGGGCTCGCGAGCCGTCAGCACGGCAGCGTTATCAGCTGTATCGACACCGTCAAAACGCTGCACCGATCGTCCGCCGAAATAGAAGGTTCCTAGGCTCAAGTATGTGTGGTCGTGAGGCCCAGTCGCTCCTGCCGCCTGTATGTCGTGACGGCTTGCCGGATCCTTTTCCAGATTGAAACGGTAGGAGAAGCGGGCATAAACGTCTTTGTAGTTGGCGTCGGAGAAGAATCCCACCGGCGACGAGACGTTAGGCGCGGACGAAGTGGATCCGCTAGTGTTTTGGTTCACAATTGCAACAGAGTAATGGTAGCCACCATATTGATGTCCTCCACTGAGCTCGAAGCCTTGCGCCGCATCCTGTATGGCGAACACATTGTTTACATTTTGCGTGCCGGCGAAACCCATGTTTGCTTGGGCATAAATGTCCCAGCCACTAAGATTGATCGATCGTGCCTGGGAGAAAGGCAGGTCAAGTTCGAATTGTCCCACCCGCAGACTCAGCGAATCGGTCGGAAGTTTCAGGAAACGCCCGATATTTACAAACTTCAGATAGCCGTCCCCCAACCCTCCGCTAGAGTTCGATCCCCCAACGTTCAGATCGGAATCCACCCAGAACGCGATATCGCTACCGAAGTTTCCCGCCATGAAAATGCTAAAGAGTCCCGGCTCGAAGTCCGTGCGCGGAACATTCGGCCCAGCCGTCGATCCCGCCGGCGTGTAGTTATTCGCACTCGCGCTCGTCGATTGGAAGAACGTGTTAAACCGCAACCCGATCGGCGGCAACCCGGGAATCGTTCCTGGGAACACCGTGTGAGGCCAAAGTTCCTTCTGCGCCGGAGCTCCCAGCATCACCGGAGGAACTTTTAGAAAGCTCTCGTCATCCTTCGGAAATTTGAAGCCGGCATCCTTGAACGCCTTGCCGAAATCGTTCAGTTTCGGGAAGTCCACATGGCACGTGGTACAGGAAGTCTGATACTGCCGTGAAAAGGCGGGAATAGCGAAGCTGCTTGCCGTAAGAACAGAAATCACGAGCAGCGAAAGACCTAGTATCAACATGGGGCCGCGGTAACGCATCTGGATCGCCTCCTAGTTGTGAGTTCGAGAGGTCAGAAGGCCTCTGTTCTTGTTCGAAGATTGGCTGATACTATCGATGGTCGTAGTGGATGCGCAGGGTGACGGATCACACTCGAATGTGATTTCAATCACAAATCTACGGTACCGTGGCAAGCACGGCAGGGCGCCTGTCACGAAATTTTCAGCTTGCAGTCTCTCAAGGGTCGACTGCTCGCGATTGCAGAACCCCATCGAGAAAAGGTGAGAACAAACCGCTGTCGCATCTGTTCAAAATTACTCACTTCTTGGGACGGATAGATAACTCAGGAATGCAATTGGGCCCGAAGCACGTTGCTGGCATTCGCACAAGCAAGCGATTCGCGACAAGCGCGCCGTAAGCGTCCCCAGTGCGTTAAGAGTCCACATGAAAGGCCGGGCACGACAATTCACCCTGGCGTGAACACGCATGGTGGAAAAGCTGCTGGCCGTAAGATGGAGCGCGTGAGCAGCAGCTATGAGTTCGAGAGGTTTTAGCGCCTCTAGTTTTTGTCCCAATCTGGCTTGATGCTGCCGATACTTGTCGCGGGCTAGCACAGCGGTAAATCACACTCTAGTGTGATTTCGGTTACACATTTTCCGCCGCAAGAGCGAGGAGTCCATAACGTTGCTCCAGACAGCCTGCGGAAGTCGTACGGTTAGGGGATTGTCGCCACCACGGGCGGCGTCGAGGGCACACTCTCCTGTCCGCTCGAATTCAACGCCGTGGCTTCGTAGAAATACGTAGCGCCAGAAGCAACAGTGCTATCCGTGTAGGTAGTGTTGAGGTCCAGAGTGGAATTAATCTTTGAGTATGTGCCGTTCGCGCTTGTGCTGCGGTATACGTTGTAGCCTGCAACGTCGGTGCCTTGATTCCAGCTAAGGGTCACACTGTGCTGTTGAATGGTGCCATTTCCAGTGAGCGACTCGACCAGCTTCGAGTCGGATGCATTGCTGATGAATGTAAGTGAGCCTGAGGTCGTCCCACTATTTTGGGGCGTGAAGGCTACGTTGAACGCCACGCTTTGCCCTGCGCTTATGGTAAATGGCAAGGATGCTCCGTTCAGCACGAATTGAGAATCGCTGCTCGCATCAGAGGATACTGTCACACTCGAACCGGTGGCGCTCATCGTGATCGGTTGCGTAACTGTTGTTCCTACAGCCACATCGCCGAAACTTACGAGCGATGGAGTGATGCTTAATTGTCCTGAGGTTGTCTGCGTTCCAATGCCGCTGACGGGTATGTTCAAGGTAGCCCCGGACACCAGGACACTTCCACTGGTTGTCACGGCGGACTGTGGGGTAAAAGTGAGGTTGAACGTCACACTTTGCCCTCCGTTCAGAATGAGGGGTAAGGTCGGCCCGCTGACCGCGAAACCGTTTCCCGTGGTCTTTAGTGCGGAGAGCGTTACTTGCGCAGAACGAGTATTGGTCAGTACGACTGGCAGTGTAGAACTCTGTCCTACCAACACCGAGCCAAACGAAACGCTGGAAGGACTGGCGACGACGCCGTCCCCTTTCGCACCTGTTCCTCTGATCCTCAGTTCCAAGTCCGAGTTCGAAGCGTCGCTGGTGATGGTGGCGCCCCCTTGTGTCAAACCTGATGCGGTTGGAGAGAATGACACTTGAAGCACTACGCTCTGCCCTGCTCCCACGGTCAAGGGCAGGGTCAAATTGGGAAGCCCGAAATCGGTCCCGCGCAGACTAATCGCCGACACCGTGACACTCGTCTGCCCGGTATTTGCCAACACTACAACCTGAGTTTGGGTTTGACCGATCGGTACCGCGCCGAACGGCAGGCTACACGGTGTGCATGTTAGCTGCTGTGTGCGGGTACCGGCAAACACCGGAAAGGTAGCAAACACTGCAATCAAGATAAGGGAAAGAATACGGAAAGGAGACTGCCGATGAAGTCTCTGGGGGAGTTTCATGGCGCCAGTCTGCGGTTTTAAGCCCCTCTAAGTATAGATATCGATGGTACATAGCAAGGACATGCCTGTGGTTTTAGTCCCTTTGAGTGGGCAGGAAATAGGCCAATCCTTACTTCTGTGGCGCAGCGGGCCTCCGAGTTGTCCCATTTACACTTGGGGTTCGGACGGCCAAGCCGACAGCACCTCGGCCACTGGACGGTTATTTTGGGCCGGAGGCGAGTGCTGGATCGTCAAGCCGTTCAGTGCTGAACAACTAGCCGCAGCCCGCAGAAGCTTCTAAAGTGACCATCGTCATCGGTCAATCGATGCTGATGCCTGAAAGTCACATTGACGATGGCGAATATCCGCGATTGGGGCGGACTAAACGACCTCCTGAGGGCTCCCGACAACCTCGATTTCGATCTGCTGCGTGCCCAGGCGCGGATGCTCAGCTCTGAGTTGAACCTTGCCGGCCTTTTCCTGAGCTCGAATCCAAACCGCTCCAGTTCCACCGATTAGGGAGAACGGATTGTCGCCGATGATCTCGGCTGGCCCCGCCACCTCTAATTTAATCGCATCATTGGCAAATGGCCGTATTGCACCAAACTCGTCGGTGACACGCAAAACCACTCGCGTGGAGTCTGCACCATCAGCGATCAGCTTGGCGTCATCGGGAAGAAGCAGAAACTTCGCATCGACACCCGTTCCAGACATACGCTTCGTGATCACCAATTTGCCGCTGATATAGCCTTCAATGCGCAGATCGCCCCATTTGTGGAACAGTTCACCCATTTCAAGGACGAATGGTGCGTAGCGGAGATGGGCAAACTGCTTACGGTCTGGGTCGACGTCCGCCACCAGCGTATCGTCGATATAGAACTTGAGGTGATCGCAATTGGAGCAGACCACCGCGTTCGAGAATCCGATGGACGCGTCGCCTCGGGCCCAATGGAATGCCGGTTCGAGCACGATTTCTTCCGACGGTTCACACTGCGATTTGTAGAATCCCGCAGCTGGCTTTGGTTCCCGGAAGATGTCCGTGACTCCGTGATAGCAGATGCGGTCGCCCGAACCGAAATTGCCGTGCGTGTTGTAGTCGAAGGCGCACCATCCGATTCCACCCGCGTATTGTGGATTCGACGCAAGCTGGTCATGGATACGGGCGTGTCGCATTGTGTGCTCAGTCAGACGTTCCACCTGGTCAATGGTTTTGGTGGGATAAGTGTGCCCGACAAATTCTGTATTCAGATACCGAGGATGGTTCGGCGGCTTCAGCGGGAAGCCGAAATCGTTCATCGTGAAGACATCTTCCAGAAATTCGGATTCCTGGAAGTAACGAATTCCTCCAGTCTGGCGGGTAGGATCGAGTTGGTGGGCGAGCGCGTTGGTACGGGTATAGAAATCATGGTCGTCTTTGGATTCGTTGATTCGCACACCCCAAAGAATAATGGAAGGATGATTCCAGTCGCGACGAATCATGCGCCGTACATTGTCGATGGAGATTTGCTTCCACGCTTCGTCGCCAATGTGTTGCCAGCCTGGAATCTCTTCGAGAACGAGAAGGCCGAGTTCATCGCAGGCATCAAGGAAATGACGGGACTGCGGATAATGCGAGGTGCGAACAATATTGCACTTGAGTTTGTTGCGCAAGATCTGGGCATCACGGCGTTGCGCCCGGGCCGCCATAGCTTGTCCAACGAAAGGGAATGTCTGATGCCGGTCGAGGCCGCGCAACTTGACGACCTTACCATTGAGTTCGAACCCGTGATCGGTGAATTGCGCTTCCCGGAAACCGAAACGGCGAGAATCTTCGTCAACAATTTGGGCGCCCACGTGCAACCGCACACGCGCCGTATAAAGGTTCCGATTTTCCATGTCCCACAACTTGATTCCGTTTAACCCCTCGAGGTGGAGAGTGTGCGGGACGGGCTCGTTGGCAGGACTTGACGCGGGCAATGACTGCGATGCTTTCGCGACGACGTGGTCGCCATCGAGCAGTTCAACTTCTATGGCTCCTCCGCCCGGCGATGCCTCCAAGTGCTGAATGAAACAGACGACATCAACCGAGGGCTTTCCGGAGAGCGCGTTCTTCGGCTGCACGAAGATGTTCTCCAAAAAGGTCGAGGGCACGACGCGAATCGACACTTCGCGATAGATTCCGCCGAAGGTCAGATAGTCAATCTCGTATCCAAAGGGTGGGATGTCGGGGCGCTCGCTGGAATCCACATCGACGGCCAGAACGTTCTCTCCACCGAAGTCCAGATGCGGAGTGAGCTCAAACGAAAATGGCGTATATCCGCCCTTGTATTCGCCCAAACGAACTCCATTGAGCCAGACCGTGGAAGCGGTCATCACTCCTTCAAAATCGACAAAGACACGCTTGCCTCGCGCTTCGGGCGGCAACTTGAAGCGGCGGCGATAGAGAGAGACGAACTCATAGCTCTTCTCGTCAAAACTGTGCCACGGGAGTGGGATGTTTGTGTGCGGGATGACGACCCGGTCAAATCCGGAGTCGTTGAAATCTTTTTCGTGGCCACCCTCAACGAAATGCCGGCTATATCGCCAATTTCGGTTCATCGAGAAGACTTGGCGTCCGCTGGCGGTCGAAACGTTGCTCTGAGCACCTGCTTCGGGAAGTACGTAGGGCGCGATTGCGGCTCCAGCAATAATGGTGCCCGTCTGCCTAATGAAACTGCGTCGATCCATTTTTCTCTCCTCGATCATCCATGGCACTGAAAAAATGCGGCGGCTCTTGGGACTGTGAAATCGCAGACGGATCAGGCGATCCAGGCAAGTACCTGCCCTAAATCGGCAACCGATGTGGATTCGGTTCCGCGTGGCATCGATGGACCTATGCCAAGCGCCTGATTGTGTCCTTCAAACCAAACTAGAAATGACGATTGCTCCGCCCCCGGAAGCCGCTGCTGATTGATCCAGTTGTAATATGCACCCATATCGGCATCAACCAGCGAGCCGACGAAGTCGAGGTCCGGACGAGCGTCGGTCGCCGATAAGAGCTCATTCATAGGCTTCTGTCGCTGACGCGGGGCGAATCGTACCAACAACGTCAAGGGTTGAGCCCGTCTCAACGCTTCGCGTGCGGCCCACTGCGCGAAACTCGTGCTGAAGATTTGCGTTCCCGAACCTTCGGTAAGGAGGCTGATCTCAAAACGCTCCAGTACTTCGTCCTTCGGTTTACTACCACCCTCGCGATCCATTCCGAGATCTGCTGGACGCATCTGGGCAAGGAGCGTCCGCAACGCCTCGGGCCCCATGCCGGGACGATCAATCTCAGTTTGCATTTTTCGCAGTAACGCTGCCCGAGCTGGTTCGAGGGCGTTGTAGGAAACGCAGGTTAGCGCTTCGGAGTGATCAACCGCTTCCCCGCCATCGATGTACCAATGTTCATAGGGGCCCGGATGCGCTTTTGCCCGGACGGCAACCAGGTCCAACAACTGGCGAAGACCACCCTCCGGCTTAACCCGGCTGAAATAAGCACCGTGCGGGCGCAGCTTTCGAAAAACTGCCTGGTCATACGACGGCACCCCCTGACCAATAATGGTAATCCCGAGCCTAGGAACCCGGGGAGGTTCGGGCGGCACTGCAGCCCGCAGGCGGTCAGCGTAGTCAGTAGAGGCCTGGCGAAACGCATCGAGTTGGTGAGTGCTCCAAAGGTGAGCGGAGAGGCGCTCGACGAACTGAGCAGGAGCCTTCGCCCAATCAAACTCTTCGAGCTGCGCAGAGAGTTGGATTTGTGCGAATCCTTGAAACCACGCTATACGCTGGTCCGCGGACAGCGAGCTTATTTGCTCTAGTTCCCTTTCGCGAGCCTTGCGCTCGGCAGGAAATTTGAAATCGTACTCGATCAGTTCTCGAAGCAAGCCTGGCAAGAAGCTGAGCGGCAGTTGTTGCAGAGTCGACAAGTAGTGGACAACGACCTTTTGCGCTTCTGTCGGATAGCCAGAGAACTGCGCCGCTTTGAGGTCTCGTGGAAGCATGATTCCTAGACCAACTCCGCAATTGGTTTACCCTGAGCAAGCGACGGAACGAATCCCATGATCGACCCCAGCGTGGGCACCAAGTCAGTGGAATCGACAGCTCGATCAAAAACCACACCCTCACGAATTCCTGGACCAGCGACCAGCATCCAGGTGGTCCGCGAAAGCGCGTCACCGGTTCGATGATGCTGGAAGCCATTGCCTCCCGCATCCTCGTCTGCATCGCGACCAAAATCGGGCAAGATAAATAGTGTCGTGTTGCCTGCGTATTCCGGTTCGCTCTGGATCGTCTTCCATAAGTCGGAGCAGAGTCGGTCGGTGCGCCGAATCCCCTCGATGTAGAGCGAAAATGCTCCGGCATGCGCAATATCGATGTCGTGCATCGTGATCCACAACAAACTGGGCGCAACCTGCCGCATCAGTTGGCGAGCAATGTATACCGAAAGCTCGTCTGGACTCGATAGTGTCTGGGCGTGTTTCCTGAAGTCGTCGACAGAAAGTTTCAGGATCATTTCCAGTTGCTGCAATTCGAATTCGCTTCCCGCCAACTCCGGCGCGAACAAGGGAGTTTCGTAGTTATCGCGCAACAGGCGCTGATAATCATCGTTACGTCCGGCGGTGGCTGCGCTGAGCAAACGTTTGGGCAGAATCACCCGGGCCCCCAGGCCGGGACCGTACGAGCGATGACTGCTTTCGCCGATCCGATTGAAACCGTTGCTGGGAGCGACCACCCACGCATCCGACGCTGGACGCTTCAGGTCCTTGCGAAAGTATTCAAAGACTGTTGGAGAAGGTGGGGGCACCGCGGCAAAGTTATTAAAAGTTTCGTATACCCCGGTCGCCAAACTTGCAGTCGCGACATAGTGGCCGAGGATTCCGTGATTTATAACCTGCGTGAAAAAAGTCGATTGGGGAATGAGTTCGCGCATCAGGTGCGGAATATTTTCCTGTCCCTCAGGCGCGAATGTCTCCTGATCACGGGCCCCACCGCCGAAGGTGACCACTACGACTTTCTTCTTGGAACGAGGAGCTACGGAGCGAGCCCAGGAAGATTGCAGCAAAGTGCTGCCCACAGCCATGCCCGCAGCGCCGCGCAGGAACTCGCGCCGTGTGCTGGCAAGAACGCGCGAAATCTCTCGAGGGTTGGATGCCTCCCTCCTCAAGCTTCGTCGATTCTGTGATATTCCTGTCATCGAGGATCTACTCACTTACTGGGTGGCGGGCGTTACGTTTTTCTCCGAGTACACAAATTGCCGAATCTCCGCTCTTTGCTTGTCGAGATCAGCAAGGTGTTGCGCTCGCAGTTGCTGGTAAACAGCGATCTGCGCCTGTGCCTTCTCCTTTTCACCCGTATGCACGTATGCCTGGCCGAGGCGGTAGTGAGCATCGGGAATATCGGAATTGTCCTCCAGAGCCTTCAGGTATTCGGGGATGGCCTCAGCATATTGAGTTTGGTCCGAGAAGAGATTCCCCAACTGCAGGTGCGCCTCGGCGAGTTTCGGATCCAGCGTGAGCGCTTTTCTCAGCAGTACCTCGATTTGATGGTGGTCCAGGCTGGGATCCTGCGCCCGCCTTCCCTTCCACAGGCTCATGGCGTAGTAATAAAACGCCTTGGCGTTATTTGGCTGCAATTCGGAAAAACGGTGAAACCGTTGGATGACCTCGTCGGCTTGTCCCGGAGAACTGTCGTAAGCCTTGGAGAGAAAGAGATAACAACGGGGATCGGACGGACTCAGATCGGCGGCTTTCAGGAGCGACTGCACTGCCTCGTCATACCGGCCGAGCGAGTAGAGAGCCATTCCGAGGCCAATCGCGAGCCTGGCTGAATTAGGATAACGTCCCGTACCTTCGCGGAACACTGTAATCGCCGGCTCAAGGGTTCGGTGAAGTAGCAATTCACTGCCCCAATCGAACAGATTGCTCTCGCTCGGATCCATGTGGGCAGCCAATTCAAACTCGCTGGCAGCGGCGACAAATTTCTCGTCCTTTTCTTCGATTTGCGCAAGCAGGTTGTGAAGCTCGGCCGTATCTTTCCTCTTCAACAGGCTGCCCACCAACTGCCGTGCGTCCGAAAGCCTGCCGATTTCAGCATAGGCGAGGGACAGATCGTATCCATTGTCATAGGAAGCTGGATTGATCTTCTGCGCCCGTTCCAGAAACGGCGCAGCCTCTGAGATCTTGCCGGATTGAATGTAGAACTCCCCAAGGTTGTGGTTGGCGTCGAAGCTCTGGGGTTCAAGTTTGACCGCCTGCTTGAATTGCTCTTCTGCGGGACCGTACATCCCCAACCGGACGAGATTCGTCGCCAGATTGGTCCTGGCGACTCCGGAATCAGGCTTTAGTTGCACGGCCCGCTCGAAGTGTTCTTTTGCCGCTCGCTCTTGGGATTGAGCGGAATAGACCAACCCAAGAAGCTCGTGGACTTCAAAACTGTCTGGGACCTGGCGCAGCAGACTCTCCAAGTGCGAAGCTGCTTCGGAGAAATGTCCCGACTCGTATTCAGCGGAGGCAGCCTGCAGCTGACGATCAAGCTGCTGGGAGGTTGCGGCGGCGCTACGTTCCTGCCCACTCGCGACGGCAAGGACCGGCGACAACATGAGAGAGCCGCGGAGAAAGTGCACATGAGCCGACGTCGGAAGGTCACGGCCTCCGTATCTTAACACCGCAGCAAACCGTTCGCGGCAGTTCTATGTCAAAGGGTCAGCGGAAGGCGCTCGTTCGAACGCCTTCCGCTAGATGAGAAGTGCCTGCTCAGTAATAGAGCTTCAGAGCGAACTGGATCTGCCTGGGATCGTAGGGAGCATCCCGCGTAGACCCGATTTCTCCGAAGTTCGAGCTGGTGAAGTTGGTCGCACCGGAGACGGCAACAACTCCGTTCCCGCCAAATCCTGGAGCATTGAAGTTCGGGTGATTGAAGATATTGAAGAACTCCGCACGGAACTGCAGAGTAAACCGTTCGCTCAGACCGCATGTCTTTAAAGACTGAGAAGTCCAGCCGTTTGAAAGTCGGTCCGGCAATCTGAGCGGGAGGTCCACCCAACGCAGCGAGACCGGTTAACGGAACGCATCCCACGACTTTCGTAGGATCCGGGTACTCCGCCGGCTCCCAAAACGCAGGGCTGGTTGAATGCTCCCGGGTTGCCGAAGAAACTCAACTTCCCGTTGGAGTCAATGTGCAATCCCCGCTTCTGATCCTGCCCGGGCACCATGAGGTCATAACAACCCGTCCCGCTGGTCGTGCTGGATGGGCAGCTCAATGTAATTGGCTGGCCTCCCTGAAGGACGGCGGCCCAATTGACGCTCCAGCCTCCAAACACTTTGCTAGAGATTCCTCCGTTGGCCAAGAACGGCTTGCCTTTGCCGAACGGCAGCTCATAGGTGCCACTGAGATGGAACACGTTTCGAATGTCGAAAGCAGCAAGGCCGTAATCAAACTGGATTCCGGCTCCCGGAATGCTTGGAGCCCGGTAGCCTGCTAGGCTCCCGCCATTCAGCAGGTCGCCTGCGTCGGTTCGCGACTGTGACCACGTATAGGTACCCAAGACACTTAGCCCACCAGCAAATCGCTTTTCGACTTTCGTCTGAAGGCCGTGGTAGTAGCTGCTGCCTGCTGTGATGGCGTAACTCGAGCCATGCCCGAAGTCAGGAAATGGAACAGCCAGATGTTCGTCGATTGCGTGGTGTCCAGAATCTGAGTGACGTTGTTGGAATTGGGGAATGACTCCAAATGACGCGCCAGGGAAGTTACGTATCCGGCCTGCACGCTCAACGTTGGTGTCAGCTGATATTGGAGCGTGAGATTTCCGCCCATGGAGTACGGCGTGATGTAGTCAAACTGAATTCCCGCGCAGAGCCAGACCGCTAGCATTGACTAGCAGTGGATCGAGTGGGGTGCAGGCAAAACCCGTTTCCAGCGTCGCGCTTCCAATCGGGGTACCGCTGCCGGTGCATCCCGGGTAAGTAATGGGATGACCGTCGTCCGCGGCCGCGTACTGGAAGTTGAATTGGAATGGATAGTTCTCACCCAAGTTCGGGGAGAATCCGCGGTTCTCAAATCCGTTGTAGAAAAGCCCGAATCCTCCGCGGGCGACCAACTTTGGCGTGACCTGGTAGGCGAAACCGAAGCGCGGAGCGAAGTTCGTCTTTTGCGAATTACCTAATCCCTTGCCGTATTTGTTGGTGACCGCTAGCGTGATGCCGTCCTGTGCGAGCAAACTGGTAAAGCTGGGGGATAGGTTGCCGGCATTAGGCCCAGGCGGGATGATGTACATTGGACCCCCGGTGGGAGGACCACTCGGAACAAAGTTCGCCTGGTTCGAGTGGTGCTCATAAACCAACCCGAAGAAATCCCAACGTAAACCCAAGTTGAGCGTCAACTTTGGTGACACCTTCCAGTCGTCCTGGAAGTAAGTCCCGTAATAGTTCTTGCCGTTGTCAGTCAGCGAAATATTTGAGGCGTAGATGCTGTTGTTGCCGGCTCCGTGTCGAGGGACCGCCCACGTAGTCGATCGTCCCACCGTTCTGTGCGGGAATCGGGGTCAGCAAGAACTGCGCTCGCCCCGTGTTGCCATTCCTGACGTTCGGGACGTCGGTGTAAGTGCTGCCGAAATCGAACTCGCCGCGAGACCACGGTGGTTGCAAGGTCGAGAACTTCACGTGCTGATATTCAAAACCCATCTTGAACGTATGCTTCCCGTAGATCTTCGTGAAATCGTCCGTTACCTGGATCGTGGAACTGACTTCATCGGAAGGCAGGAAAGCGTTGCTGCCCAAGGTCGCCAATCCGTTGATCCCGAAAGCTGGAAGACCGCCATTCTCCTTCTGCTGGGGAATGCCCTGGATGCCATATTGGCCTGGCAGGTCGTTCAGATTGCTTCGATTCGGGTGAAACTCGAGTCGTGTGCAGATAATTCAATCCCGCTCGTGCAACGTTGATCGTGTTCGGAGAAAACACGTGGGTCCACGCCAAGGCGCTCTGCTGTGCAAGGGCGGTCTGGTCGCCCTGTTGGAACCCGCCGCCGTCCGCGACTCCTCCGAAAATTCCAGGAATGAACTGCGGATCGTCGACATAGCTGAAGCGGAAGAATACCTGATCCTTTCCGCTCAGGTTGAGATCGAGCCGCGTGTCGAACGCGTTGCGGTGCTCACTCAGCTTCGGCGAATTGGCGTAGTTTGAAAAGAGCGAAGAACCGGTCGGATTTGGGTACAAGTTCAGGAGCGCGATTGCGTTCGGGTCTAAACGACCACCCGGGAGCTGATTAAGACCGCAACCTGCGAGACTGAATGCTAGGGTGCTGGCGGGGCAGGTGCCGAAGGGATCGCGCGCATACCCTGTACTCGCCGCGACTAAACCGTGAGACCGGATCGGTTACGCCCTGAGTTACCGGTCGAGTCGTCGCAGGATCAAGAATCGTTCCCACAGGGATCGTTCGACCCAGTGCATCGGTCGACGTGCCGGTTTGCCCCGTAATCAGATCGGACAGATTGGTGTAGCCGCTGTTGCGTTCTGCCAGCGTTGGAACAGAGCCACTCAAAATCGTTCCCTGAATGCGCCGCAAACCCTCATAGTCTCCAAAGATAAAAATCTTGTTCTTCCAGATCGGCCCGCCCCCAGAGACACCGAACTGATTCTGCCGAAGTTCACCCTTTTGTACGTGGTTGGCATTTTCAAAATAATCAGCCGCGTCGAGCACATCGTTGCGGAAGAATTCCCAAGCAGCGCCGTGGAACTGGTTCGTGCCAGACTTAATCGTTGCATTGAGAACCGCGGCGCCCGAACGACCGAACTCTGCACTGAAGTCAGTGGTCTGCACCTTGAACTCCTGGATCGCATCGACGGGAGGAAGAACGACGAAGTTCGTGCCATTCAGGAAATCGACCGTATCGGAATTGTTGTCAATGCCATCCAGCATGTAATTGTTCTGAGCTGGGCGAAGACCGTTGGCTGAAAACGCTCCGCTCGCCGCATTGCCGCGAGTATCGGCTTGGGGGGAATTCACGCCGGCTGAAAGCTGAGCCAGAAACGTGAAATTCCGTCCATTCAGCGGAAGGTTGTTAACGCTCTGCGTATCCATCACCTGGCCGAGTGATGCGTCCTGGGTTTGCAGCACCGGAACGGAAGACGTGACTTCCACCGTTTCGGTTACGGCTCCGGTCTGGAGCTTGAAATTCGCCAGTACGTTCGCGCTGACGTTCACGACAACGTGAGTTTGACTGACGGTCTTGAAGCCTTGCGCGGTGGCGTCGAGAGTGTAGCTTCCGATTCGGACCGGACTGAATGTGTAACCCCCGTCACCCCCAGTCGTTGTGGACAAGCTAGCGCCTGTGCCCTCGTTCAAGAGGGTAATTTTCGCCCCGCTTACCACCGCACCGGAGGGATCCGTGACCGTCCCCGTGATGGAGCCTGTATCCACTTGAGCTTGGAGCGAAATTACGCCGAGCACAGCACAGCAGATCATCAAGGCTAACGAATTTCGAAGGATCCAGGTATAGGCCGGTCGGTTCATGAGCTCTCCTTTGAGCTTCTCCAGCTTGCAGCACGGCAAGCCTCGTCACACATTCGACTGCCAAAACTGTCAGAACCTAACAAGCCAACAGGGTGCTTGTCAGGAGATTCAATTTCGAGCGATTCCCATTTACCCACAGTTGCCAGAAACAGTACGATTGCTGATTAACCGCTTAACCTAAGTACGGCTAACACAAATGTACTATTCGAGCGTTTATGCGAAATACCATGGCGTCGTCAGCATTGTCAAGATTTTTCTCGTGGTCTATACTCCGCGCTGTTCTCAGCGCTTAACTACGACCGCCCAAAATAGCCTGGGAGATCGACCATGAGTGTGACGATTCGGGACGTCGCGAAGGCAGCCGAGGTCTCGACTGCGACGGTCTCCAACGTCCTGAACCACACTGGGAAAGTGGGGCGTGAGACTCGGCGTCTCGTACTGTCGACGGTGCGGAAATTGGGCTATATTCGCGACGTTCATGCACGCCACCTCGCATCGCACAACCGCCGGACTCTCGGCATGATCGTCTCTGACATTGAAAATCCTTTCTTCCCCGAGGTGATCAAGAGTTTTGAGATTCGGGCCCGCCAGCTGGGCTACGACGTCATCCTCAGCGACACAAACTACGACCCGAGCAGGACCCGGGAGGCTGCCGAGAGGATGATGGAACACAAAGTTCGAGGCGTGGCGATCATGACGTCGGAAATCAGCCTGCGCCTTGTCCATGAGTTGGCGAGAAGGATGATCGCGGTTACGTTTCTCGACCTGGCGCCGGTCCGCGGCTACACCAGCAATCTGCGCATCGACTATCTCTCCGGTATCGAGCAAATCGTGAAGTATCTTTATGCCAACGGACATCGACACATTGCCTTCGTCGCGGGGAGATCAGGGCTCAAATCGAACCTTGTTCGTCAGAAGGCCTACGAACAAAACATGCGGCTGCTGGGGTTAGAGCCAGGGCCTATACTGCCAGGCGATCTGCGCTTCGAGGGCGGACTGGCTGCGGGCGTGGCCATCGCGAAGCTAAGCCCGCGGCCCACTGCGGTCATGGCGGTAAACGACCTCACCGCGGTTGGCGTTATCAAAGGCTTGCTCAATTCGGGCTGTCGCGTTCCAAAAGATATCTCGGTGACGGGGTTTGACAAGACTCGTCTCGCGGATTACAGCAACCCTTCGATTACAACCGTAGACATTCATCGTGAGACGTTGGGGCAATTGGCGGCTGACGCTCTGCACGAACTCTCGAGCGCCGCCAGCCCTCAAGGGAAGGAATACAAGATCAAGTCCGAGTTGGTGATCGGCGATTCCTCGGGGATTGCTCCCCGTTAATGTGCCTTGCTTGATAGACTGCTCGACAGCGCTGGGATGCAGGCGCGCAGTTCGCATTAAGCGGATACCTTGGGATGCCTGGTTTAAAAGACGGTGATTATGACCCGTCACGAAGAATTTTCCTAAAGCAGATGCGGTGGGCGCCCGTGCTTTTCGTTCCCGCGCCGATTTGCAATCCTCTTTTTGCGTCCGAGTTGCATCGATCCAGTACCGCCCAGACCCACTTCCCTTTCGCAGATGTGGCTTTTGAGCCGCATTATCCAGCGAAATCTCCTCTAGACGACGTCCTTCGAATGGCCGCTCCAGGCGGGGATGAATTCACTTTCGAACGATATGCGGCTGAGATTGCCACTCTGCTTGAAGAGTGGAGTCGTGCTCTTCGAGTGCATCCACCCGCAACCACCGTTTTGAACAGGTTTGTCGATCGCGCAATTCAATCGACTTCGTTTATTCCAATTCGTGAATTCCGATTGCGCTCTGGTGGTGTGATCGAAGTGGTGCGCCGCGAGTTCGGCACCGACATGCGTCTCGGCGGAGAACGGCTCATCGAGGACATCAGAACTTACCTGAGCCCGCTGCAGCATCTGGAAACCGCCGACTTCGAAATTTACCACTGCTCACCAGTCCACGATTCGCCGCTGACACTCGAAGTCAGAATTCGCTATGACTTTGTCGGTACCAGAAAAGATCAAAAGCGCGAGGAAAGAATCGGCTCCTGGCGCACACTGTGGTCGCGTGAATCTACCGACTGGCGGATTGTAGAGTGGATTGCAACAGAGGAAAATGCTAGCTGCGCCGTCCAGCCGATATTCGTTGACATCACGTCCTCGGTCGTTGGGCAAAACACCTCATACCAAAAGCAACTGCTTCACGGCTCCGACTACTGGCGCACCGTGATTGACGGCGCAGTTGGGGTGGATGTTTACGGAAACAACGGCGTGGCCGTTGGGGACTTTGACAACGACGGCTTAGACGACTTGTACGTCTGCCAACCTGCGGGACTTCCCAATCGCCTCTATCGCAATCGGGGAGACGGAACATTTGAAGATGTATCGGAAAAATCGGGAGTTGATGTACTTGATTTCACGGCATCGGCCCTATTCGCCGACTTCGACAACCGCGGCGTCCAAGATCTGCTTGTCGTCTGCGCAAGCGGGCCGTTGCTTTTCAGGAACAATGGCAATGGCACGTTTTCGCTCAAGAAAGATGCGTTTCGTTTTGCAAATCCGCCGCAGGGAGCCTTCACGCACGCCGCTGCCGCCGACTATGACCGCGACGGACGCCTCGATATTTATTTTTGCCTCTACAGCTACTATCGGGGGCTCGATCAGTATCGATATCCCGTGCCGTATTTCGATGCGCGAAACGGGCCCCCAAATTACCTCTTCCACAACGAAGGTGACGGAGTCTTTCAAGACCGCACGGAATTAGCAGGGTTAAGTGCAGAAAACGACCGTTACAGCTTCGCCTGTTCTTGGGGCGACTGCAATGCAGACGGATGGCCCGACTTATATGTGGTCAATGACTTTGGTCGCAATGTCTTATACCGGAACAAGGGCGACGGAAGCTTCGACGCTGTTTCCGCAGAGGCCGAGGTGGACGAACCCGGCGCCGGTATGAGTGCCTGCTGGCTGGACTTCGACAACGATGGGAAACAGGACATCTACGCCGCCGGCATGTGGGTAGCCGCAGGAATGAGAATTTTTGGAGACTCCCACTTCCACGGGGGCGAATCGGAAAACATTCGGTCTCTCTACCGGCGACATATGACCGGCAATTCTCTCTACCGAAATCAAGGCGACCAAAAGTTTCAAAACGTAGCAATGCAAGCAGGAGTGGAGATGGGCCGCTGGTCGTGGTCCACCGATTCGTGGGACTTTGATCACGATGGGTACCCGGATTTGTATGTCGCGAACGGATATATTTCCGGGATCGATACGCGCGATGTCTCAAGTTTTTTCTGGCGCCAGGTCGTTGCAAAGTCACCGCAAGATTCCGCCCCATCGCCCGGCTACGAGCGCGGATGGAGCGCGATCAATGAACTGGTTCGTTCCGATTCGACCTGGAATGGTCACGAAAGAAATGTTTTCTTTGCCAACAATCGAGACGGCACATTTTCTGATGTTTCCGGTGTCGTTGGATTGGATTTTCGCGATGACAGCCGGGCATTTGCCCTTGCTGATTTCGATGGCGACGGCAAACTCGAAATTGTCCTGAAGAACCGAAATTCACCGCAGATCCGAATCTTGCGTCTCGCGATGAACGACATTGGGAACTCGATCACCGTGCGATTGCGAGGAGTCAAAAGCAATCGCGACGCGATCGGGGCAGCAGTGACTGTAGAAGCCAATGCTCTTCGGCAAACAAAATATCTGCAGGCTGGCTCTGGTTTCTTGTCACAGCATACGAAGGAACTCTCGTTCGGTTTAGGACCGAATCAAGGTTTCGCTAAAGTGATGATTCAATGGCCGAGCGGGCTTACGGAGACTTACGAAGATCTTCCAGTCAACCGTCGGATAGAAATTCAGGAAGGCACTAAGAACTTCACTGTAAAGCCGTTTGCATCGCCGCCGCAATCATGGGCTCAACTCACCGATCCTCTAAAGGGAGAATCTCCGCCCATGGCGGTAGGCACTTGGCTCATCGATCCAGTGAGGTCGATCGACTTCTCGCTTCCTGATCTTGCGGGAAATCTGCGAGATCTTCGTTCCTTTCGCGGGAACCCAGTCTTACTGAACTTCTGGTCGACGGCCTGCGCCAGTTGCCGTGATCAATTGCAGGTTCTTCGAAGGTCCCATGCAACTCTCGTCTCCAAGGGACTTCAGATAGTCGCAGTCAACATCGACGCGTCGTCCGATCCCGCAGTAGTGAAGTCCTTCGCCAGCCAAGAAGAATTACCGTTTACGGTCCTGTTAGCCACGCCCGCGGTGGCGGGTATCTACAACATCGTGTATCGATACCTTTTCGACCGCCACAGGGATCTCTCGCTTCCCATGTCGCTCCTCATTGATGAAGCAGGAAACATCGTTAAGGTGTATCAAGGAGCCCTTTCTTCAGAAGTCCTATCGCACGATTTGGTGTCGATGCCCAAGGATCTCGAAGACCGCGTCCGCAAAGCGCTTCCCTTCCCGGGGACCTTGCATCAGGACACTTTTCAACGTAACGATTTCACTTATGGCGTGGCTTTCTTTCAACACGGCTTTCTCGATCAAGCCGCGGACTCGTTCCAGCAAGTAATCGCGGAGAAGCCGAATGATCCTGACGCTTATTACAATTTAGGGACTCTTTGCTTGCGGCGAAACGCAACACAAGACGCCAGAAAGTATCTCGATCAGGCCCTAAAATTGCGGCCGAACTATCCCGAAGCCTGGAACAACTTAGGCATGCTCGCTGCGCAGGCGGGCCAACCAGAGGAAGCGATACAAGACTTTCAGCAGTCTCTGCAGTTGCGTCCCAACTACGCCACTGCCCTTCTAAACCTTGGAAACGTCTTTCGGCGGCAAGGAAATGTCGCGCAGGCGACCACTTTTTTGAACCGAGCGCTTGAAAACGAACCGACAAATCCTGAAGTCAACTACAGTCTGGGAATGTTATACGCCCGTAGTAGCCAGAACGAGAAGGCTCGCCAATATCTGGAAACCGCAATCAACCTGCGACCGGATTATGCAGATGCGCTCAATAATCTAGGTGTGCTTTTCGTTCAACAGCAACGCTATCCAGAGGCGGAAGAAAAGTTCAAGGCGTGCATACGCATCGCTCCAAACTTTGACCAGTCTTATCTCAATCTCGCGCGACTCTATCTCGTTGAGAAAGACAACGACAAGGCGAGAGCGGTTCTGCAAGAACTTCTCCGGAATCAACCCCAACACAGGATGGCTCAGCAGATGTTGCAGATGCTATATTGAGGCCTTTGGAGGACTGTGTGCAGCGGTGTGATTGCGCTTCGGTTCAGGTCCAGAAAGGCAATCGCGGCCCGCAATTGCTCTTCGCTCTCGCGCTGACCGTCCTGATGTTCGTGTCGCCAGGATATGCATTTCGGCTGCTTAATCTTCAAGCGGCTCAAGTTGCCTCTCCTCTTCAAAATGCTGGTGCGCTCATCCAACAGGGCCAATTCGAACAAGCCAGGAAGATTCTTGAAGAACAGGTCGTCCTCGACCCAACAAACCTAGAGGCGTACAACCTGTTGGGAATCGTTTACACGAACGAGAAGGACTTTGACCGCGCGGCCGATGCCTTCCAGCATGCACTCAAACTGGCGCCAGACTCCACGAAGATTCAGAACAACCTCGGCAACTTGTATGTAGCTCAAAAGAAATTCGACCTCGCCGAAAGGGAGTTCAGGAACGTCCTTCGTATAGAGCCGTCGAATCGCGATGCGAACTACAATTTAGGACTCGTCTTGATGGCGAAGGGAACGCCGGTCGCCGCCATTCAGCACTTTCAACGTGTGCGTCCCGTGACTGTCGAGACGCGATTCAATCTGATCCGCGCTTACCTTGAAGCAGGCAAGACTTCTGAAGGGCTTCAAACGGCCCGCGAGCTCTCAGCCGCGCACGCGCGCGACGTTCAACTGCATTTCACGTTAGGTGTATTGCTCGCATCGGAGAAGCAATACAACGCGGCACAGCTCGAACTGGAACGTGCTAACTCTTTGCAGCCTGAAACATTCGAAATTCTCCACAACCTGGGGCAGGCCTACCTGCGCGGTCACAATTACGCCAAAGCCGAACTCACCCTCAACCGTGCTATGAAACTGAAGCCCGATTCCCCTGAAACTCTTTATCTGCTGGCACAGGTCTACTCGGAGCAGTCTCGACCCGTCGATGCTCTCGATCTATTGGTTCGTGCTCACAAGCTTGCTCCTGAAAATACCGATGTGATTTTTCTGATGGCTCGCGTGAGCATGAGTCAAAATTACTTCGAAGATGCAATCCCCTTGCTCGAAGCAGGTCTGAAAATTGCTCCACAGCGGGCGGACTTGCACGCAGCACTCGGCGAGAGCTATTTCATGTCGGGCAAGGCGGAACGAGCCATCGACGAGTTCAAGAGTCTCATCGCCTTGGACCCCTCGGCCAGGTCTTACGCGTTCATGGGGCTCTCGTATCGTCATCTCGGGCGATTTGATGAAGCGATGAAATACTTTCAGGAGGGATTGAAACTCGACCCGCACAACGCCTCATGCCTGTTCAACATTGGCTATATCGAAGAAAGGCAGGGCAACTACGCCCGAGCCGATCAGCTATTTCAGCAGGCGCTTCGGGCGAATCCCGATCTCTCCGAAGCGCTTCTCGAATTGGCGAATCTTCGCGTGAAAGACAAGAAATTCGTCGAAGCTTCCGAACTCCTTCGCCGTTACGTGAAAGCGAGCCACGATCCCGCGACGGGATACTACAAGCTGGCAATGGTCGAAAGAAGCCTTCATCAGACCGCCGCCGCCCAGCGAGATTTAAATGTCTTTCAAACGTTGTCAAAGAATTCAACCAGTGGGCCATATCCCTATCAACATCTTTTTGATTACCTCGACAACCGCTCCCAGCTTTCTCCTCAAGCTCGCGCTCAGCTTGATGTGACGGAACTGAAGGAGCAGGTTCAAAAGCATCCCGGGCAAACACAAGATCTGTACTTGCTGACCGAGAGTTATCTAAAGCTAGGCCAACTTGACTCGGCGAGGGAAACGATCGCACAACTCGATCGCCTGAGCGCAGACGACTATCGAACACAGACCGGCATCGGCGTTCTGCTGGCGCGCTACCGCTTGTACGATGACGCGATTCAGCATTTCCAGACCGCCCTTCGCGCGAATCCCGACTCCGATGACGTCAAATTTGATCTCGCAGATGCTTATTTTCGGAAAGGTCGCTACTCGGATGCACTCGATGTTGCGCAGAACGTTTCGCCGGCAGGCCAACAGGATGACGCTTTTCTAGCCCTGCTGGGAGACATTGAAGCGCATACGGGTCAGACCGCAAAAGCGATTGAAATTTTCCGCAGTGCGATAAATCGCAACCCAGACAACGATCAGTATTACCTTTCTCTGACACTGGTCCAGCTTCGCGAAAACGATCTCACCGGCGCGGAGCAAACGTTGCAAAAAGGCGCCGGACGCATCCCCGGCTCGGGAAAGATCCTCTGGGGCATGGGACTCATCTCCGTACTGCGTGGGAACACCGCCCAGGCAGCCGAGCGTTTCGAGCGAGCCGTGGAACTGTTGCCCGAGTGGGTCGGCAGCTATTCGACGCTCGGCGTCTTCTACTACCAGACCGGACAGATTGAGAAAGCTCGCGAAGTACTCGACCGCTTTAAAGGTAGCAACGCCGGTGGTCTGAACGTCGAACGTATCGAAGAAGTTTTATCGAAGGCTCCCGCGAATACCTCTCCTGTCGGCCAGCCAATCTCTATGGTCGCCCGCCAGCAACTTCTGCAAATGGCCCTGATGATCGCTGACCGCAGCTTGTGAGCAACTGAAAAAACCTTCATGCAATGCTAAGATGTGAAAATTCGCCGGACGCAATTGCAAGCGCTCAATCCGCTGACTGCGCTCAGCGACGCACACGAAGTCGAGAATGCACAAGAAAACCGGGACAACGAACCAGCGGCTTGCTCTCGCCTTCCGGCGGGTAACAGTCGCAGCCCTCGGTGTTGCGATCAGCGCAGCATTTCACAGCGGGACATCCGCCGCTCAATCTTCGACAAAATCGCAGCCTGCTATTCCCGTTCGATACACTGATATTCGCGAGAGCGCCAAAATTACCTTCCGGCAAGACTCCACGCAAACAGAAGAAAAGTATTATCTCGAAACCATGGGAACCGGCGTGGGTTGGATCGACTACGACCAAGATGGACTGATGGATCTGTTCTTCGTTCAATCCGGGGCTACCGATATTTACAAGCCACCTCATCCCCTGCGCTGCGCGCTATACCACAACAACGGTGACGGAACGTTCACTGATGTCACTGAAAAAGCCGGCGTCGGAGGTGAAGGCCACTACGGCCAAGGCGTCGCGGTCGGCGATTACGACAATGACGGCTATCCCGATCTATATGTGACTGGCTACGGACGCGCAATTCTTTATCACAACAACGGGAACGGTACGTTTACCGACGTTACAACCAAGAGTGGTGTCGCGGATGAGGGAGGATGGTCGACCAGCGCGGGATGGTTCGATTACGACAAAGATGGCTGGCTTGATTTAGTCGTCACGAACTATATCGAATGGACGCCGAAGAACAATATCTGGTGCGGCGAACGCCGGCCAGGCTACCGGTCGTATTGTCATCCCGGAAACTACAAAGGACAGCGTATTAAGCTCTATCACAACAATCATGACGGCACCTTCACCGACGTCAGCGATGCATCAGGCGTTGGAAAGCCCGAAGCCAAGGGCATGGGTGTAGTTCTGGCGGACTTCAACAATGACGGCTGGCCTGACATCGCGGTGGCCAACGATTCATGGCCTAACTTTCTTTTCATCAACAAACATAACGGAACCTTCGAAGACGTCTCTCTCGTCTCAGGGCTGGCCGCCAGTGAAGACGGCCGCTACGAAGCGGGCATGGGCATTGACGCCGCGGATGTCGATGGCGATGGATGGCAGGACGTTTACATTACGCATCTCGATTTTGAGTTGAATCGTCTGTATCACAACAACCAGGACGGCACGTTCACCGACAACACGTTCAATTCACGCATCGGGAATAAAGCAGTTTTGCTGAGCGGCGTCGCCATGAAATTTCTGGACTACGACAATGACGGCTGGAACGACATTTTGCAACTCAATGGCGCCATGCTCGATAACGTCTCCCTATATCACGGCGAGGTATCGTATAAAGAACCTCTGCTGATGTATCGCAATCTGGGTAAAGGAGAGTTCGAAAAAGTCTCGGAGTCGCTCGGTCCAGATTTTGTTCGTCCCATCGTAGGCCGAGGACTTGCAACTGCTGATTTCGACAACGATGGTGATATTGATATCGTGACCAACAATCGAGGCGACTATCCTTCCCTGCTGCGCAATGATGGCGGTAATGCCAATCACTGGCTGACGGTCCTGTTGATTGGAACCAAATCGAACCGCGACGGTATTGGCGCTTCCCTGAAGCTGACTTCAGAAGGGTTTGTGCAGGTCGAACAGGCGAAGGGAGGCATGAGTTATATGTCGGCGAGCGATCCGCGAATTCACTTCGGATTGGGTAAACGCGAAAAGGTCGAATCATTAGAGATTACGTGGCCCAGTGGCCAGGTTGATCGCTTGAAGAATTTGTCGGTCGACCAGATCGTTGCGATAAAAGAAGGCGTAGGAGTCATCCCGCGTTCGTTCCCAAAGATTCCGCCGTCGAAATGATAGAGTGGAATTCAGGGCTATGACCTTTCCCCGGCGACATTTTCTTGGCTCCTCGCTCCTAGTTTTCGGCAGCACGCTGCTTGACGCTCTGGCAACTCCGTTGTGGCAATGGAAGCGTAGTCTCAGCATCCAATCGACTGCGTCGACGAGTCCAGCTTCGCCCGTGCAATTCGTCGACGTTGCTCATGAAGCCGGACTCAACATACCTAACGTCTGGGGTGGCGCTGACCACAAACGCTACATCATCGAAGCCAAAGGCAGCGGCATCGCTTTTTTTGATTACGACCACGATGGCTGGCTCGATATTTACTTGACGAACGGAACGCGCCTCGGCGAGGAATGGCCCGCTGGGAAAGCGCCCACTTCGCATCTCTACAAAAATAACCGCGACGGAACGTTTACTGATGTTACAGAGACATCCGGGCTCGGTCGTACTGGATGGCAAACCGGAGTTTGCGTCGGCGACTACGACAACGACGGATGGGACGACCTGTTTTGTTGCTTCTGGGGTCACAACATCCTTTTTCACAACAACGGCAACGGTACCTTCACGGATGTAACCCGCAAGTCTGGGCTGTACGATGAACGCGTTCGATGGGGAGCGGGCTGCACTTTCCTCGACTACGATCGCGACGGACACTTGGATCTCTTTGTCTGCAATTACATCGTTCTGGATCCTGCAAAAACTGCGTCGCCGGGGGATGCGGCGGCGTGCCAATGGAAAGGAATCCCGGTCATGTGCGGGCCGCGTGGACTGACCGGCGACACCAACGTGCTGTATCACAATAATGGCGATGGAACCTTCAGGGATGTCTCGCAGAAATCTGGCATCCTCAAACCGGGTCCACGATACTCCATCACAGCGGTCGCCAATGATTTCGATAACGACGGCTGGCCCGATATCTACGTAGCGGTGGACTCCGAGCCCAGTATTCTGTTTCGCAACAATCGTGACGGTACCTTCACCGATGTGGCAGTAATGGCTGGATGTGCTTACAGCGAGAACGGACATGAGCAGGCAGGAATGGGCGTTGCCGTCGGAGACTACGATTGTGACGGCTGGTTCGATATTTTCAAAACCAATTTCGCGGACGACACCTGCAACCTTTATCACAACAACGGCGACGGCACTTTCAGCGACGTAACCTTTGCGTCGGGCATCGGAATCAACAATCAGTACGTAGCCTGGGGCTGCGGGTTTGTCGACTACGACAACGATGGGTGGACCGACCTCATCCAGATCAATGGGCATGTCTATCCCGAGATTGGAGGGCACTCGATTGGTCAGTCCTTTAAGAACCCGCGACTGGTCTACAAGAACATGGGCAACGGGCAATTCAAAGACGTATCAGCCACGATGGGTCCCGGCATTAACGAGAGGTTCTCCAGCCGCGGCGCAGCCTTCGGAGACTACGATAACGACGGCGACGTGGACGTATTGATCTTGAACATGAACGATGTGCCGTCTCTCTTGCGAAACGATGGCGGCAACAAACAGAATTGGATCAAGATCAAACTGATTGGAACGAAGTGCAATCGTACGGCGATTGGCGCGCGGGTTCGCGTAACAACGGGCAAACATGTACAAATGGACGAAGTCCGCAGCGGCTCAAGTGTCATGTCGCAAAGCGACCTGCGTCTTCACTTTGGATTGGGCCAGGCGCAATCGGTCGATCTGATCGAGGTACAGTGGCCGACCACGCAAAAAGTCGAGCGATTTACTAAAGTGAAGGCAAACCAGATTCTCATGATTCGCGAAGGCAATGGAATCGAGACCTCGAAGCCCGCTGCGAAATGAATCTTGCGAGATCAGCTAGCCTGCAACACCCTTACACCATAGGGGTTCAACTTCACTTTGGCGGTCTGCCGCTCTCCTGTGACGAGATCGGTCAAGGCTTTCGCGACCGAGATTGTCTGTGTATCTGCCGTGTGGTTGAGCAGGAAAACCCACTCCTTTGCCGTTGACTTGCGAACCGTCAGTTCAACGCCCGCAGGCACTTCGAGTGGTTTCTGGACCTTTGCCACTGCGGAAAAAGCTTGAAGGACTCTCGCAAGGCTCGCGCCATTCAGATCTGCGCCGATATACACCGCTTTGCCTTTTCCATAACTGTTCATTGTGACGGCCGCCCGTCCAGCGTATTGACCGGACGCATACGTACCGAACACTTCCGCAGTTGAGGGAAGCAAAATGTCTGCCCAGATTCCGCACTCCCCATCCGGACCTGAGAGTAACGAAGAAAACTTCACGCTTTGGGTGCCAGAGTAAATCGGCACGTAATCTTCTACTGTGACTCCCATGACTTCGCGCAAAGGTCCAGGCAGTGGCGACCGGACCATCTGACTAGTTTCTGTCTTTGCGCCCAAACGAAAATTGGTCACGAACACGCCGCCGTTGCTCACGAACCTTTTGATTCTCTCGGCTTGCGCCTCCGAGAGGACATATACGACAGGCGCGAATACGACCTGATAACCGGAGAGATCGTCGCCGGGGCCGACAATATCTATTCCCGTTCGACTCGCCGATATCGCTCCATACCACGCCGTGACCTGTTCGCCGTAGTTGAGAGCGTAATGCCCCGGTTGAATCTTCAGCGCCCAGCTGCAGTCGTAATCGAAAAAGAGCGCCGTCTGGGCAATACACTGAGAGTTCAGTAGGTCCGGCCCCAAGGCTTTTAGCTCTTTAACGGTCTGCTTGATCTCGTCGAAGGCAGGGCTCTTCGAGCGGTCATGGTTGAGCATTCCGTGCCAGTACTCCTCAGCGCCGAAAGTGGCAGTATCCCATCGAAAGTAGTTAACTCCCATCGCTCCGTGCGCGATTGCCTGATAGGCCCAAAGCCGGATCTTTCCCTTTTCTGGCTGCGGCGAGAAACTGCTCTGCCCTGCCTTTCCGACCTGCTCTTCCATGATCAGGAATGGCTTCCGCCCCTTGATGCTTCGAGCGAAGTCGTGTCCCAACGCTACTGCCGTCGGGATGGTCTCAGGAGCGATGGCCCTTGATTTCGATTCCTGGTGAATCAGCATCTCGAAAAATCCTGGATAGTTGTCGAACGAGACAAAGTCGAGCTTTTCGTACAAGCTGCGGAGGTCGATGGTATCGAGTGGCAGCCCTACGTTATTCGTGGTCACAAAATGCCCAGGACACAATTTTCGTAGGACCGTCAACTGCTCTTCGAGGAACGACGCGTTGGCATAAGACTGGTAGCGATCGTAGTCGAGCGCCAGGCCTGGATTGGGATCCGCTCCAGACGGCAGTGTAACGGGAATCTGGGAAAAATCCGTGTAGGTCTGACTCCAAAACACGGTTCCCCACGTCTGGTTCAGTTTCTCTAGACTCTGGTACCTGCCGCGAAGCCATGCCTGAAAACCAGACCTGCAAAAATCGCAGTAGCATCGTGGCGAGGAACCTAACGTCAGTTCGTTGTCGATTTGCCATCCGATCACGCCCGGCGTTTGAGCGAAGGCGCGCGCCATTTCCGTCGCAATCGCAAGCGAGAGACGCCGATATGTAGGATTTGTCGGACATGTAAATCGCCGCCCGCCGGGATACAAACGCTGCCCTTGCGAATTCACTTCCACGATGTCGGGATAACGAGCCGTGAGCCAAGGCGGAGGCGCCGCCGAAGGAGTTCCCAGAATCACTGCGATCTCGTGTTTGTGAAGTACATCAAGTGCGCGACGCAGCCAGTCGAACTCGAACTTCCCTTCTGACGGCTCCATCAGCGCCCACGCAAACTCAGCGATTCGCACGTTCGTGAAGCCAACCTCGGCCATCATCCGAGCGTCTTCTTCCCAAAGTGCCTCGGGGGTCTGGTCGGGATAGTAGTCAACCCCCAACAGCATTGGTCGGGAGGAGGAACTGGTGCCGTTCTCCTGAGCCCAGCCGGGATATCGAAGGCTTGCAGCGCCAAGCAATGCTGCTGAGCCAGTTAGAAACGTCCGCCTGTTGATAAGAGCCACGATGAGTCCCGCCTTCCGAACGAGTTTGGATTCGGTGAGTGAAGCTAAGACCGCACATTCTCTTCCGGCAATTGCAGTAGTGTCAAGGAATGCACATGTTAAGGGCACACGGCGACGGTGGAATCTCCACCGGCGCAATGCGTGTTATCCCAATAATTCGGTGATCGCGGATCCCCTGACTACTGATGGATTCTTGCCGCCCAGCCTCCACCGCTGGCAAGGGGCAACTTCAGCTTGGTCGCCTTGGTGACTTGAGTGGTGATCTTCTTGTAGTCGCTCGCGTTGCGATCTGCATTTACGCCATCCTGATAAGCCTCCATCGTGAAGTTTCCTTCGGGAAGGAACGACAGATCGATGTCGACATTGCGTGGCGTCCAGTCAGACATGGCTCCGATATACCAGTCGCGGCCGTTCCTTCGAGCCACAACCGCATACTCAGCAATTCGCGCGTCGAGCACTCTCGTCTCGTCCCATTCCGACGGAACCGGTCCCAGAAAATCCATAATCTCAGGTTCCCGAAGATAGTTCGATGGGCTATCGGACAACATCTGTAGCGGGCTCTCGTAAACCACATACATCGCCAGTTGGTGACAACGCGTTCCCATCGCCATCGGCTGGCTATGAATTGGCGCGAAGGTTGCTTTGGTAGCATTCCGCATGGCGCCGGGTGTGTAGTCCATCGGGCCCAGAAACATTCTGGTAAACGGCAGCGTTACATTGTGCTTCGGCTCAGACTCTGCGCTCCACTTGCTCCACTCCATCCCGCGCACGCCTTCCGTGCTGATCAGGTTTGGCCATGTACGGGTCATGGTCGCAGGTTTCTGGTCACCGTGAAAGTCCACCAGCATTTTGCGCTTGGCGGTCTCGCGGCTAACCTTGTGGTAGTAGTCGATCAGGATCTGATCGCTGCGCTGCATAAAATCAACCTTGATGCCCTTCACTCCCCACTTCTCAAACTGATCGAGAGCCGGAAGCAGTTGATCGTCCAACGTCTTCCATACAACCCACAAGATGATGCCGACGTTTTTCTGCTTGGCATAATCCGCAAGTTCCTGCATGTTGATTTCCGGAACGACGTCCAGCAGATTCCCAAGCTTGTACCAGCCTTCGTCGAGAATGATGTAAGGAATGCCATACTTCGCCGCAAAATCGATGTAGTACTTGTACGTTTCGGTGTTGATTCCCGCCTTGAAATCCACACCGTAAACATTGTTTGCGTTCCACCAGTCCCAAGCCACTTTTCCGGGTTTGATCCAGGACGTGTCCTGCACCTGGGACGGTTTTTCGAGCAGGTATACGATCTGATTGGTCAACAGATCTCCGTCGCGGTCGGCAATACCGATCACACGCCACGGAAACGTACGCGTGCCTGCAGTTACCGCGATGTAGTCTGCGCTTTCGACGACTCTGTAGTCTCGATCACTCGTTAAGCTCTCTTTCAGTGGGTAAGGAGGAAACGTTGCTGTCAGGCCGAATCCACCCGTACCTCGTAGCCATAGGCCGGGATAAGACTCTACATCTGATTCGGCGATCGCAACCTTTGCTCCCTCACCCACGTCGACCACGGCAGGCAGCGTTGCCAAGAACTCCGGCGCGATCTCACTCAAATGCTGCGGCAGATATTTTCTTTCGTTGTGCGAGAAGAAACTATCTTCCTGCGGATAATAGACAATGTCATTCGCTGAGAAGTTAAACGCCGCTTCTTCCGCGTAGATCTTGACCTTCTCCTGCGGAATCGAAGTTTCGAAGCGGTAGGCCGCACCTTCGTTGTAGGCCCGGAACACCACGGCATATCCGCTATCCATACTCAGTTTTAGCTCGTTGTAGTGATCGCGAATCTTCGCGAACTTCTGACGAACGACAGGCACCACCTCTTCGTCGTGAGAACGCCGCTTGGCGTCAATCACCTTCGCCTGCAAACCAAATTTCTTATGATCTACGTCGAGAGAGAGTGCGGACTTCTCTAACACAGCCCGGCCCTTCAAGACGACGTCGTACTGGACCTGTCCCGAAGTGCGGATTCTGATCTCGATCCGGCCGTCCGGCGACCGCAGATCGTAGCTGGACTGCGCACTACCATTCTCAATAATGACCGCAATGAACATCAGCAATAGTACGGGAGAAAGTACCTTCATCAAGTCACCTCTCAGGCTGTGCGCCGTTTTTCACGGGAAATGAATACTACTCGCGACGGTGAACCAATACAAATGCCTGACAAAAGGATTGCGACTTTAGGCTAGAGCTACAATATCGGAGATGTGTGCCGATTCATCGACTTAAAGCGAATCAGATGCGCACGAGACTCTTACGAACACGAGCATGAGAGAGAACCACAAAGCTCTGGCGGGCGATGGCGCGAAATGTGCACGCGTGGGCTACACCACACTCGTGGGCGTGCCCATATTTTGCAGATGAGTTTTAACTTAAACGTCCAGCTTCCGCCGGTGTGGTTTGGCGAAAGCTGGATTCAAATCTTTTAGAGCGCGGCCACTCCTCGTTCCTGGTTGCGGATACGGATGGCCTCCTCTACCTTGTAGAGAAAGATTTTTCCGTCTCCGATTTTCCCGGTAGCGGCTGTTTCGAGAATGGCTTGGACGGCCGCATCGACCAGATTGTCATTCATGACAGACTCAATCTTGATCTTGGGCAACAGGTCGACCGAGTACTCATGGCCGCGATACATCTCGGTGTGACCTTTTTGCCGGCCGTGACCCCGCACCTCCGAAATTGTCAGCCCGTCGATTCCGAGTCCAGAGAGAACCTCTTTCACCGCATCCAGTTTCGTCGGCTGAATGATCGCTTCCACCTTGGTCATCATTGATCGGTTCCTTTTCACTACAGAGATTTGAATCCAGCACTCCAAAAACATGACATGTCAAGGTACTTTTACGCGTCGCTCAATTCTCCAGTATTGGCAGCAATGCCCGGCATCCGCGCCAGTCCGCCGGAGGAGTCCACTTCGACTTCAGGAGCTTTGGGAAAACAGTAGCGGAGTAGACCGGGCGTAATCAGAGTTGTAAGCACGACGAGGGCAACCGCCTGAATATAGACATCCCGCGTGACGAGCCCCGCCGTCCAACCCAGACTGGCAGTGATCAAGCCAACTTCGCCGCGGGGAATCATTCCGACTCCCACCGTCAAGAGAATCGCGCCTGGTAAAACCAGAGCCATAGGCGCCTAAACCGCAACCCAAAATTTTGCCGACGATAGCGATCGCCAACAATAAAACGAAAGAAGCTAACTCGTCCACCCACGTGCCATGCGTCCGCTTCCATGCCGATCGAAACGAAGAATATGGGTCCAAAGAAGGAATTCAGCATGGGATGAAGTTCTTCACATACCTTCTGGCGGTTCGGCGTCATCGCTACAAAAAGGCCAGCCAGATATGCGCCCGTGATTGCGGCCATGCCACCCACCCACTGTGCGTCGAACGCCAGCAGCATGGCGATTGCGAGAGCCACGGCCACTTCAGTGTGATGTCCGTGCAGGCGTGTTGCCTGTCTAAGGGCCCAACGAGTTAAGAACGGCCCGAACAAACCCATGGTGACGAGGCAAGCGACCATGCGTCCCAGAATCACTACCAGAGCATTCCATGAAACTCCCCCGGTCTTCGCTCCCGAAACAGCCAATAAAGGAGCGAGTGCAATCACTCCCGAAAGAACGATCAACCCGAGCACGTCGTCAATCACCGCCGCTCCCAGGATGGTCGACCCCACTTTGGAGCGGAGTTGATTGAGATTCATCAATGCCTGTGCGGTGATCGTAACGCTGGTTGCGGTCAGAATCGTCCCGATGAAAACTGCCTCGGCAGTGCTGAACCCGAAGCTCCTCGATAGCAGGTACCCACCCACCATGGGAAGGATGACGCCGCCGGTTGCCGCCCAGAAGGCAGGGGCAACGGTGCGACGCATCATGCTTATATCGGTTTCAACGCCAGCCACGAACATCAGCAGGACAACCCCGAGGTCAGCGAGGATCTTGAATATGCTTGAAACGGAGACAGCATTTGCCGCAGCAGGAGCCAACCAATGCATTCCCCAAACGTTGAGCACCGAAGGTCCAAGCAGTATGCCTGCGAGCAACTCTCCCAGCACCAGCGGCAACCCAAGGCGAGACGCGCCCGTGGCCGCCAACTTCGCGGTCACGATCACTGCCGCAATGCATAAAAGAATCTGGAGCGAAATACTCACTTGCCCCCTCGAACAGCCGCACCAGGCCATGTCCGGAGAACCGCAAGACCAACCGCTAAAGCGCAGCCCGCCGCCACCGGAAGCACCGGAGCATGGCCGTACACCGTGAGAAATAATCCCACCAGTACAGCGCACGACCAGGCGGCCTTTTGCTGTTTTACTGCTGCGAATACAGTCCCCATCATTTCTGCATCCTTCCTTCTCACGAGATCCTCCTTATTTAGCGCGCATGCACGATCAGAGCGACCACGGCCACGAGCAGGCCACTGCCAGCCACGACGAGCGCCGAGAGATGCTTTTTCATTCCCAGTCTGGTGATCCAAGTCTGATCGAACCAAGATTTGCCAAACCACGATTTGTCAAACCAGGACGAGGAAAACCAGGCTTTATTGAACGACGGCCGCGCGATCCCATTGCGTTCTCGCGCTCGTTCTTCTTTGAGCAACTGCGTCAGCATGACGCGCTGCTCCAGAGTCGCTGCACAACGTAACGCTTCACGTGCCGCGTCGTATCCCTTCTGAGGAATCCTCAGTTTGAAATTGAGTTGCGCCAAAGTAAAATGCGCAGCAAAGCTGTCGGGTTGAAGAGCGACCGCTTTTTCCAGGTGATCGAATGCTGGATAGATGTTGCAGGTGAGCGCGTTCGCCAGTCCGAGAAAGATGTATGCCTCCCCGAACTCGGGCGCTTGCAGGACACTCCGGGAGAAGGCTGACAACGCCGCTCCCGGATCGCCCGCCTGGAAATGCCGCAGTCCTTCCCGAAAGCACTCCATCGCTTCCGGCGACACATTGGGCAACGGCTTGCAATCGACCGCAGTGCACCGTTCCGCAAGATACTGCTGCAGGTTCACTCCGTAATCGGTCATCATGCAGTCTCCTGAGCCACTCGCAACGGAGTTGCCATATCGGTTGTTCTGCTAACAGCGACGCCGACGGGCATGGAATCCGGCTTAAGTACGAACTCTGGATAGCAGAGCGCGCCCATTTCTGGGATGTCTAACCCGGCCAGTTCATCCTCCGCACTGACCCGCTGACCAACGACCACGTCAATTACGAAATTCGCTGCGTACGAGAGGCCGAACACAAAGCCAATCAGAGTACCCACGCCGATTAGCTGCGCGATTAACTGGTTTGCGTCGCCGTAAAATAATCCGCGTACCGGCCCGCTGACCCCATTCCAACTCCCGCCGTAGTTGGAAGCTCCGTCTGCAAACAGACCAACTGAGATGACTCCCCACAACCCGTTGGCGCCATGCACGGAAATCGCGCCCACAGGATCATCGACTTTGAGCACGCGTTCTACGAATTCCACACTGACGCAGACAAGAACGCCTGCCACAAGGCCAATAATTGCGGACGAAACCGTGTTCACGAATCCGCTGGGAGCTGTGATTGCAACCAAGCCGGCGAGCAGGCCGTTCCCCGTCATCGATGCGTCGGGCTTGCCGTATCTCATCCACATGTAGAGCAGTGCGCCGAAGGACCCGGTACATCCAGCGAGCATGGTGTTCACTGCAATGGAACCTATGCGCAAAGCACCATTGCCTGAGGCCGCCAGCGTGCTGCCTGGATTGAAACCAAACCAGCCGAAAGCCAGAATGAAGCAGCCGGTCAGTACGATCACGATGTCGTGGCCGGGCATCGCGTTCGGCGACCCGTTGCGATTGAACTTGCCAATACGGGGCCCGATGATCATTGCCATTGCCAGCGCAGTCACACCCCCAACGGCATGGACGACACCCGAACCGGCGAAGTCTGCATAACCGTGACCAAGACCAAAGTTAACCCCAAGCTGCGAGAGCCAACCGCCACCCCAAGCCCAGTTGGCGAACAAGGGATAGGTGATCGCTCCCATGAATACCGATGAGATGGCAAAAGCGATGTACTTCCAACGCTCAGCAGCTGCTCCGGTAACAATCGTGAGCGCCGTGTCCATGAACACCATCTGGAAAAGAAACAGCACCATGATGGCGACGTCGTATGTCGTCCCGCTCAGAAAAAATCCGCGTGTCCCGAATATGCCCCAAGCCTTGCCGAGCAGCGAAATCGTGTGCTCCGAGTTAAGGGGATTGGCGCCGCCCAAAGTCCCGGCGGGAGCGCAGCCACCCATCTGAAGAGCGAACCCGCATACCCAGAACGCGAATAGGCCGAAACCATAGACCATGAAGTTCATCATCATCGTGTGATTCGCATTCTTGGCGCGGCATAGTCCAGTTTCAACTATGGCAAAGCCCGCCTGCATGAACATGACGAGGAAGCCCGTAATCAGGGTCCACACGAAGTTGATCGCGATGCGATTCTGCCCGACCTGATTCACCGTGTCTGCAAGGGTCAGCCCCTTGTTCGTGTCCGAGACTATGACATCGTTCACGGTTCCTGTTTTCGTGCCGCTCGGGTCGCCCTTTGCAAGATCGTCTGTCGAGGGCGGCTGCGCCGCCTTCACATTTAATGGCGCGTCCATGGCCGGTGCCGGAGGTGGTGCGGCCGCGGCTGGCGCATTGCTGGCAGCGCTTTGGCTCTGCGTCCAAGCGGGGAACGCGCATAGCAACAGCATCACCCCTACAATCCAGGAACAGCGCTTCACGCCTTGATGCATTCTGATCATTTTCTGTCTCCTTGAAGACAATGGATGTGTTTCGAACTCGGCCTTACCCAAACTTGATCCCACTCGCGACCGAACGGTCCGCATAAGCGCGCAGGCCTACCCTTTCCAGATCGCGTTCTTGAGATGCGCCTTATTCATGACGACAAGAATTCCTACCAGCGAAATTGCGATGCCCAGCAGGCTCACGATCATGCGAGCGGTGGTCGACTGTGTCAGTGCCAGTGTCGCCACCGGGATAAGCCATCCGGCGAATACCATGAGCAGTCCAATAAGTTTCATGTTTCCTCCTCTCATTGAAGTTCCAACTGAGTCTCCCTACGCCGCACTCTTCGTCCGGTAGAGCCCAAGCGCGGAATATGCCAACAAGCCCGCGCCTACGATGGCGATCAGGATTCCCCGCCCACCACCGCCATAAAGACCAGCCACAAAAGCGGTGAAACCCGTCAAAGTGGTTCCCAAATACGTGCCTTGTTGTCGAATCGCTGCCATTAAGTTTCCTCCCTTCGTTCACACATTTGTGTCACTACGAATTGCGTTTCAAGCCACGGCCTCATACTTCGCGTTCAGATCTTCGTGCCAGAGAGTTTTGCAACTGAACTCAGCATCAAGCCCATCGCGCCCAGGACGGTTAAGACCCCGATGAGCGGCATCGAAGCCAGCAAATGGAGTCCGCCCATCAAAGCCGCAGTTGCCGCCAGCAGGCTCGCGATTTCACTGGCCAGCCTGGCGCGGGTCATTTCAAGGTCCCCGCCGCGCTGCAGAAAACCTGTTGACCCGCACCACTCCGGCGCGGTCTTATATTTGGGTGGGGGGCGGCGAGGACGCTGACACCAGGGGTTAGTTGGGTTTGTGCCCAAGCCGCTTGTCCCCCCATTGCAGACAGCCCAGGTTCAAGCCGTCTAAAACTCTGAAAATTCCGGTCGCGACACTCCATCACTATTTCCCCTCCCGGCTATCGAAGGTAAAAACCATTCCAGCGGCGAGCGTGTTCTGCGCCACCACGGGCGACGTGCCCTTAAAGAAGACGGGCTGATTCGAAACATCGTGACGGAATTCGATCCGGCTGATGATGTGGTGTGCAACCAACCGCTCCACAGTGGCGGTGAACTCGTTCAGATGCTGCGTTGTCCCAGTCGTGAAGCCGTTGGGATCGTCGTAATACTCGTAGCGTGTGCTGATGGCGGAGGTTGCGCTGAAGGCGTAACGCACATAGCCGGCGACTCCCGTCCAGAAAACCGGAGGAGAGACGAGAGCTGTCACAGGATCGGTAATGCGGTCGCCACGGGCGTAATCGCCATTTACGATAAAAGACAGCTTGCTGGTGGGCGAATAGGTGATGACCGTGTCGCTGAGTTGCCGCCAGTCACTGTTCACGTTGTTCTGTTCAGGGCCGGCCATATAATTTTCCGTGATCCCGAATTTCTTGTTCGGATTCCAGGCAAAGCTGACTCCGTAGGTTTTGCCACTGTTGTTATCGACGACATTGTTCCAGCCGTTCATGAAAAATCCGGTGAGCGCGTATTTGTCGTTGAAGGCATACTTGGCTCGCATGCCGAAGTGGTAGTACGGAATAGCGTAGGAGAACAGCAGGCCGCGCGAGTAATTCCAGTTGTCTTTGGTCTCAATAACCTCGGCTCCCGCGGGCGTGACGAACTTTCCGACGTCCACCTGCAGCCCTTTTCCGACAGGCGCCAAGTATGAGAAGTACGCTTCTTTCAGGTATTGATCGAAGCCCAATCCGCCGTGCTCGGTCGAGTTGACCGCGTTCATCGCCTGCCCGAATCCCAGAGCGACGTGATAGCCGGTACGGCTATTGGTGGCTTCTGGAGTCTTGTCGACTACCAATTCCACCATGTTCAAACCGAACATTTGCGTGCTTTGATCGAAGAAGCGCAGACCATTCGTTTGAGACGCCGGATTGTTGAAATTCTGGTTGTAGTAGAGATCGACGAAGCCGCTCAGCGACGTCGGCCCCAAGAGTCCAGCTAGGGATGGCGCAGCAGGCGCCGCACCAGTCGTGGGAGTGCTGACGAGGTTGTTTTGCGGCACAGGAGTTACTGTCGCCGTAGCCGTGCTTGCGGTCGCCGGTTTGTCATTGTTTTTCAATGCTGCAACCTCAGCACGAAGTTCTTTGACTTGGTCTTCCAGTTCTTCCATGTGGTGAACGATCGCATCGTTAGTAGGCGGGGCAGTACTTGCCTGGTTTTGCCCAAAGCTCGTCGACCCCGACAACAGAAATGCAAAAGCAATCACAGCCCCGGAATGGAAGCGGTTCATCTAGGTTTCTCACTTTTCTCCCCTGGTGCATGCAACGGATGACCGAGCGCCTCCGTTGCCAGCACGCAGACCTTAGCTGTGAAGTGAGTTACAGTCCAACTCATACTTTCGCTGCGAGGCATCGAAAGTTTTTTCCGAGAACTGGAATTTATGCTGGCGATAAACGGTACTTATGCAAGAGTTTTCGTGTGAGCCCACGCCGTGCAGTGGTATTAATCTATTGACACGATTCAATACTCATTCTTGGCGCATTCTCCGCGCACATAAGCTCAGAAGTTGGAGGCGATAAGAGTGGAACGGTTCGCAGCTAATTGCAGTTTGAACTTGCCGGGTTGCGTCGGACCCACGCGCTCATAGTTCAAACTTATAGGTGGGATTGATATTTTTCATGAGCGCGGAATCGCGCCTTGGGTTCAGGAGATGTTCAAAACTTCGAACAACCGCATTTTTTCAGTTTTTTCTCGCGAGCAAACGTGTAAGCCGGGACATGAGGTGGTGCGATCGTCAGCCACGGATTCCTCATTAATTTCGATCATATTCTGACCCACCTCAAGACAATCACTTCACTTCAAAGTTGTACGAACCCGAACCCACTTGAATTACGAACGATCCATCTTCCGCTTGTGCGTTCAAAGGGCTCCCATCTTCGGAGGGATGGGCTCCGGCAATCGCTGGCAAGAAGACCTTGGCTGAAGTGTTTGCGGGGATCGTCACCTTCAAACGAAACGGACCCGTCGGAGTTCCCTTCCATTCACTGATGATCTTGCCGTAGATCGACTCATATTCGGCACGTGCAGCAGACATCCGTGAGTCGAGATGCGGATGAACGATGATTTCCTTGAATCCAGGCGAATTGGGAGTGGTATCGATACCGGCCGCATAACGATACACCCAAGCGATTACCGAGCCGAAGGCATAGTGGTTGTAAGAATTCATGGAAGGGTCGCCGGTATCCCCATTCCACCGCTCCCACCAGGTAGTTGCGCCCTTCGAGAGCATATATCCCCAAGATGGATAGGTGTCGTTCAGCAAGAGGCGGTAGGCAACATCACTGCGCCCGTGATCGGCAAGAGTGAACAGCAGGAAGGGTGTGCCCAAGAATCCGGTCGACAGATGCCAGTTACGAGTTTCGATATCTTTAACGAGTCTATCGACCAAAAGGGGCTCAAGTTCTGCGGGCGCCATCTTGGTATATAAGGCCACTACGTAGGAAGTCTGAGTTCCCGTTCCAACCTCTCCGTCGTCCTTGATGTAAGCCTTCTGGAAGGCCGCGCGAATACTCTGCACAAGATCCTCATAGCGTTTCGCGTCGGCGTCTTTCCCGACAGCATGCGCCATCTGCGACATCATATTTGCGATCAGCGCCCAGTACGCGGTCGCCAGCAGGTCCTTATTCGTATGTTCGTCAGGAGCCAACCAGTCTGCGAAGTTGGGTCCCACCCCCTTCGTACGCAGGAAATCGGGGTTTCTGCTCTGAATGAATTCCATCCAGCGCTGCATTGATTTCCAGTTTTCTTCGATGATGGCCTTGTTGCCGTATTGCACCCAGGTCGTCCAGGGAACGATCACTCCTGCATCGCCCCAGCCGGGCGCGCCAACCATGCCTTCATTCCAGGCCGACGTCCCTTCTGTTGACCCACCTTCGAACGGCAGCGTATCTGGGGAAACGTTGGTGAATGCGCCTTGGGAAGTCTGTGCGTCGACAATGTCCTGAATGAATTTCTGTGAGAATGCAGCGATATCGAAGTTATAGCTTCCCGTTCGCCAGAAAACTTCCGCGTCGCCCATCCATCCCAGTCGTTCATCCCGTTGTGGGCAATCGGTGGGAATGCTCAGAAAATTTCCTCTCTGGCCCCAGATGCCGATCGACCACATCTGATTGACAAGGTCACTGGAGGTCACCAACTTGGCTACCGGATCCCCACTCACGCTGCTTACGACATCTCCGGTAATCGCATTTAGGCCAGGTGTTCCAGGATAGCCCGTCACCTCGACGTAGCGGAAGCCGTGGAAGGTGAAGTGGGGTGAAAACGTTTCTTCATCACCACCTCGGAGGATGTAGACATCGGTGGCATCGGCATTGCGCAGATTTGCGGTGTAGATCGTCCCATCCGGATTCAGAATCTCGGCAAACCTTAGCCGGATCTTGGTGCCAGCTACGCCTTTCGCTTTCAAGGTCGCCCAGCCCACCATGTTCTGTCCCATATCGAAGATGTAGGCACCGTTTGCAACCGGAGTTACGGATTTGGGAGTTACAGTTGCAACAACGCCAGCGGGTGCCGTGATCTGACTGGAAACAGCAATGGCCGGCGGATCGCCAACCAACGCAGACTTCCACTTGGAGTCGTCAAAGTCCGCATCCCCCCATCCGGTCTGTTCCAAGCGTGCGTCGTACGATTCTCCGCCGTAAATATCCGACCGAAGAATGGGGGATGGGGCGGTCTTCCATGATTGGTCGGTCACAACAGTGTCGTGACTGCCGTCGGCGTAGTTCAGTTCGAGTTGTGCCACAAAACGGTCCGGAGGAGAGAAAAAATGCATTCCTACCCACGTCAGACCGCTCCCGTACCAGCCGTCGCCCAATAGGGCGCCAATTACATTGCTTCCGCTGACCAGTAACTTGGTCACATCGTAGACCTGATACAGCACGCGTTTTCGATAGTCGGTAAAGTCGGGCGTTAAGACATCCTGCCCGACCCGCTTGCCATTCAGAAAGACTCGATAGCTGCCCAGAGCGGTGACGTAGAGTCTCGCGCTTTGCACGTTCTTTGAGAGTGCAAGATTTCTACGCAGATACGCGGCCGGCTGCGGCAATTCTCCCGGGTCTCCCACGCGTTTGTCAGTCAATTCCGCTACCACGTGAGCGGAATCCCAATTTGAAGTATTCGCCAGTCTCGCCTTCCAGTTCGCATTGGTAGGAAAGCGTAGGATTCCGTTATTGGTCGTGATCTTTACGAGCGCCGCCAGAGCGGCAGTGGTTGTTGGCACTCCTTTGTTGGGGCCGAATTCGGGCGACTCAGGGGCAGTCACCGTCACTTGAATCTCATTTTTTCCTACGACCAAGTCATCAGAAATATCTCTTCGATCGAAGGTGGTCCATCTGCCCTTGGCATCCACCTCACGTCCGTTTACCTTGGCAACGAAGTCTCCTCGCGTCGCCAACAAAAGGACCGCGTCTTTCGCTTTCTGCGAAAGATCGAATGTGACTTGAAAGGTAGCCGCGGTTTTCGGCACGACCGCGAGTGCATCCTGACCCGGCACCCAAATCCAACGAATCCCCTGGCGGTCGGCGGCATCCTCAGGGTTCTTCCAGTGAATCCATTTCGCATTCCAATCGGAACGATGGAGAAGACCCATCTCCCACCATGCTGCTTCAGCAGACTCCGAGATATGGCCGGCGGCATCCCACACGCGGACTTTCCAGAAATATCTCTTTCGCGATTGGAGTGCCGGGCCGTTATACGTAATTCCAACCGATTCCCCAGAATCAACTTTTCCGCTGTCCCAGATGTCAGCTTTGCCGGTACTAGTGCTGGAGACGAGCACTTCGTAGGCGCTTTGCTTCCAATTCCGTTCGGTGTTGTCACTCTGCCAAGACAAGTGTGGGGAAGCCATGTCGATGCCCAGAGGATTTTCCAGGTATTCGCAACGCAGCCGTACTGGCGTGGCAAGAGCAGCCGACGCGAGGATGATGACTGCTAAAACCAGACTGAGTAACCTCGAACGTTCCACCCGACCCTCCTGGACTGGTGCTTCCTTAACAGCTGGTTTCGATGATAATTCTTCGCGCACATTTCGCGGGTAGATGGTACATGGACCCGACGCAGTGGTTGCGCTCCCGGCGGGGATATTTTCACCTGGAGAACGTCTGTGTCAATCGGCAAAGTCTGAGGGGTGCATGTTCCGCTTGTGAAAGAGCTGTCCAGTAGCTAGTCGCGGCGCGAACCCAGATTGCGGGGTACAAACCGTCTCTGCTACCAGGCCCCGGGCATGCGCTGAAAAGTGATCGTTTCAGATCGCACCATTTGTGCCAAACCGACGTTCGAATAGTAACGGTCAACGGTGGTTAGTGTAACGTTGGGGCTCACAAAAGATGCATAATATTCCTCTTTATTTTGCAGAGCAAAATTTTGTGATTCAGATCGCAGAGTCCGACGACAAAAGGTTACAACACTGCCAAAAAGGTGTGTTTTATGCAGAACATGCATCCGCAGCATAGGGTGTAACAAAGGCCGCAACCTCAGGCATCATGCCTTCGGGCCGTGCAGATTTCTGTATGCGTAACAGAACGATGCTCGAAATAAATTCGTGACCTTGTATGGTAGGGATTATAGCTTCGAATGTTTAAGAGAGGTCCTCAATGGACGCACGCAAAAGTGAGAAGATTTTTAATGCGCTCGAGACCTTCCGCATCGAATTGCCATCCTGGGGCTTCGCAAATACAGGAACGCGATTCGGGAAATTCATCCAGGCGGCCGCGGCCACTACGACTGAAGAAAAATTCAGCGATGCCGGTCAAGTTCACCTGCTCACTGGAGTTTGTCCTACGGTCGCGTTGCATGTTCTGTGGGACTTTCCAGACGGCATGGCCAGCACCGACAGCATCAAGAAATTCGCTGAGCGTTACGGCGTTTTGCCGGGTTCGATCAATCCCAATCTATTCCAGGATCAGGATTACAAATACGGTTCATTCGGCAATCCCGATCCGACGATTCGCCAGCGTGCGTTGACCCACACCAAGGAAAGCATTGAAATTGCCCGGCGCCTGCATAGCCGAGACATCTCCATGTGGTTTGCGGATGGCTCGAACTATCCTGGCACTGCGAACATCCGGCACCGCAAGCGATGGTTCACCGAACTGCTGAAAGAGACCCATGACGTCTTGTCTCCCGGGCAGCGGTTACTCATTGAGTACAAACCATTCGAACCCGCGTTCTACCACACCGATATTGCTGATTGGGGGATGTCGTTGCTTCTCTGCCGCTCTGCGGGACCACGTGCGAAAGTACTGGTGGATACAGGCCATCATTACGCGGCGCAGAATATCGAACAGATCGTCTCCTGGCTTCTCTCAGAGAATATGCTGGGAGGTTTCCACTTCAACGATCGCCGCTATGCCGACGACGATTTGACGATCGGTTCGATCGATCCGTATCAGGTTTTCCGAATCTTCCATGAGATCCGTTACTTCGAGTGGGAAACCGGCCAGCCGGCTGACATCGCGTATATGGTCGATCAGAGCCACAATTTAAAGGGAAAGATAGAAGCAATGATCCAGACAGTGACCGTGGCGCAGGAACTTTTCTCTAAAGCAGCATTGGTCGACCATCAAACCTTGGCGGCGGCGCAGAAGAACTGTAGCCTCGTGCAGGCCGAGTCTTTGCTGCAGGACGCTTTTTCCACCGACGTTCGCCCAGCGATTCAAGAATGGCGGGACTCTAAGGGATTGCCCGGAAATCCCATGGAGGCATTCCGCCAGAGCGGCTATCTGGAACGCATTACAAAAGAGCGGGCGGCCCGAAATTCGCAGAACATTTCCTCCTATGCTTAACAGCATTCATGGAAGACCGTACCTCGCCTTCGATTTCGGCGCGGAAAGTGGACGGGCCGTTCTTGCCCATCTTCAATCCGGAATTCTGACGACTGAGGAAGTGCATCGCTTCGCCAATGAACCGGTCGAGTACGGCGGCTCTCTTCATTGGGACGTCGCTCGCCTCTGGTTTGAGGTCCGCAAGACGCTCACGCGACTGAACGAACTGGAGCTTGCGGGCATAGGAATTGATGCGTGGGGTGTAGATTACGCGCTGCTTGGAGAAGCCGGTGAGTTACTTCAGAATCCCTACCATTACCGTGATCGGCGCACCGAAGGAATCATGGAGGAAGTCCTCAGGAAAGCAACCAAGGAAGAGATCTACGAGGCAACTGGCATCCAGTTCATGCCGATCAACACTTTGTATCAACTTTTCGCGGCGCAACGAAAGACTCCCAAAGCGCTGGAGGCTGCGAAATACCTGCTCACGATCCCTGACCTATTTAACTATTGGCTGACCGGACACGCAGTCTGCGAGTTCACCAACGCCACCACCACGCAGATGGTCAACGCTGTGAATCGAACATGGGCGACTAATCTGATGGAGCGACTGAACTTGCCCACCCATTTCCTCGCTCCAATCGTGGAGCCGGGCTCGATTGTCGGAACGCTCTTGCCCGATATTGCGGGTCGAAGTTCCCTTCAGAGCACAACAGTGATTGCACCCGCGTGCCACGACACCGGCTCAGCAGTCGCAGCGATCCCTGCCTGCGATGGAACGGCATTTCTCAGTTCTGGAACCTGGTCGCTTTTGGGCACGGAACTGGACTCTCCGGTCATTACATCCGAGGCTCTGCGACTGAACTTCACCAACGAGGGGGGAGTAAACGGCACGACGCGACTGCTAAAAAATGTGATGGGCCTGTGGATGCTGCAGAGCTGCCGACAATCGTGGAGCGCGCAAGGTCACAGCTACGAGTATCGCGAACTGATCGACCTGGCGGCGCACGAGACCTCATTTCTCCATCTCATTGATCCAGACAACGAGCACTTCTTACGCCCGAACGATATGCTCATGGCGATCGACAGGTTTTGCATCCGAACCCACCAGCCCGTTCCACGCCATCCCGGAGCTTACGTGCGCGCAATTCTAGAGAGCCTTGCCTTCAAGTACCGGACCGTTCTCCGACACTTGGAACATGTGACTGGGAAACGCATCGAGCAGATCCGAATTATCGGTGGTGGCTCGAAAAATCGATTGTTGAATCAGCTGACCGCAGACGCCACTGGAAGAAAAGTCTTAGCTGGGCCCTCTGAGGCCGCGGCATTAGGAAACGTGGCAATCCAGATTCTTGCAACCGGAGCCGCGTCATCCCTTCAGGAGGTTCGCGCCATCGTAGATCGATCTTTCCCGACTGAAGTGTTTGATCCGGTGGGTACCGACAAGTGGGATCAACATTCAGACCGGTTTGACCAATATTGTGGGAGCATCTATGCCTGAGATCAAAGAGACAACTCATCTGAAGGACTTGTGGAACGAAGCCGAAGGTCAAAAGATAGCTGGCGACCAACTCGCACTCTTACGCTACCGTTCGAACCTGCTGGGCGCCGACTTGCGCATCACCAATTTTGGTGGCGGCAACACCAGTTCCAAATTGGAGTTGCCGGATCCCTTCACCGGGAAGCCAGCCAGCGTGCTCGCCGTGAAAGGGAGCGGAGGAGATCTCGGGTCCATTACTGAGGCTGGGTTTGCCTTGCTGTATATGGATCGTCTCGAACAACTGAAGGAACTTTATCGCGGCGAGCAATTTGAAGATGAGATGGTCCGCTTGTATCCACTTTCGGCCTTCGGCGAAAATCGAGTTGCCGCATCGATCGATACGCCTCTACATGCCTTCCTGCCTTTCCCCCATGTCGACCATCTGCATCCTGATTGGGCGATCGCTTTGGCGGCCAGCGCGAATGGCAAGCGCAAGCTGGAACAGTTCAATAAAGAATTTGGTCGCAAGATCGTTTGGATCCCTTGGCAGCGGCCTGGCTTTGAACTCGGGCTCATGATTGAACGGGCGGTGAAGGAGAATCCTGGCGCCGAGGGCCTTATCCTCGGAGGCCACGGACTGTTCACGTGGGGCATGACTCAGCGCGACTGCTACTTGAATAGTATTCATACGATCGATCAGATGGGCGAATTCATCCTGAAGCATCAGCCGAAAAAGGGCTCGCTCTTCGGTGGCGTTGCGCATGCTCCCGTCTCGGATCGTAGGAACATCGCGACACAGATCCTACCCGCGCTGCGCGGCGTCGTCTCCACAAATCGTCGCGTGGTGGCTCACTACACAGATCATGAGGATGCATTGGCGTTCGCCGGATCGCAGTGGGCGAAGGATTTGGGCTTGCTCGGCACCAGTTGTCCAGATCACTTTCTCAGAACTCGCGTGTGTCCTCTATTTCTTCCATGGGATCCCTCAATCGAGGACGTCAGCGCTCTGAAGGCGCGAATCCAGAGTGTAGCCCTCGAGTATCGAGCGGCTTACAAGAGATATTACGACGAGTGGGCGCAACCCGATTCACCGAAGCTACGAGATTCTAATCCGTCCGTGGTAGTCGTTCCGGGGCTGGGTCTGTTTGGTTTCGGCAAGAATAAAAAAGAGGCGCGCATCACCACTGAGTTTTTCATCAATGCGATACACGTGATGGCGGGTGCCAATGCTTTGGAAGATGGCGAGGCTTCTCATCCCCTGCCGCAAGCTCGCCACGCTGCGCAATCGCAGCAGTTCACCCAGTTCCACAACTATGTTGCCCTTCCCCGTTCGGAAGCCTTCCGTATCGAGTATTGGGCGCTCGAAGAAGCCAAGCTCCAACGTATGCCCGCGGAAGCAGAATTCAGCCGCAAGATCGCTCTCGTCATTGGAGGAGCAAGTGGAATCGGTCGTGAGGTCGCGCTGCTGCTCGCACGAAAGGGCGCTCACGTTGTCGTCGCAGATTTTGACCAGCAAGGTGCGATGCAGGTCGCTGAGGAAGCCGGCAGGGTTTCATCTCCGGAGTTTGTTGCTCATACACGAGTGGATTTGGGTTACGCTGCATCCCTTGCGGACGCTGCGAACTTCACGATTTTCCAATTCGGCGGCATTGACATTGTCGTCAACACGGCCGCCATCTATCCCGTGCCCGCCGCCGACGGAGAACTCTCCGACGCACAGTGGGCGCAGACCTTCCTCGTGAATGTCACGGGAAACTATAATCTCGCCCGCCAAACCGAGTGGATATTCAAAGACCAGAGCCTTCCCGCTGCGATGGTTCTTACCAGCTCGGCGAACGCAGTGGTTCCGAAGAAAGGCAGCGAAGCTTACGACACTAGTAAAACCGCTCTTAATCATTTGATTCGAGAACTCTCGATCAAACTCGGTCCACACGTGCGCGTGAACGGTATCGCGCCCGCGACCGTAGTTGCCGGTTCAACCATGTTCCCCCGCGATCGCGTGATTCAATCGCTTCAGAAATATAAGATCGGCTTTTCGGAGTCTGAATCCACTGAGGACCTTCGTACCAAGCTCGCTGACTTCTATGCACAACGCACACTGACCAAGTGTCCCATCCTGCCTCAGGACTGCGCTGCCGCAATCGTGTGGCTAGCCGGGGAGCAGAGTGCCAAGACGACCGGTCACATTATTCCAGTCGACGGTGGGTTACCCGAAGCTTTCTTGCGGTGAGGAGCAGCAGCTATGCAGCGTATCTGCTTTGTGTTGCAAGTTAAGCCCGAGCGGCTCGAGGAGTACAAAGAACGACATCGCAGCGTGTGGCCGGAAATGCAAACTGCGCTGCGAGAAACTGGATGGGGCAACTATTCTTTGTTTCTGCGCGACGACGGGTTGCTCGTAGGCTATCTCGAAACTGAGGACTTCGAACGCGCTCGTGCCGGAATGGCTAAGAGCGAGGTCAACGATCGCTGGCAACGCGAAATGGGTAATTTCTTCATTCAGCCAGATGGAGCTCCGCCCGACCGTGCGATGCAACCGTTAGAAGAAGTTTTTCACCTGTAAATTCATACGCGAGGATTCCATGAACCCAGCACTGGGGGTGTTTTTTCACTGGCTCGGTGGTCTCGCCTCCGCCAGCTTCTACGTTCCCTACCGCGGGGTGAAGCACTGGGCTTGGGAAACCTACTGGCTCGTTGGCGGATTCTTCAGTTGGATTATTGCCCCATGGATCCTCGCGCTCACGATGACTCACGACCTCATGGGTGTCCTGCATGAAGCGCCAGCGAGCAGCCTGCTCTGGGCCTATATATTCGGCGTCTTGTGGGGACTCGGGGGGCTCACTTTCGGCCTCACTATGCGATATCTGGGGATGTCGCTGGGTATGGCAATGGTTCTCGGATATACCGCGGCGTTCGGGACATTGATGCCCCCGATCTTCCGCGGAGTATTCACATCCGAGGTACTCGGCACTCGCTCCGGGCTGGTAATTCTCGGCGGGGTTGCCGTCTGTCTTCTCGGTATTGCGGTCGCAGGCGCTGCCGGAGTATCCAAAGAACGCGAGATGTCGACCGAGCAGAAGCGTGCCTCGATCAAGGAATTCGACCTGAAGAAAGGACTGCTGGTTGCAACTTTTTCAGGAGTGATGAGTGCCTGCTTCGCTTACGGACTCGCGGCTGGAGATCCGATCAAGGCCATCACTATCCAGCATGGCACCCCAGTGCTGTGGCAGGGTCTTCCGGTGCTTGTCGTTGTGCTGGCCGGCGGCTTCACCACGAACTTTATCTGGTGTCTCATCCTGAACATCCGCAACCGCACTGGCTACCAGTACTTCGTGGCCGAAATTCGCGGCGAAATTCCCTCTCGGGACCAAGAACACATCCTTGAATCGGCTACAGATGCTCCCGGTGAGGAGATGGCGATCGCCGTCGCGGTCGCGCAAGATTCGGCGGTCACAGCTCCCATGCTCTCCAACTATTTGTTCTCGGCTCTCGCGGGCACAACTTGGTACATGCAATTTTTCTTCTATACCATGGGCGAGACTCAAATGGGACGCTACAAGTTTTCTAGTTGGACTCTACACATGGCCAGCATCATCATTTTCAGTACCCTATGGGGCATCGCCCTAAAAGAATGGCGGGGAGCTGGAGGAAGAACAAAGCTTCTCGTGGTATTCAGCCTCTTGGTTCTCGTGAGTTCGACCGTCATCGTAGGTTACGGAAACTACGTCGGCGGGCCAACACACTGACGCATTACTCCTACATCGAGTAGGCATCTGGCTATGCGCCTGCCCTAAGCCGATCCCTGGTGGACGTGATCTCCAGTTGCGGCGTGACGGCTTCGCCGAAGGCGGCGCGGTAGATGGCTCCGCCGACAATTCCCCCAATGAGGGGCGCGACCCAGAAGAGCCAGAGTTGACCCAAAGCCCAACCACGGACGAACAGTGCAGGTCCTGTGCTCCGTGCCGGGTTCACGGAAAGATTCGTCACCGGGATTCCGATCAGATGTATGAGTGTGAGTCCCAGTCCGATTGCGATGGGAGCAAACCCCTGCGGAGCCCGTTTGTCCGTCGCGCCCATGATGATGAACAAGAAAAACAATGTGAGCACGACTTCCGCTACGAAGCAGGCCAGCAGAGAGTATTCTCCCGGAGAATGCGCGCCATAGCCGTTTGCCGCGAAACCAGCACTCAGGTCAAATCCAGACTTGCCGCTGGCAATCACATATAGAACTGCTGAGCCGAGAGCACCACCCGCGACCTGGGCGATTATGTAGGGGACGCATTCCGCGGCCGGAAAACGTCCGCCTGCGGTCAATCCGACGGTAACCGCCGGATTCAGATGGCAACCGGAAATATGTCCGATCGCATATGCCATGGTGAGAAGGGTCAGTCCAAAAGCAAGAGCGACACCGACAAAACCGATGCCGAGATTTGGGAAACCCGCGGCGAGTACAGCACTGCCACAGCCGCCAAATACTAACCAGAACGTTCCGAAAAATTCTGCTGTTGCACGTCGACCGAGTGTCATGGCTCTCCTCCTGAATTAAGTTCGTTCATTCGTCATTGACTCTTGGATAGGTCGTGGCAGGAGCACACTTGCGACTCTGGCTTTGTCCTGACGATCAACCGAAGTCCATCGTGGCACGTCGAGGCATCCATCGGCTGTGCCATGTCGGCTGTGCGACGATATTCGCGGCAATAGTTTGCACACAAAGAGGAGCCATCTTTAATCACCTCGCGCGGAATGCGCGCCCCGGGCGTTGCGGTTCGTAGCTCCGTTCTCGCTCATTGGTCACTGCGTATCTTTCAATCCAGAATCCTTCCACCTTCACATGGCGGGCCGGAGCTTCCTCCGGATAACAGTTGTCGGAACTCATCGAGAACGTTCCGCCAGAAACTCGACCCATCTCCCAATGTTGCGACGTTTTCGTACTGAAATCTTTGGCCAAACCGCCCACGTGCACCTTCGAACCTTGAGTCGAACCACGATTTCGGTCACTCGGACGCGTATTTACGCGAGCGGATTCCGGGCGCGCACGGTCCTCATTAAACAAGCGAGTCAGTAAGGCAGTAACTGTCAACACTGATAGCAGCAGAAGGCGCAGAAATGGCGGCTCAAGTCACCGACTTTTCCTTCTGGGACAACCATGACGGTCAGCCACCCCTGAACGCTAAGGCAAATGAACTAGGGATTAGCTACAGCATCGGTTGGACGTTTTGATCCATTTGCCGATCCCGCCGGAGGCATGAACTCGATCAAGCGTGAGATGACATTCATCAGGAATCAAACTCACCTTTATCCAGGTTTTTGTGTCGTACTACGATCGCGCCTGGAACAAGGGAGACATAGGGACGACACCAGCATTCGGCGCCCACACAGTGCCCGGGATACTCGGCAAGCCGTATCCCATCGGGTATGGCATCCACGACGGCGAGCATGGCTGACAACTCGTCGTATTCTGGCCACGCACAAACCTGTAGCTCGTCGGACATAGTGGGTCACGCGTGCTCATTGCATGGAACTTTAGCGAGACGGTTGTTCTGGCAGAACTAAGAACCGTCGCCAGCGAAGGCAGACGGCCCTACGTTCTTGTTCAGAGATCGCAAGCCGTTTTGCCACGAAATCTCCAACCGTTCGTCACAATATAACGAGCGTCTAATTTCGAAGGAACTGGCAAAATTTATAGGATTCGATGAGTCCGGCGGACCCGTCCTAGCGTCGCTCTACCCTGGTGCAAATCAGCCAAACACGATGTGTTCTCGCATAGCACATTGCACGATCTCGGCATCGTTTTGCAGGTTCAAGCTGCTCATGATCCGATATTTATGAAACGCAACCGTCTCTGTTTTCAGTTTCAGCACGGCCGCCGTCTCTTTCATCGACCGGCCCTCCGCTAGCAGTTGAAGGACGTCGAGTTGCCTGTCGGTAAGTTTGTCACGTGTTGAGTTGAACTCCTTCAACAGCGTGAGAAGTTCCGGCAACAGAGCACCCAGTGCAGGCGAAAGGTAGGTTTTCCCTCTTAACGCTTGGCCAATCGCCACCATGAGTTCGGAAGCCGCAGATGTCTTTAACAGATAGCCTGATGCTCGATGCCGAAATGCCTCCGCAACTAGACTGGGATCACGATGCAGCGTCACAAAGATCAGCTTTACATCAGGGAGTGCTCGCTTGATACGGTCGGCGGCGTCGAGCCCGTTCAGCAGCGGCATCGCGATGTCGGTAAGAATGACATCCGGCCGAAGGGACAGGGCGGTTTCGACCAAGGTCCGTCCGTCTTGCACAGTCGCAATGACATCGAAGTCAGTCGCGAGGAACGTTTTGAATGCTTCTGCCACTAGAGTGTGATCATCCGCGATCAATATCCGAGGGCGGCTGGTTGCAGACATAAACACCTCATAAGTTCGAGACGGTAGTTTTGGACAGGTACCGAAGTGCATCTCGCGGGCGGCGCGCCCGCCTTTGCACAAATGGTATCCCTGTTAACACAGCCCGACCACTGGTATTTTTACCTAAGGCGACCTAGTAGTTTTACGGTGTCGTTGGGGGACGACCTCTTGCAATGACTGTTATTCTTACCAGTTTCCAGACCGGTGAGATATTTGTAGTCTGACTGAAAGCGGTGAGGTCCCAGCCGATCGGCTTCAGTGTTCGCTCTGACCTTCGCATCAATTTTGGTTGTTAATGCAGCGAAAACCCTCGTGGAGGCGTTCACAAATGGGGCGGCCGCGTATCCTCTTGGCTGACGACCACACGATGGTTGTGGAAGCTTTCAAAAAGCTTCTGGAGCCCGAGTTTGAAATCGTCGGCACCGTGTCCGATGGCCAATCGCTCGTCAGGCTTGCGCCCGAGTTGAATCCGGACGTGATCGTCGTGGACATTGGAATGCCATTCCTGAGCGGGATGGACGCAGGACGTAAGCTAAAAGGGCTTATGCCGCGCACCAAACTGATCGTTCTCACCATGAATGAGGATACCGAGTTGGCCGCCGAAGCCCTGCGCTCCTGGGCATCTGGGTATCTGCTGAAAAAGTCCGCCGGGTCAGAATTGGTGAAGGCCGTTTGGGGGGCTTTAAAGGGGAAATCCTACGTAACTCCTAAAATCGCCCAACAGCTGCTCGATCGATTTGTACGTGATCCGAGACATGATCACGACAAGGAGCTGACGCCACGGCAACGACAGGTTCTGCAGTTGCTCGCCGAAGGCCGGACCATGATGGAAGCGGCCGGCCTCCTTCATCTCTCGCCTAGAACTGTCGCTTTCCATAAGTACAAGATCATGGAAGAGTTCGGGCTGAAGACGAATTCGGACCTGGTCAGATTTGCGATTCGGGAGCGGGTCATCGCGGCACCATAAAGTGTCCGGCCATACTTCCGATGAGTGGAGTTGACAGTACTCCAACAGAGTCTGTTCGCCCACCCTATAGCAACGACTGAGGACACCAACGGCTGGGCGGAGCTGCTGCGCCTGACCGTGACCGCTGCTTCGTCGCGTACCAAGTAGCAAAAAAGCTGCCGCGACGAAGCATCACACCCTTTCCGGTACAGATGTATTGCGGGACGACGAGTACTTCCATGTCTGACGAAACGCTGAATGCAGAATGTCTTCGGCTCCAGGAAGCGCGCAAGCAAATTGCTCCCTGGAAAAAGTGGGGACCTTACCTGAGCGAGCGCCAGTGGGGAACCGTACGGGAAGACTATAGCCTCGACGGAAATGCATGGGACTATTTCAACCATGACCAGGCCCGATCGCGCGCTTACCACTGGGGCGAGGACGGCCTCGCTGGCATCAGCGACGACAAACAGCAACTGTGCTTCAGCGTGGCCCTGTGGAATGGGAAAGATCCGATACTCAAAGAGCGCCTCTTCGGACTGACGAATAGTGAGAGCAACCACGGTGAAGATGTAAAGGAATACTACTTTTATATCGACAGCACACCGACCCATTCCTACATGAAGTATCTCTACAAGTATCCGCAGGCGGCCTTTCCTTACGATGAACTGGTCGCCACGAGTCGGCTTCGGACCCGTACGGATATGGAATATGAACTACTGGACACCGGCATCTTCCATGATGATCGCTACTTTGATGTGTTCGTGGAGTATGCCAAAGACAGCGCAGAAGACTTGTTAATTCAGATCAGCGTTTTCAATCGAGGACCCGCGCCCGCGACGATAGATGTGCTTCCTACACTTTGGTTTCGCAACACGTGGACATGGTGGCCTGAAAATACCAAACCGAAACTTGAAGGGCTATCCGACAATGGCGCGTCAGTCATCGGGGCATCGCACGCTCAATTGGGAGAGCGGTCTCTTTATTGCGAGGGAGGGCCTCAGCTACTTTTCACCGAGAACGAAACAAACAACGAACGAATCTTTGGCACCCCAAACCCCAGTCCCTTCGTGAAAGACGGGATAAACAACTATGTGGTAAACGGAAAGCAAGGCGCGATCAACCCTGACCTCACCGGAACGAAGGCTGCGGCCCTTTATCGCATGACCGTAGAAGGTGGCAAGAGCAAAACCATCCGTTTGCGGTTCGGAACTCTGGCTCTTGCTGCCGTCGGAAATCGCTTCAAGACCTTTGATGAAGTCATGCAGACTCGAAAAAATGAGGCTGACATCTTCTATAGAAGCATCACTCCAGACCGTGCCACCAAGGACGAATCGCAGGTTCTTAGACAGGCATTGGCGGGAATGCTGTGGAGCAAGCAGTACTTTGGTTTCGAATTGGACAAGTGGCTCAAGGAACATGACGTGGATCCAACGCGTCCGGGCAGTCGGCCCATGCGAAACAGCGAATGGTTCCACATGATCAATGAGCATGTCATCTCCATGCCGGACAAGTGGGAGTATCCCTGGTATGCCGCCTGGGACCTGGCCTTCCACACGATTGCTCTTTCCACCGTCGATGTGGATTTCGCGAAAGAACAACTCGACCTGATGCTGCAGGAATTTTTCCTGCATCCCACCGGTCAGATTCCCGCGTATGAATGGAACTTCAGCGATGTCAACCCGCCGGTGCACGCTTGGGCCACGATCTTCCTGTACCGGACTGAACAGGCTCTCAGGGGAGAGGGTGATCTCGAATTCCTCAAGCGTTCTTTTGCGAAGCTGATGCTGAACTTCAGTTGGTGGGTGAATCGTAAAGACCGGTTCGGTAAGAACGTTTTCGAAGGCGGATTCCTTGGACTTGACAACATAGGGGTCTTCGATCGCAGCGCTCCTCTGCCCACGGGAGGACACCTCGAGCAGGCCGACGGAACTTCCTGGGTATCTTTATTTTGTCAGAACATGCTCGAAATCAGCGTTGAGTTGGCGGCCTACGACTCTTTTTTCGAAGACATGGCTATCAAGTTTGCTGATCATTTTCTTCTCATTGCGCACGCCATGAATCAGATGGGCAGGGATGGCATGTGGGACGAAGAGGATGGATTCTACTATGACGTTTTGCGTCTGCCAGATGGCAGTTCAACCCGGCTCAAGGTCCGCTCCATGGTTGGCCTACTACCTCTCTGCGCAACCACGGTTGTTGAACCCTGGCAGCGTGAACGTGTACCACGAGTGACAAAAGCGATGAACGAACGTTTGCGACGGATGCCAGAACTGCGCGACAGCATTCATCCAACCGGACCCGAACATCTGGGGTATGGTGGCCGCGGTATCGTTGCTCTGGTGAATCCTCAACGGCTGCGCAGAATCTTATCGCGCATGCTCGATGAGAATGAGTTCTTTAGCCCTTATGGAATCCGGGCACTCTCCCGCTATCACGCCGAGCACCCGTACATCTTCAATGTGAACGGCGAGGAATATCGGGTGAACTATCTTCCCGCTGAATCAGACACTGGCATGTTTGGCGGCAATTCCAATTGGCGTGGGCCGGTCTGGATGCCGGTGAATGCACTCCTGATTCGCGCTCTACTCTCGTTCTACCTCTACTATGGGGACGACTTTAAAATTGAGTGTCCGACAGGTTCGGGCCAGCTAATGAACCTATTTGAAGTGGCCCGGGAAATTTCCAACCGTCTGACTCGGATCTTTCTGCCGGATAAGTCTGGGCGGCGCCCGGTCTACGGAGGGACTGAGAAATTTCAGACAGACCCTTACTGGAAGGATTACATATTGTTTTACGAATACTTCCACGGAAATAACGGCGCGGGCCTTGGCGCTAGCCATCAGACCGGATGGACGGGAACCGTTGCCAAGCTGATTGAGGTGTTCGGCCGCCTTGACGCGGCGCAGTTTCTTGCGGGGGGTAAGGCGGGGGCATTTGCTCAGAAGGAATCGACGCTGAATAAAAGAGTCGCGTAACTCGTCATGGCGGGGCCCATCTTCGATTCGGCAGATCACGATTGAACTGGGCGGGGCCGCATCGGCCCTTGCTGGCGGCGAAGACGTTGGGTGGACCCGTGGATCGCCAACAAATGAGGGATACTTGACCGAGTAAGCACGCTAGTTAGTTTTCGACCTTCTTCTTTTCCGCTGCCAGCTCCATGCCACCCTCTTTGTTCGGACCGTTCCGGTCGACCAGCCTTGCGAAATCGTCGGTCTTGAATGGATACACGTGATCCGACTGTTGGCCCGGGGGGTTTACGGTAAGGTCCACGCGCCGGTTGTAAGCAAGGACGATGGTGTGTAACTTCTGTAACGCCTTCTGCCGGTCCTCGTCACTCAGGCTTGTATCTTGCTGCAACAGATCTTTGACCTGATCAGCCGTAAGGTTCTGCTCTTGGCCGTATGCTTGTGTTTCAATATTTGCCTCGGGAACCCCCTGTTCGACCAGGAAACGTTTGGCTAATTCGGCCCGCCGCTCCGAAAGCGGTTTGTTGTATGCCTCAGGCCCACGTTGATCTGCATGGCCGGAGAGGACAAGATGGGCATCCGGCTTCGCGGCAAGATACTTGGCAAAGGTGTCAGCGATGCCCTTTAGCGTTTCCATTTCACTGGGGAGCAAGGCTGCTTCCGTCTTGGTGGACCTAGGCCGATCCGTAGGAAAATAAACACTTCGCATGGAGAGCTTGATTTCGGGCTGTTCAATCGAGCCTACGATGTGCAGAGCAACTGTCTTGGTTTCGGCTCCTCCGCAGTCATTCGTTGCCTTCAAGGTATAGTTGATCGTCTCATCGACAGGTCCGAAATCGGTCTTTTGCGGCGCAATTTGCAACGTGCGGTTCCCGCTAGTGTCAACTGTACCTAGGGGATCGATCGATACCGCCGAGGCGTTGGTGGCAGTCCATGTCAGCGCCGTGCTGCTGTCCTCGACGACCTTGTCTCCCACGCGCTTGTAGTGAATCTCGCCCGGCGAGAGCCCTAAGTTTGCCTGAACGGCGCTGTTGAGGTTGACGGTCACGCTGGAAGTCGCGGTGCCACCGGGCCCCACTGCGGTGAGGTTGTAGGTGGTGGTTTGTTTCGGTTGGACTGCTTGCTCCCCGGAGGCAGCGACCGGACCGACCGGAGCTACTTCAACCTGCGGCGCGTCAGAAGTGGTCCATTTCAGCTGCGAAGCATCGCCGCAGTTTAGCTGCGTCGCAGTTGCCGACAAGTTTGCCGCGGGCTTTGCGACGGCAACGGTGGCGCTGGCATCGCCTACTTTGAAGCGCGGAATGGTGCTGAGTTTCTCGCCTCTCGGCCAAGGGACAGTTTTGCGAACACCTTTCGGAACCTTCACCACAACGCGTTGGTTGGCAGCAACATCGACCGGCCCCGACCAGAGATCCTGATCTCCTCCCAGTATCATTACCTGGTATGTTCCGGGAGGCACAACCAATTCTTGCTTCCACCACCATTCGTGATCAAACTCGTCGCCATGTCCCACGAAAAAGTCCGGCGTCTTCCCATTCAGCAGCACGGCAGCACGGTCTGCTCCCTCAATTGTCATGGCTCCAAATGGGCCCGAGACGGTTGAACCAACCGCTTCCAGTGTGACTTCGAGATTGGTCGTCTTTTTAGCCGTGATCGTCACGGTTCGGTTGGCCGGTTGATATCCGTAATTGACTAACTCAATCTTGTGGTCGCCCGCGCTGAGGGTCAGGACGTGGTGTTTGCTCGCTTCGCTGCTCGCACGGCCGTCAACGAAAATGTACGCTTGCTTGGGGGTCACATGGAGGTCGAGTTTGCCCTCCTGCGCAAGTCCTGAACTTCTGGCAAGCAAAATCATAGATATCGTCAAGAGAGGCGTAAGGCCTTGCGATCTCATGTTCGTCTCCTTCTGAAATTCATGAACCGACGGGTTCGCGGCCTCCAGTTCATGCGGTCGCTCTTCGCTTGAACAATCGGTAAATCCCTAGAATCAAGATCGCGCCGAGCACCGACATGATGAATCCGGCGGACTCGCCCTGCTTGTACCATCCGATCATTTGGCCTAGCAGTGTGGCTCCGATTGAGCCCGCGATACCAATGATGATCGTTATCAGAATGCCGCCGCCATCTTTGCCGGGCATAATCAGCTTGGCTAAGGCTCCGACCACTAACCCAATGAGTATTTCCCATATCAACGCCAACATAGATCCTCCGCGTCTCGCGCTTCCGAGCTAACAAACTGCTCGGGGCCGACCGCTGCCATCGATTTAAGCGCCTCACGAAGTCGCGCCGCTCTTTCTGAATCAGGCAGCTTTTTGCCGCTCCGCCACCTTGGCCAAAGCAATCGACAGAGCCGCCCCGCCAAGAGTCTTCACCAGAGTCGCGTGTTGCGCATAGAAGGCACTCGCTTTATCGACGATGGAAGGATCTGCCTTTTCGGCGTGGGCCGCCATCTGCTGCACAAGTTCTGGTGAAATGTTTTGGGCTTGTTGGGGGGTAAGCGCGTTAGAACCGCCGCCCAGCAGACTCGCCAGCGCTCCCCCGCCGGCTAGTTGTGCTAGAGTGCCGGGTCCGACGGAGGCTATCAGCTGATTCAAGATACCAGCCTTTTGTTCTCCGTTGGACTGACTAAACAAGCCGCCAAGCAGATTGCCAAACGCGGGTGTTTGATCGGACCGGAAAACCGCGGAGAGTCCCTCGGCAATTGCGCTCTGGGGAGCGGCCTGTGCGACCTGGTCGAAGTGGTCAGTTGCGTTGGCAGGGTTCGTGGTCGTGTTGCCGGTGTACTGCTTCAAAACATCGCTGACTTGATCGAATAAGCTCATAGCGACCTCCTGGGGCAGTTCCCTGCCCTTTGGTTTTCCTTAAGACGGTCTCGCCTCGAGTTCATGATCGTTGGCTTTGACCGATACCACGAAGCGAGAGGCAGTGCAAGAATGATCTAAGCTGCGGGAATCACGAGTTGTTGCCCCACTTTGATCTTGTCCGGATCCTCGATATTATTTGCCTTGACGATCTGTGGATACTTATTCGGGTCTCCGTAAAAACGCTTGCTGATCTTAGAGAGGTTATCGCCGGGCTGCACCGTATAGGTTTGGCTGTCTTGCCGAAACTGAATGTCATGCTTAAGGTCAGTAAAATTCGGATCGACGGCCTTGATCGCATCCCAGATGCGGTTCTTGCTTGCCTCCGAGACCGCCGTTGCTTTCAAGTAAAGCTGGTTGCCATCGAGGTTCAAGTTTTGCAGTTGGGCACCTTCTTTCTGTATCGTGTCCAACACGGGCTGATATTTTTGCTTCAGTTGTTCGAACAGATCTGCCATGTTGACCTCCTCGGTAACTCGTCTCTTGATCTCCAACCAGGGTCGATTTGACGGTATTTAGCTCTAGTACACTTTGCCTCCGAACCTGCGCGCGTGAGTGTGATGCAACGCGCCTCGCGACAAGGTGAGCAGTACAGGGCAAAGCAGCGGATGCCCAAATCGTTGCTGTGGCGCGTGCACTCCAATCCATCCCTCCGCGTCCAGCAGCCCAGTTGGCTGCAATGGCTCCCGCAACACCCAGTAGCAGATCGGCAACAATGCCGTATCCTCTATCCCCAAGAACCCATCGCACGTAGAGCCCAACCAAGGCTCCTGCAATCCCCGCCAGCGTTGCGCCAAGCATCTGACTCTCCGTGCATTAAGTAGTGTCGCGACTGGCGCCCGAGGGCGACAACCGTTCCCCAGGATCGCAAGTTCCAGAAATTTGGGGTCCGCAAATCCAGCCAGAGATCAGGGGGCGCCTCAACTGACAGCCGATGACAGCCGACGTTCATGCCATCGCAATGTGAAGAGACACTGCTCGTCGGGCGCCGGATAAAACTAACAGAAACTTTTCCGTTGTCGCATCGTAGTCTTGGACCGCGCCATCAGGTACTGGCAAAACTAATAAATCAGCCCCCGAAGAACTACCCGCTTTCTACCACCCTAAGACTGCCCAAATCGAGAGAACAAACGCCGTCGTTGTGAGACCTCGTCCCGCAACAGGAGGCGTCTGTGGTTAGGTCGATTTCTCTTGAAGCTGAGAATCGTTCTCTGCATCCAGGGCCGTTCCAGTTCGCGATTCTTCGATTCGATTCCCCCTTGAGACCTCGAGCGCCTGCAACTCGCGATGAACGCGGGACAGCAACTCGCGAAGTTGCTCCCGCGACTCCGCTGTAATTTGCGATGAGTATGCCCACCGCTCGATTACTTCTCGTTGCCACCGTAGCTCGATCAACTTCCTCAAAACTCTTTCAGCTTCTGTCGCGGTTTCGTCGCTCGTAGCCGCACCAATGACTCCGGACGATCGTGGGGAAACATTTGGGACGAGGTCCTTCTGCATAGTCCATCCTCCCTTTGCATGCTCTTGTTGCAACGCCTTCTGGTTTCGAAAGTTAGTTCCCGATTCGCTGGCAAGCTACTCGGAAAACTACTGGACTCATTCACCGAAGAACTACGGTGCGTTGCGTTCGAAGGTTAATTGGAAAGATACCCAGCAGAGGAATTCTGGCGGACCATGCATTTAAGGTGGCGGATGGCTGATCCACTTGCTTATAATCCTCTACAATACAGAGGATCCCAGTCTCTGATCGAATTGCGGACAACGAACAGGGGAGCTTCTTCGGCCAGAATGCCTAATAGAGGAAACACGATGCGACCCTCGATCCTCATCGCTGACGATCACCGCTTATTTGCAGAAGGCATTTCCTCGTTGTTGAGTTCGTCTTACGAAGTGGTTGGGGTTGCTACGGATGGCCGCGAACTTACGGAATTGGCCGGACGCTATAAGCCCGATCTGATCTTGACCGACTTGTCGATGCCCCTGTTGAGCGGTCTCGAAGCCATTCGACTCCTGATTGAGATGGGCTTGCGCAGTAAGTTCGTGGTTCTGACGATGCACTTGGATGTGAGCCTCGCGGTAGAGGTGTTCCGGGCGGGGGCATCGGCATTTATTTTGAAGACTACCGGGACCGTCGAACTCAAGAAAGCTCTACAGGTTGTTTACCATGGGGGATGCTACCTGAGCCCGCAATTTTCTTGCGACCTGGTCAGTCTTTTAGCTGAGGCAGCGAGGCCCCATGTGGACCAAGCACCGCAGCTCACGCGGCGCCAACGCGAGGTGTTGCAGCTCGTAGCCGAGGGGAAGACGATGAAGGAAGTTGCGGCTCAACTGAATATTTCGAGTCGCACCGCGGAATCTTACAAGTATCATTTGATGGGCTTATTGGCGATCCGGACGAGTGCCCAATTAGTGCAGTATGCAATCAAGATCGGCCTAATCAAGATTGAACCGCTCGACAGGGCTGCATAGATAATACTCAGCAGGGTGCTGTTGCGTACTTCGCCGCGATCATCTCGCCTATGCGGACTTTTGAACTCAACGTGTCGATTTGATCCGCGCTCCCTTGGACTGCAGCAAGTCGGCGTCTGCCTTCTTCCTGTCCGTGAAATGCTTTCCCCACTTCGGAATTGCACGGGGAGCGAAGGGTGCTCGTGTCATCCTTGAGGTTTTTCGTGATGCCTCCACATCGTTGTCTCTAATGCGGGTCTGGGTGGTTCCAGCCGAGGACCCAAACGCCGTTCCTCGCATAACTCGGAGAGCTTAAAAATAGGAATCATTGCCGCGAACTGTCAGAACTGCTAGTCGGTCCTATCCTGCTAGTTCTGACAGGTTGAACCTTGTCGTTCTGTCAGTAGCAGTATCCAGCTTGGTGCGATCAACTACTTAAACTCGCAGGAACAATCGCGAAACCGAGGCCTGCAACCATGACGTCTCTAATGAACAAACCTACGGTCGTATTGGCCGATGATCACGGAAGAATCTTGACCGAAGTCATGATGCTGCTCGCGGACAAGTTCGACGTGACTGCGACAGTTGACGACGGTGCCAAAGCAGTGCGAGCCGTAGCCCATCTCAAGCCAGACGTCGTGATTCTGGATATAGGAATGCCGGGTACGGATGGTATCCAGGCCGCGCACCTAATCAAGGATCTCGGCCTGTCTCCGAAGTTGGTCTTTCTGACGGTGCAGCAGGACGACGACTGCCTCGAAGCAGCCTCTGCAATGGGCGCGAGTTACGTATTGAAGGCCCGAATGTACTCTGACCTGTTAACAGCCATCGAAGAAGCGCTGGCCGGACGGGCTTTCTTCTCCACCCCACTCCATTCACACCGTCCCGCTAAGCCGATTTAAGACGAATACAGCTTCATATTGCCCCGAAGTTGAATCCAACTGTGGAAACTCCTGTGCGATGGCGGTAAACTGTGTCACTAAGTGGGATCTGATCGAGGGCGCAAGGTCAGAGTTGGGGTCACGAACTGATGGAACGCAATCCAGGCCATGGGCATTCTGACTTACGCTACCCTTGTTGTCTCTTCTGTGCTTGCCGCCAGCACACCGGTCTGGAATGTCTGGCATCACTGTGTCGCAAAACATTCTTTGGTATTCCTCTCGCTAATTTTCGGACATGTGACCTATCGTTTCCGGATGCAGCCGGGCATTTTCGCGTTAGTTCTCGAACCTTCCGTCTGGAAGCTGCATCCGTATTACACGATCGCCGGAATTCTCTTCTTTCTGGCCGAGGGCGCGCTCATCGGCGTATTGCTGGTTGAGAGCAAGCAGCGCCGGCTCGCGCAAGCGTCCATCACCCGACGTTTTGCACTTGAACGCGTCGTATCAGCCCTTTCAACAACGCTGTCAGATTGCCCGCCGGAAAGCATCGATCGAGAGATAGTAGAGGGACTTCACCTAATCATGGAAGCGGAAGGGGCGGATCGTGTTTGCTGGTTTGCAATTCCGAAGGACGGTACTACCGTCGAGAAAATTGGGTCCGCTCATCGACCCGGGATACCGCCGGGCCCAGAGACTTTCGAAGTAATGGACGTACCCTGGATTGCGGAGCGACTATCGCGCGCGGAGCCCGTTGCCATCCGTGATCTAGTTGATTTTCCGTCCGACGCGGCTACCGACCGTCAATACATCGATCAACTCGGCATCAAGTCCATCGCGTTGGTTCCCTCCAGTTCAGGTACGGCTGCAAAAGGTTTGCTCGTCCTGGTTCACCTTTCTCGCGTGCGAGAGTGGCCGGGCGCCGTGATCAGTCGGTTGGGCGTGTTGGGAAATCTCTTCGGTACTGCGCTTTCCCGCAAGTGGGCGCAAGACGCCAAGCAAGTGAGCGAGCAGCGCTTTCATGCGATTTTTGAGCAAGCGTCCCTGGGGATCGCGTTAGAGGATTTGGACGGTCGAATCTTATTTGCTAATTCGGCACTTTGTTCAATGCTGGGATATGAGCAGGCGGAAATACAACGGATGACGTGCGATCAGTTTGCCAAGCCCGAAGACTCATCCGAAGAGTGGGATCTTTTTCAACAACTGCGCACCGGGTCGATCAATAGCTATCGAATTGAAAAGCGTTATGTGAAGCCGAACGGAACAGAGGTTTGGGGTAACCTTCATGTTTCGTTGCTGGGACAATTGCCTGGCGAGTCCTCCCAAGTGATCGCCATGGTCGAGGATGTCACCGAACGCAAGGCGGCCAATGCTCGACTGGAAAATGTTCAACTTGAGCTACAAAGGCTCACAGCGCGATTGATTCAAGCACAGGAGGAAGAACGACAGCGCATAAGCGGAGAGTTGCACGATGACATTGCACAACGACTGTCGCTGTTGGTATTTGGGCTTGAGCGTCTCAAGGATGCGCTGCCAGCCTCAACGACCCAACTGTCGGCGCTGGCACAATTACGGAACCAGGCAGAAGAAATCACCACCGATATCCACGAACTCTCCCATGAGCTCCACTCGACAAAGTTGCAGCACTTGGGCTTGAAAGCTGCGTTAAATGAACTGTGTCACAAGATCGCAGAGCAACGGTCAATCGGTATCGCGTTGGAGGTTCGTGACTCCGTGCCTCTAGATCCTGGCGTTCAATTATGTCTATACCGGGTGGCACAGGAAGCGCTAAACAACGTCCTCAAACACAGCGGTAGCGGTCAGGTCACCGTGAGCTTAAGCCAAGTCGAGAATCGTGGTCGGCTTCAAGTCAAAGACACTGGAGTCGGTTTCGATGCGTCCCTGGCCGGCACGGGTCTCGGATTGGCCAGCATGCGCGAGAGGCTTCGTATCGTTCGAGGTGCACTATTTGTGAACTCCGTTCCCGGTCACGGCACCGAAATCACAGCAGAGGTGCCGCTTGCGGAGACCGCCGACGTAGCTAGAGCGAGCTGAACTCCATCCGCGGCAGCCTATTCCTATCAGATTTGCCAGTTCTCCTACGAACGCCAGTCCCCGACTGAAACCCCGGCTTGACCTGTGGCAGCGCGTGTCGCAACAAAGTAAAGCTATCGTTAGCAATGATTGATTCAAGAGAGCGCTAAGTCTATTGGGTTTTCGTGACCAGGCTGATCCAAGTAGTGTCTTTGCCGAGCGGCACAATAAAAGCGCCCCGCTCCACAGCAAGCGGCGATTTCGGTCGATAGACTTCGGCCTTCACGTGAACTGGTTGCTCCACATTTAATCGTGCGATCGTCGTAAAGGCCGTGGCGGCGGAAAGACCCAAGCGAACTTCCCCGGTTTTGGAATTTACTTCGATCTGTTCAAAGGTCCCTGCATCCAGCGTCAGCCACAACCCCAACGGGGCGATGTAAATCCGCGAGCGGAAAGAATCAAGCGGACTCACGCTAACGATGTCATGCTCTCTGCTGATGTTGCCGCCAAATGCCAGCCATCCAAACTGCGGATGATCCACTATATAGGTAGCAGTATTCCACGCGTGGCCAAAGAAGTTTGGGCCGTAGTCGCCAGACAATGGGTCTGGCTTCAGCATATCCGGGAATCCATGGAAGGCGGCGGAAGCGAATCCGTCCTGATCGATGTCAGTGAGCGCGCCAAGGGTTCCACCGTAACCCACGCGCAGCAAGTAGAAGTCCTCAGGATGTTCGCGATATTCGGCCAGCAGAGGAATGGCATTAAGTCCCGAACCGTAGTGATGTAATTGCCGCTCCAGCCGCCGGTCCTTGGCTGCGAAGATAAAGTCCCAGTAACGACGCGCACTGCCGTTGTAACCCCAGTGCGGAATCGCCGGATCATAAGCGAGGATTGCATTGAGCGTCACCTCTGCTTTGGACTCGTATCCGAAATACTTGGTCCAGGCATAGACTTCTTCCTGTCCAGTCGAATCCCACGGCATCTCACTACCGAACGGGTATGCTTCCTTCGTCCAACGCTCGGTTCGACTTCTCATCTTCGCTTCAAGATTAGCGGCTTGCTCCTTCCAGCCTTCACGCTTGAGGTCTCGCAGAATCTCGAGGAAAATGTCTCCCTCCATTTGCCCGAAGGCCGCCAACTCCGCTGCAAACCTGGTCATCGCAATCGAGGTTTCATACGCGTGACCCAGATACCAATCCCAAGGGTGATTCGACACCAAACCCTGATGGTTGCGTGCCAATCGGTAGAAGACCCAGTAAGCCGCTGCCACATGCGGATAGTCATAGGAGCGGTCCACCCGCTCTGACCCTTTCTTATCCCAACTCGTCCACGTGCTCCAATCGAAGTCACCGCGGTAGTAGCCCGGCGGCATTTGATCAGGCTGGTAGTAGAAGAGACTCTTCCGCACTCCATGGGGATATGGGCCATCTTTGTATTGCAATCCACCCCAGAGAGTGCCGTCGATAAATTGTTGCAGCTTTTCGAGTTCTTCCCTGTCGGGCGCAACCAGTTCTTTCATGACAGCCGAAAGCCAGGACCCGCCGCCGCCCTCATCTCCGAGGCCAGCAATCCAAGCGCGACTGTCCTGCATGACGACCTGATTTGTTTCGCGATCGTATGTCATCACAGACGGACTGCGATGGAATGGATCCTTCGAATCGACGTACCACTGCCTGGTGGTGAGAAAATGGCCCATGTCTGCAACTGCCTGAGACTCGGGCTTGATCACGAAGTACTGAATTGTCTGCACGGAACCATCGTCGTACGTGATAGTGAGACGCGAGCGCCCCCAAACCTTCCCTTTGACCGTATAAGCTCTCCAGCCTTGGCCAGGGAGGCCGTCCGCGTTGATGGCTAGCGCTCCAAGAGGTTCTACCTTTATCGATTCCACGTCTTTGGGGTACTTCACAAATAGACGAGCATCAATATTCTGAGGAACAACATAACCGGGAACGCCGACGGCCACAGGGCGGCCATTTTTAGCGAGCGTATTCTCGATATCGCGGATCGAATCGGAAAGCAAGAATCTCAGCCCATAAGTTTTTGATTCTCCCGGAGCTAGTGTCAGCGCCGTAGGGATATTCCACGGTTCCGCCGCCTTCCACTCATTTTCGGCATAAGCCTGGCTATGCACCATCCATTCGTAAAAACCTTCGAAAGTGATCCCTCGAGGTGTTGGGTCAGTGAAGACAGGCGTTGCACCCCACTTACCTGGCTGGTCAAGAACGGGATTGTAGGCTTCGAATGGTGTCTTGCCTTCCGGGACGACCAACAACGCTGGTCCATGCCCACTGAGGCGAGTTACTTGCAAATATCCCGCATCCTCTCCGATATACGGATCGTAGAAAGAACATTTGGCGTGGGCCTCCTCCAGCGACCTGTCGTTCAGCACGTTGTTGAAGATCATCGGGATGCCCAGCGCACCAACTTGGACGGTCTGAGTCGATTTGTTCCTCAACTCAAACCGCAGGACCAGTTTTCCTGACTCAAGTGCCCAGACACGCTTGAGTTCTAGGGGAAAGTCGGTCGGTAGCGTGGGAGTCAAATCGGCAGCCGCCAGAACGTCCTTGGATGCCGGCAAGACTGTGACCGGAACACGAGTTGAGGCCGTCGAGTAGTTCTGCCAACTTCCGGAATTTCCCAATCGCAAACGCAGTGTAATGTCGCCAAGATGAAAATAACCATCGTGCGAGCGGCTCACCAACAGATCTCCGGGCGTGAAATCGAAGTCGTCAGTTCCCTTCGGTCGCAAAGCGGCCACGGTCTGCGAAGAACGAACCAGCGTCAACTTGAATTCGGGAGTGTCAAAGTCAAAAGTTCCCTGACTAAGGATAGGACCAGGAATGGGCGTCTCTTTTTTCTTTGCCTCTTGCGCTAAAAACGGTTGACTTGACAGGAAGGAGAAACCTAAGAGGATGCACCAAAATCGACTGACACGGAAAGCCCAGAAAGCACGGAGGATTTGCAAGTTCTTAGCCTCACTTTGAAATCGCTGGCCCGACGCAAACGCAGCGCACACGCGGAGATTTTGCCTTATGCCTGCTCACTGACTTGTTCGCAGAGGCTGCTCAAAATCCATTCGCCATCTGATGGTACATGTCATTCCACCGAAGCTCCTTCACGAATCTGGTAATCGTTGTCTCAGCATTGATCAGCAAGCATTCCATGCCCGCCATCTCAGCAAAGTTCTCCAGGTGTTCCGGCGTCAGGGCACAGCTCAAAGCAGTGTGATGTGCGCCGCCAGCATGGATCCACGCGGTCGCCGCGACCTTCAAATTCGGTTCCGGCACCCAGACCGCTCTCGCAACTGGCAACTTGGGCAAAGGATGCTGCGGCTGGATCACATTCACTTGATTGACGATCAACCGAAACCGGTTTCCCATGTCGACAACCGACGCATTGACGCCCTTGCCTGATGCGGCCGTGAATACCAAGCGGACGGGCTCGGCTTTTCCCCCGATCGCGAGAGGATGGATTTCAGCGATGGGTCTTTCGTTTGTGATCGATGGACACACTTCCAACATGTGAGCGCCCAGTACCTGAGCACCATCTTTCAGGTGATAGGTATAGTCCTCCATGAAGGAGGCTCCGCCCTTAAGGCCATGACTCATGACTTTGACCGCCCGCACGAGAGCGGCGGTCTTCCAGTCCCCTTCCGCCCCAAAGCCATAACCATCGGCCATTAGACGCTGAACGGCTATGCCTGGGAGTTGGGCCAGTCCGTGCAAATCCTCAAAAGTATCGGTGAAGGCGTGCGAACCGGTTTCCTGCAGGAAGCGTCGCAGGCCGATTTCGATCCTGGCAGCATCAACTAAGGATCGCCGCTTCGCGCCATGCTGGCGAAGCGGTTCTGCAACCGCGTAGGAGTCGTCATAGTCAGCGGTAAGCTGGTTAACTTCCGCTTCAGTTACTTGCTGGACGGATCGCACTAGATCGCCCACTCCATAGCCGTTGACCGTATAACCCAGATCGAGCTGCGCATTGACCTTGTTTCCTTCAGTCACGGCAACGTTTCGCATGTTGTCGCCGAAACGTGCAATTTTCAGATGTTGAGAATCGTGCCATGCGCAGGCGGAACGCGTCCAAGCGCCGATTTCCGCTTGAACCTCCACATCCTTCCAATGGCCGACTACAACCTTGCGTTTGAGGCGCATCCGGGCTCCGATGAATCCGAATTCGCGGTCACCATGGGCCGACTGATTCAGGTTCATGAAGTCCATATCAATGGTGGACCATGGCAGTTCGTCATTGAACTGCGTATGCAAGTGCAACAAGGGCTTGCGCAGCGACTTCAAGCCGGCAATCCACATTCGAGCCGGCGAGAACGTGTGCATCCAGGTGATCACACCGATACAACTGTTCGAACGGTCGGCGTCCTGGCACAACTGGTAAATTGATTCACTGCCAGTCATTATTGGCTTCGCGACGATCTTTATGGGCACCTCTGCAGAGGCACCAATGCCCCGGGCAATCTCGGTCGCATGTTGTTCGACCTTCTTCAACGTCTCTGGCCCATAAAGATGCTGACTTCCGGTGACGAACCAAGCTTCCAGATTTGATAGATCGATCACTCAGTCCTCTTTCCCTTACCCAATTTTTCTTTACAGTCGGGCGTGGCCAACGCGATTTACAGGAGTCGGCTTTGCGCTGAAATTGCTGAAGTCAGAGAGGGGTCGTGAAGCGAAGCGATAGCGGTGAGGGCGGTAGGTTTCGATTGAGTATCCGTCATGCACGTTCGATAGGGGAACGCGGGTCGCAAGAGCTGCAGTCCAACTCATCACGGTCTCCTCGCAGGTTAAACGAGTAAACGTTTGCTGGAATTATACGCTGCAATCCGCTCCGACTGCACTAAGAAAGGCTCACCTGCCCATGGAGTCGAGGGCAGGGCCGTCAAGAGCTGTCCCGCGGAGGGCCTGCTCCGGAAATTAGTTCAATGTCAAAGCGAGCTTTGTAACCGACGCTGGCGGAAACACGTAGGTCAACATTCGCCCTTTAATATCCAAATTCTTCGTTTGAGGAGTTACGGCGTCCCGATGCTCGAACGTATTGTGCGCATGGATATCGGAATTGGTCAGCGTAGTGGCCGATCCCGACCTCAAGCCCGCTCCTCGCAGGCTGATTTCCGCTTCACGAGGCTGGCCTACGTGAGGATTAACCACTGTGAGGATGAGATTCTTTTCGCGCAACGAAGCCGATCCCTTAAGTCCCCAAAAAGATGCCGGCTTTCCATCCCGATCGTACTGAATCGCGGGCGCGGAAAAGATTGTGCGTAGTGCCTGGCCGCCCTGATGGGAAGCATACATTGCGAACACATGCCCCACCGGCGTCACCACAAATCGGTCTTCATGCGCGAGGTACAAGCTATTGAGACAGTTAATCAATTGTGCACACGCGGCCATGGCAACTTTCTCGGGATGGCGATTGAAAATGTCTAGCGTCATGCCGCTGAAAACTGCGTCACGCAACGTGGGCATCTGCTCCAGTTGATCGCCAGGAGTTGCCTCACTGCCCGGTCGATACCAGGGGCCCCACTCGTCCACGACCAACTTTACGGAGTGTTGGGTGTCAACCTCCCCCATGATCTGCCAATGACCGTTAATCAGTCCTTCCATGCGGTCCCCTTCGCGCATCAGCTCATACCAGTCGACCGCATCGAAATTAAGCGCATCGCCCTTCCCCTGATTCCAATCCTGTGTCTTTCCTCGGCTTAGGTTCCAGGCATAGTGATGCAGTGCCCAACCATAGAGGGAGCGCAGTTCGCCCTTTCCTTTGCGCACTATCTCTTCAAAGAACTCTCGAGTCCAGGCCCAATTGTCGACATTTGGACCTGACCCGATGAACGACAAGTCTTGTCCGAATCGAGGCACCCAGGTAGTGTATCGTCGGAATTCGACGGCGTATTCCGCTCCCGTAAAATCCCCTCCGCATCCCCAGGATTCGTTGCCTACGCCCCAATAGCGAATGTTGAAAGGATCTTTAAACCCAGCGTCTGCACGCAGATCGGCCAGCGTAGTGCTCCCAGCGGGCGAATTACAGTATTCGATCCAGCGATAGAATTCCTCAGCGGGAAGACTGCGGAGATTCGCTGCCAGATAAGGCTCTCCGCCAATGAGTTTGCAGAAGTGCGCAAACTCATTCGTGCCAAACTCGTTGGGGTCGTATCGATGACTCGCGGGGGCCGCACTGCTTTCTCCTTCGGCCCAGAAGTTGGTGCGCCTTGGCCGCTTGTTTACTGGACCAACGCCGTCACGCCAGTCGTAGCTGTCCGCGAAGCAGCCTCCGGGAAAACGCACCACCGGGGGCTTGATCTTGCGCATCTCGTCGATCAATTCCTTGCGAATTCCATCGACGTTCGGTACTTTGGAGTTCGGCCCCACCCATACTCCGTCATAGACCACCCCACTTAGGTTTTCCACAAAATGTCCGTAGATATTGGGGGAAATGGTGCCTAGCGGTTCGTCCAGGAGGACCTCAATATGGGAATCAGCAGTACTCGCCTGAGCCCAACCCAGGGGACGGGTAGCTTTTGCGGCGAGGACTGCCCCTGCACCCGCGAGACCAGTACGAAGAAAACGACGTCGATTGATCATGGCCACTCACTTTCTATGAACCAAATCCCTCGGGATAGTAAACGTTTGCCATCCCAATGGCTACCCCTCTTTGATATCATCTGGTGTTTCCGGTTCGCGGCCTGCGCCACACCGCGGCTCATCTTATGGATATTCGCGAAATCGCCAAGCGAGCACGTGTTTCCACTGCGACGGTATCTCGAACTATCAATCGGATTCCGACGGTCAATCCTCAACTTGCCAAGCGAGTCTGGAACGTCGTTGAAGAACTTGGCTACTATCCCAACACACAGGCTCGTGCCCTTGTTTCCGGGCGCAGCCGGATTTTCGGTCTTATCATCTCCGAAATCACGAATCCATTCTTTCCCGAGATCGTACAAGTTTTCGAGCGCATCGCGGTCCAGCATCATTACGAAATCATGCTAACCTCTACCGAAAACGATCCGACACAAATGGAGATCGCTGTGCGGCGGATGATCGAACGCCGAGTCGAGGGAGTCGCCATCATGACCTTCGGCATGGAAGAGGTGCTGCTGGAGGACCTGAAACTCCGCAAAGTGCCGCTGGTATTCGTGGATGTCGGCCCCGCTCGTTCCCGGGTCAGCAATATTCGTATCGACTACGTCCACGGAATTCGGCAGGCAGTTCAACATCTGGCCGCTCTTCGCCACCACCGCATTGCCTTCATTTCCGGTCCCCTGCATTTGCGATCGGCTGAGGCGCGTAAGCAGGCCTTCCTCAACTCGATGTTAGAGATCGGATTGGAAGTCGACAAGAGTTTGATCGTGGAAGGTACGCACACCATCGAAGGCGGTATCGCGGCGTTCGGCAAGCTCTTGGCTGGGCCGAATAAGCCGACTGCGGTCCTCTGCTCGAATGACATGACGGCCATGGGGGTGATGAGAAAAGCTTATGAAGAAGGCATTCAGATTCCTTCTGACCTCTCCGTGATTGGCTTCGACGATATTCGCTTAGCCCAATTTGTCTTGCCCGCGCTTACGACGGTGCAAATGTCTCAGGCGGAGCTTGCTCGATTGGCTTTTAACGCCCTGCTTGCGGAGTTGCAGCGAACGGCGCCCTCGCCAACCGGAACCGAATACGTATTGCAAACACACCTTGTCCTTCGGGAGTCGACCCGATTGGTTCCGGGACAGATAAAGACCCCTGCGGGGAAAAAACGCTCCTAACACGCTTTCGGGCACGCCAATGAATCAGCCGCCCCATTGAAGTACCGTATAGGATCGGGCCGGAACGTCGAACCGAGTGCGCCCTTCCGCAGTAGCGGGCTTATCGAATGACTGTGGCACCACACGGTGCGGCGAATCGAATGTATTGGACGCTTTCAGATCGTTGCCCGTGAGGATCATGGAGTTCAGCAACTTTCCAGGCGTAGTGTTCTGCCAGTTAATTTCAACCGTCTGAGCTTTGGATAGGTCTCGATTGAGGATGAACACCGAAATCTTGCCCTCCTCTTGGCTCGAAGTCGCCGTGACGTCAAGATATGGAACTTGGCCTAGATCCGGAACATTATAGGTTGGCGATTCAACCAGCGCGTTTAGCACCGTTCCGTTCGCCCATCGCAACGCCCAACTGTAGGGATAATAGATAGTCTGCCGCAGCAGGCCCGTTGCGTTGGTCATAATCGGAGCAATAACGTTAACCAACTGCGCCAGACATGCGATTTTGATACGGTCTGCGTTGCGCATCAAGCTGTTAAGAATTCCTCCGACGAGCAGCGCATCTTCAAGGTTATAGACCTCTTCCAGCAAATGCGGGGCTTCGTGCTCGTGTCCGTTCATGGCTTCGGCATCACGGGCGCGATACCAGACGTTCCATTCATCGAATGACAGCCAGAGCTTTTTTGGAGACCGCTTATGTCCGCGCACCATGTCGCAGACGGCGAGAGTCTCTGCGATCTGGCGCTCCATGCTGAGATTCATAGCTAGAAATTTGGCGCTGTCCTTGCCGGTCTCCTCCTGAGTATTGCCGATGTATCGGTGCAGCGAGAGCGCGTCAACGTACTCATAGCATTGCTCCAACACCTCACGGTCCCACTCCAGATACGTAGGCATGCCGGGACCACTGGAGCCGCAGGCGATCAGTTTGAGAGATGGATCCACGGCACGCATCTGACGCGCCGCATCCTGCGCTTTCAGTCCATATTCGGTCGCCGTCATGTGTCCGATTTGCCACGGACCATCCATCTCGTTCCCCAAGCACCAGTGCTGCACTTTGTAGGGTTCCTCAACCCCGTGACTCCGCCGCAGATCGCTCCACTTGGTCCCTTTCTCCAGGTTGCAGTATTCGACCAGCGCGGCCGCCTTTTCTGCGGTACTAGTCCCCAGGTTCAAGCCCATTAGTGGACGCGCTCCGGCCATCCTGCTCCAAGCCATGAACTCGTTGGTGCCGAACTGGTTAGTGTCGATCGTGTTCCATGCCTTATCGAGCACGCGCGGACGTTCTTTCTTGGGTCCAACCCCATCCAGCCAGTTGTATCCGGAAACAAAGTTTCCACCCGGATAACGAATAATCGGAACGCCCAAATTCCGCACTTCCTCCAGCACGTCTTTGCGGAATCCGTTCGCGTCTGACAAGGACGAACCGGGCTCATAAATACCCTCATAGATCGCTCGGCCCAGATGCTCCAGAAAAGACCCAAACAGATTTCGGTCCAATGCCCCGATCGTTCGCCGCGAATCGATGTAGATACGCGAAAGGGTCCCAGATTGTGCGGCGGCGGCTTGGGCGCTTTGCGGGCTTCGACCGGATGCGAGGTGAGGCGCAAGAAGATTCGCCGAGCATGCTACTCCAACACCGGTGACTTGCTTCAGGAATTTTCGTCTCGTACCGGAAGACATAGTTTAGATTCCCTCGGATGAGTTAAGGCTGGGAGCTTCGCTGACATGGTAAACGTTTGCTCTCCTGAGTGCTACAATTTTCCCGTCAATCGACCACAGCGTAAAGGAGACAATGGAAACTCGATTTCTGGGCAATAGCGACTTGGCCATCACCCCGATCGGAATTGGGGCATGGGCCATCGGCGGTGGCGGCTGGAACGGCAGCATGGGACCGCAGAATGACAGCGACTCGATCCCTGCAATTCACGCGGCGCTTGACTCCAGTCTGAACTGGATCGACACGGCCGCGCTGTACGGACTCGGTCATTCCGAAGAAATGGTTGCACGCGCGATTCAAGACCGATCGCCCAAACCCTACGTCTTCACCAAATGCGAACGGGTCTGGGATAGAAACCGCAATATCGAAGCGTGTCTCAAAGCAGAATCCGTTCGCCGGGAATGCGAAGACAGCCTGCGCCGCCTGAAAATTGACACCATCGACCTCTACCAGATTCACTGGCCTGAACCCGACAGGGATATCGAAGAAGGCTGGACGGAGTTAGCCCGACTCAAGGAAGAGGGGAAGGTTCGCTGGATTGGCGTGTCCAATTTCAGCGTAGATCAAATGAGGCGTGCTCAAGCCATTGCGCCAATTACTTCGTTGCAGCCTCCCTATGCGGTCGTGCGGCGGGAGATTGAGGCAGAGATTCTTCCGTTCTGCCTGAGCCAGAACATTGGCGTAATCGTGTATTCGCCCATGTACGCGGGCCTGCTCACCGGAGCGATGACCAAAGAACGGGTGGCGAATTTCCTTCCTGAAGACTGGCGCCGAAATCTGCCGGGTTTCCGGGAGCCGGCACTGTCTCGCAATCTACAAGTCGTGGAACATTTGCGAGATATCGCCAAACATCACGGCCGTAGCCCGGGAGAGGTAGCCATTGCTTGGACACTGAACCATCCCGCCGTAACTGGCGCGATCGTAGGTTTTCGCAGCGCCCAGCAAGTTGCGGGAATCATCGGCGCGGCCGAATTCCGCCTGAATCCGACCGAGCTTTCTGAGATTGAGACCCTGCTGAAACTGGCAAAAACAAACTGACGCGACGAAGTCCTTCGAACCTCTTAGGCTAAGGGTACCTCATTGACAAAAGGGGATAAGGCTCATAGCCTCTTTTGTAGTAAACGATTGCTCACTTGGGAGGGAAGAAATATGGCGGCTGGAGTAGATCGTAGAACTTTTCTGAAGGCAACGGGCGCCACAGCAGCGGGTGCCTATGCTGCAAGCGTTCTACCCGCCTGGGCAGCTTCCGAAAAGAGCCTGATTGCCATTTCCACTCCTCTCACGACCTTTGCCTACGGCGATGTCCAACTGCTTGACGGACCGATGAAACGGCAGTTTGAGGAAAACTACGCCCGCTTCCAGAACCTCGACGACGATCGCATGCTGAAAGTCTTTCGGCAGGTCGCCGGCCTGGCAGCCCCAGGCGAAGACATGGGCGGCTGGTACGACCTCACCGGTTTTAGCCTAGAGGGAAATGACTTTCACGGCTTCATTGCCGGTCACAGTTTCGGACAATATGTCTCTGCCCTGGCTCGATCATACGCGGTCACGGGATCGGAGGCGACGAAGGCCAAGATCAATCGCCTCGTCAAAGGATACGGCGAAACATTGGACCCGAAAGCCAAGTTTTTCGTCGACTATCGGCTTCCCGCATATACCTACGACAAGCTGTCCTGCGGTCTGATTGATGCCCACGAGTACGCACAGGACCCGATGGCGATGGACATTCATGAGAAACTCACTCGGGCAATCGTGGCCTACCTGCCCGAGAAAGCACTCTCCCGCGCTGAGATGCGCTCGCGCCCACACAAGGATACGTCCTATACCTGGGATGAAACCTATACTCTGCCCGAGAACCTCTTCCTCGCGTATCAACGTAGCGGCAAGCCTTTTTACCGCGATATGGCCAAACGCTTCCTGGAAGATGACACTTATTTCAATCCACTCTCCGAAGGCAATAACGTTCTTCCCTTCGAGCACGCCTACAGCCATGTCAACGCTTTCAGTTCAGCAATGCAGGCATACATCACGCTAGGAAGTGAAAAGCATCTGCGGGCGGCCAAGAACGGCTTCGAAATGATCCAGACGACCCAAAGCTTTGCGACCGGAGGCTGGGGACCGAACGAAGCGTTTGGGGAGCCTGGGACCGGTCAGTTGGGCAATAGTCTCACCACGACTCACGCCAGCTTTGAAACGCCTTGCGGGGCTTACGGTCACTTCAAGATCACACGTTACCTGTTACGCGTAACGAAGGACGCCCGCTACGGAGACAGCATGGAGAGGGTGCTTTACAACACCATCCTCGGCGCTTGGCCGATTCAGGCGGACGGAACCTCGTTTTACTATTCTGACTACGCCACAACCGGCAAGAAGGTCTGGTACGGACAAAAGTGGCCATGCTGCTCGGGAACCTTCCCTCAGCTTGCCGCTGATTACCACATCAGCACGTATCTGCGCTCAGCGGACGGAGTCTACGTGAATCTGTTCACGCCTTCGAGCGTGCACTGGAGCGATCAGGGCGGAAAGTATGGTCTGAAGCAGGAAACCAAGTATCCATTCGACAATAAGATCCAGATTCAAGTGTCGGCTACTCAGCCCAAAGAGTACACACTCTACGTCCGCATTCCTGGGTGGGCCACGCCGAACCCGGTGCTATCTGTCAACGGTAAGAGAGTCTCCAGTCCAGTCGAACCGGGGACTTTTGCCAGCATTCGGAATACCTGGAAAGACGGCGACTTGGTTGAACTCGAACTCCCGATGCCGCTCCGTCTCGAGACGGTTGATGCGAACCATCCTGAAATGGTCGCGTTGCTGCAAGGTCCACTCGTCCTGTTTGCCGTGGCGGAGTCTCAACCGAGCTTTGATCGAAAGGCCTTGTTACAGGCCAAGTCGACGAAGAATGCAACCGGTGATTGGCTAGCAAGTTCGAGCAATGGAAGCACGGTCTCGATGCGTCCATTCATGAACATCGACAAGGAAAGCTATAGCACCTACGTATTGCTGAAGACCTAAGAACAGCTAAACCGGGTCGCAAGCTACTTGGCTTGCACGTCTCCTTCAACCAATTTGTAGCGGTATTGCTCCCGTTCTTCTTTTGTTGCTTGTTGGCGAAGCAGAGCAAGTTGCTTCAGGAGATCGGGGATCTCGACCCTGTTGCCACTTTTCCTCAATGCCTGGATCAGGTGATATAACGCTGCCTGATCCTTGGGATCAATCTCGAGCGCTTTCCGGCATTGAACGATGGCGTCCGAATATTGTCCTGACTGCAAGTAGAGCTTCGCAAGCACCCCACGTGCGGGCCCGAGCGTGGGACGCAATGCAACCGATTTCCTGGCAGAATGCATTGCAGTTTGAAACTCCGGGCTCCCCGGCTCCGCCCCTCTCTGCGTAATCACATCGGCCTGCAGGTAGAGCAAAATCGGATCGTTGGGCGCGCGCGCAAGCTTTTCCTGGACACCTGCAAGAGCATGGTCTAGATCGTTCTGCTGGACTGCCGCTAAACCTTGTGCGGCGGTGCTCAAGGATTGAGTCGGATCGAGCTGGTAGGCCGTTTCGAAATCAGACTGGGCCTGATCGTATTCGGCCAACTGAACATGCAGGACGCCCCGGGCAAAATACAACGGTGCGGCTTTGGGTTGCAGGTTGATCCCGTCATTTACGACATTGATTCCAACCTGAAAGGATTGGTGGGTGGCCGAAATGGCGGCAAAGTCAAGATATAGATTAACGTTCTGCGGGTCGAGCAGAATCGCCTGCCGTAGGCTCTCGACCGCTCTCTCCGTATCATGTGCCTCTTCGTAGGCCGCGGACGCAAGATCCAGTGCACCAGCATCTGCACTATTCGGCCCGAGCAACGGATCCAAGGTCGCAAGCGCATCCTGTGGCTTATGGGCCATCAACTGGATAGCCGCCAGTAGTTGCCGCTCTGATCGATCCGTAGGATTGAGAGCCAAAGACTTCTTGAGAACCGCCGCAGCGTCATCAAATCGCTTCAGCTTCACCAGGCAGGTAGCGTAGGCGTGAAGTCCCTCCGGTTTTGATTCAAATAGCGCGCCTGCCGCGGCGAAGTGCTGAACAGCGGCCCTGCAGTTGCCTTGCTGATATTCCAGGACCGCGAGCATCGCGTTTGTGGTTGCATCCTTGGGACGCAGACGAAGTAGATGCTGCATGATGGGGATACCTGCCGGATTGCCGCCCTCGTATTCGATTTGGGCGGCTCCCTGCAGCGCCGGGATGCTGTCTGGCGATAACTTCAACGCGCTGCGAAACGACGAGAGTGCCTCCTTCTTTTGTCCCTGCCCCGCGTAAGCAACTCCTCGCATTGTCCATAACTCGGCATTCCCAGGAGACTGCTGCAAGGCTGGGCTCAGAAGCTCGAGAGCTTGATCAAATTGCTGGTTTCGCAAGGCCGCCGCGATGGCAGCGATTGGATCTTGCGTGGTCTGAGCAAACGCAATCGAAACCACAAGGATCAGAGCCAGCTGGACGGTGGTCTTTCGAATGGCAAACATTTCTGTCATCGCCGGCGCGGGGATCTTCAAGCAATTCACTCAGATCTCTGGAGCCACACTGGAAATATGGTAATCGATGGCAGGATTTCCGCATCGAAATGCGAGCCTCAGAGTGAGACGTCGGTGGGGATCCTTATCCGCAAACAGTAAGCGGCTGACGCGCTTCGGAGGATGCGCATCAGCCGCCATACCGCCTTGCGGTAATTTAGAAGGAGATCTTCCCTCCCAATTGCCAGAATCTGGGCTCATGCGACGCCGTGGCAGCGCCAAAGTTTCCATCTGGAAAATTCATGTCGACGTTGGCGTAGTTGGCTCGGTTGAACAGATTGAAGAGTTCGAACCGGAATTGGAAATTAACCCGTTCCGTAATCTTCGTGTCTTTGTAGAAGTTGACGTTGGTCTCGATGAAGTTCGGCTGCCGGAACTGCATCGGTTTCTCGTTCCCGCCGCCGGTACCGAATGAGGGAACAGCGAAGTCGCTCTTGGGAATTGCTCCCGTCAGCCAATCCCTATTGTTGGTCGACTGGTGGTAACTGCTCGCGTCGACGTAATCGTTATTGTTCCCGTCGGCATTGTAATCTCCGCTGCCGGGCGCGTAACCAGTGGCGGGATTGGCAGCCGATGGACAAGGATTTGCATTTGTTGGATCACAGACAGGTACGTACGCGTTGAAATTGGACGCGGTCATTGGATACCCCGACTGGAATATGCTCGTGCCGCTGATTCCCCAGCCGCCAGTAATATATCCGACAGCTCCTTTTCCGCCATTTAGACCTTTTATGGAGTAGTTAAAGCTAAGGGAGAAGCGGTTTGGCGCATCGAAGATCGACGGTGCGTAGTATTGAGCCGGATTCAGCGGAGACGGATAAGCGAGGGCATCATCTTTGCTCTTCGAACGAGTATAGGAAGCATCCACGTATCCGCGTGAGAAGCGTCCTTTCACATCAAAGTAGATCGCGTTGTAGTTGCCATAGCGGTCGTTGTCGGCATAGGTGATTGACCCAAAGCTCTGGTTGAGCCGAGTTGGAGCAACGCTGTTGTGGATAAGCAGATCGTTTGGCAGAACATTAATGTCCACACCGTAAGACACGTTGCCGATCGAGTTGCCGTTTCCGACAATATCGTAGGAGTGCGACCCGCTATAGCCGACAGTAGCGGCAAAGTAGTTGCCAAGTTTGCGCTCCACGCTCGCCGACCAGATGTTCGATTTCGGGGACTTCAGCAGAGGATTGATGCCTCCGATCGCAAAGCCCGCCCCAACCACTCCCCCCTGGGAGTTGAGTCCGCCTCCGGATTGTGGGTTAGGACCAGTCCCGGGCCCGAAGGTCGGAAATATGAATCCGAAGGGTGGCTTGCTGCTGGTTCCCAGAACAAAGATCGGAGCTTGCGCGCTTGCTGTCCCACCCGCGAAAAAGGTCGGCAAAACCAAACCGGGGGGGCTACCGCGGAATTCTTCTTGCACATTCGCAGACGTCAACCAGTTGTTATAGATGCCAAAACCGCCGCGTACGACCCAGTCGCCCTTTCCTGTGGGATCCCAGGCGAGGCCAAGGCGCGGACTGAACAGATTATTCACCGAATGCAGCAGTGCGTTGTGCGTCGCCTTTGCATAGCCATTTGCGATCTGTTCCTGCTGGGTAACGCCTGTTCCCAAGTAGAAGTTTCCAAACACCGTTGCGTCGCTCTTAGACCATGGGTTGCCGCTATCGTCGTACCGCAATCCCAGAGTCAGAGTCAGATTTCTTCTCGCCTTCCAGGTGTCTTGAACAAATAGGCCAAAAGTGCGGGACGCTGCGTCCCAATTCCATAGTTGCTGTTGACCGGTCGCAGGGTTGTACATGACGCCGTTCTCGTTTGCAGGAGCATCCTGTGCCAGTGTCAACAGATTGCCGAACGAGAACTTCGGCTGCGACCACGGTCCTTGGAACGGTTCGACGTCATCCCCATACCATCCTTCATAACCGAACTTCAGGGTATGCGTGCCTTTAACGTGCGTGAGAACGTCGCGCCAGTGATAGTTGTGTTGAATAAAGTCGCCTTGCGCGAAGCCAACGCCGTAGGCCTGTCCGGAATCCGCGTTAATTCCGTTTACTGAGATGGATGGCACGGTGTAGTCCTTCGCACCGCTGCCAAGAACACCTTCCACCCTGCTCAGACCGGCAGTGAAGTCATTCAGGGTGTTGGGCGAAAACGTATGCGTCCATGTTGCTTGCCCCGCGACCTGCCAAGTATTGTTTAACGCAGAGAATTGCGGCATCGAGGACGGCGCGCCGGTGAGCAGGAGAGTCCGGTAAAGGCTGACATAAATCCTGTCGCTCTTGAAGCCCTGATCGATGCGAGCAAAGTACTGTGTGCCGTTGCGTACTGAGGTTGCGCCAAAGGAACCCTGATCAATCACGGGCAGTGTGCACGGCACCCCATTTTGCCCGGCGGTGATTCCGCAACCACCTGGATCCGAGCCGAACACATCTTGTCCGGTTTGGAGGACAGTCGTACCACCAACTCCACTTGGCAGATATGTACTCAACACATGGGTTCCCACAGTATTCGGATACGCCGCTTGAGCAAAATTGATGAATTCCGGGGCCGCAAACGTGACTGACCCGCCCGCGCTCGAGGAAGATCGCAATGGCTCCACTGCGAAATAAAAGAAGCTGTTGTGATGGGGAATGATCGGTCCCCCAATCGCAAAGTCCATGTTGTTCGAGTGGAACGGCTTGTAAGGACTCTCGGACGAACTGACGAAGTGTTGGTTCGCGTACATCCCCTGGTAGTTGAACCAGTCCGCAGCCGAACCGTGGAACTTGTCGGTGCCAGACCTTGTAGTGAACATCGTTTGGAGCCCGGCAGCGCGACTATATTCGCTTGAGAACGTATTGACCTGAATACTCGTTTCCTGGATCGATTCGGGCTGGGGAGTCAAATTCAAGACGCCTTGGCGAATACCGCTGGTCACGTCAAGACCGTCGACCACGTATTGATTGTTGTTTTGACCTTGGCCGTTGGCGCTGGCGTCCACTTGCTCTTCCGTGGAGTAATTGTCCACGCCCGATGCCGGACTTCCGGACGTGCTGGTTCCTAAGCCTGAGACTCCGGGCGCCATGGTCACCAGTGTGACAAGGTTGCGGCCGATGATCGGCAACTGCGCCACCGCCCGATTCTCGATCGTCAACTGAGTACGGCTATCCGCGGTGTCAACTATTGGAGCCTCTGCAGTAACCACAACCGACTCCGACGTTGAACCAACCTTGAAAGTGATAGGCACGTTCAAATTCTGTGCGGTCAGTAGGGTGACATCCGCCTCAGATCTAGAGAAGCCAGCCGATTCCGCCGTAATCTTGTACCGGCCGGGCGCGAGACTCACGAAACTGTAGTTGCCTGACTCGTCGCTCGTCGCCACCGCGGTAGCTCCGGTTGCGGCATTCACGAGCTCAATCTTGGCCTTGGCCACGCCCGCACCGCTCGGATCTTTAACGTCTCCCTGAATGCTGGCTGTGAATTGTGCAAGAGCGGCACTGGCGGTAATGACGAGGATGGTGGAGCACAACCAGATTGAACGGCGAGACATCATGCTTCTCGGCATGGATTTCCCTCCAGAAAGCGTCTTACATGGAAACGCAGGTTTCAGAGTCCTGAGAAAACGTTTACTTCAGCGGATAATGTATAAATACTACTGCCGGAGACTGTCAAGAACTTTTTTGGTTACAGACGCTTGGAAGAAGTTTCCGTCGAACACCACCCTTAAGTTCTGTCTCCCCTGGGTCAATCAACGAAGGGCCAAAAACACTTACGAGCGGCTCCAGCCTTTGTTGCTCACGACTCCTGAACCTTCCCGCACGGTTATGAGCTCATTGGCAGAAACCTTCTTGAGTTGTTCGTGTAGCCCATTGGGCCAGTACACGTCCACATCCACCTGCACAGATGCACCCAGACCGAAATGCAGCCGCGAATCGTTGCACGAGTAATAACTCGACTGGCTGACGACTGCTTGCGCCTGTACTTTGTTGCCATAGTGAACCAGGACTCGGGCGCCGATCGCGCTGCGGTTCGATTTCACACCCTCCAACTTGACCTTGATCCAGTTCTGCTTCTCTTTCAGATCGTTTCTCAAAAGCGATGGAGGCTCATTCATGTTGACGATCAGAATGTCCATGTCGCCGTCATTGTCAAAATCTCCGAAGGCACATCCCCTGCTACTATGCGGCGTCGTGATTCCATCGCCAGCCTGCGAATCGAGTTCCTCAAAAGTGCCATTCCCGAGATTGCGAAACAGCACACGCGGAGTCTTGTAAGGATATTGCGGCAGTTTGCGTTCCACTTCTGGATAGACACTTCCGGTAACGAACAACACATCCGGATTGCCGTCATTGTCGAGGTCGACGATTCCCGCACCCCAACTGGTAAAGCGGGTTTCGACTCCGACCTTTGCCAAGCGGGTTACTTCATCGAAGTTCCCCTTTCCATCATTTCTGTAGAAACCACTGGTGTCACCGATGAAGTGCGTCTTGAACAAGTCGAGGTGCCCGTCAAGGTTGTAGTCGCCGATCCCAACCCCCATACCAGCTTGTTCCATCCCGTCGTCGCTCAACGCAACCCCGCGCATTACGCCCTCTTCGCGGAACGTTCCATCATGGTTGTTCATGAAAAGCAGGCTGGGAGTGGAGTCGCAAGCCACAAAGATGTCGGGCCAACCGTCTTCGTCGAAATCCGCAGTGACCACTGTCATCCCGTAGCTCTCGGTTGCTGCCGCGATGCCAGCTTGCTTCGTGACGTCAGTGAACGTCCCATCGCCATTATTGCGGTAAAGAGAATGCCTGCCCGTAGGGAGTCCGCGTGGTCCACAATTGACCGGGATGCCTTTCCAGTTGCAGGTTGAGTTCTCGCCCGGAGCGGGGGCATGCTCAAACGAAAATCGAATGTAATTAGAAACAAAGAGATCCAGATGGCCGTCGCGGTTATAGTCCAGGAATGCGCATCCCGCTCCCCAACGTGCTGGACCAGGCTCCGACAGTCCGGCTTGCTTGGTCACATCTGTGAACGTTCCATCGCCATTGTTGCGATAGAGGCGGTTCTGTCCGAAGTATGTACAGAAGATGTCCTCGAAGCCGTCGTTGTTGTAGTCGGCAACACATACTCCGTTCGCCCAACCTGCAGCCTTGAGACCAGCCTTCTCGGTCACGTCGGTGAAAGTTCCGTCGCGATTGTTCTTGTAAAGCCGATTGGTCGCTTCCGGCGGATCACCTTCCAACCTCGTCCCGGAAAGCAGGAAAATGTCCATCCAACCATCGTTGTCGTAATCAATGAAAGCGCAACCACACCCATTGGCTTCCATGATGTATTTCTTGGCGTCCACGCCTCCATAGATGACCGGCATACGCAAGCCGGCTTCCTTAGCAACGTCGGTGAAATGCGCATTGAATGGCCGACCCGAAGGAGCCGGTTTGGCTTGCGCCTTGACATCTCGTGTAGCGATTCCCTGCTGCTGGCCAAGTAACTGCTGGGCCGATGCACAAAGGGAAAACAGAACGAATGAACGGCGGGTGATGGCCATAGGTCGGTGTACTAGTACGTACCAACATTATCGAGGGCGACAAGGGTCTGAGTAAAGGTTTACTGGGCTAATGAGACTCCTTGCCCGGCGAGACGACGAGCTTGTACCGGTTGTGCTCAGCCTCTTGCTTCGTAGCGTCCTGACGAGCTTTCGCCAGTCGCTTCAGTAAGTCCGGAATCTCTGCCTGATCGTTCGTTTTTCGGAGCGCAACGATCAGGTGATACAAGGCGGTCTGATCTGCTGGATTCCCTTGCAGAGCAAGGCGGCACTCCCTGATCGCAGCTGCGTTCTGCCCTGCCTGCAAGTAAAGCTTTCCCAGGACGTTGTGCGCCACCGAAAGCGTGGGTTGCAACGCTATCGCCTTTTTCGCCGATTGCACCGCCTGCTGAAACTCGGCACTCCCCGCCTCGGGAGCCTTTTGCGCCAGGATGGCCGCCTGCAGGTACCAAAGGAACGCATCTCCAGGTTTCTTCGCGAGTTTTGAGCGAACCGTTGCCAGAGCCCGATCGGGATCACTTTGGTTCTGCTCCTCTGCGATCATTCCCTGGGCCGCGGCACTCAGGGTTTGATGCGGATCTAACTCTTCGGCTTTTTTGAAATCCGCTTCCGCCTTCTCGAAATCGGCCATCTGCACATACAGAACTCCACGTGCCAGGTAGAGATCTGCGGCTTTGGGTTCCAAATTGAGGCCTGAACTCATCAAGTCAACCCCCGCCTGAAACGACTGATGCGTCATCGCGAGATTTGCAAAATCCACATAGAGGGCAACATTATGCGGGTCCTTAACTATGGCGTCGTGGAGAATTTTGACGGCGTTTGGCGTGTCCTTATTCGCTTCATAGGCGTCAGCAGCCAACTGCATTGTGCTCACATCGGGCTCGCCTGCCGACAGAATAGGCTGCAACGTAGCGAGCGCAGCTTCCGGCTGTTGGGCGTCAAGTTGAACTACCGCAAGACTCCGTCGGGCGCGTGGATCGTCGGGATGAGACACCAAGATGCGCTGAAAGACAGAAATTGCTTTTTCTGTCTCTCTGAGCTGCATCAGACAAGCGCCATACTCCTGGAGAGCTCCGGGCTGCGAATCAAGAATTGAAGCGCTCTGGGCGAAGTGCTCTACCGCTGTCGCACAATCTCGCTTCTTGTACGCAAGAACCGCCAACATGGCATGACTTGTGGGTTCATTGGGACTTAGCCGCAGCACATGCTGTAACAATGGAACGGCCGAAGGACTGCCAGCCTCGTACTCCAATTGCGCGGCGCCCTCGAGGGCAGGAAGATAATCGGGCGCAGTCTTCAGCGCACTCTGATAGGAAGACAGCGCAGCCTTTGCGTCTCCTTTTCCCGAATGAGCCAGCCCCTGCAACATCCATAATTGGGGATTCTTCGGCGACTCCTGCAACGCGGGTTGGATCAACTGCAACGCCTTGTCGAACTCTCCGCCGCGGAGCGCCGAGGTAATCGCACTGACTCGATCATTCGCTGCCTGCCCAAACATGGTGGACAGAAGCATCACGACAGCAAGCGGCGGACCAAAGCTCTTCCAAGTAAACGCACACATCATCGGTTTTGAAGCGATGCTCTCAACTACCGTCTCTCGTCTTTATACTTCAGGCGGCACCGCCTCCATAGTAATCTAACCGCGTCGTTTCCATCGAAATGATCGCACCATTTATGCCGATTAGAGACGTTAGAGATTGCTCTCTCCCGAAGCGATGCCAACATGATTCGTCGCTTGTCGTGATCGCCCTGCTTGTTTTCGTTGCGGTGACATTGTCATGGACCCAAGACACGGCGGACGTCATCAAAATTCGCGTGCATGCGGACCAATCCGATGGGAGTCTGCCTCCAGTCTGGAATTTCTTCGGATACGACGAACCGAACTATACATATGCCCCGAATGGGAAGAAGCTTCTTGCAGAGTTGTCTGCGCTTAGTCCAGTGCCCGTTTATGTACGCGTGCACAATCTCCTGACCACTGGCGATGGATCGGCATCTCTGAAATGGGGCTCGACGAACGTTTACACGGAAGATGCGGCCGGAAACCCTGTCTATAGCTGGGCTATTCTGGATCAGATTTTCGATGTGTTTCACGCCACTGGCATCAAGCCTCTAGTAGAAATCGGATTCATGCCACAGGCTCTGTCCAGACATCCGGAGCCTTATCGCCACAATTTTCCTCAAGGTGAACTCTTTACTGGATGGGCGTACCCGCCCAAAGACTATAAGAAATGGTCGCAACTCGTTTTCGAGACTGTCCGCCATTTGCGCGAGCGCTATGGCGATGCAGAAGTCAAATCCTGGCTCTGGGAAGTCTGGAACGAGCCCGACATTGGATACTGGAAAGGAACCCCGGAAGAGTACTTCAAGCTGTACGATTTTTCTGTGGATGCGGTCTTGCGTGCCCTGCCGGGTGCACGTATTGGTGGCCCCGACAGCACCGGTCCGGCCTCTCCTAAGGCAGCTGAATTTCTGCGTTCGTTTCTGGAGCACTGCGCGCATCAGAAGAACTTTGTGACCGGAGAGATCGGCTCCCGTCTGGATTTCATCGCATTTCATCCCAAGGGTTCACCGACGTGGGACAGCGATCACGTACGCATGGGAATTGCTCATCAACTGCGAGCGATCAAAGAAGGTTTCAGGATTGTGGAGTCTTTTCCGGAGTGGCGACGCACGCCCATAGTCTTGGGCGAGTCAGACCCAGAAGGTTGCGCTGCCTGTTCCGCCAGGAACAACCCCCAGAATTCTTATCGGAACGGCCCCTTGTACGCGGCTTACACGGCGGAGGCGCTCGACAGGATTTATGGCTTAGCCGAAAGCGCTCACATCAACTTTCTCGGCGCGGTGACGTGGGCCTTTGAATTCGAGGATCAACCGCCGTTTGAAGGCTTCCGCGAGTTGGCCACCGATGGCATCGACAAACCTGTACTGGATGCCTTCCGAATGTTTGGCTTGATGGGAACTGAGCGCGTGCAGGCAACAAGTACCGGGGCTCTACCTACCGAAGACGTGGTGCGCGATGGCGTTGGAGACCATCCCGACGTTAACGTGATCGCTGCTCGAAAGAATCACGAAGTAGATCTCTTGATTTGGAGCTATCAAGACGACGACATTGCAGCTCCCCTTGCTTCGATCGAAGTGCAAATCGATGGCCTCCCCTTTCCACCAACATCGGGAGTGCTCGAGCACTTTCGCATCGACTCCAGTCACAGCAATGCTTTTGCTGCATGGAAGGAAATGGGATCGCCTCAGTCGCCATCGGTCGAACAGACCCAACGATTGCAGAAGGCAGGACAGTTGCAACTTCTCGATCCGCCGAAGCCACTGACGATTGAAAACGGATCGGTGCATCTGCAATTTGGGTTGCCGCGGCAAAGTCTTTCGCTGATTCGCCTCACATGGTAGCGTAGCTGCACAAACTCAGTTCTTTGCTACTGACTTCACAACTGCCGAGAAATCCTGATCACCCAGTTCCTGGCGAACAGCGCGTTTGAAAACCTCGAGCGCAGCGGCAGCAGTTTGCAGCGGAAGACCGCACCGCTCTCCTTCGTGGATAGCGTATCCAATATCTTTCGCCATCAACTTGAGCGGAAAATTCGGAGCGAAGTCATCCGCGGTCATGGCAGTCAACATCCTCTTAATTAGCGGACTTGCGAGCGCGCTGTTTGATAGGACGGAAACGCTCTTCTCCCGATCAAGGCCACTTAGACGGACCAATGCCATGGCCTCGGCGAAAGAGGCTGCTTGCACTCCGCACACGAAGTTGTTGATTAGCTTTAAGAGCGCGCCACTGCCATTCGGACCGAGGTGCACCACTTCCCTTCCCAGGACCGACAAAACTTCTCGGGCGCGGGCGAATCCCTCTGGCGAGCCTCCCACCATGAAAAATAACTCGCCCGCTGCCGCGTGCGGCTTTGTCCCGGTTACGGGAGCATCGAGAAATTCGCATTTCTTCTCGGTTGCCAAGGCCGCGAGTTCCCTTACCCACTCAACCGACAGCGTGCTGGATTCGAGTAAAAGCGACCCTACAGGCGCACCCGCCAATGCACCTTCGTTCCCAAGCCACACGGTCCGAGATGCGATATCGTCAGCCACCATGCTGATTACGATCTCGGCCCGAGCTACAGCCTCGCGTGGCGAAGCCGCTACGAATGCACCACCCTTAGCGAGCACTGCACTCTTCTCGCGGCTTCGGTTGTAGACCGACAGCGGAAAGCCCGCAGAGAGCAGGCGTGTCGCCATCCCTCCGCCCATAATGCCGAGTCCCAGCACTGCTACGCGTGGTTTTGACATCGAACCTTTCACCCTAAGGAACTGACTTCGATTGGTGTGGACGCCAACTTCGCGACATGAACTGGATTGCGCAACGCACGCCCGAAGCCCTCAAACCTGACTTCCATCACATCTCCATCCTGCAACTGGACGCCGGCTCCGAAACTCAAGCAGTCGGTCCCAAGAAAATGAACGTGTACGTCCCCCGGACGGCGATGAGCCTCAAACTTGAAATGATGATGCTCCAAGTTTCGAAGGCTATGACACATCTCCGCCTCGCCGGTCCGGAATCCGCCAGACCAGAGCACACTTCCCTCGCGATCAATCTTGACTTTCGCCGACACCGAAGAAAACTCTGGATCGACGACGAGTTCAGGGCCCAGTGCGCAGGTTCGGAGCTTCGATCCTGCCAGGTTCAAATAGTTCTTCTTCTCGAATCGATGATCCGAGAACTCGTTGCCGCCCGCCATTCCAACGCGGTACGGCAATCCATCCGGAGCAATCACGTAGACGCCCGCAATTTCGGCTTCCTCACCACCATCCTCGGCGTAACCGGGAATTTCGAGCGGCTGACCATGTCCTCGCAGCATTCCGCCCGTACCTTTGTAAAACCATTCTGGCGGGGTCCCGACCTCTCCGAGTGCGGGGCGCCCTCCATCCTTTCCCCAATGAAACATTTTCATACTGTCCGTCATATCGTTGTTGTCCACGGCATGCATCGATTGCCGATCGCGCGCACTGCCGAGATGGGTAAGTCCCGTTCCAGAAATCATGCAACGAGAACATTCGTCCGGATGGTCAATCGGCGGCAACAAGCGCCATTCTGATTCCCCGTTGTAGATGCGGTCATAGTCCAAACGTTCGCTCGTAAATCTCTTCCGCACCACATCGGTGAGGCTCGTGCGCTCCTTAATCGCGGATTGGGCCAGCTCGTAGACAGAATTGCAGCCGTCGAGCACACGAAGTTGAGGTTCTTCAACCAGCGCCACACGTCGCACGATACCCTTTTTTATCTGAACCAGCCGCGTCATGAATTCTGATTCGCTCCTTGTATTTCTACTCGAGCACTTCAAAGTCTTGCATCGCGGTCTCCGCGATTGTGAGACCAAGTCCTGGAATCTGATCATCTAAATCGATGAAACCGTCTTTGGCCTTCGGTTCACCGGCAAACAGGTACCAGAAAAGTTCGTTCCCAACTTCGACATCCACCATGGGAAAATACTCTGCCATTGGGGAATTCAGGCTAGCCATGACCACATGATAGTTGTGCATCTGTCCCGCGTGAGGAATCACTGGGATCGAGTAGGCCTCGGCGAGGGCGGCAATTTTTCGCGCTTGCGTAATGCCACCAACGCGGTTGGTATCGAATTGAATGTAGTCCACAGCTCGCGCCTGCAATAAATCCCGAAATCCATACAAGGTGAATTCGTGCTCCCCTCCCGCGATCGGAATCCGCGCGTACGATTTCAGCTCGGCGTAACCCTGAATATCGTCCGGAATAACCGGCTCCTCCAGCCAGCGAAGATGAAACGGTTCCAGGAGTGGAAGCATTCGTTTCGCGTAGTCGAGTGTCCATCCCATGTAGGCATCAGCCATCACATCGATATCGTTGCCGACCGCCTCGCGAACGGTACGAACCAGCTCGACATTGCGCTGCATCCCATCCGCGCCATCCGCCGGCCCCCACCCGAAACGAAGCTTCATAGCCTTGAAGCCCTCATTCTTATAGCGCGCAGACTCCGCTGCGAGTTCACTGAGCTGGTTCGCATACAGGCGGCTGGCATAAACCGGAATGCGCTGCTTCGTTTTGCCTCCCAACAACCGATAGACAGGTTGCTTGGCAGACTTTCCCAAAAGATCCCAAAGAGCGATGTCGACAGCACTAATTGCCACCATCCCGATTCCTTTGCGTCCAAATGCCATTGTCTTGCGATACATGTGCTGCCAAAGGAATTCGATATCCCATGGATTCTGCCCGATTAATAGCGGCTTCAAATAAAGATCGATCGCCTGTTTTGTGACCTGTGGAGCGAGAGCAGCGTTTCCGATTCCCACGAGACCATCATCGGTGAAGATCTCCACGACGAGCCATCCGTGGAAGGTGAATGTGCCCATCGATTCCTGTGGAAACTGCAAAGCGTCCATTGGGTTCGCGCAGAAATGTGGTGGCAACGGAACGGTCTTGCCCCGCCATCGGAACACGCGGGTGCGAATCTCTTTGATCTTCATCGTGCTCCTTGATAGGTCAATCTCCGCTCAATATCTTCCGGCCGGAACATCGGAATCGTAAGCAGAATTACAACAAAGGCGACGACGTGAAACATTCCGGCCAGCGTGAGAACCACACTGTAACCAACGCCATGATCGAGCAAGTACCCAACCAGCTGCCCGAACGCGATTCCCCCCATTGCTCCACCAAACCCAACTAATCCTGCGACCGAACCGACCACACGTCGCGGCAAAAGATCCGTTGGCAACACCATCACCAGCGTTGACCAGCTTTGCTGTCCAAAATACGCCACGCTGAAGATCACAATGGCCCATGACACCGCCACATAGGGAACAAAAATGACCAGGGGCATCACCGCAGCGCTCAACCCGAGCGCCAACTTCCGTGCCAGACTTAGCGAGAACTCCCGGCGCACCAGGTAACTCGAAAACCATCCGCCCACAAGACATCCGACGCCGGCTGCCGCATACGGAATCCACGCAAACGTGCCAACTGCCTTGATGTCGAATCCGCGCGCGTCATACAAATATTTCGGCAACCAGAAAAGATAGAAATACCAGGCAGCATCGCTCAGGAATTTCGCCGCCACCATTCCCCAAACCTCGCGGATGCGCAACAGATCAATCCAGCGCACATGCGCCGCTGAGTCGCCATCGTCCGAGGCATTTACCTCAGGGCCCTGTTGCGGAGACACGTACGACAACCGCCACCAGGCGGTCCAAAGCAAACCCATTGCGCCCGAGATCACAAAGATCCATCGCCAATTGCAGAAACTCAAGATGACAGCAATCAACGGCGGAGCGAGCACAGCGCCGACCGCCGTCCCTGCATTGATGATGCCCATTGCACTCGCCCGTTCGTGGGTTGGAAACCATTCCGCGACTGCCCGTGTGGCCGCCGGAAAACCTCCACCTTCTCCCATGCCAAGCAGGAAACGGCTCACCACAAGCATCGCAAAACTCAAGGCCAGAGCGTGACTAGCACAGGCCAAAGACCAGAAAATCATAATCACCGTAAAACCACGGCGTGTTCCCAACGCGTCCGCTAGCTTTCCCCCGCCGGCATACATGAACGCATAGGCGAACAAAAACGCGGATTGCAGCGTAGAGAACTGCTGGTTCGAAAGGGCAATGTCCTTCCCAATCGCGTTTACGGCAACGGGAAGAGTCTGGCGGTCCAGATAGCTGATGGCGATCGCCGCGCTGACTAAGACAGCAATTCTCCACCGCACAAAGAACCTGCTCCTCGCTTACGCTGTGCTTTCCGGAATATGTCGATGCCGCGGCTCACTCCTCAAGCGACCACCTGAGTCCAAACCTGCATGGCGGTTGCTTGCCGGTTTGCCCATGCATAGTAGGGAATGAAAGTTAGCGGGACCTTCTTGGTTCTCTCATTCGTTCCGGTGTACCGCGGGTAGAGAGTGTTGGCTGATGTGCCCCTCTCGTACGACACCCCCGTGTGATGGAGCAGCAGAACGCCACCGAGAAGGTCGCTCTTCATCTCGGTCTGAAACTCGGAAGCAGGACGCTTTCCCAGTTCCAGAGCCACGTCGCTCAACATAACCCCGTTCGATTGATCGACCTCCTCGAGGCAGTAGACGAGCGGTCCGCGCTGCACGGCGACTCGACCGGTGTCATCCGCCACCCGAGGATTCGCTTCCAGCACCTGTGGCACCATTTCCATTTGTAACTGAACGCGATCGCTAGCAGACCACCGCCGTCTGATGGGCAGATAGGCACCCGGCTTTGAGCCAGGCACGGCGGTGCCGTTCACCTTCACCTGCGCACTATCGACCCACCCCGGAATCCGCAGATAGACAACAAAATCAGAAGGCTGGGAAGGCGTCACAGTCATCTCAACATTGCCGTCCCACGGATAATTCGTCTTCTGCGCAATCTTCAAGCCCATGCCATTCTCCAGATGCCAATCCAGTTCCGAATTGTCATAAAGATGAACGTATATCCCGTCGTCACTCGTGCTGTAGAAATACCCCGGCAACGAACCGAACGTGCGCTCCAAATTCGGAGGACAGCAGGTCGTGTCGTACCATGGATTGCGAATCTTATCCCCGCCAGACGGATCAAACGCGAGCGGATTGCGATAGCAGTACATCACTCCATCCAGCGACATTCCCGAGTTAATACCGTTATAGAGAGCGCGCTCGATGACATCCGTGAACTTTGCCTCTCCAGTTGCCGCCAGCATGCGCCAGTTCCACATCATGTTGCCGATGGCGGCGCAGCTCTCTCCATATGCTCGGAAATTCGGGAGTTCGTAAGCCTCGCCGAAAGCCTCCCCATCCGCTCGAGAGCCCACCCCTCCGGTGACATACATTTTGGTCGTGGTCATATCTGCCCAGAGTTTGTTCAGAGTCGACCAGTACGAATCGTCACCGGTTTCCATGTAATAATCCGTCGCCCCACAACACGCATACATGGCTCGGACCGCGTGACCTTCGAGTTTGGTCCGATCAGTGAAAGGCGTGCCCGAGAACATGTAAATTGTTCTGCGCTCTGGCAAGTCGATCCGTTTGTCTCCCCGAAGGATGTACCCAGCAAGTTCGAGTTGCCGCTTGTCACCGGTAATTCGGTACAACTCAATCAGCGCCATCTCTATCTCGGGATGTCCTGACACGATCGGCTTCTTGGGTGCAGGACCGTAGTTAGGAATCAGGAAGTCGTCAACGAATCGAATGCCGGCGTCAAGCAACTTCCGATCGCCGGTTGCGCGGTAGTAGGCGATTGCTCCCTGCAACATGTGTCCAATGTTGTACAGTTCATGGCCGGTCGTCTGCGTTTGGGGTAGCATTCGCTGCGATTTCCGATCGTCGACGTAGTACGTGTTCAGGTAACCATCGGGTTCCTGCACAGCGACTACCTCGCTAATCATCTTCTCTGCGCTCTGTCGCAGCTTCGGGCGATCGCCGGATTGCAGAACAAATCCAACCGCCTCTGTCCACTTGTAGACATCGGAGTCCGAATATACCGGGCCACGCTGTGCGGTATTGCTCTTGCCCACAAGTCGAAGAAAATTCGTCATGCGGCCGTTCGCTTCAAGCAGATCGTGCATCGTCGGGATACTCGCGTTAACGTTAATTTCGCGCCGGGCTCCCCAAAAGCCACTCTCAATCGTCACTGCCCGCACGGGGATATTTCGAAGCTTTGCATGAGGCGATTTCGCCAAATTCTCAACTCCTTGGTCGCGCCAGCCGGGTTTATCGGTGAGAGCGACTTCAGTCTGAGCTGTACCTGCCGTCGCGTCTCTGGCGATTGCGGCTACGGCTTTCCGTGCGGGAAGAGATGAGATAGCAGCCACCGCGGCCGCGGAGGTCACAAACTGACGGCGGGACATCTCTCTTTTCATATCCATGAACGTTTCCCCCAGTTGGGACGAGTCGATTGTTTCGGAATTATAGCGCTATTGGCAGTAATCGTTTACTGATCAGGGGCTCCCAATTGGGCTTAGCCCCATCGTTGCATTCCTTCGTCCATGGTCCTGAGATGATTCTGCCAGTTTGAACTGAGGGCTTAATCGATTTCCTTTGAGATTACGTTTACTTCCCTGCTTTCCAGTATGATCGAAACGCTCCCAGTACCGGCAACGGGAAAGAAAAAAACATCAGGATCATTCGATGACCAAACTACGCAGTCAATCATGGTTCGGGCGGCAAGATCGCGAAGGCTTCATGTATCGCAGTTGGATGAAGAACCAGGGCTGGCCCCATGATCTTTTCGATGGCCGTCCTGTGATCGGGATCTGCAATACCTGGTCTGAACTCACCCCGTGCAATTCCCATTTTCGTGAGCTTGCCGAGTTTGTGAAGCGAGGGGTGTGGGAGGCCGGTGGCTTCCCTCTCGAATTCCCGGTCATGTCATTGGGCGAGACCCAACTTCGCCCGACGGCAATGTTCTTTCGCAACCTCGCCAGCATGGACGTGGAAGAGTCGATCCGTGGCAATCCCATGGACGGAGTGGTCCTGCTCATGGGCTGCGATAAGACGACTCCTTCCCTGCTAATGGGTGCCGCGTCCTGCGATTTGCCTACGATTGGCCTGTCTGGTGGGCCCATGCTCTCCGGGAAATTTCAGGGGCGCGATCTGGGATCAGGGACCGGCCTCTGGCAAATGTCGGAACAGGTTCGCGCTGGGACGATGCCGGTCGAGGAATTTTTTCAGGCCGAAAGCTGCATGCATCGCTCGAAGGGGCATTGCATGACTATGGGCACGGCCTCGACTATGGCGAGCATGGTCGAGGCGCTCGGCATGAGCCTCCCCGGCAATGCCGCCATCCCCGCGGTCGACGCTCGGCGCAGCACTCTTGCGCAGCTAACCGGCCGACGCATCGTCGAAATGGTTCGCGAAGACCTGCGAATCTCGCACATCCTGACGCGTCAGGCATTCGAAAACGCCATTCGCGCGAACGCTGCCATCGGCGGATCCACCAACGCAGTCATTCATTTGATCGCTATCGCCGGCCGCGTGGGTGTGCCCCTTGCTCTCGACGATTTTGACCAACTCGGTTCGACATTACCTTGCCTGGTCAACATTCAGCCCTCCGGAAAATATCTTATGGAGGACTTCTATTATGCCGGCGGCTTGCCCAGCGTTCTTCGAGAGCTAGGCGGAGCGGGCGCACTTCATCGTGACGCATTAACCGTCAACGGAAAGTCGATCGGTGAAAATGTGTCCGAGGCGCCTTGCTGGAATCCCGACGTGATCCACACGTTTGCCAGTCCATTCAAGTCCAACGCCGGTATTGCTGTTCTGCATGGAAATCTTGCGCCGGATGGTGCCGTCATTAAACCTTCTGCAGCGAGTCCGCAATTGTTGCAGCACACAGGGCGAGCCGTGGTTTTCGAATCGATCGAGGAATTTCACACGCGCATCAACGACGAAACCCTCGACGTGGATGAGAGTTGTGTCCTGGTTCTCAAGAACTGTGGCCCGCGCGGCTATCCAGGCATGGCCGAAGTCGGCAACATGCCCCTTCCGCCAAAACTGCTGCGCAAGGGGATCACAGACATGGTCCGCATCTCTGACGCGAGAATGAGCGGCACCGCCTATGGAACCGTCGTACTGCACGCCTCGCCCGAAGCGGCCGCCGGGGGCACCCTCGCCTTGGTTCGCTCCGGCGATACGATCACTCTGGACGTCGCCCGGCGCTTGGTTCAACTGGAAGTCGATGACGCAACCCTGGCAACCCGTCGCGCATTGTGGAAACCACCTGCACTCCCTGAACGTGGCTGGCAGAGGCTTTACATCCAGCACGTGCAACAGGCGCACCTAGGAGCCGATCTCGATTTTCTGGTGGGTCGGAGCGGCTCGCGTGTCGCTCGCGACTCTCACTAATCAAGATCGATCAGGTTGCACATGAATAATCAGTGGAGTCGACGCAGTCTCCTAAAACAACTCGCTGCTTTATCCGCGACACTCGCGTTGCCAACCGAGAAGTTTGTTGGGGAGCCATCCAACTCCGCGGTTGGCCGAGACTGCGAAGTCCAAGTTGCCACCGTGAGTACATATACAGTCCGCTTGTCGGTCCTCCCGATCCAGGATGGAAAAGTAGTAGAGGTTCCCCTCAATGGCGCGCTCGTGCGCGATTCCTGGGGTTCTCCGATCTCGAGAGTTCATGGCGGGGAACGGGAGCAAACGATTCAATTCGGCAACCTCCGGGTTCGCGCGTCTCTCGACCCTCTCTCGTTTGTGATATCAACCGCTGCAGGGGTCGAGATCCAGACGCTGTCAGTCGAACGTGCCACCGGCGTCGTCTCCTTCGCGACCGGTGAATCCCCTCTACTCGGTCTTGGCGAGGGCGGTCCGCAGTTCGATCGGCGAGGTTCTGTCGATACCATGATCAGCGGGCAGGGCGGCTATCATCTAGAAACACACGGTGGTCGCGTTCCCATTCCTTGGATCATCGGGACTACCGGTTGGGCGATGTTCTTCCATCAACCATTCGGAACCTTCGACTTCACGGGGCCTCAATCCAAGTTCACTCCCACAAACCCAAAAACCCAATCCCCGCTCGATATCTTCTTCGTCGCTTCGACAAACCCAGCCACGATCATGGCCGAATATGCCCGCATCACCGGGCACGCCGAGCTACCCCCACTCTGGAGTCTCGGATATCAGCAATCCCATCGGACTCTGGCAAGCCGTGACGAAGTGCTCTCTGAGGCGAAAACATTCCGCGATAAGAAACTCCCTTGCGATGCGCTGATTTACCTGGGTACGGGCTTCTGTCCATCAGGCTGGAATACGGAGAACGGCTCTTTCTCCTGGAATCAGCGAGTATTTCCGGATCCACCAAAGATGATCGACGAACTGCATAAAGATAATTTTCGCGTTGTGCTCCATGATGTAATTCTCACCGACCAACTCACAGGTTCAGTTCGTGACACATGCAAGTTGTCCGAGTTTGACGCGTCACAGGCAAGTTGTTACTGGGACGCTCATCGCAAAGACTTTGCGATGGGCATCGACGGCTGGTGGCCCGACGAAGGAGACCCCCTGGACATCCCTTCGCGGCTCGCGCGCAACCGTATGCATTGGGAGGGTCCCCAACTCGACCGACCTAACGAGCGACCCTATGCGCTCCACCGCAACGGCTATGCAGGCATGCAACGCTACGCATCGTTTCTATGGTCGGGAGACGTATATTCCAAATGGGAGACGCTCAAGACGCAGGTTCCGATTGCGATCAATACATCTCTTACCGGCATTCCATTTTGGGGAACCGACATCGGAGGCTTCGTCCCGACAAAAGACCTCACTGCCGAGCTTTATCTGAGATGGTTTCAGTTCGGAGCCTTCTGCACCCTGTTTCGCTCCCATGGCCGCACATGGAAGTTGCGTCTCCCTTGGGGATGGAATACTGGTGACCCCGGTCCCGTAGAGATTCGCAACTACGACGGCGCAGCGATTCCAGACGCGAGCCAATTGCACAACCATCAGGTGGAACCAATCTGTCGCAAGTATCTCGAACTTCGCTACCGCATGCTTCCCTATCTCTACAGCGTGGTTCGTGAGTGTACTGTTACGGGGTTGCCGGTCATGCGGGCGTTGTGGTTGCACTATCCCAACGATCCAAAAGCAGTCGCGTGCTCGGACGAGTACTTATGGGGTCGGGACATCCTGGTAGCTCCGGTAGTGGAGCAAGGAGCAAACTTTCGCAAGCTTTATCTGCCACACGGCGCCTGGTACGACTTCTGGACGCGCGAGAGAATCGAAGGCGGCCGCGAATTCATGCGTCCAGTCGACCTGGAGACTATTCCCCTCTACGTGCGCGCTGGCTCGATTTTGCCCCTTGGTCCAGTGAAGCAATACACGGCAGAGCAATCAGATCAGCCGCTATCCATTTCCATCTTTCCTGGTGCCGATTCTTTATTCCTGTTGTACGAGGACGATGGCCGTTCTTTCAATTACCGCAGAGGTGAGTGGATGGGATTGCGTCTGCGCTGGGATGACACTCAACGCACACTAACGTTGAGCCTTGAGCCGGGCTCTCGTTTCCTTCCACCATCGCAAAGGAGCATCGAGGTGGAACTTTTGAAAATGAAAAAGCATGTTGCGTTCGATGGAAAACAGATCGAGGTGCGCTTCTAGTCTGAATGCGATTGCAGCCTCAAACGTACGCATTCAGATTTCGACGAGACATACGAGGCGCTGACGTATCCCCGGCGGCTATCGGACACCTATGAATACCGATTTGACCCTTGTGCGACGCATATCCTCACAACGAGAAGCGACTACAATTTAACTCTGGCCACTCCAGGTAACAATTTCCGAATTTGTTTCCGGAGAATCCGATGACATCGAAGGCAAATCCAGCACGCTTCTGCAAGCCGAGTTAGTTTGCGGTCGTATCGCCGGTTGCAGAATCTGCCGGACTCCCGAATCTCTCAGGCGGTAGCAAGGACGACGGTTAGCCACCCCGACGGCTCTGCACAGGCTACATTTGCAGCTAGTCGTGCGAGACATTCAACCCACAACTTCGTCGCAGAATTGTGTCGTGGTTCAACGCTTAGGCCGACTCCGAACCGCAATCAGTGACACCTGTTCCAGTCCTGGAAAATGATCGTCGGTATCGGGTTTGCGCTCGGTGGGCGCAAGCTGTTGGACCGTGGTCCGCGCTGGCAAGGACGAGCCAAAATACACCGAGTACACTGGGTCAAAGACACGCAAATCTGACAGATCATCCAGGTATACGTTCGTGGCCACAACCTGGCTGAAATTCATTTCCGCCTCTTCCAGGTTGTCGAGAAGATTACGCATCGTCTGACGCAACTGATGCTGCGTACTAGTCGCGTAGATGCCGCCGTGTGGTCCAGGAATAAAGCCATCTTTCGCGGAGCAATATAGAGTCTCACCCGCAAAAACGCACGGGCTGGCGGTCGGACTAGGCGGCATGTTCTTCGGACGCACCGCCTTGCGCTGCGATAGATCTCGCACGGCAACTCCGGTGTACTCGATGTGCGCGCCGCCTGGAAGACTTGATACTTCGATTGTGGCTCGCGCCGGAGTGTTTCCGAATTCAAACCGTCGGGCATAGCGCTCGTTCATAACGCGCGCTGGAATATCGGTCGTCAGATACGGATTTACGAACACCATATTGCGAAGTTCAAGGCCGGCCGCCTTGACGACGGCCTCAACTCGGTCAAGTGCCAGATCTACCTGCGCCGCTGCACCATCCGGAACTTTGCCGCTAACCGGATCAATGCCAGCCATGCTCGAAATGAAAAGCCTGTCGTGAGTAAGCATCCCGGGCGGAGCAGGATCGTTTGATTTGTAATTCGCTGGATAGACAGGCTTCTTTTCTGACAAACTTCGAACCGCAACGGCGCTGATCTGAATAGGCGACTCGGGAACTCGGGCGACCCCCAGCACGGCGCGCGCAGGTCCCGCCTTCCCAAAGTATTCACCGAAGACCTGATTCAGTTCGCCATACTTGCTGATGTCTTCCAGATACACCTGGGTGTAGACGAGGTTGTCGATAGTCAATCCTGCAGATTCTACGGCCACCTTCACGTTATCCAGTGCCTGCCTAGCTTGCTCACGAAAAGTCGCCGGCAGACTTCCATCGGGGCGACTAGGCCCGCATCCGGATATGTAGACGTAATCTCCGGCGTCCACACTGGGGGAGTATGCACGATTCGTTGCAATGGCAACTTGCCCGGGGCCGACGGAGAACTCGGAATTTTGCGCACTGAGAGACCACGGGAGCAAGGCAGCCACGGCCAACAATCGCAAACCGAGATTCGGATGAATCCGTCTCAAGACACCCTCGCGTCCTTTAGGCTGCCGACTTCTTCTGCGCTGCGCCTAAAATGGCCCTCAGCCTCTGTCCAACGATGATTTCTTCTCCCGGCTTGATCGTCATTGAGACCAACTCGATGTGGTCGGGCCCTTTTGGTTCTTTGTGGTTGGGATTCCCCTCGCGAACCGCTCTCACCAAGCTGGGATTGTCCGCTCCGAGAACTTCGATGACTGGATCACCGTCCCGCAACTGCTGAACGCAATCGGAGATGCTGTAACGCCAGGCTTGCTGATCCCAGGAAATCTTCAGCGTCGGATAACGATTCCCATCATCGGGAGTGTAGGTATCAGTTTTGATGCCGGGCACAGTCTCCACAAGTTTTCGAATGCGATCCACACGGCTGTTCCACTCTGCATATAGTTTTTTTTCGTCCATCTTCAGCCATGTCTCAAGCGCCGTTAGACACCCGATCACTTCTTCTTTCCCAACTTTCATCGGGCGGCACACCGCTCCCTCCCGTGGACTGCAATTAAGCAGAGCAGCTTCAACCAGGTCTTTACGACCCAACAGCAGTCCGCTGCATTGCGGACCAGAAAGTCCTTTGCCGCCAGAAAAACAATAGAGATCCAGTCCCATGCGCGCGTAGAGCTTGGCATTGTCTGCGGGGGGAATTCCGGCAGCGTCATCCAGCAGCATGGGAACCTTGTGGTCTTTCGCGATCGACACTTCCTTTTGAAGTTTCTCCCCGAGATCGGTGGTGTAGATCATCGCCGTATTTTCGTTGATGGCGTTCGCGAGTTCTTCTGGAGAATATGTCAGAACAAGTTTGGCCCCGGTGAGCCGAATGGCGCTGTCGAAGGCGCTCCGTCCCCCGACCATGATCACTTCATGCTTAAGTCCCGTTGTGTCTGGAAGCTGCCAGATGTACTTGTCGTCGGTGCCGGCCATGCATCCGGCTGTAGCGGCAGCCATGGCGCCTGCTGCGCCGGACGTCACGATTCCGGATTCGGCGCCCGTTAGTTCCGCCAGGCGCCGGCCCACAGCCCGCTGCAGGTCGAGCATGTTGACGAAATACTGCGATGCCTCCACTTGCGCTTGACGAACTTCAGGAAACTCGAGCGAGCCACTGAGATACGTCCAGGTTCCGCGGCAGTTGATCACCGTCTTCACACCCAGGCGGGTATACACATTCTGGCGCGGATCATGTCCGGCAGCGGTGGCAGCTTGAGCATACAGTTGCCGCACAGCAATCTGGCTTAGAAGTGGTGCCGCTGCCACGAATTTTACAAATGACCTTCGGCTGGAACTCCGCATCGCTATCAATCCCTCCTCCGAAAAAACTTTCCTTCGTTCAACGGTGACTCACTGTTTGTCCAACAAACGCATTGACGTGGGTCGGCTTTAGTCTTCTGCATCGCTCGAAGGAATCTTCGATCGCACGGCGAGGATGTAGGCCTTGGCTCCCGGCTTGTTCTGGCTATAGAAACCTACCGTGCAGTTTGGGCGGAAGTAGTAAGCATCTCCCGCCTTGGCTGGAAAACGCCCCTCGACTCCGTCCATTCCGCTCCCAGCGACCATCTCACCCTCACCCTGTACGACGAAGTAGATCTCTTCTGCGGCTTCGTGGTGATGCGGGAAGTTTGTACCTCCGGGCGCAAAATCCATCCAGAACAAACTGGTCACAACCGAGGCTTCGTCGATCGCGTCACGCTTCCCGCTCTTCGGGCCTACTAACAATTTGTACAAAACCGAGGTCGGGTGACCCTCGACAGTCTGTTCCTTCACGTCTTTCAGATTGATGATTCTGGGCTGTTGTAGCGAGGCACCTGTCACCTCCCTAGCCGGGACCTTAAAGCCCATGACGAGAACGCGCAAGGCCTGGCCGGAATTACTGGAAAGCGAATGCCTGACTCCTGGAGCCAGGTACACAAAATCGTTCGCGCGCAACGGATGAGGATCGTCACCGTACTGCAGCGAGCCTGCACCTTCCAGAACAAAATCAATTTCTTCTTCACGCTCGTATAGAACACTTTGGCACGCGCCCTGGGGATCGACCGAAAGCTCCGCGAAGCGAGAAACGCTGCGTAAAATTCGGGCGTCCGCGTCACCTGCCCCGAAGATTGGTTTGTAATGGCAGGTTCCCGAGGAGAGATCAGTTTTCGTCTCGCTCAAACGGGGCAAATACCGATGGAGCCACGTGGGATCAACACTGCGATCTTGGGCCGAGAGATTTACCGAAATCAGCAGCGCAGACAAAACAATCGCCCATTTCATTCCCACCAGAGGTGTGCTCACGCTCTTTCCCCACTTGCGAAAGCTGGTATATCACAGAATTTGCTTGACGCAAATCGAAATCTTTCGTTTGATTGGCATTTATTTCGTTTTAAACATACACGCCTTCATGAGAAAGTTTTGCGTGCTACTCTCAATCCTCGCAACCGCTGCCCCCAGGGAAGAGTGATCATGCCACCCCATTCTGTTTCATTGAGGCGAAGACGAACCGCTTGGATAGGATTTGTTCTACTCGCAATTGTGCCAACCGTCAGATTGTCCGCACTCGGTCGATCCGATTCGCCGAAGAATCCAGATTGCCACCTCGAGGCCGTTGACTATAAAGGCTGGCACGCGCAACAACTCTCGAACCGCTGGGTGCAGTTGATCGTCGTACCGCAGAATGGTGGGCGATTGATGCAAGTGACGTTCGCCGGACATCCGTTCCTGTTTGTGAATCCCAAGTTCGCGGGCAAATACCTTCCGCCGAGCACCAGCGAGTGGTTCAACTACGGCGGAGACAAACTTTGGCTTTTGCCCGAAGGAAACAATGACGAACAGCATTGGGTCGGCAATTCTGACTTGTTGGATGACGGGCCGTTTACGTTTCGAAAGCTTTCGGAAGGGCGGACCTGCGAGATCGAACTGACCGGTCCCTCGGACCCACAGACTGGAATTCAATTTATTCGGACGATCCGTCTCGATGCCGACTCACCACGCATCGGATTCCACGCAGCGATGAAGAACATTACGGGCCACACTCTCGAATGGTCGATGCAGTCCGTTTCGCAATACGACACGTCGACTCCCCCAGCACAATCCGGGGAACAGAACTCGCAAATGAATCATGACTTCTGGACCTTCACTCCAGCGAACAAGTTCAGCACCTATCTCAACCGCTACCACGTTCGCTTCGGGCCCGCGGAAAATCCTGCCGTTTCGGTGAGGGACGACGATCTTTTTGCCGTCCACTACGTTCATATGGCTGCCGAATTGTGGCTCGATTCTACAGAGGGATGGCTCGCGGTCGTCGATCGCAAGAGCCAATACGCCATGGTTGAGCGCTTTCAATACGAAGAGAAGAAGCCTTATCCAGGCAAGGCATCTGTCATCTTCTGGACAAACGGTCCGGAAGTCAGGCTGAACGACGAAGGCATCCCCACCTTAAGTTCCGATCCGGATGCGAGTCCTTACTACCTCGAAGCTGAACTCAACAGCCCGATGTGCCACCTCCGACCCAGTGAGAGCTGTAGCTTTGAGACCGAGTGGTTTCCTACTCGATCGGGAAGCGACTTCCGCGGAGTAAGCGACGCCGGAATTGTCATATACCCGCTACGAGCGACGAGTCTCGATGGTGGCAAACTCAAGCTGTCTGGTTCATTTGGAGTTTTTTATTCTGGCCACCTGCTCGCGCATTTTTACGATCAACACGGGCGCGCGATCGGTATGGCGCAGTTGCTCAACGTGGATCCGAGCCAAGCCGTTTCGCTTGAGACCGAGATCGTTCCGCCGACAACAACCTCAAGGCTTTCCATTCACCTCGCTGACGAGAATGGAGTTGATCGGGGCGTGCTGCAGGAAGTTCATGTGGGGAACCACAACCACCAATAAAATGAAACGGAACGCCGCAGCAATCATTCTTTTCCTGCTCGCCGCCTGTACTGGACAAGAGCGGCTGGATGCGCAAACGCGGACATCCGCAAGTACCGATCTGCGAGTAAATGCTGAAGATTTGCTGACGAAGCCTGTGGGCGAGAACTGGCCCTCATACAACGGAGATTACACGGGGCGCCGGTTTAGCAGCCTAAGCGAAATAAATTCGGCAAACGTCGCCCAACTTCGAGCAGCTTGGGTTTTTCACCCCGGCAATTCCCAAAGGTTGGAAGCCACCCCTGTCGTCATACGCGGCGTGATGTACGTGACATCCGCCAATGACGTGTTCGCGCTCGATGCACGCACTGGACGGGCGCTGTGGCACTACAGTCGTCCCATAAGTTCGGGATTGCTGGATGATTCCGCGGGCCACATCAACCGTGGTGTGGCCGTCAGGGAAAACTTTGTCTATTCCGAAACCGACGATGCGCACTTGCTGTGTCTCGACGCCCGCTCGGGTAATTTGATCTGGGACGTACAATATGCGGACAAAGCTAAGCACTATGGCTCGACTAGCGCCCCACTTGTCGTCAAAGATGAGGTGGTTGTCGGCACATCCGGCGGTGATTCGGGAGTACGTGGATTCGTTGCCGCTTACGAGGCTGCTACCGGAAAGCTCAGATGGCATTTATGGACCATCCCCGCTCCGGGAGAATTCGGTTCTGACAGTTGGCCGGGGGATTCGTATCTGCACGGCGGTGCCACCACCTGGATGCCCGGCACCTACGACGCAGAACTCGATACCCTGTACTGGACAACAAGCAATGCCGCTCCCGATTTCGTCGGAGATTCACGCCCGGGCGATGATCTCTACACCGCCAGCGTCTTGGCGATCGAAGCCAATACTGGAAAATTGAAGTGGTACTTCCAGTTCACACCGCATGACGTATATGACTACGACGCCAACGAAACTCCAGTGCTCCTTGATGCGGAGGAGAACGGCGCGACCAGGCATTTGCTCGTGCAAGCCAATCGGAACGGCTTTTACTATGTTCTCGATCGCACGAACGGTAAGTTTTTGCGGGCTAAGCCCTTTGTGGAGAAGCTAACCTGGGCGAAAGGAATAGATCCTTCTGGCCGTCCCGTTCTATCGGACCGCGTGCCTACAAAAGAAGGCACCCTGATTTGCCCCGGCATCGTCGGTGCTACGAATTGGTTCTCTCCCTCGTACAACCCCAACACCGGATTGTTTTATGTAATGGCTCTCGAAAACTGCAATATCTATTTCGCGAAATCGCAACCATTTGTTAAAGGCGAGACCTACTACAATACTGGGACTAAATTTCCCCCCGACCAGCACTCACAGAAGCTTTTATTGGCCCTCTCCGCCGTAGATGGACAGGAGATCTGGCGCTATCCGCAAACGGGTCGCGGCAATTCCTGGGGCGGAACCCTAACAACCGCGGGTGGGCTCCTATTCTTTGGAGATGATGCTGAGTCTCTGGAAGCGGTGGATGCAAAGACCGGACGTCCCCTCTGGCACTTCAACACTGGCCAATCATTCCACGCTTCCCCGATGACGTACGCAGTCGGAGGGGTTCAGTATGTCGCAATCTGTGCGGGAAGCGACGTATTCGCCTTTGCGCTTCCGCACTGATAATCCCGATTTCGCACCACCGCTTCAGTGCTCCAGGTAAGGCACAAAACCCTGTGTTTTTGTTTCCAGGCGATACACAGAGGTCGTTGCCGTGATGTAAAGGGTCCGGTAGTCCTTCTCGCCCCAGGTCAAATTGGCAGGCTGTTCTGGCATCACGATCGTTCCCAAGTGATTCCCCTTCGCATCCCAAACCCATATGCCCTTCGGCCCGGTAACAAACAAGTTGCCGTTCGTATCGACTTTGATACCGTCCGGAACGCCGTCGTTTTTGCCCCCAGGCTCCTCGCCAAAAACACGTCCATTGCTCAGACTTCCATCCGTGTTCACGTCGTAGACGCGAATATTTCGCCGCTCGCTGTCGTCCACATAGAATTTCTTTCCATCTGGAGAAAAAGCTAATCCGTTCGGTTGCGTCAAATCTCGCGTCAGCAAACGAACATTTCCCTTCTCATCTAGCCGATACACCCCTTGAAACGGTATTTCTTGCTTTTCGCCGGCAACAAGATCCAGGGTCGGATCGGTGAAATAGATCGCCCCATCCGGCCCGACGATCACGTCGTTCGGACTGTTGAATCGCTTCCCCTCGAAATGATCAGCGAGGACTATATATTTCCCCTCAGGAGTTACCTCGATGATCGCTCGCAAGACGCTCGCGCAATCGATCAACCGGTGCCTGCGATCAAAGGTGTTGCCGTCCGGATCGCCCAATGCGATGACCTCTTCCTTTTTGCCGTTCGGATAGACCCGGTAAATCTTGTTAATAGTCTCGTCGCTGACGTACAAGAAGCCTGCTGGGTCCCACATCGGTCCCTCGGTGAAGCCAAAGCCTGTCGCAACGGCCTCCAATTTCGCATCGCCCGCGATGATCTCCCCGAATTTAGGAGAGAGCGGCTCAAGCTTAAAGTCCTTCGCTTTCTGGCCCGAAGAACTGAGAGACAAGCAGAAAACCGTTATCAGGTAAGTCAGGATTGCCTGCCCGGGCTTCATTCGAAATCGTCCTCTCTTTTGCGGGGAGTTGCTGCCTTGCTCGCATCTGGAGTCGCAGTCATTAGATAACTCGCCAAGTCGTTCAGTTCAGCCGAGCTTAGGCGCTCTCGATAATCTGTGGGCATCAAAGAGTTTTCGATACGATCGATACTGCGCAGCTCAGATTTCTGGAAGAAATGGAAGCCGCCGTTTTTATTTTGAAACTGTATGGAGAAGTTGTCTTCGTTACGAATCACACCCTCAAGGCGATCACCCTCGGATGTAACAAGCACGGCGGATCGATAGCCCTGTGCCGGCATTCTGCGTGACCGCACGATCTCGTCTCGAATCGCTTCGGCCGACACCGTCGCTCCGTAGCCGGAAAGATCAGGTCCAAGGAACCCGCCTTGTCCGGAAATCGTGTGACAACTTGAGCACTCGCCTTTGCCGAAAAATATTTGCTTCCCCCGCCCTGTGTCACCTGGGAGGTTTCGGCCTTCAAGCTTCCCTTGAAGCGACCGCAGGTAACTTACTACGGCGCGGGTCTGTTTTTCGGTGAGATTGCGAAACCCTGGCATCCCGGTTCCGGGTACACCGTTCGAAATGATGTTGGATAGTTGCGCATCGGAGAGATGCTGGACTTTGGTAGTTCCGGAAATGTTGGCGGCTTTGTCGCTTCCGCGTCCATCCAGTCCGTGACAGCCAGCGCACGACGTGTTGTATGTGGTCTTTCCCGCTTCGAGGTTAGTCTTTGAACGCACTGATGAAGTCTGCTGTGCTGAAGAGAATGACGTGTTGAACGCCCACAAGAAAAGACAAGCTCCGAGCAAACAACACGAAGATTTGAATATCGGCGACATAGGCAAGCCGCCACATTCTATCTCAGGAAGGCGGCGGTTCGCGCCAAAACAGTTCCCTTCCCCGATCTGATCTCTTTTTCTGAGCGTAGCAGTGGTAATGTTAGAGTCCGCGAAAACATCTAGAAGGAGGAGGAGAGAATGCTTCCATCTCGTCCGTATTCGAAACTGCACATCATCTTAGTGACTCTTGGAGCTTTGATCTTTATTACAGCCTTGGCAGTTCAAGTCCGTGTCGCCCGCGCTCAATCCAATTCGCAAGGAGTGGAGACCGCACGGACCAGCGACGATCTGATCGCACAATTCCGGCGTGTGGAAGTCGCTTCCGTTTCCGATGCACTCGAGCAGACTACCGGAAAGAAAATGTACATGAGCCATCACATGCAGCCGATCTTTACTTCCAAATTTGCCGGATATGCGCGCACCGTTCAACTCAAGAAAGACGAGGGTAATAAAGATCCCGAAGCCCTCACCGGAATGTTGGAAGCGATCGATCAGGGATCAACAGATTCGGTGTATGTGATGGTGGTTGAGGACGGAGAAGACATCGCGGGAATGGGTGGTCTGATGGGCACCGCCATGGCAGCACGCGGTTACGCCGGGGCGGTCATCGATGGCGGAGTGCGAGACGTCGCCTACCTGCGCAAGATTGGTTTCCCAGTTTTCGCCACTGGGATCGTTCCTTCTACGTCGGTGCACCACTATCGGTTTGCCGGAGCGCAGATCCCATTGCTCTGCAATGGCGTCCCGGTGAATCCTGGAGATATCGTTGTTGCCGATAGTGACGGAGTGGCCGTTGTGCCGAAAGCCCAGGCGCAGGCCGTACTCGCGCTCGCGCAGCAAATGGACTATAAGGAGCATTCGATGTACGCAGTCATTGAACAATTGAGGTCGATCGTGCAGGCAGTGAAGAAATTCGGCCGGCTTTAGTAGGCGGGATTGCATAAATCTGTGATTCATTCGATAATCCAGCACTTTCGTTGTTGACATCGTGGATGAACGTTTCCATTCCGACCATAAAGGAGCAATTCTATGAGCTTGACCTCGACTCGCAGGACCTTCGCGCTACGTTTCGGTTCCCTCCTTTCAGCACTAGGACTGACTGCCGCTGCGCTGCCCTCGCGTGGACTCGCCCAGAGTTCCGCCCAAGACTCAAACGCCGTCCGCAAGTTGAACGCCGAAGGTAAGCCAGGCAGTGAAAAAGATGTCATCATGCCGATAATCGTTCACAACGGCCTGATTTATGTCTCTGGCCAGGGCGCTCACGATTCGCGAGATCCGAAGGAATGGACGATTGAATCCCATACCAGCATGGTCATGGACAAAGTGAAGAAGCTTGTCGAAGTCGGGGGAGGCACAATCGACAGCATCCTTCAGACCAGCGTCTTCCTAGTGAAGATCGAGCACTGGGAAGCAATGACCAAGGTATTCGGCAGCTATTTTCCGCACGGTGGACCAACCCGTACTACCGTTGCGGTCGCTGCCCTGCCCGGCGATTCGCTGGTCGAAATTAACTGCATCGCTGCGGTAACGCGCAAGTAACGCTGAAAACAGAGCGAAGGAGATCCTCATGCGATTGAAATCGTCATGGAATCGGCGTGGATTCTTGGGGACTGCCGCCGCTATCGTGGCGTCTGTCCTAGCACCTCGCAAGCTTTCGTCGACTTCAAGTGCGGCTGCCGACAGCCTCACCGTGAGCGGGTTCGGCCAGACGGGTAATCCCTACGATGAATTGGGAGTCACGACTGTAATTAACTGCGAAGGCACCATGACGATGCTGGGCGGCTCCATTCTCCGCCCCGAACTCGAAGCCGTCATGGCAATGGCCGGGCGTCATTTCGTAAGTATCCCTGACCTGGAAGTTGCTGCGGGCACGCGCATCGCAGAGATGCTGAAGCTCCCGGACGGCTACGCCGTACTAGTGACCTCCGGTGCCGCTGCGGCAATGCAGTCAGGACTGGCGGGCATCCTAACGGGAAACGATGAAGCCCGAATTCGTCAAATTCCAGATTTGACTGGAATGAAATCGGAAGTCATCATTCAAAAATCGCATCGCAATCCGTTCGACCACCAGTTGCGAAACACAGGCGTCAAGCTGATCGAGATTGAGACTCGCGAGCAGTTCCGGCAAGCGGTCAGCGAACGCACTGCGATGATGCACTTTTCAAACTTCGCGAACGCCGCCGGCCAAATCAAGGTGGATGAATGGGTCAAACTGTCCAAGCAATACAACATTCCGTGCATGAATGATGCCGCCGCCGACACGCCTCCGGTTTCCCATCTCTGGGATTACGCCAACATGGGTTACGATCTCATCACTTTCAGTGGAGGAAAAGCGATGCGTGGCCCACAGTGTGCCGGCCTGCTGATCGGACGCAAGGAACTGGTCGCGAATGCCCTGCTCAACAACAGTCCGCATGAAGACACGCTGGGCCGCAGCCAGAAAGTGGGCAAGGAGGAAATTATCGGAATGGTGAAGGCGGTCGAGCTCTATTTGAAGGAAGACCACAACGCACTAGAGAAAGAGTGGCAGGAGCGGCTCGAACGTATCTCACGCGAAATAACCAAAATTCCCGGCGTGAGCACTTCTTTCTTCGTTCCCGACATCGCGAACCATGTGCCCCATATGAACATCACCTGGGATTCCAGAGTTCCGATGGAGCCGCAGCGGGTTTCGAGATTGTTGCGGAGTTCCAAGCCTTCGATTGTCATCGGCGGCGGTGAAGGCAGGCCTGGGCTCACCATGTGCTCGTTTATGCTGCAGCCGGGCGAAGACAAGATCGTCGCTGAACAGCTGTCGGGCATCCTTCGCGGACACTCCGCCTAGGTCCGATCGCGATTCACAATAATGCCCGAGGCGAAGACAACCCGCGTGCGCTGGTTTCTGGTGTTCTGGCTTTTTGTCCTGAGCGCCGTGTCGTACCTCGATAGGGTCAACATCTCGATTGCGGGCGGATCGATTGTCGATGCCTACCACTTGACCGACGTGCAGTTGGGGAAGGTATTCAGCGCATTGGTCGCGGGATACGCCCTGTTTCAGACGCTGGGCGGCCATCTTGCCGATCGGTTTGGTCCGCGACGTGTCCTGACCGCCGGAGTTCTCTGGTGGGGAATCTTCACTGCTCTGACCGCGCTTGTTCCCGCCAACGTTAGCGGCGCCCTCATCCTTTTCGTCGCGGTTCGATTTCTTCTCGGCGCGGGGGAGGCGGTGATTTACCCAGCGGCCAATCAATTCGTTGCACGTTGGATCCCCGTGCGCGAGCGTGGTATGGCCAATGGTTGGATCTTCGCCGGCGTCGGCGCCGGAGCTGGCCTAACGCCCCCTCTGATCACCTATTTCATGATTCACTACGGCTGGCGCGCATCGTTCTGGGTATGCGCCATCATCGGATTACTCGCCGGAGCGGTCTGGTTTTTTGCTGCGCGCGATAATCCGGCGCAACACCCGAAGGTTTCGGCCGCAGAGCTCACTACGATTCAATCCGGACTGACGGTTGCAATCGATTCACCAAATCCGGGCAGATCGATTGCTGTCCCAGTACCGTGGAAACGCGTCTTGCGAAGCCGTGAGGTTTGGGCCGTGACTATCAGCTATTTTTGCTACGGCTACGTAGCGTGGATCTTCTTCAGCTGGTTCTATCGCTACCTTGCAAAGGTTCGCGGACTCGATCTCAAAACCAGCGCTTTCTATTCCATGCTTCCTTTTCTTGCGATGCTGGTGTGCTGCCTGCTGGGTGGGACCGTGAACGATCGACTCACTAAATGGCGCGGACCACGGTTGGGTCGATGCGGTGTCGCCGTATTTGCGATGGGCGTGGCCGGAATCTTCATCGCTTTCGGTTCTCAAGTCCAGGGGGTCAGGTTGGCAAGTATCGTTCTAGCCGGCGGCGCTGGTGCACTGTATTTTTCTCAGAGTTCGTTTTGGTCAGTGACTGCAGACATTGCTGGCGCTTCGGCTGGATCGGTATCCGGATTTATGAACATGGGTGGACAGATTGGCGGCGCCTTGACTGGCTCGCTCACTCCCTGGATCGCGGCACGCTACGGCTGGACTGCCTCATTTCTTGTGGCGGCAGCTTTGTGCCTGCTCGGTGCTCTATGTTGGCTGGCTGTGGATCCACTCCAATCATTGACGCAGGACCGAGTTGCCGAGGCGTTTGATGAGGTCCATCGCTGAGATAGAAGCAATCGATCCCTCACCTCGAAAGCCACTTTCTAGCTCCACAACCGATCCCAAGATCGTTCCTGATCCCACTGTGGAGTCGGTTCGAAGTATCCTGTGCCCGGAGCCAAGTTTTGTCGGACCACCTCTTCATTGAGAGTGACGCCGAGCCCGGGCCGGTCCGGAACATCAATCCACCCATGATTGACGATCGCAGATTTGGTTCCCTCCACAACCAAAGATGACCACCAGGGTACGTCCAGCGAATGATTCTCCAGCGCCAGGAAGTTTTGTGTTGCCGCTGCACAGTGAACGTTTGCCATGCAGGCAATCGGGCTGCCGGCGAAGTGCAGAGCCATGGGAACGCCGTACTCTTCAGCCATGTCGCCGATCTTGTGCGTCTCGAGAATTCCGCCTGCCGTGGCGAGGTCGGGCTGAATCTTGCTGACGGCATGCTTATCGCAAAGAACCCGGAACGGCTCTTTCAGGTAGATATCTTCTCCCGTGAGGATAGGAGTCGGGCTCTCGTCCGAAATTTGCTTGAGCATATCCGTATACATCCATGGAATCACGTCTTCCATCCACGACAGGTTGTATTTCTCGTAAGCTTTTCCCAATCGGATGATCGACTTCACTCCTAAATGGCCCAAATGGTCCATTGCGAGCGGGATTTCCATCCCGACAGCATCGCGGACAGCGGCCACATACGTCTCGAGCATGGCGATGCCTTTGTCAGTCACCTCCATGCCCAGCAGAGGATGAGGCAGTTGGTTCGGCTGCCACTGTTGCAGGTCCGTAGGATTGGTGACCGTACCGGCAGTATCTGCCACCATCTCGATTCCCAGATCCATCTTGAGCCACGTGAGACCCATTACGTCCTTACGCTCTTTCAATCTTTGCGCATAGACTTTCGGATCCTTCGACTCGGTAGTGTCGGCATAGATTCGGATCTTGTCCCGAAACTTCCCCCCTCCGACGAGCGCATAGATGGGGGCGTTGTAGACCTTGCCGGCGATGTCCCATAGAGCCATTTCGATGGCGCATACTCCTCCACCCTGGCGCGCGTGCCCGCCGAATTGCTTGATCTTGCGGAATATCTTGTCGAGTTGTAACGGGTTTTCACCGACGATCCGGCTCTTCAAGAAAAGAGCATACGTCGGGCTCGCGCCGTCCCGCACTTCCCCCAACCCATAAACCCCTTGATTCGTATCAATCCGAATAATCGGGCAGGGACTTGGTCCGGGCTTCACGATGGTGGCCACGCGCAGATCGGTGATCTTCAGAGTCGAAGGACTGGAATTCGTATTGACCGTTCTCGGGTAGGCCTCGACCGAATCCCCCAGCAAGGCTCCGCCCAGCGCCAGCGCCGACGTCTTCAAGACTTCTCGACGTCCCCACATACCCCGTCTCTCTTTAGGCATCATTACTCCCGGTGAGCACCAAGACTCACGCAGACGAAAACCGCCGTTCACTTGCAAAAAGATCACAAAATGAGAAATAGAATTGTAAACTCATCGGCAAACCATGATTCCAAAGTCGACCGACCAAGGAGCAACTGCAATGACACGTCGTCTAAGCGGGAGCACCATATTCCCGATCCTTTTCATCATGACCTTGCTTGTATCGACCTCCGCCTATTCACAGTTGTACACGTTTTCCAAGCAAGAACTAATCGACTATACCGCCAAATCTCCATTCGACAGGCTTGCCGATGGCCGCCCCAAGGTCCCCGATGCCATGATCGAGCGCGCTCGCGAACTGTCCTCAGAAGAAGTGTGGGCCGGGCTCCCAGAGAAAGGTTTTCGGAACCAGTATGCCGATGGATTTCAGGTCCTGCATCCCGGAAAAACGATGGTTGGTCGCGCCTTCACAGTGCAATTCATGCCCATGCGGGCTGACGTCGATGAGGTGGCCAGCAACAAAGCCAAACAACGAGGACTGCAGGACCTAGGCAATCAAACCGCGATTGATATGCTGCAGCCCGGCGATGTTCTGGTCGTCGACCTGTTCGGCAAAAAGGTCGACGGCACTATCGTTGGCGACAATCTCTTCTACTACGTGATGAAAGCCACGAACGGCGGCGGTTTGGTTGTCGACGGCAGCATTCGCGATCTCGACGGCATTGCGAACATGGACATGCCCGCCTATTTTCGTTCTTCTGATCCGACGCCCATCGGCAACGTAATGCTCACCGGCATCAACGTGCCAATCAGAATCGGTGGAGTGACTGTTATGCCAGGCGATCTCGTGGTTGGTGACCGCGAAGGCGTGTATTTCATTCCTCCACAATTCGTCAAAGAAGTCCTCGATCACGCCGATGAAACCCATATCCACGACGAATGGACAAGAAAGAAATTCGATGAACGAAAATACAAGTCTTCCGAGATTTACGGCTCACCCAAGGATCCTAAGTTGCAAGAAGAATACCGGGAGTATTTGAAGAAGCGGTTGGACGAACTCCATAAACAGCGAGATTCACAATAAAGGAGGTTCCTGCGTCAATCAAAGATTCTCAACCTCAAAAGTCGATTCTGTAAATACGTACACTCTGAGGCGCAACCACTGTCTTTATCGAGAGGGCAGTTCCCCTAGCCGCGATCGGCTGATTGGTCGTGATTTCCCGAATGCTGGAAGCCGGATGTTCCAGTTCTCGGTTGAATTCGACCTGTGCCGGCTTCTCTGAGTGATTGAACAAGAAGACCCAGCGGCCTTTGGGCGCTTGCATTTGTCGAAGTTCGAGCAGAGGGGGCACATGCAGATCGGCTTGCGTGAGTCCCGCCCATCGACTCAGGATGCCAGCCAGCGGGTGCATAGCTGTCGGGTGCTCATAGTTCTCCTGCCCGGCGAAACTACCAAATACAATCGCCTCTCCATGGTTATAGCGGTTCTCCCATGCAATCGGTGTTCTGTCTGATAAGAAAGCCACAGGTCGGGCAGAATTGTTTTCTAATTCAAATTGTTCTTGGAATCTCGAACCTTTGAATTGCGCGCTGCCCCAGGTGACTTCAAACTCTTTACCGGGGACGAGCTGTTTTTCACGAACCCCAAACATCTCATCCCATCCAAATCCCGGAATCTTTGGTTCGGCATGGCCTCTTTCATCCACCCACCCCGGGCGCGCTTCGACAAAAAGATGTCCACCGCCCGCAACGTACTCCTTCAGAAGCGTCGCTTCCTCCTTCGTCAGCATGAGAGGATACGGAACGATCACAAGCTTGTAGCTCCGCAGGGCGTCTGGCGAAAGTTCTCTCGAACTGATGACGTCAGCCGGTAAATTTCTTTCGAAGAACATTCTGTGGTATCCCGCGACTGCTTCATGAATAGCGTTTCGGCTGCCTTCCTCGTCGTAGCCGCCCAACAACGGAGCCAGCGGGCTGAACACGATTGCCACCTCAGCACGTTGTGGATGCGATTGCAGCAGAAGTTCCGCATTTTGCTGAATGCGCCGCGAGATCTCTCCTGCATGCCGGCTCCTTTCCGTCAGGGTTCCGTCCAGATTAATCATTCCGTATCCACCAGACTCATACCCGGCGTTCATCGGATAAAACGCGTAATAGTTAATGGCGCGGGCGCCACGTGAGACCATTCCCCATGTCCACAACTCCAGATCGTTTGCCGTAACCGGCGAGCCAATCACCGTCCCATGCACTCCGTAGCCGCTCTGCAGTTCTCCAACATAGAAACCTCTGCCCGCCGTCATGCTGTTCGTCAAATCCATCGCCAAAATGCGCCGCTCAAGGCTCCAATTGTGCTCAGGCGCCGTGAGTTTCGGGTAGAAGCTCGTTCCGAAGAAATCGACCGAGTCCTTCATCAGAAAATCATCGCTGGGATCGTAAGCATCGGCCAAAGTGCGGACTAGAGGCGAAGGATTTGGCGCATGGCTAGTGGTCACATGTTCTGGGTCAACGGCTTTCACTGCATCATTCCGCAACTTAAGGTCCTCAGCCAGTTTGTAACCGTAAAAGACGCGCCAATCCATAAAGTCGGTGTATGTGAGAATTGTCCCGTAGCGCGGAGGCTCAACCTGATTCCACTCAGTGAATGTTCGATGCCAGGCTTCGTTGAGCCGGTCGAGCGTGCCATATTTGCTTTTCAACCATAGGCGAAAACGCTCCATGCTGCTGGGGCAATAGCAGAACATCGGCTCCGACTTGTAACCAACACGTGCCCAATTCAGCGCGGCTGGTTCACTCCACAAGTCCCATCCATAAAACGCGGAGTTTCCCGCCACGTGTCGTGCAACTTCCTGAAAGAAGTCGAGAATAGCTTTCCTAACGCCCCGGTGATCGAAGCAATATCCCGGGGCAGCTTGGGAAGGAATGGCTTGGCCATCCTGTGCGGCGTAGCGGCCATCGGGATATTTCTGTCCAACCCACTCCGGAGCAGAATCGACGTAAACCTGCACAATCACTCTCAATCCCGTTTCATTTGCTAAACCAAGCAGCAAATCGAGGTTCTCGAGATGGTATTGGCCTTGTTGAGGCTCGCCGACGTTCCATTCCACCCAGGTTCGAACTGTATTGAACCCCAGCCCCTTGATCTTTAATAGGTCATCCCTCCACGACCCGGGGGAATCAGCCGTGACTGTCTCCAACATCGGCGCACGTGCTTTGCCTCCGCTATACCACACAGCGACGGGGAAAAATGTAGGTTGGCTCTTACTCGCTCGGCTGATTTCTGAGCGAAGTGGTCCTGATGTATCTCGGACACTGGTTTTCCCGAGCGAAGCCTTCGTGTGTGCCATCGCGCCCAACACGAGGGCGAGCGCGAAAACAAATAAAATACCTGCCCGAGTTCGATTGGTTGGCATTGAGTGCTTCGGAGCGCGATCGTACTATCAGTGGCACCCAAGCAAAATGGCTTGGGATCCTACGCGCAAGAGCTTTACCACTCATTTATCGCATCTTGGCCTTCCTTCGAGCTTGCAAATCTAGTCGCGCGGAAAATCGTCAGCCCTGGACGGCAACGCTCCATCTCCACTTGGGATGGTGAAATACTGCGGACGCGCTTTCTCCCACTGCACCATGCTGAGTCCCGAAGGATCGTACGAAATACGTCCGGCACGGATTGTCATGCGGGCCGACAATTTTACATTCCCATCCATTCTCGCGACCCCACAATCAATGTAGTTGAAGTGGCCCTGCGTCAGTTCCAGCACAGCAATATCCGCATCCTGCCCGACCGACAATGTCCCCAGGTCTGGCCGGTGAATCTCCTTTGCCGGATTGACGGTAGACCGGCGAATGACATCCTCGAGCGGCACTCCCATGGCCAGGAATTTCGACATCACGTTGTTCATGCTGAGAATCAAGAAATTGTCCACGTGCAAATCGGTAGAGATGGAATCAGGGATGAATCCCTGCTTCACAGCCGGAACTGCATTCCGAAACCAGAAACTGCCAGCCCCATGTCCCACATCGAAGATCACGCCTCGTGCCCGGGCTTCTGCGATGGCGGGATTGAGCTTGCCGTCGGGAAGGATGATAGGAAATTGCTGCGCGAAGACGTGGGTGTGTATGTCTCCCGGCCGCATTTTCTTGAGTATCAGGTCCTCATAAGTACGCTCTGGCCGCGGCCAGAAATCAAACATGACCGGACTATTCGTGAGAATGCCGCACTCAATCGCACGGTCCACCGCAGCCCAGGGAGTGTGTTCTCCATCCCAAGGCCCCCTGGTCCAGTAATGGGCGGTTTTTACACCCACGATGAGGTCGGGATATTTCTTGATGGTGTCGACACAAAGTTTCACATCCATTTCGTCCAGGCTTTGTTCAAGCCCGCCGTTCATGCCATTTGCCACGATGTTCAGGAAGGCCAACACTCGTACTCTGGCGCGGTCAATGACTTCTTCCTTTTCCTGAAGAAACGTCTCCGCACCCGAGGTGCCTGCATCCACGATAGTGGTCACACCGGACTGCAATGCCAAATCAGCCGGAATTCCAAGCGGCAGCGTGTGTGCTCGCGCGTCGGGCGCGAACCAGTCCAGCGGCGCCCCGCCATGACCCACATGATAGTGGATATCAATCAGGCCCGGCGTTACATAGAGATTCGAAACATCCACAACCTTCCCGGCCTGATCCGCCGGAATATCTTTCTCGACGGCAGCGATCCTGCCCTGGAGAACAGCGATGTCTCGTACCTCATCGATATGATTCGCAGGGTCAATCACATGCCCGCCCTTCAACAGAAGGTCGTAACGTTGACCCGTTTGAGCGTGCATCGCGATAGGAAATGCGAGGAAACTTGCGATGAGAGTAATAAGTGCAAGTGGCGCTTTGGTCCGGATCTCCATAGGGCTTCTCTTTGCCTTTCGAAGCGAAAGTTTATCCATTGTGAGAGAGATTGTCACCCTTCCGACGAAGCCAATGCCGACCCAGGGTTGTAAAGAGGATCGCGCTATCGTAATCTGATCGCTGTTTTCAGCTTTGGTTCAACAGGCTGCACACTCCGAATCGGGAACCAGTTCATGGATCGTCGCACTTTCGTGAAAGCCGGCTGCATTGGAAGCGCTTCGCTGCTAGTCCAGGGACTTGATCCGATGATGCGAGCCGATGTGGCACCCACGGCAGTGCCACCCATCGAACTCCACGGTCTGCCCGGCTACAAAACATCTCCGCTTGGGATGCCGGGGCTTTTCCCCGGCCGGGTAATCGAGATCCGCGACCCCAATGCCATCACACGGAATCGCATCTCACAACCGGTCGTGCACGGTATGCTGGAGCGAGCGATGTTGGAGTTGACTGGAGAGAAGTCCGCGAAGGCGGCGTGGGCAAAGTTTATCGAGCCCAATGACGTTGTTGGCATCAAAATCAACCCGTCGGGCGCGCCCGCCTGCTGCTCCTCTCCTGAGATCGTGCGCGAGATCATCGCCGCAGTCCAATCTATTGGCGTGCCTGCTCGTAACATTTTGATCTATGACCGCTATTCGTACGAAATGGACATCGGTAGCTACCAGGCTCTGCTGCCTCCTGGTGTGCGGATCATAGGCATTCAGGATGCGTTCGTGGATTCTTCCGGTTACGATCCGAATATCTTTTGCTCGGCGACCTTCTTCGGAGAGTGGGAAACCCGCTCCTACATGGCAAATATCGTGTCGCAGGTGGTCACAAAGATCATCAATGTACCCACAATGAAGGACCATTCGGCCTCCGGTATCACTGGAGCTCTCAAGAATCTGGCTTACGGCACATTCAACAATGTGGCGCGCTCCCATCGTGCTCCCCATTCCTTTACCAACCCTCTGATCGGTCTGATGTGTACGGTGGAACCCTTACGATCCAAGGCCGTGCTCCATATCATGGACGGTATGCGGCAGGTATGGCATGGTGGACCGCTGACCCAGGTTCAGGATTTCATCGATCAAACGGGCATTCTCATCGTAGCAACCGATCCAGTCGCTATGGACACCATCGAATTAGAGGCTATTGAAAAGAAGCGCCGCGAACGCGACGCACCATCCCTGTGGCAACACGATCCCAAGAGCATCACCATCGATAACAACGAATTCTTTCACGACGCGACGAAAAATCTGTTCTTCCGCCAGCCAGGGCATGTAGCTGCTGCTGGGAAACTTGGCCTTGGCGTCGCAGAACTGAAGCAGATCGATCACCGTAGTCTCTCGGCGTAAATTGATGACGACGGAAGCAGCCAAGTCCGATGCTCTTGGAGATTGGCCTACACTGCTGAAAGATAACGCCCGCACCGGCGGACATCAGCAACATTCAGTTCGTTCACCGGAACGTGCCGTTTGGCAGTATCGCGCCGGCAGCTCTGTGCGCTCTGCGCCAATACTTGAAGCCGGCCTTCTGTACGTAGCGTCTGCCAACGGAGTACTGCACGCCGTCGACGTGCTCACCGGCACAGCAAAATGGAAATTTCAGGCGGCAGGTCAGATTCATTCCACGCCTTCGCTTTCCGAAAATCGAATCTTGTTCGGATGCGACGACGGGAAAGTTTACGCGCTTGACCGCCGCACGGGCAGCAAACTGTGGGAGGCTTCGACCCGAGCTGAAGTCTGGGTGTCTCCTGTTGTTCGTGGAGGAGTTGTCTTTTTCGGAAGTGCGGACGCGCGAGTTTACGCAGTTGAAGCAGGTACCGGGCGAACGTTATGGGCCCAGGAACTTGGCGGTCGGATTTATTCCACCATCTATGCTGCCGAGCATCAGCTATACCTCGGCTGCGGCGACGGAAAGGTATATAGTCTCGACTCCTCATCCGGAAAAACATTGTGGAGTACGCCCACAGGCAACGGCATAGACTCATCTCCGGCCGTCGCCGGCAATATGGTTATGATTGGCTCCCAAGATTTTTGGTTTTATGCAATGAACTCTGCCTCTGGCGGGGTGCTCTGGAAATACGAAACAGGGCTGGGCATCTCGTCGTCACCGGCCGTTTTGGGCGACTTGGTAGTTGTCGGCAGCAAGGACGGATTTCTATACGCGCTCCAAACTCAAACAGGTCGATTGCGCTGGAAAACTGCCGTGGGCGAAGTGGTAACTGCGCCTCCAGTGATCCGCGATGGAGTTGTTTATATTCAAGCGGGAGGCACCTTCGCCCTCGACTGCGCCACAGGCAATGTGGTTTGGCGAGCGGCTCTGGCCGGGGCGGTTCAATCGGCTCCCGTGCTCGCGGCAGATACGGTCTATCTGGCAAGCCTAAGTGGTGAGGTTTATGCCCTGCGATAACCGCCGTGCGTCGGCTCTAATCATTTTCCTTCTAATTACTTCCTTCGTCCGAAGTTCGGAAAATCAAATTCTCGTGTACAAAAAGAAGTACATCATGGGCACGGTCTTCGAAATCGCTGCCTATGATCAATCGTCCGAGCATGCCACGCATGCGATCGAGAAGGCGTTTGAGCAGATCGTTCGCCTCGACGATCTGATGAGCAACTACAAACCAGACAGCGCTCTCAGTAACCTGAACCGCTCCGCCCACTTCCATTCGGAAAGAGTTCCTCCCGATTTATATCGAGTGATCGATGAGGCCCTACAGTTCTCCAAGCTGTCGGACGGAAAATTCGATATTTCCATCGCCCCTTTGGTGAATCTGTGGAAGGCCGCTCTGCGCGGAGAAGATACGCCCTCTCAGGCCCGCCAGGAAGAAGCTCGAAGTTGCGTTGGATACGAGAAGGTCGAACTAACCCCCCCAGACAAAATCAATTTCCGTTCACCCTGTCTGCGGTTGGACTTGGGTGCCATTGGCAAAGGTTACGCAGTGGATCGCGCCGCTGAAGTCCTGAGCTCCATGGGAATTCAGAATGCCTTGATCAATGCAGGTGGCAGCACGATCTTCGCGATGGGATCTCCTCCCGATCAGGCGGCATGGCTCGTGCACTTGAGAGATCCCTCAAACAAGATAGACCCGCAGGTCATGCTGAAGGATGCAAGTGTATCCACATCGGAGCAGACAGCACCCAGTTTTCTAGCGAACGACGCTCATGGCCATATCATTGATCCAGAAACAGGAATGCCCCTAAAAACGGCATTTGCGGTCAGCGCCGTTTCAACAACCGCCACAGTCTCGGACGCCTTGTCGACCACGTTGCTGCTGCTAGGTCCTGCGAAGGGCAAGACATTGATCAAGAGTATGGCAGACGTTTCAGCGATTTGGATTTCACCTGATGCCCAGGTGGAAACAGTGTCTGGTGGCCCGCAGATTCTGTTTGGAAGAAATTTTTAGGTTCGGATTGGTCTAGGCATTTTCAATGAGCTTTCGCCGCGCGATCTTCGTATTAGCTTTCGCCTTATCCTCCACTTCTGCTTGGAGCGATGTGCTTGTACATTGGACAACTTCCACCTTGCCCCCGGCGAAAGATATTGGCCTCAACACCGTAGTGCTTTCTTGGAACGAGAGTTTTTCGTCACAAGCAAAGGCAGCCCAAAGCCAAGGTTATCGGGTGTATGCAGAAGTTTCCTTAAATCAAGCTACAAGTGCTGCTGAGACAAGCCCGCCCGACTTGGAAGGCATAATCCTGTCCGTTCGCCAGTCCGAGCGCCCAGACTTGGAGCGGTCTCTATCAAAATTGCGATCGGCCCACCCTAAGCTCAGATTCCTCGTGCTCAATCCCGATGGCAAGCCGCCGCAGATGCGGGGCAATCTGGTGATCAAGCGAGGATCGGTACTGGAAGTGTCGAGTCCAACCGCGCAACCTTGGATCGACACCAATCTCGCCCTGATCAAGGTTGAACAGCGGTCTCAGCCCCAGCAGGTCCCTCTGTACACCTTTTCGTGGTTGGGACTGTCGGATTCCGGCCATCCACAACCAGCGCTTACAGCGGACGACTTCTCGCTGGCGCTAGCGGAGGCAGGCGCCTTCCATGCTGACTTGATCCTGGAGCTTGATGGTCATCTGCAGAAAGCTCTCCGTGAACATGACCCGGAAGCCCGCATGCTCTGGAACCAAGTGCGTTCCTATGCGAACTTTTACTCACGTGCCGACGTGAAACCACTAGCAGCCGCTGCTAACGTCGCCGTCGTCGTTGATAACCTCGACGCAACTGACGAACCGATGAATCTTCTGGCCCGTCATAACATCCCGTTCAAGGTTTTACTTCCCGCAGACCTAACAACGAAAAACTTCGATGCCTTCGACATTGTCGTGGTGTTCGCAAAGCCTGACAAAGTCACTTGTGAACACTTGACCGATCTTGCAGCACGCGGCAACACTGTCATCCTTCTGGAAGCGCACGGCGCTTACCCTTGGCAGAACGATCATCCTGTCCGAGTGAATGAACACACGGTCTCTTATGCCGTCGGAGACGGAAGGGTGTTTGAGGTATCAGAGCCGGTCACAGATCCCGAAATGTTAGCCCAGGACATCCGTCGGCTTCTAGGAAAAGACAATGCGCTGATAAGTCTATTTAACGGTTTGACGACAATTGCTGTACCCTATCGTGACCATAGCGGAACGATCAAGACCCTCGAATTTGTCAATTACGCGGAAGACTCACTCCGCTTGCAAGTTCAGGTCAAAGGCTCGTTTGCATCAATTCGTTACGAGAGTCCGGAACATGAATGTTGCGAATCTCTCGTTCCCGTCCAGCGTGACGGATTCACCGAGTTCGTAATTCCGGATCTGAGGATCGCTGGACGAGTACATCTCGAAGCGAAGCAACAGCGTGAGCATCCGCCGACCTGAAACCCGGCGATTCCTGGCAAAGATGCCAGCGCGGATGTAGGTCCACTGGCATTGTTCAACGGTGAATAGGCGTCGAAGCAAAGATCACGCCATCTTGATTAAGTCTGTTCCCCAGCCTGCCAAGGCGGCATCTTCCTTAGAAGACAGTCCGCTCACGGCAACCGCACCGACCACTTCGCCGCCCTTCCAAAGTGGAATGCCGCCGCCCCATCCGACGAACCTCGGATCTCCGTAGTAGGAGATGTCGTGCCCCTTATTAGGATCTTTGACCTTTTCTCCAATTTCCTCGGTTGGCTTGCCGGTTCGTGCAGCCGTCCAAGCTTTGTTCATAGCGATTGACACAGACGGCAGCGGCACTCCATCCATGCGACCGAACGCGATCAGCTCACCGTGCGCATCCGCGACCGCTACGGCTACAGCCTTGTTCATCTCCGAAGCTTTGTTGACGATAAAGCCGACGATCTTTTGGGCCTCGGCGTACTCAATGACACTGACAGTTCTCATTAGTTCGAACAACCTCCAGTCGATTCCACGAACCGTCAAAGTGTATCAATGTCAACCCTGGCCCCAAGAACATCTTGTAGGCGCAAAAAAAAACGGGCTGGGCAAATGCCCAACCCGGTGATTAGAGGAAATCTCAGAAAATAAACTTCAGGGCAAACTGCACCAGGCGTTCTGGCGAAGCGACGCCGCCTTGCACGGTTGAAGTGATCACCCCGAATCCGGCCGCGCCAAAGCCCGTGGATGGCATCGAGAAATACGGATGGTTGAACAGATTGAAGAACTCGGTCCGGAACTCGATCCCCATCCTCTCGCCGATGTTCGTTCTTTTGAAAATAGCCAAATCCCAGTTGTTGATTCCGGGACCGCGGAGTACGGGATCGACCCGCGATTCTGTACCAGCGCCCCAGTCCGGTGGCGTGGCGAAGCAAGAAGTGTTAAACCACTCGCTTAGCGACCGCGAACCCGCTCTGCTGCAACCCGGAATAACGTCGGGGCGGATATTGCCGACTCCAAGATTTGCTGCCTCGAGCCCACCTTCGCTGCCGGCTTTGTAAGTCTTGGTCAGGCTCCAATGGAACAACGCGACTATGGTTCCGCCTTGGTTCCCCTCAAGCGTGCGCTCGAAATCGACTCCAATCTCGCCCCTGCACACCAACTTCTTGGCTATGCTTTGCTGGCCCAAGGCTACGCCGCTGAGGCAATTCCGCATCTCGCTCGGGTTCACGAGGAAGGTGCTCTTGGGATTGCCCAGGTGGAAACAGGCCAATTCAGTGAAGCGATTCAGAATCTTCAGGCCGCTCTGCAGAAAAGGCCGAATGATCCGGACTTGCTCTATTATCTGGGTCGCGCGGCCGGCCTTCTCTCAAAACAATCGGTTGATACTCTCTTGACGGCTTATCCGGATTCTGCCCGGGCTCATCAGTCCATGGCCGAAAACTATTTTGTCCTGCGGCAAATGGCTGAAGCCCAAAAAGAATACGAACAGGCGTTGACAATGCAACCCGACACACCCCACCTTCACCTCGAACTTGGACAGATGTTTGCCGCGACCTCCCGCTGGCCCCAGGCGGAAGAGCAGTTTCGCACCGAGACTAGCCTGCAGCCGGGAAATGCCGAAGCTGCGTATCGCCTCGGCGATGCTCTCCTGCATCAGGGCAAGGCGCACGAGGCCCGGATTGAACTCGAACGTTCCGACAAGTTGCAGCCCCAGATGCCGGAAACTCTGTACGCACCAGGCAAGGCCTCGTTGCTCGAAAACAACTCTACCGCTGCAGAAAAAGCCTGGATGAGCTTATTAGGCATTGAGAAGGACGGTTCGCTCGCCGCCCAAGCTCATTTTGGTTTAGCCAACTTGTATCGGAAACAGGGTAAAACGGCGGAGGCCGCTAAGCAGATGCTTGAGTACCAGAAGTTGCAGACGTCTGGCGACGTTCAAGCCCCCCAATGAGAGGCATCGACCCTCCATAGTTTTCAGGCTGAAAGTTGAGATCCGCCGGTCACGCCAGAATTACAAACCCAAATGCCTGCAGATTCAGCTGCACATTCCTTGTTCCATTTGCGGCCGTGCGGACGCTTGCCGTTCCTGTCCCTCCATACAGAAAGTTCATCGTCGATCCATCGCTGTGAAGGGTAGCGTCCACAATCACGAAATCGTTGCGAGGAGATCCCGACACGTTGTATGCGATCAGCACCTCTTTTCCATACAGCAGGCGTGAAAACGCGAGCGTGTATTGGCTTCCGAACGGAAACCCGAAATTCTCGCCGTCGCCAGAAATCTGCCGATAATACATGCGGCCAAATCGCAGCGGCTCGTTGCTTCGCATCTCTTGCGCGATCTTCGCAATCTCCTTGTAAATGTCGCAATCCGTATTCAGAAGATTCTTGCTCGGTGTTGACTTGTCGAACATCGCCTCCCGGATGTTGTTGTCGCCGCCCTGCCCAGCGAAGCCTTGCTCGGTGCCGTAATAAATGCAGGCGGTTCCCAGACCGCAAAGCAGGAACCCAGCTGCTGCGATCACCTGATCGTCCGGCGCGCCATTGGCAAATCGCCCCGATGGCTGCCAGAACGAATCGTGGTTGTCGACAAACCGCACCAGGTAACGCCCAATCTCGCCCCGGTTCAGAGCCCGCTCTCTCTGTGCTTCCAGCCGATTAAATAGAGTTTGCGGTCCTTTGAATCCCTTGAGCACATCTCGCAGCGGAGCATTGCTTTCGTCCCCGTACACTCCTTCTGCCAGTCGGAAGTCCAGCACTGAATCAAGCCCGAAGAATACCGTGTCGTCGTCCGTAGCCGAGGTATTCGGACCGAGATAGCGGTTGTAAACTTCGTCGTCGGGACTGGCCACCTCTCCGAACAAGAAGAAGCCTCGCTTCCCCAGCGAATATGCATACTCACGAATGTTCGAACAGAATCTCGAACACGCAACCGCGTTCATGTGTTTCACGGCATCCACTCGGAATCCGTCCACATCCGCCTCGCGGATCCAGTAACAATGCGCCTTGATCAGAGCGTTAATCACTGCTGATCCGATCCCGTCGTCGTCGTTTGCATAATCTTTCAGCGAGTCGATGTCTCCGTTCTCCACCTCCGGATACGCGTCGTAGTTCTGTATCCTTCCGCGGCGGTGGTACCACGTCGAATCCCGCAACTCACTTGGTACCGGACGGTCCGCGCGTCGCCACGAACCGAAGGGATACTGTTGATCTTGGAAATAGAAGTAAGGGTTGTCGGCCGGATAGGCCCAGTTGTCGCCCGAATGATTGATCACCACATCAAGGATCACGCGGATCGGCCACATTTGCCCATTCCTGCGGAAGCTGTGAGCCGCCTCGACCAGGTCGATCAGATCCTGTTTGGTGCCGAAGTTCGGATCGATATTGAGGTAGTTGTTGATGTTGTAACCGTGATACGCGCCCGGATTGTTCTCAAATACCGGCGACAGCCAAATCGCAGTGCATCCTAACCCTGCAATGTAATCCAGATTGTTTGTTATACCCTTGATCTTGCCGCCATAAAAATCGTCAGGTGTCTGGATTCCTGCTGTCCGTCCGGCTTTTAACTCAGGTGCCCGCTTTCGGTCATCGTGAAAGCGGTCGACCATCAGAAAATAAATAAACTCTTCCCGCCACTCTCGTTCGAGTGTGAAGTACTGTTTCCCGGCGATCGCAGCGAGATTGATATTCGAAACAGAGGTAGGGTCGGCCATGGGGTTTCTGCCTCCTTGGCTTGAGAACTTTGATTTCCGTGGGGACGACTACGAGGTCACTTCAATTGTAACTCTGTCAATCGCTAGCAATGACACTTACTGGATCGATTGATGCCAGCGCAGACGGCATCGGCGGACTCGACTGTACCCATTGCTATTCCAGGATCGGTATTCGGACAAAGAATTCCTTTTCCGAGTGCGCGGGATACGGAGATCACTGTAGGAAGAGAGACTGCGAAACTGCGCGAGGTCCTAACACAATTGTTTTGAGAGACTTGTTTTGCCGCCTTGAGTTTGCCGGGCAGGTCGGAGGATTCGCTCCGGCTACGAGAGCCGCACAGATCTCCGCGGAATTCACTTAAGGTTTTCTGCCCCAACATTTCGAATCGATTCGTCATCCCGATGGCGAGTCCTGGTGAGAAAACCTGACATCAAATGAACAAGGAGGAGATGATGGCAAGAGTCGAAGGCGTTGATCCCAGGCAGACCTCATTTCCCATGCGGCAGGTCTTTAAGAAAGTCCGCAAGATGTTGGGCCGGGATCTGACCCCACAAACCATCGCGGCCCGAGTGCCGCGCGTCTTCTGGTTAAGTGTACTTGCAGAATGGCTACTGGGCCAGAAAGCTACGGTTCCACAACGGCAGCGGATGCTGTTGACGCTGCGCACCTCAGCGCGGGTTGGGTGTCCATTTTGAATCGACGCGAATTCTGCCGGAGGCAGAATGTACGGTTTGAGCGACGACGAAATTGCAGCGATCCGCGGAGCCCAATTCGAAGCATTTACGCCGGCGGAGGTTGCTCTATTACGCATGGCCGATGCTATGGCTGATACCCCGTCGAACGTCAGTGATGAGCTCTATCAAGAGTTGCGCAGGCATTTTTCGGAAGAGCAACTCATCGAACTCGCGGCAACGGCAGCACTCGAAAACTTCCGTGCGCGATCCAACCGTGTGTTCGATGTGGGGAGCGACGGTTTGTATCGCAAAGGGCTGAGGTTCAAAGAGCGCTAGACTTCGTTCAGAGGAGCGCCGCTATTTCTTCTTTGCCGAGGCCGTTTCCATACTGACCTGCTTATTCCACCCGTGGAAACGCGAGAAGTCACCCGCATTCCATGCCTCGCGCAGCCCGGGAGAACTCAGATCCCAGTCGGGGCGGATTTCGCTCGAAACGGTGCGCAGGTCGTGCCATAGATCAATGACTGATGGACGCCCCCAGAACCAGTAACCGTTGTAGATGCTGTAAATCACGAGGCCCGGCTTAAGCACGAGCGTATGTGGGATCATCGGATTATGCTCGGGGTCGGTGTACTCCTGGATGTCGAGATCCTTCTGAACCTTTCGGTCGGGATCTGAAAGGAAGGTCCACTGGGCCCCGACTGACGCGCGGAACTCCTGAAGGGTATGGTGATCGTCGGTCGCAATCGTCGCGATCTGAGTGTACGCCACCGCGATCTTCGGATAGAACGCGGCGAGTTCCAAATGTTGCTGGTGCTCCTTTGGGCAATAGTGGCCGCGCGCGAGCGTGAGGATCAGCGGATCTTCACCCTGTATCTCGCTGAGCTTGCGCGGTGTGCCCGTGTGATCGGGCAATTCGTAGTCAGGGAAAATACCTCCAGGCACAATATTAGAACGCATGATTCAACTCCTCTCACTTCTCTCAGAGATCCAGAGTGACACCCGCGTTTGGCTGGGAACAGCATACGAGCACGTTTCCGGGGGCGGGCCTCTCCAGCGGCTCAGGGTTATAAGTAATGGATCCGCTAATCAAACCAGTCATGCAGCTGTGACAGACTCCGGTCCGGCACGACCATCGGACCGGAACATCGCATGCTTCCGCCAGTTCGAGCAAGCTCGCGAATTTCGGATCCCAAGCAGCGCTGATCCCGCTACGCGCGAATGAGACTGGCGGACCCGATCCGGGAGGCCCTTGTGGCGGGTGAGGAGTGTGAACAACCTGCGCCATGCCAGGGGTAAGGGCCTCGCGAGAACCGAAGATTTCCGTGTGCACATTCTCGGCGAGCACACCCCAGTTTCGCAGCCCATCACGCATGTTCTGCAAGAATGACGCGGGGCCACACAGATAGAAGTCGCTACTCTGCGACACGCCGATCCTCTGCAACAAAGCTATGTCAATGTGCCCGGAAGCATCGAAGTCTGCCCCGACTTGATCGGTTGCAGCGGGCCTGCTGTACACAATGTATCCTCGTCCGCGAGAGAGCTGTTTCAATAACGAACGTGATTCTTCCGCAAATGGATGGTCGACGCGATTGCGCGCTCCATAGATCCACCAGATCTCTCGTTGCGATTTTTCAGCGGCGAGTGAGTGCAGCATCGACAGAACGGGCGTTGCGCCCACGCCAGCGCTCAGCAGAACCGCCGGACTCTGGCTGGGACGCAGAGTAAAGCTTCCGCGCGGCGCACTAACATCCAATACATCGCCTAATTGCGTGCGGTTGCACAGAAATGAACTTCCAATCCCGTCCAATTCGCTCTTGACGCTGATACGGAAATGATCGGCCGTCGGCAGATCAGACAATGAATAGCTGCGAAGAACTGCCGGTTTGCCCGAATCGACGGGCAATCGCAAGACGACAAATTGACCGGCCTGGAAGGCAGGAAGAGTGGCCCCGTCGATTGGTGACAGAATGAAGGAAGTTACACTTTCGCTTTCCTTCTTGATATTCGCGACTCGCATCTGCCGAAATCCCGGCCATGCTGGGGCTTGTTCCTCATAAGCGAGTCCCGGATTTCCCATCGCAGTTTCGGAGCTCAAGTCTTGTTGCAGCATTGCCTGGAACGAACTCCGCCAGCCTTCGCTAAGCGCGGGAATCCGCAGCGCTCGTTGCAGTTGCTCGCTGGAATGTCCGGGCAAATACAGCAGGGCGTCAACCTCGGCCACACTGATTCGCTCTGGACCGTCCGCAATCTTTGCAATGTCATCGCCTGCAGCAACTTCTCCCTCCTGCAACACGCGAAAGTAAAACCCTGGTCTGTGATGCGCTACCAGCAGCGCTGCCATCCTGGGCTCATTCATGCGAATGCCAACGCGGTAGCACGTTACACGTGGCTGCGTTACTTCAAATATCGCACCACCAATGCGGTATCGATCGCCGATCCATACCTTGTCATCAGGGAGTCCCTCGACGGTGAAGTTTTCTCCGAACTGGCCGAAGGTAAAATCGTTGCGGCCTAGAAAGCCCTCCCAGTAATGGTAAGAATCCATCTGGTAGACGAATACGGCGCGGTGCTCGCCTCCGTGACCTTCCAGATCGGCTTGCGCATCACCGTCGATATTGAGCTTGCGCACCATTCGCCGTCCCCTAACCGGAGATTTCCAGACTGCGGTTCGGACAGTTTTGCCGTTCCATGTCACGTCGCGCGGCAGACCGACATTTACTGAAAGCAATCGGGGCATGCGGACCTCGTCGAAGTCCAGCGTCTAGCAACAAGCGAACTTGCCAGAGAGCCAGTAATCGACACTGAATCTTCCCGGACCGGAGCAGACCAGCCAGATGAAGAAGAGCACGTATAAGACTTCCGGAAGGTAGAGGAAATCGTCGAGCCAACTGAGAGGCGAAAGTCCTTTAGGCATGGTGGAAATCGCGCTGGTCAGGGTGGCCACAATCATATCGATCATTAAAGCCACGCAGGCCGGGCTCGAAAGAAACCCCACGGCCACCAAGGATCCGCCAACGAACTCGACACCCGACACGAAATAAGCCGTCTGGCGGGGAAACGGGACTTTGGCCTTAACGAGCGTCTTGTAAACAGGTTTCGTGCCGCCGGCGACAAACAACTTGTTTGCCCCGGAGATGGCGAAGAACAGCCCGATCGAAAGGCGTACGAGGAGGATGGCATATTGTTCCCAATCGCTGCTACCCAGCAGCGCAAACTGGACCAACCGTTTCCAATCCATCTCTCCTGCCCCTTCGGCTCCAACCATATCCCGTGTCGTGTAAATTCGGCTTCTCTGCTGACCGCCGCCGAGCGGTGCTGTATCGTTCGCGCCAATAGCATGGCTCCAAGCGGAGTTCCGCAGGCGTTTAAATCCGCATCCCGTCCGGCCGAGCGTTAACCGTACGTGACGTCGGTGCTCTGTCCGACCTCGATAATATAGCCGTCAGGATCGCGGATATAGCAGCGTATCTCGCCGTACTTAGGTATCGGTTCCGTGATGAACTCGGCTCCTCGACTTTTCCATAATTTGTAGCACGCTTGAATATCCGCGACGCGGAAATTCATAAAGCTGTTGATGTGATTCGGGTCGGGGACGCTGAGCGTTACCGTCGGCTTATCCGGGGTCGGCCCGCCCCCAACGTTCAGAATCATCCAGATATTCGCCAGCTGAAGGTACCCAGGCGCGTTGCCGTCACCCAGGCTCAGAATGCGAGCGCCGAAAACCTTTTCGTAGTAATGAGCCGAACGGTTGATGTCGGCGACGGTGAGAAAATGCGCGATGCTGATTCCCTCTCGCGGGGGCATCTCATAGCTCTTCTGGTCGATTTGTACGTTGCTCATTGACTATCTCCAATTCAGATAAGCAGTATCAACCGCTGATTCTGGTTCTACCGTATTCATACCTGCCGCCGATAAGCCACACGAGGAAAGGCAAAACAATTGGACCAAGGTATCTGGGAACATCCCGTCTGTCCCCAGTTTTTTTCGTTCAATTAGCTCTTTCTGGGCGTCCCCGATTCTTATGCCGCTGAAACCGACTTCTTCTTCCCATCGAGTGCCGGTAGAAGAAGTTTCAGAAGCGCTTGATCAGAGAACGGGTTCTGACCTGAGATCAGCTCGCGATCCTGAACGACATAGCTCGTCCATGGAGCGAGCACACTTACGTCACCGCCCGCCGTACGCAAGGCGAAGTCCGGGTAGAAGAGAACTTTGCCACCAATCTCAAGCGGTTCCCGCTGCTGCTCTTCCGCCGTCGAAAAGATGGTCATCTTATATCCGGAATAGATCCAGCCTTGAGCCTTTGCCCGCGCGCCAGCGGCATCGCCCGCGGCCAGCGCGGCGACCACCTCCTTCGAATTCGGAAGCGCCGAGAGAAGTGAAATCGGGCCATGGCAGAGCACTGCCGTTGGCTTGGATGTTTCGTGAAAGTGCCTCATCACGATGCCCGCGTCGGGATCATCGAGCAGGTCCATCATCGGGCCGTGGCCGCCGGGGACGAAAACAGCGTCATATTGATCCAGGCCCGATGCGATGACATCCGAGATACGAGTTGGATTTTTGAGCCCAGTCAGGGTCTCGCGGAATTTTAGATAGTCCTGAAGCTTAGCCTCGTCCCCACCGAAGAACTGGGCTATCGCTGAATTGACATCCATTTGCGGCGTGTTGCCTTTTGGGTTGGCGAAAGTGATTTCGTAGCCCTCCTTCATCAGGGCGCGAACCGGAACCGTCAGCTCGTTGAGATAGTAGCCAGCGCCCTTATAAACCTTGCCATCTTTCAAGGGCAAGCCGTGACCGCTCGAGACCAGCACCAAGACTTTTCCTTTAGTTGTCATCGTTGTTCTCCTTTTTGAAATCGAATTCTGTGCCCCTGAATATGAGCTAGCTCATCGGCCACGGCTTCCTCCAAGGTGGGTAAGGACCGGCTACCTCGGTTGACGTGAGTTATGCCCCTGGGAATCCGAACATTAACCACGACTGATTGGCTACCCAATGCGGGTATAGCTCCGTCATCCGATCGAACAGCTCCTGGTCAGACGTCGCGGTTTTCTGCAGCCGATCGAAGTCCTCGAGGTAACGCTTGGTGTCCTGGATCGTCGAGGGAGAGTCAGGCGCGCCAGGCTTCTTATGACCGGCGACAACCATCGTCGGGTTCAGCGCCGCTAACCGGTCCAGGTCCGCGATCCAATTCTTTCGGCTCTCGGGGGTGGTGCCGCCCACGTACATGCGGCATTGGTTGTAGACAACGTCGCCAGCGACGATCAGGCCGATCGATGGAACGTAGAGAGACGTCGAATCGGGACTATCGGTGCGGCCCTGTTCGATGATGCGCAGTTCGTGGCCCTCGAGAGTGAACGTGTCAGGCTCATAGGGTTCGGGTGAAACCAACTTGGTGGCGACCTGCCCAGGAAACATACGGCGGGCCAACCGCTCCACAGTGGGAGTGAAAGACATCTGCATGGCCTTCACCGTCTTGGGTGTTGCTATCGCCCGAGCGCCGGGGAAACGGTCGAGCAGAATGCTCAGACCGTAGAAGTGGTCGAAATGGGCGTGCGTTATATAGATGGTCTCCAAGTTGCGGTTGTGCAGAGCGACCCAATCCGCGAGAGCCTCGGCCTCAGCCACTGTCCCCATTGCGTCCACCAGCACAGCGTCGTACTCGCCGAAGACTAGAGTCGATGTGATCGGGTCAAAGCCGAGCGCTTCGCCGAAGGGCCTTGGCCGCTCGCCGACCATAGTCTTTCCCGGGGCCGTAAAAACGTTCACACTAAGCGTGTTCAAGGCGACAGGCGCGGTCACGCGCGCGGCCTCTTTCAATTTGTTTGTGACGACCATCTGGTACTCCTTTCGATGTCAGAGCGAGTGACTGTTCAAGGATCGATTAGGCCAGAACAAAATGGGCCACGCAATTGGACGTTGGTATTGCAATACCTTTGTATCGAATCGCGCAAATGGCGATGTAGTTAGCGAATTCTCGCGCCTTGAGATCATCTGTCGATCCGCTCGACCCATTGAGCGCGCGATGCGGGAGCCACGAATGGATCCGCAAAGTATTGTGTTTCCCGCGCAACCTTGTCGCCCGTGAACTCCATGATGCTCACCGTGTAGGACGGCTTGCCGTCGTATGTCAGGATGAATTCGGTAACCCAAAGATCCCCGCCGCCAATGATCCGTCGAACTGTAAACCGCTTTTTGCTCGGCTGGCTAGATCGCTGGCCCTGTATGTTGCGTCGACCGCGGGTTCGCTCACCCGACTGTGGGTAGTCCAGCACCGCGTCCTCATGATAAATCAGGTGCTCCGTTTCAAAATCGTTGATATCGGAAGCCCCCCAATGCTGATTCAGCGCCGCGCGAATCTCTTGATCTCGCACTCCAGAATACTGCTCATTCTTTTGTTGATCGTTCATCTTTAGTCTTCAATTTGATTGCTGAGTTGCGGAAGCCCTTGATTCCACCGGCCAATACGAACTGGGATCACCTCGGCCGACGTGACTGACACCGACGACGGCACGATGCCGGTGTCAACGGAAAGCAGACACCTAGGCGGCGCGCCCTGATAGGTTGCGTGACGAAACCCGCCCAGAGAATGGCAGACCCGGGCGATCGGCTTGCCCGTATTGTAGAAGGATTCGAGTACAGCGATGGAAACGGGACTTTCTGCGAACTGCCACATTGGGCCGTGTACTCCGACATAGAAGACGGTATTGTAATCTTCCGATCTTACATATTTTCATATGTTTCCTCCTATTCGTGGCTGTTAGGATTCCAATTGAATTCGGTCGACGCAGGTCATCAAAACAGAGGCTTGGGCGATGAACAATTGAACAATGGTACCGTCGATACTTTGATATTGATCGAGACCAATGTCCAATGGAATCTCTCCTCTGCCTGTGGCCAAATCGCTTTTTCGCAAGGGCCGTCGCGTCGGCCCTCTAGTCAAATATTGAGGAGGGACCGCAAGACATCGGGTAAGCGACGGATTCTCGCTTCGTTCATCTAAGTTTTGTTAGTGACGGCTCGCTCACCGCCCAAAGGAGATGAAATATGAAAGCAGTTGTAGTCCACCAATATGGCGGTCCTGAAGTATTGAAGTTTGAGGAGTACCCTGATCCGGCCGCGGGTCACGGCGAGGTGCTGGTACGGGTCGCTGCCACGAGTGTGAATCCGATCGACTACAAGCGGCGTGCCGGATTAACAAAGGATTTTTATCCCATCCAGTTTCCGGGACTCATAGGAGTTGATATCGCGGGGACTGTGGTCAAGGTTGGGCCGGGTGTGGAAGGCTTTTCCGTCGGCGACCAAGTGTTCGCGATGGCGGACAATACTTACGCCGAGCTCTGTGTCGTGAAAGCCGCGATTCTGGCGCAAGTTCCCAAGGGGCTCGATTTGATCCAGGCGGCGGCACTGCCGTTGGTGACGACGACCGGCAACCAGCTCCTTTCCGCTACGGGAATCAAAGCGGGCCAGACCGTTCTGGTCGTAGGTGCGGCTGGAAATGTCGGACGTTCGGCGGTGTTCACTGCGAAGGAACGCGGAGCGACTGTGATCGCGGGGGTTTTGAAGAAGCAGACGGGTGAGGCGAAGACTGTCGGAGCAGATCAGTTGGTCGCGACCGACGACGACACCGCAATTGCCAATCTTCCCCCGCTCGATGCGGTTGCGGATGCGGTCGGCGGAAGCACCGCCGAGAAGCTGATCGCCAAGGTCAAGCCAGGAGGAGTGTTCGCGTCGGTTGTCGGGACACCGCAAAACGCCGCGAAGCACCCATCTGTAAAGGTCGTCTCGGTATTCTCGAAATTCGACAGAAAAACGCTTGAGTTCATGGCCGAAGCGGTGCGAGATGGCAAACTGGTAATCCCGATTAGCCAGAAACTGCCACTCAGTGAAGCAGCCGAGGCTCAAGCAACGGCCGAAAAAGGTGGCGTCGGGAAAATATTGCTGGTGGCTTGACATTATTTTGCGAACAGAGAACGCGAAAGGAAAATCGGAAATGAAAAAGAGTCTTCGCGGAATCAACCCCGCTTCGAAGCCGAGCGGCGACGGGTGTGTGGAATGCCTGGCGTCACCGAAAGGTTGGTGGCTTCATCTCCGTCGGTGTGCGGAGTGCGGGCACATCGGCTGCTGCGACAGTTCTCCGAGTCAGCATGCGTCCAAGCACGCGGCGGCAACAGGGCATCCGATCATCGCTAGCTTTGAACCGGGTGAGGACTGGTTCTTCGATTACGAGAAGCAGGGGATGACCAGAGGTGTGGAATTGCTTCCGCCACACGCGCATCCCGAAAGTCAACCCGCACCTGGACCCGCAGGAAAGGTGCCGGCCAACTGGGAATCTCTTCTAAACTAGCTGCCAGTTATAGGGTAACCAGCAGATGAAGGTTTTTTTAGACCGCGGTCGTTCCGCATCCTAATTTACCGACGATAGTAGGCACCGCATGAATCTGCCTGACGCGCCGATTGCACACGAAGGCTTCTTCGCAACTCACTTCTTTACCGTAAGCGACCAGGAAAGGTCGAAGGACTTCTATGTCCGAATCCTTGGCGGGAAATTGATCAAGCCAGACAATCCCTGTTACATCAAGCTGGCGAATACGTGGATCATTCTCAATTCCGGAGGTGGCCCGACTCCCGACAAGCCAGAAGTCCTTCTTGAAACACCGTCAGATCTAAACCGAGTAACAAGCTTCCTTAATTTGCGTGTCGCCGACATCTGGGCCTGTTACAAACAATGGAGCGACAAAGGCGCGATCTTTCTTACGGAACCGTTGAAGAATCCCGACGGTTGGGAATGGCGCTGCTACATGCGTGACCCTGACGGCTACCTTATCGAGGTCGGCCAATATACCCAAATCGCCCTCGACTGGTTCAGGAACCGCAGTTAATTTGCCGCGCGACAAACCGCGTCTTCTGCACAAAGATAGAACCCGATACCATGGTCCAATTGTTCAAACCCACCCTTCTGCTTTGATAACGCCATACAGCAGGCCCAATCAGAATTCGTATCGCAAACGTCATTAAAGATAACTTTCTAGCCTTTCGGAGGACAATTTATGTCAAGCAACGTAGCGGAAACCGCCATCGAAGCGCTCATGCAAGTCAGTTCGAGACCTCATGCGCGATCTGACAATGCTGAAGCGCGGCGGACCTGAACCGTTTTCTCCACTCGAATCGACACATGTATAATGCCGCGCATGCAAGGAATGCCTTGGAGCACCATTGCGCTCGCTTCGCTCTTAGTGATCTCGGCGTCAAAAGGAGGACAGAAAGTGGAATCTCCTCAACCTGAAAAGTCAAAGCCGCCTGTAAAAGTAGAGCAGCGCGGGCGCATTCTTGGACTTGGCGGTGTTTTCTTCAAATCCGCGAATCGTGATCAAATGCGCGAATGGTATGCGAAGCATCTCGGACTCGCCGACGAAGGCCAGGGCGTAATGCTTCCGTGGCGCGAGCACGACGACCCGCAAAAGGAACACGTCACTGTTTGGAGTGTTTTTCCTGCCTCCACTAAGTATTTCGAGCCAAGCCCCGCACCGTTCATGATTAACTACATCGTGGACGATATGGATGCTTTGCTCGACCGCTTAAAACAAGAGGGCGTAAAAATTGACGCCAAACGAATGGATGAATCCTACGGTCGCTTTGCCTGGATCTATGACTCGGACGGGAATAAAATTGAGCTCTGGCAACCGCTGCCCGCAAAGCCCTAGGGGCCTGCCACCGAACTTTCTCAATCGGTTTTCTGTAAGCGCGCGGCACACCCTTTTATAGGGATGTTCGTGGACGTCGTTTATCCCGCGGGCCCTTCATCTTTGCGTTTCTTTTGCAAAAGCGGGTGCAATGCTGCTGACGCAATATCTTTCCGTCTGCGCAAACCCTGTTGCGAGATCGTTCGTAGTTCCAGCCCTCCGCAAAAAATGCGAAGGGCCAGGCACACACTTTGTTCATAACATCAGGGAAAATCAAAGGATGGCATCGGCTGCACCGACTTGGCAATTGAAAACATGATGGCCTGGGACAGACTTGAACCGCTGACGCCAGCCTTTTCAGTGCTACGTACTACCGGCGTATCCCCCTTGTCCTTCAATAACTTAACCTTTACAGAGTGCCCCAGTCTTGTGACCACTCTGTGACCAGCGCCGATGTCCGCGTAGCGTCGGCGATTCCGCAGTAGAGGAAAGAATCGTCCTAACTGTCAGAAGAACCAGTTTGATGAACCCTATACCAGACGGCACGCTGCCTCGATGGAATTTCGCACCAGTTCGCGGACATTCAACTTAACGCTGCCCTCAAATACGCGAGCCGGCAGGAACGGAATCAGTATGACGTCCGGGCTCAACCATTCGGAACGTTGGCCGGAATCGAGGGGCGAGACGTGGGGCAAAGCAGGGCCCCTAATATCAACCCCCGGCAACCAATGCGACCGTATACGGGACGCGCAAACGCTTCGCCAGGATCGCAATGGCTGACGCGGCGATGAGCAGCCAGATCAGGAACTCTACGGCCGAGGTTGCAGTCATCAAGGTCACAGCTTCTTACGATTGAATACGAACTCCCAGTTTATGTGAGACCCTGACATCGAAGGTTCAACAGCCGTTTCACGGAACTGCTGGAGAATTAGTCTGTCGTACGACCTTCGCCGTGCAGAGAGCGCTAGGAACCACTGATCACTTTTCCTTAAACTCCGCCCAGGTTCCGATTTTGCCAAAGTAGATCCTCATGTTGCACTGCTTCGGCGCAACGTGTCCAAAGAAGAGACTGAACTGCTTGTTCGGTTCGCTGAGCTGTCCGATCTGCATCTCAACCCGTGACAAGTCTTGATGCTCATCGTATTTGCTGCCCTCGGTTACATTCTTGTTGAGTACTAGAGTCCAGTTTTCCTTTCGCGGAATGACGTACATACTATAGGCGCCTACTGGAATCTGCGAGTTCCCAATCAAGAGCACTGACTGGGTGAATAAGAGCATCGGCGTCCCTCCTGGTGCCCAAACCTGCCCTTCGGGCGGCACATTTTTGCCGCTGATTGTGTCTTTGTCGTAACGAACGGTCAGCTGTGTCCCGTCCTGAAAACTGCAGGTGGCCGTAGAGCTATTTGCAGAAGCTTGCTGGGCAGCACTCGAATGAACCATACCCACTCCTAGAAGCACGCACATTGCTAATCGAAGCATCGTTTTCCTCCGTTCATTGAATTGCCAAAATCTCTTTGCACTATTCCACCCCAGGATTTGGGTTCACCTTAGACGGCGTGAACCGCTTCTATTATTAGGGTTCGGTCAGTGGCCTCGCGACATGCACAAAAAGCATCGCGCCAGTGGTAGATGTCTTCCCTGCGAACCCGAGCTCTCGATTTGCGCATTCGTCTTCGCTGCTCAGCTGGCGACATCTCACACGCATCGCAAATTGCCTCTGCCACAGCGCGGATGTGATAAGGATTGACTAGCAAAGCGCCTCCATGAAGCTGGCATGCCGCGCCGGCGAACTCGCTTAGGATGAGTACTCCATCATCGTTAACTCGGGCCGCACAATACTCCTTCGCAACCAGGTTCATACCATCTTTTAAGGGGGTCACGAGAGCAATGTCGGCTGCACGGTAGTATGCCAACAGTTCAGGTCGATCGAGAGAACGGTGAATGTAATGAATGGGCATCCACCCGGGTTCCCCATGGCGCCCATTGATCTCGCTCACTGTCCGCTGGATCTCTGCCTTCAACTCACCGTATTTGGGAATATCTTCGCGGCTAGGCACAACGACTTGTATGAGAGAGATTTTTCGGCGTAGCGCGGGGTGACATTCGAGCAGATGGCGAAACGCACCCAGCTTTTCTGGAATTCCCTTGGTGTAGTCGAGCCGATCAACACCGAGGACTATGCGGCATCCACTGAATCCCCGAGCGATCTCTGCGGCCCGAGCGGCCACGTCGACCTTCGCTGCGCCTTGCGCGAATTCGTCAAAATCAATGCCGATGGGGAAGGCACCTACGAAGGTGGTACGCCCCGGTTCATTCACAACCAGATGTGCTGCTCGGGCCTTTATCTCGGCCCTTTTGACAAATTGACGAAGACAAGCGACGAAGTTTCTCCGGTCACGAAGGGTTTGAAAGCCGACAACGTCAAAATCCAACAGCGCTGTGAGGATCTCCTCGCGCCATGGGAGTTTTTCGAAGATATCAGGACTCGGGAAGGGGATGTGGTGAAAATACGCCAACTGCTCGCTGACGCCTAGCTGACGCAGGCTTGCGGCAACCGACATCAGATGATAATCGTGTACCCAGACTAAGTCCCCGGCGCGTGTTTCGTTCGCGGCCTTCTCTGCGAATCGCCGGTTCACAGTTAAATGTGCGTCCCAATACATAGGGTCAAAATTGCAGCGCGACTGTAGGTCATGAAACAGAGGCCACAGGACTTCGTTCGAGAACCCGCAATAGAAGCGAGATCTCTCCTCCGCGGTCATAAAGATTGGCTTGAGTTCAAAATTACTATGCCTCGAATATTCCCCAAGAACCCTCTCAATCTCCGGCGATTCTTCGGTTCCTGTCCAGCCGAGCCAGACCCCTGCACAATCGTTGAGGAGAGGGCGGATAGCAGTCACCAATCCTCCGGAACTTGGATCCACACGGAAACCAGCAGGCGTCGACTCAATTGTGACTGGCAAGCGATTAGAGACAACCACCATCCGGGATTTATCTGCCGTCATGATTCACCTCCGCAAGCTCTAATCCAATCCGACAGAAACTCGATCACGCCCTCGGGCGGGCGAATCCAGACATCGGCAACTGTGGGGCGGTAGTCGGGTCTTACGAGGACGCTTAGGCCATACCCCTGCAGCGCCGCAAAGGCGTCTTCATCGGTGACGTCATCGCCTAAATATGCGATTGACCCTCGCTTACCGGTTTCCCCAACAATCGCACGGACAACGTCCCCTTTATTCCGTGCTGTGGCCCGAATTTCCATCCCGCCATCGAACTTCAAAAGGCAAAGTCCTCGAGTATCAGGGAGTCGAGACCACACCGCCTCGACCTTATGCTTCACCGCACTGGCTGTTTTCGGTTCCAGACCTCTCCAGTGAATAGCGATGGCTGCGGGCTTGTACTCGATCAAGTCAGAGAGGCCTTGAGTTAAGAGCACTTCGTGGGCAAGCGAAATCGTTTGGAGGCTTCGCTCTGCCAACTTGGGCATCTCGTAGGTACCATCAACGCGGAGTCGCTCTAATCCGTGACACCCCCATACTTCGACATGCTTTAGTCCCAATAGTTGCGCGGCGTCCAAGGCACGTCGTCCCGTTACCAGCACCAGGCGAGTATCTGTAAGACTCCTGATCCTTTGGAGCAATTCCAGAACAGCTGGATACGGAAGGGCTCGGTTACGATCTGCGCGAAACGGCGCGATCGTCCCGTCATAGTCGAGAAGGAGAGCATGAGAAGTCGCACACGAGACCTCCGAGAAAAAAGGAGAGAGCTTCGCTTGAGCGTCTCCAGGAAATTTAAGGTTCTGAAGCTGTAGCAAATGTCCTCCAATCCTTGGTAGGAGAGGTAAACATGCGCGGCGGCGAAGCCATCAAGGCTTCACGGTCAATTTATTGAGGTGGAATTGGAGAAGATGAAGATCAGGACAGCTAACACAAACGGACGCAGATCAGATCGACCAGATTGGCGGTGCTCGTTTCGATCGGATGGAATCCAAAAACCGCACCCAGGCAGGGATTAGACACTATCAGTATCGCTGCGGTTGTTGTCGCGGCCAGCGCCAGAATTGCAAACAACAGGGTCGCCGCCTCCATCGCTCTCAGTGCCGTGGGCTCAAGGTCAACCGCCGGAGCAATGCAAACTATGAGGACGGTCAGCAGCAGCACAATCCCCACCCCGACTTTAGTGGCGCCGTTCACTTAAGTGCAACAATATCATGTAGATATAAAACCTTTCAAGCATAATCGACGACCAGGCTCGAAACACCTTACTACTCGCTCGTCTCTTTCCGATTCTGCTCCTTCACATAATCAGCGGCGATGTACACCTGCTGCTTTCCGAAGAAATGAACCTGATCTTTCGTGAGCCTCCACCCCTTCCGAAGAACCTCTAGTGCGGGCAATTGCCGAAGCGTGCCTTTTATATCGACGCTCCCCGGCACGGCTTGAAATTCCTTTGGGGATTCCAAGGACACCAACATTCGGATTCCCTTCACGCCCGACACCACAAATAAGTTAGGCTTGGGCCCCGCTTGCAGCCGCACATTGTTCAAGAACACCGCATCGCCGATTTCTGCTGATATGTTGCCGACCAAGAGTGACCCGATCGCGGAGGGGGCAGTATTACCTTCAACGGGTGAGAACCCTACGTCATTTGCTATGGCTACGTTGATCAATCGTCGGGCCGCGATAAAGCCGATACACAACAGGAACGCAATTGCCACGACAATCAGCGACGGCCGATATGCTCTCTGCGCTTCCTTCACTGCCAAGCCCTCACCCAAGTGTTCAGATGTGTTTATCCCATCCAGAGGTTGGGCCGCTATGTATAAAAGAATTCAACTGCTTCGCCGGTAGTTTTTCTCCAGAATCGCAATTAACAGAATCACGAGTGCTAACAGCCGAATGAGATAGATCCAAGGGCTACCCTCATTCGGGCGCTCGAAGCACAACAGGACGATTCGATTGATCGCTTCAATAAAAAAGAAAGCAGCAAACGCAAGAAACAGGCGGTCACGAGTTGTCTTCCAAAACCTCAGAAAAAAGAGGCCTGCCGTGAAGGACGCAGTAGCGATTACCCCCAGCAAAAATCCGTCGATCATGCTCACTCGCTCTCCCAAATCAAGCCATAAAGAAGTAGCAGCATAGCGACGGCAGCGGTGGCGAGCCTGTAACGGTAAAGATCGACATCCGGAATCAGTACCAAATCCACGAAAATCAGCAGGTTGGAAATTGCTAATCCAGCAAAACAGAGCCCGCTCCAGAGAAGAAGCCTCTTTCGTCCCCGGATGTACCCGCGCATCAGCAGCGTAGCGCACGCTGCGCTCGTGCAAGCTTCGATCACGTAGACGATCGCTCCCACCATCACCCTCGCTCCTTCGTAAAACGAAATGCACGAGCAAATTCGCGTACTGACGACGATGGCTTTGAATGGATCATCGTCGAAATACGAACGGTCTCGCGGCGATAGGTTAAATCAAGAGTCGAGAGAAGTTGATCTTGCGCAATGGATGAGGATTCATAGCAATATCCGTCGGGCGCGCCCTGAATGCACACGATCAGGCCACGCCTCACTAGGTCATCGAGGAGGACGTCGACGATCTCCGTGGAGACGTAAAGCCGCTTGGATAGGTTCTCAACAGTCCAAGGCTGAGGGCGGCTGTTCCATAGCAATAGCAACGCCTCCAGATGAGGGACTGTTTCGATCTGATCGAGGACAAATGTGTAAACCTTATCCTCGCTTACAGGAGACTCGGTCATTATGCGAGTGGTGGCAGCGTTTGGCGTCCGGCACAGACAACTGTTTGACCTCGACGCCAAACTGCTCAATGTAGCCTGCTTTGCCTCCAATTTCAACCGCAAACTATCGTGAGACGATATTCTCTTCCGAGTCGCACCGTCTGATGGAATTTCTGAGCAACTCCTGTTCGAAAGTACACATCCTGTTAACCTGTTAACCCAAGATGAAGATTCTGATTTCTGGTGCTGGTATTGCAGGACCCACTCTCGCCTACTGGCTGGCGCATTACGGCATGGAGCCGACAATTGTCGAGGAAGCGTCGGTGCTGCGCACAGGTGGCTACATAATTGACTTCTTCGGTGCAGGCTTTGAGATCGCAGAGCGCATGGGTCTTCTCCCAGAAATACTCAGCAAAGGCTATCAGGTAAAGGACGTTATGGTCGTAAACCGGGATGGCCGACGTGTTGCCGGATTTCCCGCGGAGAGCTTCTGGCGCGCAGCTGGAGGTCGCTACACCAGCCTTCCACGGGGCGATCTGGCCGCTTCCATCTTCGGTAGAGTCCAGGGAACAATCGAGACAATCTTTGGCAATAGCATCACCAAAATCGAACAATCGCCAACTTCCGTCCACGTCACTTTCGAAAATGGACCCCCTCGCGATTTTGATCTTGTGGTGGGTGCAGATGGCCTTCATTCGCGAGTGCGTGAACTCGCGTTCGGCCCGGAAAACCAATTTGAAAAGTACCTGGGTTACAAAGTGGCAGCCTTCGAAGCTCCAAACTACATGCCGCGAGATGAACTGGCTTACCCCATGTACACAGAAGTCGGACAACAGGTGTCGCGTTTCACAATGCGCGGCGACCGCACAATGTTCCTCTTCATATTTGAGGATGAATCACCGGATCGGGGAAATGAGAATGTGCACGCCCAAAAAGCTCTTCTCAGGAAACGCTTTGGAAGTAGCGGGTGGGAGTGCCCGCAGATCCTGGATGCGCTTGATGCCAGCAACGATCTTTATTTCGACCGCGTAAGCCAGATCCGGATGGACACGCGACAGTCTCTATGGGCACGCGGGCGTGTCACGTTGGTTGGTGACGCCGCCTCCTGCCCATCTTTACTCGCAGGGCAAGGATCGGCGCTAGCGATGATTGCCGCCTATATTCTCGCGGGAGAGCTTCATCGATGCCAAGGTGACTACGCACTCGCGTTCGGACGATACCAGGAATTATTTGGTCCCTTTGTTCTGAAGAAACAGCAGGCTGCGCTCCGTTTTGCTGGTTACTTTGCCCCCCGATCAAAGCTTTCACTGTTCGTGCGGAATCAGATGATGAATCTGATGAGGATTCCATGGATTGCCGATCGCGTGGTCGGTCGCGACTTTGCTGACAAGATCGCAATCCCACAATACTGACATTTGGGCTTGAGGTGCTAGCTGGATCCTTGAATCCACCGTTGTACCGAATTGTTCATGGTTCGCGCGAATCAGATTGATCGGTCAGTCTCTGCTGGGCATCAAAGCTGTAACAACAGCGAGCATATTTAGGATATGTCCACGATCCGCAAAAAAGGAATGCTGTGGTACCTGTTTCGAGCTCCTCTATATCTTTATCGCTGGCACCTCGGATGGCTATTTGGGAAACGCCTGCTGCTGTTGGCTCATACAGGTCGCCGTTCGGGTCTTCGGCGCCAAACTGTATTGGAGGTTGTCGAGTACCGGCAGGATGGTCCCGAGGTCGTCGTGGCGAATGGTTTTGGACCAGATTCCGATTGGGTTCGCAACATTCAGGTGAGGCCCGACGAGGAAGTGACGGTCGGGGCAGAACACTTTGCCGCATCGCATCGTTTCCTCGGTCAAGAAGAGGCGGCAGCGGTGATCCGAGGCTACGAGTATCGGAACAGGTTCATTGCTCCGATTGTTCGCGCTGGTTTTAGCTGGTTAGTGGGATGGAAATATCGTTCGACCGATCCTGATCGCCTCCGCCTAGTCAGCCAGATTCCCCTACTTGCTTTCCGCCCACGAGCCTGAAGTCGTGATCATCCCTTTCACGCTGCGCGCTGTTCCACTGGATGTTGTTTTCGCAGCGTGTTTCTCATCTCGCCCTTGTATTGCGGCATCCTCTCTTTCCACCTTACGTTAATCAAGAATATGTTGATCGGATAAGACGTGACAAATCCGACGATCATGCCGATCTGCATCATGAACCAAAAGACCGGCTCATTCACGGGACTCCGGGACACCGAATTTCCGGACGGACCGCACATTAGCGGGCCGCACTCGCAGATGTACGAAGCATGGTTCGGCATGATCGACCCGCCTCGCGGCTACAGCGTGTATGACATGTCCTGGGTCGGACCGGCAGCCTCTCTGATATCGACCGTTGCCGATCTCAATGGCTTTTACGGTTTGCTGCTTGCCGGGGAGATTGTGAATAAGTCGTCGCTGTGCGAGATGCAGCGCACGGTCCCGGTCATTTCGCAGGAGGGGAAAAAGATCACCTACGGCCTCGGCCTGCACAAGATGGAGGTTCCTCGCCACGGCACGTTCTGGGGCCACGACGGCACGGTCTGGGGCGCCGGAGCGATCTCCATGATCCGAGCCGACGGCAAGCGACAGATGTCCGTGGCGGTGAACCTCATAAGGTGGAACAAGCTGGACTCCGCGGGCAAGCCGCAACACCATCCTGTTGATGACGCACTATCAGCCCTTTACCAGCTGGCGATGAGCGGTAGCGGAGACGCTCGGTAGAGAGTGCCTAGACCTAGCAAATTGGAAGTGCACTCGCCTTCTGGCCGTCGCCTAGACCATCTCAGATGGCAAGGACGCCGAATCGGAAGAAGCTCAGGATTGTTGTGCAGGATGTTCTAGATGATCAAGCCGGGATCTCCGTTCCGCATCTCTCAGTTCGTTCGAGAAAGAGATTCGCGGTCTGGCTGCGGGTTAACAACCGCATTCCAGACCGGCGATCTAAGCTGATTACGCGCTCTTCTTCAGTTCGCGAACATTCGGTTGGTAGGATCCCGCAACATTCCGAAACGCGACGTTGAACCGGTTCCAGACATTGATCTGAGTAATGGCCAGGGTCAAGTTCACAAGTTCCTTGTCGCTGAAATGTTTCTTTGCCTCCTCGTACACTTCGTCTGAAACGCGGCCTTCTATTCGTGTCACTGCCTCCGCCCATCCCAGCGCAGCCCGCTCTCGATCGCTATAAAACGGAGCGTCCCACCACGCACTGACCTCGTACAATCGCTGCTCGGTTTCTCCCAAAGCACGAGCATCTTTCGTGTGCATGTCGATGCACCACGCGCAGCCGTTGATTTGGGAAGCCCGTAGAAAGACCAGATTCAGCAGAGTGGGTTCCAGGCCGGAATGATTATGGATGTACGCAGAAACTTGCAGCACAGCTTTAAGAGCCTCGGGGGCAACTTTATCTAATTCCAAACGTGGATGCATGATGGTTTCTCCTTTTGAACGCAAGCATTCTGGTTATGGATTGAGAGTGATAAGTGATTTGTCTATTGTCGATATCTAGATGGATGACGCGCACGCGAGAGAGATTCGGGAAAATGTCACGAAACAATAGGCAATTGTTTAGACCGATAGTTTTCGAGTTGCCCCTGATCCGCCCGGGACTCACGCATGGCTAAGGGTTACCCCAGAGACGGCAAACCGCCGCGTGCGGCCAACATGCTTGTCGAAGATCATCTGCGGCCAGCCGCTGTCAAGGCCAGGTCTTTGCCAGACAGGCGGTCGGCATCAAAGAGGTTCACGACGAGGTTCACGACGATATCTGGTTGGTCAGTTTTATGGAGTATGATCTGGGTTACTTCGATTTGGAGACCAAAGTTTTGGAACCGCTGGAAAATCCCTTCGGCCCAAAAGTGTTACCCATGTGGCCGGTACATTCTGTTACCCGTGTGTCCGGGCCGGACCTTGAAAATATGGTGGCCAGGGACGGAGTTGAACCGCCGACGCCAGCCTTTTCAGTCTGTCGCTATCCTGCACATTCAACAACTTGCAGGTTGCGGACGGCTGCGTAAGTCCTTCCAACTACGTGCGAGTCAGGCCTATTATGGGTTGCGTTGTGGGTTGCCGATCCGGACCCTCGATCGAGATCAACAAGGTCGCGGTAGGGACGACCATTGCTGATCGCCCCCCGCGCGGATCCGCACGAGCGCTCATTAGCGCATGCGGCTCTTATCGCAGATGAATAACGGCCAAGCGTGCTGCTTGTCCGCACACTCGCCCACCCGTGGGACACGCGCAGTCCCGCTCTATGTCGGGTACGTGTCGAGTGGGAGAGTGTTCTCCTTGATCAGCAGCCTTCCCTCCTCACTCTCCGCCGACGTGCTTTCCGTCGTTGTTCGAATGATTCATCGGTACTATGCCGCTGTCCGACTCCTCGCAGACGTACATGCGGGCCGTGTGGCCTAAGCCTTCTCCCGCCGTCCTGCAACTCACTTTTGCCGCAGGCGTCTGCGAGGTCTCCCGGTTCTCGTGCTTGAAGTTTCTAGGCGTGTCTGGGGTCTTCGACTACGCCGGACCAAACGTCGACTCGCGCTATCGTCTCCGTTCGTGTTGCCTTCCGCGCATTACAAGGGCGTCGGCGTCCGGGTTGCATCTTTTCGGAGCTGAATACCCACCCCGCCTATCCTCTGTCTACGCTTCGCTGTGTCCCTCGCGGTAGCAGCGCAAGACTCGAGGCCGAGCGGATCGCTACTCCTTTCTCGTAAGGCTCTTTCATCCTCTACTTCAAGCCGGTTTAGCCCGGCGCACTGAAATGGCGATTTTGCAACAATTGACTTCCTGTCAGCCACGATCAGTGGGTGTGACGCAACCCTTCGGAGACCTTTGGCTAATATGCGGTATTACTCCAGTCGGTAAAAGTAGGCGAGGCATACCGGGCACAACCCATGGCTGACTCTGGCTTTGTAGTTTAGCGTTGGTTCTACGTATTCCGGCACGAAGTCCCATCCTTCCGGGTTGTCTATGCGTTTTGAACAGCGGCAGTGAGCACAGACGGTGATGAAGCCATTTGCTTCAATGTACTCGTTGGGATCGGCCCTCCGCATCACTCTCATGTGTGAGCGTTCGGCCGCAAGTAAATTGGTGACTACAAACCAGTCCGGCGGCTTCACGAGATGAATCCTCATGCGGAACATCCGAAACAACGTCGGGCTGGAGCACTCGTATGATTTCTCCCATACTCTTCCGGTAGCCATGACCTCCCGAAACGCGTCTGAGTAAAACGACCTGAGAACTTCCGGAATGACATCGAACAGATCAGACCCGATCACTGACTGGCTTGTGAGCTGTGGTGCTCCATTAGCTTCCGCGAACCGCTTCCACGCCGGGTTGAAGTACATGATGCGGAACTCCGAGTTGAGCATGTAAGCAACCGCTGAAGTGCGGTGCAGGGCTTGCATAATACGCGAGAGGTGACCATGCACCAGGCTCGTCGTGTCCGGATTTGAGCCGTCCAGTGTCATCCCGAGATTCTCAACAGAATCAAACAGCTACGCACCTTGCATGGCATCACGACCTCCGACTTCGCCCGTTTCAACATCGCACTTGCCGCCTGAAACTGTCGTTGCGTGGGAGCAGTCACGATGAGTGGAGTCGAGAAGAGGCGCAGTGGCTTTAGCCTCCCGGTGGCAGTGGGTCAGGTTTTCACCTGGCCGCCTCAGTCCGGTTTGACGTTGTTCTGTTTCCTCTTCCCGCTCATCGAACTGGACAGGCACATTTCATGCATCCAGCTCTCGGAGAAAGGTTCACGGTCTTGCCCACGGAAAGCTGACGGTACGTCCATTAAGACGAACCAGCCCAAACTGGTCGTGCAGGAGGTGAGCGGAATACCGCTTAGTACCAGCTCCCTTCTGTTTATGTTTGGCGCACAGCCACTGGCGAAACCTTCTGCAAGTGTGTCGTTCCACTGCGTGATAGGCTTTCCAAACCGGTCCCAGACAAAAGTAATTCGCCCACCCAATCATGATTCGATTGAGTGTCGTAATGACTGTTTCTTGGGCCAGAATGGTCTTGTTCCGTCCGGTCTCTTGGCTGATCGCCTTGCAGATGCGTTGCACCCGTTTCTTCGACGGAGTCGTTCCTAAATAGGCCCGTCCCGTCTTCGGCGAGTAACACCGCCCGAACGTATAGCCTAAGAAGTCGAACTCTTCTTCCGGTAGCTTACAGACCCGCGTCTTCTTCTCGTTCACCGTCAACTTCAGTCTGGTCATCATGTCCCGCATCGTGACTAAAGCATCTGCGGCTTTGTCGCGACAGCAGATCACTAGATCATCGGCATAATTAACGATGTACGCTCTCAGGCGCTTCTCGTGCCCCAATTTCTTCCAGCCAAGCACGAACCGACGCATGTACAGATTACTCAGCAGCGGACTGATCGGAGATCCTTGCGGACTCCCGCGACCTTGGTCCCGATTACGCGTGCTTCGACGCTTGTTTCCACGCTCGTCCGTTTCTTCGACTGGAGCTTCCAGCCACATCTTGATCAGATGGAGCATCGCTCCGTCGACGACCCGGCGAGCTACCGACTTTAGAAGCTCGGAATGCGGAAGAGTATCGAAGTAGGAACTGAGATCTGCGTCTACGATTTCTCCATGGCCAGTGTTGATCAGCTTATGGACGTGTCTTACCGCATCCAGTGCGCTGCGGTCTCGCCGATAGGCGTACTGCTCTGGCGGTAGATCGGCCTCGAAAATTGGCTCGAGAACCAGAACTGCTGCCATTTCCGCTGTCCGATCCCGGATAGCGGGCACTCCTAAAGGCCGCTGTTTCCCGTCCGGCTTTGGTATATAGACGCGCCGCACAGGAAGTGGTTGATAGGTTCGATTCTTCAGCTCTTGCGCCAGTTCGTCCAGCCAGCGCTCTGCTCCGTACGTTTCGATGTCCTCGAACGTCTGATTGTCCACTCCTGCCGCTCCGCCGTTGGCTTTGCAGCACGCGTAGGCGAATGTCAAAACGTCCTGACGATACACCTTGTCGTGCAGAGCATAGAAGCGAAAGCTGGGCGATTCCTTCGCTTTGTCGTGCAACGCCGTCTGCAATTTCTGAACGCTTGCTGGGGTTGTTAGGTTCGACACCAATCCCTCCGCCTTCGTTGCTTCTTGCGTTTCCTTTCAACTGAGGCTCCTTTGCTCGACCGGCATTACCCGGCTTCATCGCTCATACGAGCCTCTCCGTCACCCCAAACGGCCCAGCCTGTCTCTCACGAGTTGCCGGTTGATCCAAACTGCGATCACCGCTGGGGCTTCCCGTGTTGCTACTGGTCAACTTTGCATGTTTGCCGTCGCCATTACCCCGGCAGGTCTGCTGGAACTCGTTCGCTCGTACTGTCCCCTCAGCGGCGGCCATCCCGATTACACGGCGGGCTGGCTCCTGCGTTAATCGTTTCGAGGCCTGCTCAGCGTTCACTGCACGTTACGGCCTACATGCTCGCCAAGTCACCTAAGTGACCCTCTACACCAGAGGCTCCGGCGGCTTCGTTTCCTCCGCCGCCGCTCTGATTGCTTCCGGGTGGAGCGAACCTAGTTCCCGGGCGGGACTTTCACCCGCAGTCGTCCAGCGCCTTTCCACGGCGCACGCGTAATGGGGAGTTTACGTCAACTAGCGGAAGTCCCTTCCGTTCCGTCAACTCCCAACCACGCTCTTCGGTTCGGCTTTTTCTTTGCGGACGAAATGAAAGTACGCGCCGACACTTAGGAAATTGGTCAACACCGCGATCACGTTCCATGCGATCACTGGACGCGAAAGAATCAGCAAGCCGTAATAAACCCAAAGAACCTGAAAGGCACCCATGATTGCCGTCATCCGTGGGTTCATGCCCGCACCTGACCGCCGCTTGAGCATGGCGACCAAGTCGGGCACAGCGGCAAAGGTCGTTCCAAACCCCGCCAAAATGCCGACGACCTCTGAGCGCTGAAACTTTGGATCGAGTAAGCTCGGCGCGTCGTGTGGAACCAGATCTTGACAGCCACAGAGCGTGATCATGCTCATGAAGAGAACCGCGAGATAGTAGATGACACGTCCCGGTTTCATTCGGACCTCCTTCTTTCTGCTTACCCAGATAGGCGAAAGGAAAGCGCGAACTTGTGCTATCGCGATTTTGCAATAGTTGGCGAAGGGGAGGTCGTTCGCCCCCCTCTCGACAGGCTCTTGTAACTTACGTAGTGAACAAAACGCCGCGCTCTGCAACCTCCGCTTTGCTGGTGTCCCGAGCGAACGCGGCCTGCTTGCCACCTTCTAATGCCCGCTTGGCATCCAGAACGCCGTAGAGCTGGATCATCTTGGCCACCAGCCCGGTCCAACCGGTCTGGTGACTAGCGCCCAACCCGGCACCGTTGTCGCCGTGGAAATACTCGTAGAAGAGGATGTGATCGCGCCAGTGGGGATCGCTCTGGAACTTCTCCGTACCGCCGTAGACAGGTCGCCTGCCGTGCTCGTCACAGGTGAAGATCCGGGCGAGCCTATCGGCGATCTCCTTGCTCACCTCAAAGAGGTTCATCATCTTCCCTGAACCGGTAGGACATTCGATCTTGAAGTTGTCGCCGTAGTAGAGATAGAAGTTCTGCAGCGCCCGGAGGATGAGCGCGTTCACAGGCATCCATATCGGTCCCCGCCAGTTGGAGTTGCCGCCGAACATGCCAGTATTCGACTCCGCGGGCAGATAGTCCACCCGGTATTCCTGGCCCCCGACATTGAAGACATACGGGTGCGTTTCGTGGAACTTGGAGAGCGAGCGGATGCCGTAGGGGCTTAGGAACTCGTTCTCGTCGAGCATTTTCGTAAGGATCCTGCGGAGCCGCTCCGGGTTGACCAGAGCCAACACCCCCCGTTCCGCCACGCCGAAATGACCCGGTCCCGTGGGGTGGATGGTCTCCCGCAGTTCGGGTATCCGGCGCAGGCGATCCTGTATCGCAGCCACCGCCAGCGGAACACGCTCCCGCTGCCACTTTTCGACGACAGTTGTAGCGCACAAGGGCAGGAGCCCCACCATGGAGCGAACCTTGAGCCGCGTAGCGCTGCCATCGGGAAGCCGCAAGATGTCGTAATAAAAGCCGTCCTCCTCGTCCCACATGCCGTCCTGACCGGATCGGTTCATGCCTGAGGCGATGTAGAAGAAGTGCTCAGCGAACTTCGTGAGCATAGGCTCGTAGGTGGAGTCGTGTGTGCTGATCTCGAACGCGAGTTCCAGCATGTTCTGACTGAACAGGGCCATCCAAGCTGTGCCGTCGGCCTGCTCCAGATGGCCGCCGGTGGGAAGCGGAGCGCTCCGGTCGAAGATGCCGATGTTGTCGAGACCGAGGAAGCCGCCCTCAAAAACATTCTTGCCGAAGCGGTCCTTGCGGTTCACCCACCAAGTGAAGTTCAGCAGCAGCTTGTTGAACGCCGACTTGAGGAAATCGACGTCCGTCTCGCCGCGCAAGGCCTGCTCGGTGCGGTGCAGAAAGAGAGTGGCAAAGGCGTGGACCGGAGGGTTCACGTCGCTGAAGTTCCACTCGTAGGCAGGCATCTGGCCGTTGGGGTGCAGGTAGGAGGCGCGGAGCATCAGGCCCATCTGGTCTTTGGCGAAGTCGGGATCCACAATCGAGAGCGGGAGCGTGTGGAACGCCAGGTCCCAAGCCGCGTACCATGGGTACTCCCACTTGTCGGGCATGGAGATGATGTCCTCGTTCAGCATGTGATACCAGTCGGAGTTCCGGGAATTTCGATATCCGGTATGGAGCGGGTTGGAGTGGTGCTCGTCCAGCCAGTTGTCTCCGTCGAAGAAGAAGAACTGCTTGCTCCAGAGCATGCCGGCAAGGGCCTGACGCATCACCTTAGCCGCGTCTTCACTCACCGATGGCGGTGTGACCGACTTGTAAAACTCATCGGCTTCGCGAAGCCGGTCAGCGAAGACCTCATCAAATTGCTTTCCGAAAGGGTTGCCTTTTTGTTCCGGAGAATTGATGGAGAGGCGCAGTCGAATCACTTTGCTCTGACCGGCGCCGATATTGACCCGGTAGTTGGCCGCGACCTTGGTGCCTTGTTTGCCGGGGTTCACCGCGCCCTGCTTACCTTGCACGACGCAGTCGTTGATGCCGTCCTTGACGTGGGGGCTCTCGTTCTTTTGTCCGTGGAAAAGCCGCTCGTGGTTGGTTTCGTTCTCGGTAAAGAGCAGTGGCACCTCCCCTTCGCAGGAAAGGATGAAGTCACCCAATAGCGGATGCTCTGCCGCAACGGCAGTGGTACCCGCAGTTGCCTTGATCTGTTGGAGATTCGGTTTCTTCGAGGCCCTATTTGATTCCGCAATCCATGACGACCAGTCGTTTCGGAACCATAGTGTCGGCAACAGATGCAATTCTGCTGCCTCGGGACCGCGGTTGGCGGCGGTGATTCGCACCAGGATGTCTTCCGGGCCGTCTTTGGCATATTCCACAAAGATGTCGAAGTAGCGGTCGTCTTTGAAGACGCCGGTGTCGAGCAGTTCGTACTCCATCTCGTCTTTGGAACGACGTCGGTTCGTTTCCACCAGATCGAGGTAAGGAAAGGCCGCCTGCGGGTACTTGTAGAGGTACTTCATGTAGGAATGCGTCGGCGTGCTGTCGAGGTAGAAGTAATATTCCTTCACGTCCTCGCCGTGGTTGCCCTCGCTGTTGGTGAGGCCGAAGAGTCGCTCCTTCAGGATGGCGTCCTTCCCGTTCCACAGGGCCAGCGCGAAGCAGAGGTGCTGTTTGTCATCGGAAATACCGGCGATGCCGTCCTCACCCCAGCGGTAGGCGCGCGAGCGGGCGTGATCGTGAGTGAAGAAATTCCAGGCGTCACCCCCTTCGCTATAATCCTCGCGCACCGTTCCCCACTGTCGTTCGCTGAGGTAGGGACCCCATTTCTTCCAGTTAGAGGTGCCCTTTGGGGATTCCTGCAAACGGATCTGTTCTTGTGTCATGTCGCGCTCCTTAGTCTTTGATTGGAATTACACAGCGTAGTGCGCCCGATACGGTCCGGCCACTGTCAATAGATACAGGTCACAGGCACTCGTAGGGAGCACGAAGAAATGCGGCTGGTCTCACGTTTTGACCGTGGTCGATGGAGATATGGTGACATTGCGACAGCTGAGATCCATACTGCGGAGCTTTAGGGCATCCGTACCGACACATGGTGAGTTAGGGGGAGCGAACGCAATTTTGTTTGAGCACGCACGGTTACTGGCCAAGCTGCGTAAGAGCCGCGCGCAGCGGGGTACTCGAGAGCTTAATCAGTCCGCCGAAAGGCGCATACATCTCCAATATCAAAAAGATCGCGCCAGAAACTGCGCCCCCGGCGACGAGCAAGGCGCTGAGAACGGTTGCATTGCGAGGTGCGAACAGCCCGAAGCTGGTGAAGAGCGCAGCCAGCCAAAAAATCAAGATCACAAGCATAGGGACAGAAACCGAGTTGGTTCCCTGTTCGTACATCAACCAGCGGGTTTGGATGAGACCAGCCGCCGCACTCAACGCTTGGGCTTGGAGTGCGCGCTGCCTGTCGTCCTTCGGCGACAGTTCCTGAATCTTGTCAATGAGAGCTTCCGAGCCGGTGGGCGGCACTCCCAGTTTTGAAGGGGTTCGTTCCTCCGGCCAGATCCTATCGATACTGTCGGCAATAGCTCTGCGCAGCAGATCGCGGACTTCCTTCGTTTCCGTCCCATA